>NZ_JSFK01000029.1 GCF_000783395.1 Pseudomonas chlororaphis | reverse complement strand
GTCAACGCATCGTTCGGTGCGGTAGTGGTCACGGTGCCGGTGGTTTTGCCGATGTCGATGGTGATGGTCTGACCGTTGGCCAGGGTCACGACAACAGGCGCGCCAGTCACGGCTGCGCCGACGGTGGCGGTGTAGACGACGTTGCCGCCTTCAGCCGCTGTGCCGGTCGCGGTCAGTTTCACCGTGGTGGTATCGATGGTGTCGGTGACGCTGGTCACGGCTGGCGTGGTGCTGGTCACCAGGTTTTCGAAGCTGCCACCCGTGGCGGTTTTGATCGTGGCCTGGACGTTGCCGGCGTCTTTGTAGACGTCATCGGCTGGCGCTGGAACGGTCACGGTGCCGCTGGTCTTGCCGGCGTCGATGGTGATCACCGAACCGTTGCTCAGGGTCACGGTGACCGGCGAACCGGCGGCGTTGGTCAGGGTCGCGGTGTAGGTGATCTGGCCACCCTCGGCCACGGTGCCGGTCGCGGACAGCGACAGGTTGGTGGTGTCGACGGTGTCGGTCACCGTGGTGCTGACCGGAGTCTTGTCGGCCACCAGATTCTCGTAGTTGCCGCCCGTGACGTTGGTGATCGAGTTGGTCAGCGGTGCATGGCCAGTCAACGCATCGTTCGGTGCGGTGGTGGTCGCGGTGCCGGTGGTCTGGCCGACGCCGATGGTGATGGTTTGACCGTTGGCCAGGGTCACGACAACCGGCGAACCGGTGACTGGCGCGCCGACGGTCGCGGTGTACACGACGTTGCCGCCCTCTGCCGCAGTGGCCGTTGCCGTCAGCTTCACCGTGGTGGTGTCGATGGTGTCGGTGACGCTGGTGATAGCCGGCGTCGTGCTCGGCACCAGGTTTTCGAAATTGCCACCGGTGGCGGTGCTGATGGTCGCCTGCACGGTGCCGGCGTCCTTGTAGACGTCGTCCGCTGGTGCAGGAACGGTCACGGTGCCAGTGGTTTTACCGGCATCGATGGTGATCACGGCGCCGTTCGACAGGGTGACGGTCACTGGCGAGCCAGCGGCGTTGGTCAAGGTTGCGGTGTAGACGATCGAACCGCCCTCGGCTACGGAGCCGGTCGCACTGAGCGACAGGTTGGTGGTGTCGACGGTGTCGGTCACGTTGGTGCTGACCGGGGTTTTGTCGGCCACGAGGTTCTCGTAGTTGCCGCCCGTCACATTGGTGATCGAGTTGGTCAGCGGCGCATGACCGGTCAACGCATCGTTCGGTGCGGTAGTGGTCGCGGTGCCGGTGGTCTGGCCGATGCCAATGGTGATGGTCTGACCGTTGGCCAGGGTCACGACAACCGGCGAACCGGTGACTGGCGCGCCGACAGTTGCGGTGTAGACAACGTTGCCGCCTTCAGCCGCCGACTCGGTGGCCGTCAGTTTCACGGTGGTGGTGTCGATGGTGTCAGTGACGCTGGTCACAGCCGGGGTCGTGCTCGGTACCAGGTTTTCGAAGTTGCCACCGGTGGCGGTGCTGATGGTCGCCTGCACGGTGCCGGCGTCTTTGTAGACGTCGTCAGCCGGGGCGGGAACAGTCACGGTGCCAGTGGTTTTGCCGGCGTCGATGGTGATCACGGCGCCGTTCGACAGGGTCACGGTCACTGGCGAGCCAGCGGCGTTGGTCAAGGTCGCGGTGTAGACGATCGAGCCACCTTCAGCAACCGAACCAGTCGCGCTCAGCGACAGGTTAGTCGTGTCGACGGTGTCGGTCACGTTGGTGCTGACTGGCGTCTTGTCGGCCACGAGATTTTCGTAGTTGCCGCCGGTCACGTTGGTGATCGCGTTGGTCAGTGGCGCATGACCAGTCAATGCATCGTTTGGCGCTGCGGTGGTTGCGGTGCCCGTGGTCTGACCTACACCGATGGTGATGGTTTGACCATTGGCCAAAGTCACGACAACTGGCGAGCCGGTAACCGGTGCGCCTACGGTAGCGGTGTAGACAACGTTGCCGCCTTCGGCCGCCGACTCGGTGGCCGTCAGTTTCACGGTGGTGGTGTCGATGGTGTCAGTGACGCTGGTCACAGCCGGCGTCGTGCTCGGTACCAGGTTTTCGAAGTTGCCACCGGTGGCGGTGCTGATGGTCGCCTGCACGGTGCCGGCGTCTTTGTAGACGTCGTCAGCTGGGGCGGGAACGCTTACGGTGCCGCTGGTTTTGCCGGCGTCGATGGTGATCACGGCGCCGTTCGACAGGGTTACGGTCACTGGCGAACCAGCGGCGTTGGTCAGGGTCGCGGTGTAAACGATCGAACCACCTTCAGCAACCGAATTGGTAGCGCTGAGTGACAGATTGGTCGTGTCGACGGTGTCGGTAACATTGGTCGATACCGGGGATTTGTCGGCCACCAGGTTTTCGAAGTTGCCACCTGTTACATCAGTGATCGCGTTGGTCAGTGGAGCATGACCAGTCAATGCGTCGTTTGGCGCCGTGGTGGTCGCGGTACCGGTGGTCTGGCCGACGCCGATGGTGATCGTCTGACCGTTGGCCAGGGTTACCACAACCGGCGAGCCGGTGACTGGTGCGCCGACAGTCGCGGTGTAGGTGACGTTGCCCCCCTCAGCTGTCGACTCTGTCGCTGTCAGTTTGACGGTGGTGGTGTCGATGGTGTCGGTGACATTGGTCACGGCCGGCACGGTGCTCGGTACCAGATTCTCGAAGTTGCCACCGGTCGCGGTCGAAATGGTTGCTTCGACTTTGCCTGCATCTTTGTATACATCATCCGCTGGCGCTGCGACGGTGACGGTGCCGGTGGTTTTACCGGCCTCGATGGTGATCACGGCGCCGTTGCTCAGCGTCACGGTCACAGGTGAACCGGCGGCGTTGGTCAAAGTAGCGGTGTAGACAATCGAACCGCCCTCGACCACGGAACCGGTCGCACTGAGCGACAGATTGGTGGTGTCGACGGTATCGGTGACCGTGGTCGAAACCGGGGTCTTGTCGGCCACCAGATTCTCGTAATTGCCGCCGCTGACCTCAGTGATCGCATTGGTGATCGGTGCGTGGCCGGTCAATGCGTCGTTTGGCGCCGTGGTGGTCGCGGTGCCGGTGGTCTGGCCGACGCCGATGGTGATCGTCTGACCGTTTGTCAGGGTGACGACAACCGGCGAGCCGGTGACTGGAGCGCCGACAGTGGCGGTGTAAGTGACGGTGCCGCCTTCAGCGACCGATGTATCGGCCGTCAGTTTGACGGTCGAGGTGTCGATGGTATCGGTGACTTCGGTCACGGCCGGCGTCGTGCTCGGCACCAGGTTTTCGAAGTTGCCACCGGTAGCGGTGGAGATCGTCGCTTCAACCTTGCCGGCGTCTTTGTAGACGTCATCGGCCGGTGCTGGAACGGTCACGGTTCCGGTGGTTTTGCCGGCCTCGATGGTGATGACGGCGCCGTTCGACAGCGTTACGGTCACTGGCGAGCCAGCGGCGTTGGTCAAAGTAGCGGTGTAGACAATCGAACCACCTTCGGCCACGGCCCCTGTAGCGCTGAGCGACAGATTGGTGGTGTCGACGGTGTCAGTGACATTGGTCGAAACCGGGGTCTTGTCGGCCACCAGATTCTCGTAATTGCCGCCGCTGACCTCAGTGATCGCATTGGTGATCGGTGCGTGACCGGTCAGCGCATCGTTCGGTGCGGTGAAGGTGACGGTGCCGGTGGTTTTGCCGACTTCGATGGTGATGTTCTGACCGTTGGCCAGGGTCACCACAACCGGCGAGCCCGTCACAGGCGCCCCGACGGTCGCGGTGTAGGTGACGGTGCCACCTTCAGCGGCGGTCTCGGTCGCCGTCAGTTTCACGGTCGAGGTGTCGATGGTGTCAGTCACTTCGGTGACGGCTGGAACAGTGCTCGGCACCAGATTTTCGAAGTTGCCACCGGTTGCGGTAGAGATCGTTGCCTCAACCTTGCCGGCGTCTTTGTAGACGTCGTCGGCCGGAGCTGGAACGGTCACGGTGCCAGTGGTTTTACCGGCTTCGATGGTGATTACCGCTCCATTCGACAGGGTCACCGTGACTGGCGAGCCAGCCGCGTTGGTCAGGGTTGCGGTGTAAACAATCGAACCACCCTCGGCCACAGAACCGGTGGCGCTCAGCGACAGGTCAGTGGTGTCGACAGTGTCGGTGACATTGGTCGAAACCGGGGTCTTGTCCGCCACCAGATTTTCGAAGTTGCCGCCGCTCACCTCAGTGATCGCATTGGTGATCGGCGCATGGCCGGTCAATGCATCGTTCGGCGCGGTGGTGGTCGCGGTGCCGGTGGTCTGGCCAACACCAATGGTGATGGTCTGACCGTTAGCCAGGGTCACGACCACAGGCGAACCGGTGACTGGCGCGCCGACGGTGGCGGTGTAAGTCACGCTGCCACCCTCAGCCGCCGACTCGGTCGCGGTGAGTTTGACGGTGGTGGTGTCGATGGTGTCGGTGACGTTGGTCACGGCCGGCACGGTGCTCGGCACCAGATTCTCGAAGTTGCCGCCCGTTGCATCCTTGATCGTCACTTCGACTTTGCCGGCGTCTTTGTAGACGTCATCGGCAGGTGCCGCAACGGTCACGGTGCCGGTAGTTTTGCCCGCTTCGATGGTGATCACCGAACCGTTCGACAGGGTCACGGTCACCGGGGTGCCGGCCGGGTTGGTCAGCGTCGCGGTGTAAACGATCGAACCGCCTTCAGCCACCGAATCGGTCGCGGTCAGGTTCAGGTTGGTGGTGTCGGTGGTGTCCGAAACCGCGGTATCGGCGGACTTGCCGTCGACCGCGAGTTTTTCGTAATTACCGCCGGTGGCGCCGTCGATGGTCACGCTCAGCGAGCTGCCGCCGGCCAGTGGGCTGTTGGGCGCGACGAAGTTCACCGAACCGGTGGTTTCACCGACAGCGATGGTAATGGTCTGGCCGTTGGACAGAGTCACGACAACCGGCGAGCCGGTTACTGGCGCGGTCACGGTCGCGGTGTAGACCACGGTTTCGCCTTCGGCGACGTTCGCCGTGGCCGTCAGCGACACGGTGGAGGTGTCGATGGTGTCATTGACGGTGGTGACGGCCGGGGCGGTGCTAGTGACGAGGTTTTCGAAGTCGCCACCGGTCGCGCCCTTGATGGTCGCTTCAACGGTGCCGGCGTCTTTGTAGACGTCATCTTTCGGCGCGTCGACGGTGACGGTGCCGGTGGTTTTGCCGGCGTCGATGGTGATCACCGAGCCGTTGCTCAGGGTCACGGTGACTGGCGAGCCAGCGGCGTTGGTCAGGGTCGCGGTGTAGGTGATCTGACCGCCCTCGTTCACCGAACCGGTGGCGCTGAGCGACAGGTTGGTGGTGTCGACAGTGTCGGTCACGCTGGTGCTGACCGGAGTTTTGTCGGCCACGAGGTTTTCGTAGTTGCCGCCAGACACGCCGGTGATCGAGTTGGTCAGCGGCGCATGGCCGGTCAGCGCATCGTTCGGCGCGGTGGTAGAGACGGTGCCGGTGGTTTTACCCACTTCGATGGTGATGTTCTGACCGTTGGCCAGGGTCACGACAACTGGCGAGCCAGTGACTGGCGCACCGACCGTGGCGGTGTAGGTGACGGTGCCACCTTCAGCTGCCGACTCGGTGGCGGTCAGTTTGACCGTCGAAGTGTCGATGGTGTCAGTGACGTCGGTTACGGCTGGGGTGGTGCTCGGAACGAGGTTCTCGAAGTTGCCGCCAGTGGCGTCCTTGATCGTGACTTCGACTTTGCCGGCGTCTTTATAGGCGTCATCGGCGGGCGCAGGAACGGTCACGGTGCCGGTGGTTTTGCCCGCTTCGATGGTGATCACCGAGCCGTTGCTCAGGGTCACGGTCACTGGCGTGCCAGCCGGGTTGGTCAGGGTCGCGGTGTAAACGATCAAGCCGCCTTCCGCCACGGTGCCGGTCGCGGTCAGCGACAGGTTGGTGGTGTCGACAGTGTCAGTAACGGTGGTTGAAACCGGGGTCTTGTCGGCCACCAGATTCTCGTAATTACCGCCGCTCACATCAGTGATCGCATTGGTCAGCGGGGTGTGGCCGTTCAACGCATCGTTCGGCGCGGTGGTGGTCACGGTGCCGGTGGTTTTGCCGACTTCGATGGTGATGTTCTGGCCGTTCGCCAGGGTCACGACGACCGGCGAACCGGTCACTGGCGCGCCGACAGTGGCGGTGTAGGTGACGGTGCCACCTTCAGCCGCAGTCTCGGTCGCAGTCAGTTTGACCGTCGAGGTATCGATGGTGTCAGTGACTTCGGTCACAGCTGGAACGGTGCTCGGCACCAGATTCTCGAAGTTGCCGCCCGTAGCATCCTTGATGGTGACTTCGACTTTACCGGCGTCTTTGTAGACGTCATCTGCAGGCGCCGCGACCGTTACGGTGCCGGTGGTTTTACCGGCCTCGATAGTGATGACCGAGCCATTCGAAAGCGTCACGGTCACCGGCGTACCGGCGGGATTGCTCAGGGTCGCGGTGTAGATGATCGAACCGCCCTCGGCGACCGAATTGGTAGCGCTGAGCGACAGGTCAGTGGTGTCGACGGTGTCCGTGACCGTGGTCGAAACCGGAGTCTTGTCGGCCACGAGGTTTTCGTAATTGCCGCCGGAAACGTTGGTGATCGAGTTGCCCAGCGACGCCTGACCGTTCAATGCGTCATTCGGCGCGGTGGTGGTCACGGTGCCGGTGGTCTTACCGACTTCAATGGTGATGCTCTGACCGTTAGCCAGAGTGACCACGACAGGCGAACCGGTGACCGGCGCGCCGACAGTGGCTGTGTAAGTGACGGTGCCGCCTTCAGCCACGGTGGTGTCGGCCGTCAGTTTCACGGTCGAGGTATCGATGGTGTCAGTGACGTCGGTCACGGCTGGCGTGGTGCTCGGAACGAGGTTCTCGAAGTTGCCGCCAGTGGCGTCCTTGATCGTGACTTCGATTTTGCCGGCGTCTTTGTAGACGTCGTCGGCAGGTGCCGCAACGGTAACAGTGCCCGTGGTCTTGCCCGCTTCGATGGTGATCACCGAACCGTTGCTCAACGTCACGGTGACTGGCGAGCCAGCCGGGTTGGTCAGCGTCGCGGTGTAAACAATCGAACCGCCTTCAGCCACGGTGCCGGTCGCACTCAGCGACAGGTTAGTGGTGTCGACGGTGTCGGTCACCGAAGTCACCGCCGGGGTCTTGTCGGCCACGAGATTTTCGTAATTGCCGCCGCTGGCGCCGTCGATTTTCACGCTCAGCGTGTTGCCGCCGGCCAGTGCATCGTTCGGTGCGGTGAAGTTGACGCTGCCGCTGCTGGCGCCGACCGGAATGGTGATGGTCTGGCCGTTGGACAGGGTCACGACAACCGGCGCGCCGGTGACTGGAGCGGTTACGGACGCGGTGTAAACCACCACGCCGCCTTCAACGGTGCTGGCGGTGGCGGTCAGCGAAACAGTGCTGTTATCGATGGTGTCGGTGACGTCGGTGACCGCTGGAGTCTTGTCGACCACCAGGTTCTCGAAGTTGCCGCCGGTGGTCTTGGTGATGCTCGCGTCGACTTTGCCGGCGTCCTTGTACACGTCATCGGCAGGCGCTGCGACGGTCGCGGTGCCGGTGGTCGCGCCTTTGGCAATGTTGATCACCGCACCGTTGCTCAGGGTCACGGTCATCGCCGTGCCTGCCGGGTTGCTCAGGCTCGCGGTGTAGACGATCGAGCCGCCCTCGGCAACCGAAGCGGTGGCGCTCAGGCTGATATTGGTGGTGTCGACAGTGTCGGTGACGGTGGTAACCACCGCCGAACGGTCGGCATCGACCTGCTCGAAATTACCGCCGCTGTGGCTGGCAATCGCGGTCTGTACCTTGCCGCCATCGATGTACGGGGTATTCGCAGGCGCAGCGAAATTCACCGAACCGCTGGTGGCGCCAGCAGCGATGTTGATTACCGCACCGTTGGCCAGTGTCACGGTCATGGCGGTGCCGGCCGGATTGCTCAGGGTCGCGGTGTAGGTGATCTGGCCGCCTTCGCTGACGGTGTCGCTGGCGCTCAGGGTCAGCGTGGTTTTGTCGACGGTGTCATTGACGGTGGTGCTGACCGGGGTCTTGCTGACGTCGAGTTTCTCGAAGTTGCCGCCGGTTGCGTCGGTCATGGTCACGGTGAGCTTGCTGACGTCTTTGTAAACGTCATCGCTCGGCGCCGCGATGGTCACCGAACCGCTGGTTTTGCCGGCCTCGATGGTGATGGTCTGGCCGTTGCTGAGGTTGACGGTCACCGGCGTTTGCGCGGCGTTGGTCAGGGTCGCGGTGTAGGTGATCGACGTGCCTTCGAGCACATAGCTTTCAGCGCTGAGGGTCAGGTGCGTGGTGTTGATGGTGTCGGCGACGTTGGTCACCGCTGGCGTCGGATTGGCCACCAGGTTTTCGAAATTGCCGCCCGAGGTTTCCTTGATGGTCACTTCGACTTTGCCGGCGTCTTTGTAGACGTCATCGGCTGGCGCCGGAACGGTCACGGTGCCGGTGGTCTTGCCGGCGTCGATGGTGATGGTCGAACCGTTGCTCAGGGTCACGGTCACCGGAGTGCCGGCCGGATTGGTCAGCGTCGCGGTGTAAACGATCGAACCGCCTTCGTTGACGTTGCCGGTGGCGGTCAGCGAAACGGTGGTGGTGTCGACGGTGTCGGTCACGGTGGTGCTGACCGGGGTTTTGTCAGCGACCAGGTTTTCGTAGTTGCCGCCGCTGACGTTGGTGATCGCGTTGGTCAGCGGCGCGTGGCCGGCCAGCACGTCGTTCGGTGCGGTGGTCGACACGGTGCCGGTGGTTTGGCCGACAGCGATAGTGATGCTCTGACCGTTGGCCAGGGTCACGACGACAGGCGAACCGGTCACTGGCGCACCAACAGTCGCGGTGTAAGTGACGGTGCCGCCTTCAGCAGCGGTCTCGGTGGCGGTCAGTTTCACCGTCGAGGTGTCGATGGTGTCAGTGACGTCGGTGACGGCTGGGACGGTGCTTGGCACCAGATTCTCGAAGTCGCCGCCGGTGGCGTCCTTGATGGTGACTTCGACTTTCCCGGCGTCTTTGTAGACGTCATCGGCAGGCGCTGCGACGGTCACGGTGCCGGTGGTTTTGCCGGCTTCAATGGTGATTACTGAGCCGTTGCTCAGGGTCACGGTGACTGGCGAGCCTGCTGCGTTGGTCAGGGTCGCGGTATAAACGATCGAACCGCCTTCAGCCACGGTACCGGTGGCGCTGAGCGTCAGGTTGGTGGTGTCGGTGGTGTCGGTCACGGTGGTGCTGACCGGAGTTTTGTCAGCGACCAGATTTTCGTAGTTGCCGCCGCTGACGTTGGTGATCGAGTTGGTCAGCGGTGCGTGGCCGGTCAACGCATCGTTCGGTGCGGTGGCGGTCGCGGTGCCGGTGGTCTGGCCGACGGCGATGGTGATGGTCTGACCGTTGGCCAGAGTCACGATGACCGGCGAACCGGTGACTGGCGCGCCGACGGTCGCGGTGTAGGTGACGGTGCCACCTTCAGCCGCAGTCTCGGTGGCGGTCAGTTTGACCGTCGAGGTGTCGATGGTGTCAGTGACGTCGGTGACGGCTGGAACGGTGCTTGGCACCAGATTCTCGAAGTTGCCGCCAGTGGCGTCCTTGATGGTCACTTCGACTTTGCCGGCGTCCTTGTAGACGTCATCGGCTGGAGCAGCGACGGTCACGGTGCCGGTGGTTTTGCCGGCTTCGATGGTGATCACCGAACCGTTCGACAGGGTCACGGTGACCGGGGTGCCGGCCGGATTGGTCAGGGTTGCGGTGTAAGTGATCTGGCCGCCTTCGGCCACGGTGCCCGTCGCGCTCAGCGTCAGGTCGGTGGTGTCGGTGGTGTCAGTCACGGTGGTGCTGACCGGAGTCTTGTCGGCAACGAGGTCTTCGTAATTGCCGCCGCTCACACCCGTGATCGCGTTGGTGATCGGTGCATGGCCGGTCAACGCGTCATTCGGTGCAGTGGTGGTCACGGTGCCGGTGGTTTTGCCGACTTCGATGGTGATGTTCTGGCCGTTGGCCAAAGTCACGATCACTGGCGAACCGGTCACTGGTGCGCCAACAGTGGCGGTGTAGGTGACGGTGCCACCTTCAGCAGCAGTCTCGGTGGCGGTCAGTTTGACCGCGGTGGTGTCGACAGTATCGGTCACGTCAGTGACGGCTGGAACGGTGCTCGGCACCAGGTTTTCGAAGTTGCCGCCAGTCGCGTCCTTGATGGTGACTTCGACTTTGCCGGCATCTTTGTAGACGTCATCGGCAGGCGCCGGAACGGTCACGGTGCCAGTGGTTTTACCCGTCTCAATGGTGATCACAGAGCCGTTGCTCAGGGTCACAGTGACAGGCGAACCTGCTGCGTTGGTCAGCGTGGCGGTATAAACAATCGAACCACCCTCAGCCACGGAACCGGTGGCGCTCAGCGACAGGTTGGTGGTGTCGGCAACATCGGTAACGCTGGTCGAAACCGGGGTCTTGTCGGCCACCAGATCTTCGTAATTACCGCCGGAAACACCGGTGATCGAGTTGGTCAGCGGCGCATTGCCGGTCAACGCGTCATTCGGCGCGGTGGTGGTCACGGTGCCGGTGGTTTGGCCGACAGCGATGGTGATGCTTTGGCCGTTAGCCAGGGTGACTACGACTGGCGAGCCGGTCACTGGGGCGCCAACAGTGGCGGTGTAAGTGACGGTGCCGCCTTCAGCAACCGAGGTGTCGGCCGTCAATTTCACGGTCGAGGTGTCGAGGGTGTCGGTCACTTCGGTGACGGCCGGAACGGTGCTCGGCACCAGGTTCTCGAAATTGCCGCCGGTGACGGTATTGATGCTGACTTCGACTTGGCCGGCGTCTTTATAGACGTCATCGGCCGGTGCTGGAACGGTCACGGTGCCGGTAGTCTTGCCCGCGTCGATGGTGATTACCGAGCCGTTGCTCAGGGTCACGGTGACTGGCGTGCCGGCCGGATTGGTCAAGGTCGCGGTGTAAACGATCGAGCCGCCTTCAGCAACGGTGCCAGTCGCTGACAACGACAGATTCGTGGTGTCGATCGAATCGGTAATCGTGGTGGTCGCTGGCGTGGTGTCCGGCACCAGGTTTTCGAAGTTGCCACCGGTTGCGCCGGTAATCGTTGTGCTGACGGTGCTGCCGTTGTTGTAAACGTCATTGGCCGGGGTCGGCACGTTGACGACGCCAGTGGTCTGGCCGGCTTCGATGGTGATGGTCGAGCCGTTCGACAGAGTGACGGTCACCGGGGTTTGTGCCGGGTTGGTCAGGGTCGCGGTGTAGGTGATCTGACCGCCTTCAGTGACGGTCGAGCCAGCCGTCAGGGTGACCGTGGTGGTGTCCACCGAATCAGTAATGGTGGTGGTCGCTGGCGTGGTGTTTGGCACCAGGTTTTCAAAGTTGCCGCCGGTAGCGCCAGTAATGGTGGTGCTGACGGTGCCGCCATTGTTGTAGACGTCATTGGCCGCTGTCGGCACGTTGACGGTGCCGGTGGTCTGGCCGGCTTCAATAGTAATGGTCGAACCGTTCGACAGGGTGACGGTCACCGGGGTTTGCGCCGGGTTGGTCAGGGTTGCGGTGTAAGTGATCTGGCCACCTTCGACCACTGTACCGGTAGCGGTCAGGGTCAGATTAGTGGTGTCGATCGAGTCGGTGATGGTAGTCACCGCTGGCGTCGGGTTCGGCACCAGGTTTTCGAAGTTGCCGCCGCTGGCACCGGTGATGGTGGTGGTGACGGTACTGCCGTTGTTATAGACGTCGTTGGCCGGGGTCGGCACGTTGACAGTGCCGGTGGTCTGGCCGGCGCCGATGGTGATGGTCGAGCCGTTCGACAGGGTGACGGTCACCGGCGTTTGCGCCGGGTTGGTCAGGGTCGCGGTGTAAGTGATCTGGCCGCCTTCGGTGACACTCGGCCCGGCCGTCAGGGTGACGGTGGTGGTGTCGATGGTGTCGGTGACCTGGGTCGTGGCCGGGTTGGTCGGCGTCGTCACGGTGATGCCGTTGCCGCCGGTGGTGCCGGTGACGGTCACGTCGATCTGGGTCGGATCGTTATAAACGGTGTCGTTCGGCGCCAGTGGCACGTTGACGGTGCCGGTGGTTGCACCGGCCGGAATCACAATCACCGCACCGTTGGACAGGGTGATGGTCAGGTCGGTCAGCGGCGCCTGCGTCAGGGTCGCGGTGTACACCAGCACGCCGCCGGCTTCGGTGATGCTCGG
Source organism: Pseudomonas chlororaphis (assembly GCF_000783395.1). Lineage (GTDB taxonomy): Bacteria > Pseudomonadota > Gammaproteobacteria > Pseudomonadales > Pseudomonadaceae > Aquipseudomonas > Aquipseudomonas chlororaphis_H. Next base: position 76,373 of record NZ_JSFK01000029.1, on the reverse strand, counting down.
CGTAGCGCTGAGGCTCAGGGTCGACTCACGCAGCGCGTTGGTGGTGGTATCGGTGGTCTGGCCGCCGGTAATGTTTTGCGCAGCTTGACCGGCAGCGTTGATGCCTGCGGTCGGGAAGCCAATAGTCGGGTCAACGCGGCCAGCGGTGGCGTCGAGCATTACAAAGCTGTGGCCACCACCGGCAGCACCGCCAGTGCCTGCAGCGCTTGGGCCGGCAGCGGTGGCATCGAGGGCGGTGGTCGGGTCGACACCGGCGGCGATGGCTTGCTGCAGTTCTGCTACCGACGGCGCAGCCTGCGCGGTAGCTTCAGCCAGGTCAGTGCTGGAGTCGGGCGCGTTGGCGCTCCACTGAGTCTCACGGCCCAGATCGAGGGTGCGGCCATCAGCCAATTCAAGCGACACGGCGCCGGAGAGGCCGGTGTCGATCTGGTCGCCAACGAACAGGCGATCGCCTTCAACGAGTACGCGACGCACGCCCTCTGGGGACACCACGAATACCTGACCGACAATGCTTTTGACGATGGCAACAACACTGCTCATTGAAGACTCTCCGGGGTGTCACGTTCAGTTGACTTCCATGGACCTGAGGGCATGGGCGCCGATTCAGTCTGGACGTACTTTAAAAATTTGCTAAACAAGTTTGACGCATTTAATCGTCAATAATTTGGCTATATTCTTTCGCTATTAACTTTATGCCAAACTATTGACCTTCTGGGTGCCATCCTAAACAATCGCCCCACTAATGTCACATTGATATTTCCGCGGCGACCTGTCCTTCAGCGTGTGATCCAGTTCCTGTTTTGAACTTTCCGACATACGGTCAATCTGGTTGCCATCATCCGACGCAGCGCCACGTTTTGCTGTGATTCAAGACAAGAAGTTCTGGGAAATTCCTATCATGCGTTCGCCCCTGCTTTTCGCCGTACCCTTCGCTCTCGCCGCTTCTTTTGTACAAGCACAATCCTTACCAGAAGCCATGCAGCAGGCACTGGATGTCCATCCGGAAATCCAGGCAGGGGTCAACAGTCGATTGGCTGCGGATTATCAATTAAGAGCGGCAAAAGGTGGATACCTGCCGAAGGTCGATCTGCTCGGCGGTTATGGCCGTGAAGGCACCGACAGCGTTACTACCCGCGCCAATTCCGGTAACCACTACGAAACCCTGAACCGTAGCGAGTCAAGTTTACGTCTCTCGCAAATGGTCTTTGACGGTTTTGCGACGTCCAGCGAAGTCGGGCGTCAACAAGCCACCGTTAACTCCCGTGCGTACTCGTTGCTTGGCACTTCCGAGCGCACCGCGCTGACCGTCGCCCAGGTCTACCTGGACGTGCTGACCCGTCGTGAGTTCGTGCGTCTGGCCGAAGAAAACCTCAAGAGCCACCAGCGCATCTACGACCAGATTCAGCTGCGCACCCAACGCGGCGTCGGCAGCGGTGCCGACCTCGATCAGGCTGAAGCGCGGATGGCTCAGGCCCGCAACAACCTGATCACCGAGCAGACCAATCTGGCTGACTCGGAAACCAACTTCCTCAGCGCCGTCGGCCAGATGCCCGACCAACTCGAGCGGCCGGCGCCGTTCATGGCGATGATGCCGGCCAACCTCAACGAAGCGCGCCAGCAGATGCTGGAAAACAGCCCGATCCTGCGTTCGGCCGAATCCGACATCGCCGCCGCCGAGAAGCAGTACGAAACCGCCAAGTCGACCTTCTACCCACGTTTCGACGCCGAACTGGGCCGCACTGCCGACAACGATCTCGATGGCCAGAACGGCCACAACAACGAATGGCAGGCGATGTTGCGCATGCGCTTCAACCTCTATTCCGGTGGCAGCAACAAAGCCGATCTGGAATCCAAGTCGTACCTGTCAAACCAGGCGCTGGACATCCGCAACAACGCCCTGCGCCAGTTGAACGAAGAACTCGGTCTGGCCTGGAACGCCCTGAACAACGCTAACGCCCAGGTGCCGATCGCTCAGCAATACGTCGACCACAGCACCTCGGTGCGCACCGCTTACCAGCGTCAGTTCAGCCTCGGCGAACGTACCTTGCTCGATTTGCTCGACAGCGAAAACGAGTTGTTCACCGCTTCGCGGCGTCTGGCGGAAATCAAAAACATTCAGTTATTTACTCAGTACCGAATCAAGGCGACCATGGGTGAGTTGCTCAGAAGCCAGGGAGTGGTCGCACCGTTGGCATCCGTTGTGCAGAACGACGTGAAGCCCAAGGTCCAGCTGCCTGGGATGAATTGAGTTATCCCTTTTCAACTGTCAAAGAGTGTCGAGCGTGGAATCAGAAGTCAGTCGAGTTCAACTCAGTCATGATCCACGCGCGTTGCACGACGATCCTTTACTGGACGGTCTGCTCGCCCTTTGCATGCTTCATCAGAAACCCGCCAGCGCGGCGATGCTGACCACCGGCCTGCCGCTGCCCAAACAACGCCTGAGTGTCGAGTTGCTGCCCCGCGCGGCGGCTCGCGCCGGCCTGCAAGGTCGGGTATTGCAGCGCAAACTGGAAGAAATTCCGGCGATCGCCATGCCGGCCTTGCTGCTGCTCAAGGATGGTCGCAGCGCCGTCCTGCTCGGCTGGCAGGGTGACAACGAAGCGCGGGTGCTGCTCAGCGAAACCGACGGCGGCGAGTCCATCGTCAGTCGCGAACTGCTCGCCGACGATTACACCGGCAAAGTCTTTTTCGCTCAGCCGCAACACAAATTCGACGTCAACCACGGCACGCTGATTCCGCGTGCACGCTCGTGGTTCCGTGACACCCTCAAGCGTTCGCGCTGGCTGTACGCCGATGCGATCGCCGCGAGTTTCCTGATCAACATCATTGCCATGGCCGCGCCGCTGTTCGTGATGAACGTCTACGACCGCGTGGTGCCGAACCAGGCCGAAGCGACCCTGTGGGTGCTGGCGCTGGGTATCACCGGCGCCTACATCTTCGATTTGGTCCTCAAAAGTCTGCGCAGCCTGTGCCTGGATCTGGCCGGGAAGAAAACCGACCTGATCATCTCTGCAACGTTGTTCGAACGCATCGTCGGCATGGCGATGAAGTACCGCCCGGCGCGGGTCGGCAGTTTTGCGCAGAGCATCCACGAGTTTCAGAGCCTGCGCGACTTCCTCGCCTCGCTGACCCTAACCAGCCTGATCGACCTGCCGTTCACCATCCTCATCTTTATTGTCATCGCCATTCTCGGCGGGCATCTGGTGTGGATTCCAGTGTTGGCGTTCCCGATTGCCCTGCTGATCGGCTACGCCTTGCAGAAGCCGCTGGTGGCCACCATGGAACGCACCATGGCCCTCGGTGCCGAGCGCCAGTCGAGCCTGATCGAAACCCTCGCCGGCCTCGACGCGGTCAAGGTCAACAACGCCGAGAGCGAACGCCAGTACCAGTGGGAACAGACCATCGGTACCCTCAGCCGTCTCGAGCTGCGGGTGAAAATGCTCTCCGGTCTGGCGATGAACATCACCCTGCTGATCCAGCAACTGGCCGGGGTGATCATGATCGTCTTCGGCGTGTACCAGATCATCGCCGGCAACCTGAGCATGGGCGGTCTGATTGCCTGCTACATGCTCAGCGGCCGCGCACTGAGTCCGCTGGCGTCGCTGTCGGGTCTGCTGACCCGTTATCAGCAGGCGCGGGTGACCATGACTTCGGTCGACCAGATGATGGAGCTGCCGCAAGAACGCAATTTCGAAGAGCGCCCGTTGAGCCGCAAGGTCCTGCAAGGCGCGATCGAATGCCGTCAGCTCAGTTTCACCTACCCGGAACAACAGAACCCGGCGCTGAAGAACATCAACCTGGTGATCCGTCCCGGCGAGAAGATCGGCATCATCGGTCGCAGCGGCTCGGGCAAGAGTTCGCTGGCGAAACTGCTGGTCGGCCTGTATCAGCCGGACGACGGTGCGTTGCTGGTCGACGGTGTGGATATCCGCCAGATCGACGTCAGCGAACTGCGCTACAACATCGGCTACGTGCCGCAAGACATTCAACTGCTGGCCGGCACCCTGCGTGACAACCTCGTCTCCGGCGCACGTTATGTAGAAGACGAGCTTGTCCTGCAGGCGGCCGAACTGGCTGGCGTCCACGAATTCGCCCGTCTGCATCCGCAAGGCTATGAGCTTCAAGTAGGCGAGCGCGGGCAAAACCTGTCTGGCGGCCAACGGCAGAACGTCGCGCTGGCCCGGGCCTTGTTGCTCAACCCACCGATTTTGCTGATGGACGAGCCGACCAGTGCGATGGACAACACCGGTGAAGAACGCCTCAAGCAACGCCTCGCGGCGGTGATTGAAAACAAGACCGTGGTGCTGGTCACGCACCGGGCTTCACTGTTGTCGCTGGTCGATCGTCTGCTGGTCATCGACCGTGGACAGATTCTCGCCGATGGCCCGAAAGCCGCCGTGATGGAAGCGTTGAAGAAGGGGCAGATCAGTGTTGCTTAAGTCGGGTTTCAAGGATTCGATCCGTCGCTACTTCAAAGGCTCGGCATCGCTGCAGGGCCAGCCGCTGCCGGAGGTCAACAAAGCGCTGATCGAAGACGCCCCGCGCGTCGTGCGCCTGACCATCTGGGCGATCATCGGCTTCTTCATCTTTCTGCTGCTGTGGGCCAACTTCGCCGTGATCGACGAAGTGACCAAGGGCGACGGCAAGGCGATTCCGTCGTCGAAGATTCAGAAAATCCAGAACCTTGAGGGCGGGATCATCTCCGAACTGTTCGTCAAGGAAGGCCAGATCGTCGAAGCCGGCGCACCGCTGATTCGCCTCGACGACACACGATTTGCTTCCAACGTCGGCGAAACCGAGGCCGATCGCCTGTCGATGTTGCTGCGCGTGGAACGTCTGAGTGCCGAAGTGGATGACCGTCCGCTGAATTTCCCCGAGGACGTGCTCAAAGCCGTTCCGGGGCAGGCGAAAAGTGAGGAATCGCTGTACATCAGCCGCCGGCAGCAATTGCACGACGAGATCGGTGGTTTGCAGGAGCAGTTGATTCAGCGTCAGCAAGAGCTGCGCGAATTCGCCTCCAAGCAAGCGCAGTATCGTCAGCAGCTCGGCTTGCAGCGGCAGGAAATCAACATGTCCGAGCCGCTGGTCGCGCAGGGTGCGGTGTCCCCGGTGGAGGTCTTGCGTCTGAAGCGTGCCGAGGTGGAAACCCGTGGTCAGCTGGATGCAACGACGCTGGCCATTCCGCGTGCCGAATCGGCGATCAAGGAAGTGCAGCGCAAGATCGACGAAACGCGCGGCAAATTCCGCAGCGAAGCGCTGACCCAACTCAACGAAGCCCGCACCGACCTGAACAAGGCCAGCGCGACGGGCAAGGCGCTGGAAGACCGCGTCAGCCGTACGCTGGTGACATCGCCGGTGCGCGGTATCGTCAACAAGTTGCTGGTCAACACCATCGGCGGCGTGATCCAGCCGGGCAGCGACATGGTCGAAATCGTACCGCTGGATGACACCTTGCTGGTCGAAGCGAAGATCCGTCCGCAAGACATCGCCTTCCTGCACCCGGGGCAGGAAGCGATCGTCAAATTCACCGCGTACGACTACACCATCTATGGCGGGCTCAAAGCCAAGCTTGAGCAGATCGGTGCCGACACCATCACCGACGAAGACAAGAAAACCACGTACTACATCATCAAGGTGCGCACTGAGCGCAGCCACTTGGGCACGGACGAGAAGCCGTTGCTGATCATCCCGGGGATGGTGGCGTCTGTGGACATCATTACCGGCAAGAAGTCGGTGTTGAGTTATCTGCTCAAGCCGATCATTCGTGCGCGGGCAGAGGCGTTGCACGAGCGTTGATTCCTCTAGTGGCCTTGCCGGCCTCATCGCTGGCAAGTCGAATCGTCGCACCGCAGCTCCCACAGGTTTCTGTGTCGGATACATATTGATGTTCCAGCCGAGAACCCTGTGGGAGCTGGCTTGCCAGCGATGGCGCCAGCCAAAACACCACATGCCTGTCAGTAAGTGACAAAAACCGTCACTCACCATCCAGTCCATTCCTCACCAATCGCCATATCGTTATTCATTAACGGTATTTAATTTCCGATTCTTATAGCTATAAAGTCATCCCCCTGCGTACCTGCCGACCAATCGGCGCGCCGCACGACCTGAACCAACACGCAATCCAGCGTGAGTGTCTGATCGACGAGCGCGCCCGTGAGCGCGCCGTGCGTGGGAGATGGAAAGATGTCCGCAGCTACTGCTTCCCCAAGCGCCGCGACCGCCGCGCCGCAATCCTTTGAAATCCGACCGTTCAGCGGTGCCGTCGGCGCCGAGATCATTGGCCTCGACCTCACCCGGCCGATCAATGATCAGGACTTTGCGCGCATTCATCGCGCGCACCTGGATCACCACGTCGTGGTATTTCGCGACCAGCAAATCACCCCGCAACAGCAAATCGCCTTCAGCCGCCGCTTCGGTGTGTTGCAGATCCATGTGCTCAAGCAGTTCCTGCTGGCCAATCACCCGGAAATCCTCATCGTTTCCAACATCGTCGAAAACGGCCAGAACATCGGCCTCGGCGATGCCGGCAAGTTCTGGCACTCCGACCTCTCCTATAAAGAGCTGCCAAGCCTCGGCTCGATGCTCCACGCGCAGGAGTTGCCGTCCGAGGGTGGTGACACCCTGTTCGCCGATATGCACAAAGCCTGGGACAGCTTGCCCGAGGCGTTGCGCAAAGCTGTTGAAGGTCGATCGGCCGCGCACTCCTACACCGCCCGCTACAGCGAAACCAAATTCGAAGGCAACTGGCGTCCGACCCTGACCCCGGAGCAACTGGCGCAAGTTGCCGAAGTGGTGCACCCGGTGGTGCGTACGCACCCGGAAAACGGACGCAAAGCGCTGTTCGTCAGCGAAGGTTTCACCACGCGCATCGTCGGTCTGCCGGAGGACGAGAGCCAGCAATTGCTGAGCGAGCTGTACGCCCACAGCGTGCTGCCGCAGAACATCTACCGCCATCAGTGGCAGCCCCACGATCTGGTGTTCTGGGACAACCGTTCGCTGATCCATCTCGCCGCCGGCTGCCCCGCGCACCTGCGCCGCAAGCTGTATCGCACGACCATTCAGGGCGACGCGCCTTTCTGATTCGCCGGAGATTGATCACATCATGAACGCTCCCTTGCCAGGCCACGCGGCCAGCAACCCGATCGCCCACAGCGACGCGCTGCTAGCGGTCGATCACGTCAGTCTCGAGTACCGCACGCCGCAACGTGTGGTGCGCGCCACCCACCAAGTCAGTTTTGAAATCGACCCGGCCGATCGCTACGTGCTGCTCGGCCCGTCCGGCTGCGGCAAATCTACCTTGCTCAAAGCGGTCGCCGGGTTCATTCAGCCGTGTGAAGGCGAGATCCGTCTGCAAGGCCAGCGCGTCGATGCGCCGGGGCCGGACCGGATTGTGGTGTTTCAGGAATTCGATCAACTGCCGCCGTGGAAAACCGTCAAACAGAACGTGATGTTTCCGCTGCTGGCATCGCGCACGCTGAAGAAAAAAGAAGCCGAAGAGCGTGCGCTGCACTATCTGGAAAAGGTCGGACTGGCGGCGTTCGCCGATGCCTATCCGCACACCTTGTCCGGCGGCATGAAAGCACGGGTGGCGATTGCCCGAGCGTTGGCGATGCAGCCGAAAATCCTGCTGATGGACGAACCATTCGCCGCACTCGATGCGCTGACCCGACGCAAGATGCAGGAAGAGTTGCTGCTGCTCTGGGAAGAAGTGCGTTTCACCTTGTTGTTCGTCACCCACTCGATTGAAGAGGCATTGGTGGTCGGCAATCGCATCCTTTTGCTGTCGCCACATCCCGGCCGAGTGCGCGCCGAAGTGCACAGCCATCAATACGACTTGCACAGCTTGGGTGGCGTGGCATTTCAGGAATCGGCGCGGCGCATTCATCGTCTGCTGTTCGATGAAGGCCAGTCGCCGGAAACCGAGCGTGACCACGACTTCAACGACATTCGCATTGCCTATTGAGCGGCCAGGAGGTCTACCCGATGAGCCATTCATCATCTGTGCGTGAAGAGTTTGAAATTGTTCTGGAACCGCTGACTGAAGTGCCGGTCGAGCGAGAGTTGTCGCTCGGCACGCGGCTGTGGCAACAGGGCTGGTTGCGTAAAGGCCTGATCCTGATTGTGCTGGCGGTGCTGTGGGAAGTGGTCGCGCGGATTCAGAACAATGATTTGATGCTGCCGAGTTTCCTGCAGACCAGCCATGCGCTGTTCGAAGGCCTGCTCAGCGGTGAGCTGCTGGCCAAGGTATGGATATCGTTGGTGGTGCTGATCAAGGGCTATCTGATCGGTATCGTCCTCGCTTTTGCCCTGACCACGCTGGCGGTGTCGACGCAGTTGGGCCGTGATCTGCTGAGCACGATGACCTCGATGTTCAACCCGTTGCCGGCGATTGCCCTGTTGCCCTTGGCGCTGCTGTGGTTTGGCCTGGGGCAGAACAGCCTGATCTTCGTGCTGGTGCATTCGGTGTTGTGGGCGCTGGCGCTGAACACCTATGCCGGGTTTCTCGGGGTTTCGGACACCCTGCGCATGGCTGGGCGCAATTATGGTCTGAAGGGTTTGCGACTGGTGCTGTTCATCCTGATCCCGGCGGCGCTGCCGTCGATTCTGGCCGGGTTGAAGATCGGCTGGGCGTTCGCTTGGCGCACGTTGATTGCGGCGGAACTGGTGTTTGGTGCGACCAGTGGCAAGGGCGGTCTGGGCTGGTACATCTTCCAGAACCGTAATGAGCTGTATACCGACAAGGTTTTTGCCGGGTTGGCGGTGGTGATTCTGATCGGGTTGCTGGTGGAGAATCTGGTGTTCGATACGCTGGAGCGGGTGACCGTCAAGCGTTGGGGGATGCAGCGGTAATTTCTGGCGTGACGGCTGGCCCCATCGCTGGCAAGCCAGCTCCCACAGGTTTTTTGGTGTTTTCAGATGTTGTGAACGCCTCAACCACTGTGGGAGCTGGCTTGCCAGCGATGGCGTCCTGTCCGGCGCCTCCATACCTAAAGGATGTTTGCTAGCATTGCGCCCAGATCAATCCTGATCCGCCACGAGTGCTCAGTATGCAACTCCCGGACATGAACCTTCTGGTCGCCCTCGACGCCTTGCTCGACGAGGGCAGTGTGGTCGGCGCCGCGCGGCGGATGAACCTCAGTCCGGCCGCCATGAGCCGCACCCTGACGCGAATCCGCGAAGCGATCGGTGATCCGATTCTGGTGCGCGCCGGTCGAGGCCTGGTGCCAACCCCCAAAGCCCTGGAATTACGCGAGCAAGTTCGCGATGTGGTCGAGCAGGCCGCGCTGCTGTTCCGCTCCGCTGACACCGTGGAGCTGGGCACGCTGCGCCGACGCTTCAGCATCCGCGCCAATGACTTCTTCATCGGCGTCTACGGCGGCAAGCTGTTCGACACCCTCGATCAACTGGCGCCGCACTGCGAGCTGCGCTTCGTCCCGGAAGGCGATGGCGACGATGAAGCCCTGCGTGAAGGGCGTATCGATCTGAGCGTCAGCAACACTCGCCCCGTCACCCCTGAAGTCAAAGTACAGAACCTGTTCTCGACGCACTTCGTGGGACTGGTGCGCGAAGATCATCCATTGCTCGACGGTGAAATCACCGCCGAGCGCTACGCCGGGTTTTCCCATATCAGCATGTCGCGACGCGGCATCGCGCGCGGCCCGATCGATACGGCGCTGAATGCGCTAGGCCTGGAGCGGCGCGTGGCGGTGATCGCGCCGAGTTTTCATGCGGCGATGTTTGCCTTGCCGGATTCCGACCTGATCCTGCCGGTGCCCAAGGAAGCGTTGCTGAGTGTGCGTCGGCTCGGTTTGAAACTGCGTTCGTTCGACCTGCCAATCCCGTTGCCGACGCTGATGCTGACCCAGGCCTGGCACCCGCGTTTCGACAAGGATCCGGCACATCGCTGGCTGCGCGAAACTCTCAAGGCCTGTTGTGACGAAACCTGGCTGGCTGCACAACCCTAAGATCAAAAGATCGCAGCCTTCGGCAGCTCCTACATTGGAATGCATATCCCTGTAGGAGCTGCCGAAGGCTGCGATCTTTTGCTTTTAATAATTGCGTCTGACGCACTTATAAGCTGCCAATAAGTCAATTTTCGTCATTGCCAAGCCCGACTAAGATGCTCCGGTATTTTTCCCTCCGGAGTGTGAATTCATGACATCCCTGACGGCAGCAGCGCCCATCGCTGCGGCCAGCCCGGCGAAGGCGGCCACGCCACCGGTGTTCGGGGCGCGGATCATCATTGGCCTGGTCGGCGTGCTGCTGGCGGTGCTGGTGTCGGGCCTCAACGAGATGGTCACCAAGGTGGCCCTGGCCGACATCCGTGGCGCGCTGAGCATCGGTTACGACGAAGGCACCTGGCTGGTCGCCAGCTACACCGCCACTTCGGTCGCGGCCATGGCCTTCGCGCCGTGGTGTTCGGTGACCTTCTCGCTGCGCCGCTTCACCCTTTGCGCGATCAGCCTGTTCACCTTGCTTGGCGTGCTGTGCCCGTTTGCACCGAACTACGAAAGTCTGCTGCTGATGCGCACTTTGCAGGGGCTGGCCGGCGGTGCGCTGCCACCGATGCTGATGACCGTCGCTCTGCGCTTTTTGCCGGCGAATATCAAACTCTACGGTCTGGCCGGCTACGCACTGACGGCTACATTCGGCCCGGGCCTCGGTACACCGCTGGCCGGTTTGTGGACGGAATACGTCGGCTGGCAGTGGACGTTCTGGCAAATCATCGTGCCTTGTCTGATCGCCATGGCGATGGTCGCGTGGGGTATTCCGCAGGACCCGCTGCGTTTGGAACGCCTCAAATCGTTCAACTGGAAAGGCCTGCTGCTGGGCTTTCCGGCGATCTGTATGTTGGTGATCGGTTTGTTGCAGGGCAATCGGCTGGACTGGTTCGAGTCGAGCCTGATCTGTGGATTGCTCGGCGCCGGTTCGCTGTTGCTGGTGGCGTTTTTGATCAACGAGTGGTCGCAACCGATTCCGTTTTTCAAATTGCAGATGCTCGGTATCCGCAACCTGTCGTTCGCCTTGATGACCCTGGCCGGTGTGCTGATAGTTCTGCAGGCGGTGGTGTTGATTCCGTCGAGTTATCTGGCGCAGGTGCAGGGTTATCGCCCGGCGCAGACCGCACCGATCATGCTGATCGCCGCATTGCCGCAACTGATTGCGCTGCCGTTGGTGGCAGCGTTGTGCAACCTGCGCTGGGTCGATTGCCGCTGGGTGCTTGGCATGGGTTTGAGCATGTTGACGCTGTCCTGCCTGGGCGGATCGCTGCTGACTTCAGAATGGATTCGCGACAATTTCTACGTCCTGCAATGGCTGCAGATCTTCGGTCAGCCGATGTCGGTGTTGCCGCTGTTGATGTTGTCCACCGGCAGCATCCAGCCGCAGGACGGGCCGTTCGCCTCCGCGTGGTTCAACACGGTGAAAGGCTTGGCGGCCGTGGTCGCTACCGGGGTGATCGAAGCGCTGACCACCGCGCGTTTGCATTTCCACTCGACCATGCTGGTCGACAGCCTGGGCAATTCGCCGCTGGCCGACCGCAGCGATCCGGGCCTCGCCCATCGCCTGCACGAACAAGCCGTGGTGCTGACTTCTTCCGATCTCTATGTGTGCATGGCCGGCGTCGCAGTGGCGTTGATCCTGCTGATTTTCTGGCTGCCGACGCGGATCTTTCCGCCGCGCGCGCCGACCTGATTGCTTCACTGAAACAGAAGGTTTTTATGACGACTCAAGCAAAGCAAAAACTCGCGGTGGCCATCGCCGCCGCACTGGCGGTCGGCGTGCTGGTTTACCTGGCGCTGCCCGGCGTGTTTGGCAAACGTACCCAGCAAAACACCAATGACGCCTTTGTCTCCGCCGACTACACGCTCGTCGTGCCGCGCGTGGCCGGGTTTATCAAGGAAGTCTTGGTGGAGGACAACCAGCAAGTGAAGGCGGGCCAGTTGCTGGCGCTGATCGATGATCGCGACTTGCGCGCTTCAGCCGAGGCGGCGGACGCGCAAACCCTGGTCGCGCGAGCGCAGTTGCAGAACGCCAAAGCGACGCTGGAGCGCCAGACGTCGGTGATCGCCCAAGCGCAAGCCTCGGTGGTGTCGGCCAAGGCTGAAATGGCTTTCGCCCAGCAGGAATTGAATCGCTACAACCATTTGGCCGGCGTTGGTGCCGGTACGGTGCAGAACGCGCAACAGGCGCGTACTCGCATCGATCAAGCCACGGCGCATCTCGACACCGCCACGGCGAAACTGGCGGCAGAGCGCAAGCAGGTCGACATTCTCACGGCTCAGCGGGATGCCGCCGAAGGCAGTTTGAAGCACGCACAAGCGGCGCTGGAAATCGCCAGTTTTGAACTCTCTTACACGCGTATCACTGCACCGCAGGACGGCATGATCGGCGAACGGGCCGTGCGCGTCGGCGCCTATGTGACGCCGGGCAGCAAGCTGCTGGCGGTGGTGCCTTTGCAGCAGGCGTATGTCGTGGCGAATTTCCAGGAGACGCAACTGACCGACGTGCAGCCAGGGCAAGAGGTGCAAGTACGCGTCGACAGCCTGGGTGGTGAAGCGCTGACCGGTCGTGTCGAGAGTATCGCCCCGGCGACTGGCGTGACCTTCGCAGCAGTCAAACCGGACAACGCCACCGGCAACTTCACCAAGGTGGTGCAGCGGATTCCGGTAAAGATCATGCTGGAACCAGGTCAGCCGCTCGCCGAGCGGTTGCGCGTGGGGATGTCGGTGGAGGCGAGTATTGATACGCGCAGTTCAGAGAAATCCGTGCGTGAGGTGACCCAGCGATGGGGTCAGTGGCAGCCACTCATTTTCAGCGCCTTGGTGACAGCAAGCCTCACCGCCTGCACCGTCGGCCCTGACTTCCAGAAACCCGAAGCCACACAAATCGCCGACTGGGCCAAGCCCGCCAAGTCCGCGCCCAGCCAAGCCGTCAGCGAACCTCTGAACGAGCGCTGGTGGGAGGTTTTCCACGACTCGCAACTCTCCGCGCTTACTCAGCGCGCGGTGCAGAGCAACCTCGACCTGCAACTGGCCAGCAGCCGCCTGCAGCAAAGCCGCGCCGCCCGCCAGGTGATCACCGCTGACCGCTATCCAAACACTGCGGCCACTGGCAGCTATGCGCGTGAACGTAACAGCGGCAAGGGCCTGAACGACCCGTCCGGACACAACGGCGATTCCGCCTTCAACCTGTGGGACGCCGGGTTCTCCGCCTCATGGGAACTGGATTTCTGGGGCCGCGTACGTCGCGAAACCGAAGCCGCCGATGCAAACCTCGAAGTCGCCGAAAATGACCGTCGCGGGGTGTTATTGGCCGTGCTCGCTGACACGGCGCAAAACTACATTCAGCTGCGCGGTGTACAAAACACCCGCGCCGTTACCGAGCAAAACCTCGACGTCGCTCGGCACAGCCTGAAACTCTCGCAACTGCGCCTGGCCGACGGCGTGGCGACTGACCTCGACGTCGCCGAAGCCGCCGCGCAGGTGGCTGCCATCGAATCGCGCTTGCCGGCGCTGGAACAACGCCAATCGCAGTTGATCAACGCGATAAGCCTGCTGATGGGCGAACCGCCACAGGCATTGGCCAAAGAGTTATCCACAGACGCCGCTGTGCCGCAGTCGCCGCTGCAAGTCGCCATCGGTCTGCCGTCACAACTTGCCGAACGCCGCCCGGACATCCGTCAGGCCGAAGCGCGCCTGCATGCTGCTACCGCCAATATCGGTGTGGCCAAAGGCGACTTCTATCCGCGCATCACCCTTTCGGGCAACCTCGGCTCGCAAGCCATGCAACTCAGCGACTTTGGCTCGTGGGGTTCACGCGCCTTCGGCATCGGCCCGCAATTCAGCCTGCCGCTGTTCGATGGCGGACGCCTGCGCGGCATGCTGCAACTGCGCGAAGCGCAACAACAGGAAGCCGCCGTCGCCTATCAGCAAACCGTGCTGCGCGCCTGGCATGAAATCGACGATCAACTGACCGCCTACAACGCCAGCCAGCGCCGCCGCGACAGCCTTGCCGAAGCCGTCCGTCAGAACCAGATCGCCCTGCGCACCGCGCAACAGCAATACGTCGAAGGCGTGGTCGACTTCGTCAACGTTCTTACTGTGCAAGGCGCGCTGTTGGCGACGCAGGAACAGTGGGTGGAGAGTTCGACCGGTGTTTCGCTGGCGATGGTCGGGTTGTACAAGGCATTGGGCGGGGGATGGGAGTCGGTGTATCCGGCAGAAGTACCTACCAATAATCCGGTTTGAACGCTGGTTTTTTGTGCGTGGCTACTCGGCCTGGAAACTGATTAAGGAGCAATTCTTCCTCTGTGATCACGCGCCGCAGCCAGTGCGAGTGATCTTTCAGAGAGCCCGGGGTGGGTCGATTCAAACCTGCCCTGTGAGGAAGAATGACGCCGATGGTTAGGTGAGGGAAGTCCGCGCGTATTGCTCTCAATGCGGGGGTGATATCAGTGTCACTCGAAACCAGTACGAGTTGTTCGACGCGATCTTGTGTTGCGAACATTGCCTGCTGGCAGGCAGTGCGATACATGCTGATCGCGATATGAACGTCGGTTTCCTTTTCTTCAAGCTTCCAGATGTCGACCTTGTCCTGGCGTGAGGCCTTGGTGTTTTTGTCGATGAATCGAGGCGCTTTAGCCTGCTCAAGATGGTGCCGACCAAAATGCACTCTGACATTGGTCGTGCGCAGTGCCCTTATGTAAGTGTCTTGGGCCTCTTTTGAAATTCGGCCCAGCGTCGCGAGTTCTGGTTTTATTGATGAGGTGAAATAGTCAATCGAGACAACGGCGTTCTGCGGGTTTTCGATGTGTGCGACATGAATCAGCAAACCTTCGAGATTGAGCCATTTATAGGGGGTGCCCGCGAGCAGCCCATAGAACAAGTTGTAGCCATCAACAAAGAAAGCAGTACGCACAAATTATTCCTCAGAAACGAAAAAACCGGCCTAAGCCGGTTTCTTCACCCCAACTGCCAGCGAACTGAATCGCTACGTACGGGGTTGAGTAAGGCAATCCTAGATTGAGCGCGTCATGCAGGTCAACCACCAAATAATTGCGGGCTCACTGCGCTGGTTTATCTCCAGCACCGGCTTGCCAGTTTTGGTTACCAATGCCAACCGGGGTCAAGCCATTTAAGGCCGTCTGTATTAGAAGTTATTGCAGAGAGGGGTAGATTCGGTCCGGGTTTACTTGCATAGGTAGCCTGTCTATCACCTTTTTCGCAATGCGTAATCAGTAGCATCTCCAACTCGTGTAGGAAGCCGGAGTTTGCCGACATCCCTTAAACAATCATGGGGCGGCCTTCTCTTTTGAAACATTACATTTCCGAAGAGTGATGGCCTTTCGCTTGACGCTAACCCCCGCTGTCGTAGACTCCGCACATCCGTCAGGGAGTAGCGGTTATGCAGCGTTTTCGCGGTTGGGTTGTCGGATTGACCTTAGTTACGTGTGCAGTTCAGGCGCAAACGCCCGGGCCAGACGATCCGCTGCTGGATAATCCGGGGACGGCGGCGGCCACCGTGAGCAGTGAGGCGCGCGGGGTGTTGCGGGCGCGTGATCAGGCGACGCTGGCCAGTGAGCTTTCCGGGCGGATTGTCGAGTTGCCCTTCAGCGAGGGCGAGTCGTTCAAGAAGGGCGATACGCTGGCGAAGTTCGATTGCTCTGCTTATCAGGCACAGCTCAATGCCGCACAAGCGGCCAGCCGGGGTGCCGGTGAAGAGCTGGCGCACAACAAACAGTTGGCGGCACTCAATTCTGTCGGGCGTTTCGAAGTGGCGCGGGCCGAGGCCAAGGTCAGCGAAACCCAGGCGCAATCCCAGGTGTATCAAGTGCAGGTCAAGCGCTGCAGCGTCGTCGCGCCGTTCGACGGACAAGTGGTCGAGCGCAAGGTGCAGCGCTATGAAAGCGTGCCGGCCGGTGCACCGCTGCTCGATGTAGTGGATAACCGCACCCTCGAAATTCATTTGCTGGTGCCGTCGCGCTGGATGGCCAGACTCAAGCCCGGCCAGACCTTCAGCTTCGTTCCCGATGAAACCGGCCAGCCGATCGACGCCACGGTCAAACGCCTCGGCGCGCGAATCGATGAGGGCAGTCAGACCCTGTTGCTGGTCGCCACACTTCCCGAAGCCAAAGGTTTGCTCGCCGGCATGAGCGGCACCGCGCGTTTCCCGGAGCTGAAGTGAACGCGCCGGTGAGCGGCGCCGCTGAACAAGTGTTCGCGCGCTTTCTCGACCTTGAACGGCAGACTCGCGCTGCCCGCGATGCCGCGCAACTGGCCTACAGCCTGGTCAATGACGGCCAGTCGTTGTTTGGCTTTCGTCATGCCGCGTTATTGATCGCCGGCAAGGTACAAGCCGTGACGGGCGTCAGTGCGGTCGAGCCGAATGCGCCGTTCGTGGCGTTCGTCGAGCAGGCCGTGGCGCAGTTGTTCAAGCAGGATGTGCTGAAGCAAGCGCGGGTGATTGCGCCGGAATTGCTCAGCGAATCGATCCAGGCCGACTGGCGCAGTCTGTCCGCTGCGCAGGTGTTCTGGTTACCGCTGGTTGATCGCGACGCGCAGGTGTTCGGCGGCTTGTGGCTGGCGCGCGATGTGCCGTGGAATCCTTCCGAACAAGTCTTGCTGTCGCAACTCGGTGACACTTACAGCCATGCCTGGCTGGCGCTGCAACCGCGCAAACCGTGGCGGCTGCGCTGGACCCGTAAACGTCAGGTGGCACTGGTCGCGCTGCTGTTGCTCGGGCTGTTGCTTCCGGTGCGTCAATCGGTGCTGGCCCCGGCCGAAGTGGTGCCGCTTGGCGGGCGCGTGGTGGCGGCGCCGCTGGACGGAGTGATCGCCGAGTTTCTGGTCAAACCCAATCAAACGGTGAAAACCGGCGATGTGCTGGTGCGTTTCGAAAGCACCACGCTCAAGGCGCAGGCCGATGTCGCTGAGCGTGCGCTAGGTGTGGCCGAAGCTGAACTGAAATCCAATTCCCAGCGCTCGTTTGCCGATGCCGAGTCGAGCGCAAAAGTCGACTTGCTCGCCGCACGCGCTGAGCAGAAACGCGCCGAGCGCGACTACGCCCGCGAGCTGCTCAAGCGCAGCGAAGTGCGCGCCGAACGTGACGGCATCGCGGTGTTCGCCGACGCCGAGCGCTTGACCGGCAAACCGGTACAGACCGGCGAACGCCTGATGGACATCGCCGACCCGAACCAGGCCGAACTGCGTATCGAATTGGCGGTAGGCGATGCAATTTCGTTGGAGCCTGGTGCCGAAGTGGCGTTGTTTCTCGACAGCGATCCGTTGAAGCGCCATCTCGCCACACTGGAACGCTCGGCATACGAGGCGCAACCGACGGCGGGCGGTCAACTGGCCTATCGGCTCGACGCCAATTTTACCGAGGCACCGCCACGCATCGGCCTGCGCGGCACGGCGAAAATCTTCGGCGACCGCGCGCCGCTGGCGCTGTACTTGTTGCGCCGGCCACTGGCCGGTTTGCGCCAGAGTGTGGGTCTGTAGATGAATCTGCCGAGCCTGCGTGCCGACCTGCAACTGTCGCCCGCGGCGCCGGCCCTGGACGGTTCGCCGCGCTGGACCCTCGCCGATCCAGTGCGCGGCCGTTACTTCAAGCTCGGCGCGGCGGCGATGCGCCTGCTGCGCCATTGGTCGTTGGGCGACGCCGAGCAAGTCTTGCGCGCGGCCAATCGCGAGCCGGGTTTACCGCTGGCCGGCACGGAGCTTGAGCAGTTGCTGGAGTTCCTGCGCGGACACGATTTGATCAGTGCGCTCGACGATCAACAGCGCGCCAGCTACCGCCTCAAGGCCTTGGCGCAGAAGCAAAGCCTGTGGCAAATCCTCCTGCATCAATACCTGTTTTTCCGTATTCCGCTGTGGCGCCCGGACGCGTTTCTCAATCGCGCCTGGCCGTGGCTTGCGCGCTTCGGCCCGCGCCTGTTGCGCTACGGATTACCGGCGACGCTGGCGTTGGGGGTGTTTCTGGTCTCGCGCGACTGGCAGCGCTTTGTCGGCACCTTTCCGCACCTGTTCAGCCTCGGCGGCGCGTTGGCGTTTGGCGTGGCGTTGTTCTTCGCCAAGCTCTGTCACGAATTCGGCCATGCGTTCATGGCCAAGCGCGCGGGCTGTCGGGTACAGAGCATGGGCGTGGCGTTCATGGTTTTGCTGCCGATGTTCTATACCGATGTCAGCGATGCCTGGCGGGTCAATGATCGCCGTGCGCGATTACTGATCGGTGCCGGTGGTGTGCTCGCGGAATTGCTGTTGGCATGTATCGCGTTGCTGGCGTGGTCGTTGCTGCCGGATGGACCGGGGCGCACGGCGGCATTCATGCTCGCCAGCGCCACGTGGATCACCACGCTGGTGGTCAACCTCAATCCGTTCATGCGTTTTGATGGTTATTTTCTGATCAGTGATTTCTGGGAAGTCGACAACCTGCAGGGCCGCGCATTTGCCCTGTGTCGCTGGCGCTTGCGTGAATTTCTGTTTGGCTATGGCGCCCCGGCGCCGGAGCCGTGGTCGCCGAAGATGCAACGGCGTTTGCTGATCTGGGGGTATGGCTCATGGTTGTGGCGTGCGGCGTTGTTTTTCGGGATCGCACTGGCGGTCTATCACCTGTTCTTCAAGGTGTTGGGGATCTTCCTGATGCTGGTGGAACTGGTGTGGTTCATTTTTCTGCCGATCATGCGTGAGTGGCGCCAGTGGTGGAGCCGCCGCGAACAGGCGCACGGCCCGCGCGTGCTGCTCAGCGCGCTGGCGCTGCTCGGGTTGTTGCTGGTGCTGATCGTGCCGTGGCGCAGTTCGGTGGAGTTGCCGACCATGCTCGAGGCCGGGCGCGCCAGTGCCCTGCATGCACCAACGGCGGCGCGGGTCAAAGCGGTAAACGTGACGGACGGGCAGAAGGTTGCTCAGGGCGATGTGCTGATTGAACTGGAATCGCCCGATCTCGAGTCGCGGCTGGCGATTGTGCGCCGGGAAATCCAGATTCAGCAGCTATTGATGCGCCGTCAGGCCAGTCGTAGCGAAACCGCCGCCGATGCCGGCATTGTCGAGCAACGGCTGGCCGAAGCAGTCGCCGAATACCGCGGGCTGACGGCGCAGCGCGAACGCCTGCTGCTGCGCGCACCGCAGGCCGGCAGCGTGCGTGATCTGCTGCCGAACATGACGGTCGGGCGCTGGTTGTCGAGCAAGGATGCACTGGCCCGGGTCGTCGAAGACGGCGCGCGCCTGCGCGGCTATCTGGCGGAAGCCGAATTGTGGCGAGTCAAACCCGGGGCCAGTGGCCGCTTTATCGCCGATGACCCGATGCACCCGGCACTCGCCGTGCAACTGAATGAAATCGACACCAACGGCGTGGCCTACGTCGATCAGGAAGCACTGACCTCCGATCACCACGGGCCGATTGCCGTGCGCCGCGATCAACAGCAGCGCGCGGAACCGGTACAGGCGCAATACGGCGCGCGGCTCAGCGTGCTGGACGATGCGTCGACACCGCCGCAACCGTTGCGCGGTGTGGTGATCTTGCAAGGCAGCGGCGAATCGTTGCTCGGTGTGGCATGGCGCCGAATGGCGGCGCTGGGGGTCAGGGAAAGCGGTTTCTAACGGAGAGCAGGATGACGGACAACGCAGCAGTGGCGGCAGAGGGATTGGTGGTACGGCCTTCGCGGGCAACCGACGGGCCGTTTTTGCAAAGTCTTTATCAAACGGCGCGGCCGGATCTGCAATGGGTCGACGGCGAGCCGGAACAGGTGCAGCAACTGGTCGCCCAGCAGTTCCAGGTGCAGGAACAGGGCATGGGCGACAACTACCCTAACGCCATGCACTACGTGGTGGAAAAACTCGGCAGTGCCATCGGCGCGTTGAGCACCGATTTCGGCGCCAACGAGATTCGCGTGTTGTACCTGGCGTTCATTCCGCAGGCTCGCGGCCAGGGTTATGGCCGCGCCGTGCTGCAAGGTGTACAGAAAGCCGCGCAACAGATTCGCTGCCCGGTGGCGACGGTGGTCTGGACCAGCAATCCCCATGCGCGACGGCATTACCTCGCGCTCGGGTTTGCGGTTGAAGAAAGCAACCCGGCGGCGGAGCGACTGGTCTGGTATCCCCGGTAATCTCCGTGCAGGAGCTGCCGACGGCTGCTCCTTGGGTTCGGGTCAGTTGAAGGTGATGTGGAAGTAAGCCAGCTCTGGCGGCCGCCCCATCGGTGGTACCCGCGACACGAAGATGCCGTCCACTCGCCCCAGTTCAGGCAACTCCAGTGCACATAAACCATCGACGAATTCAGTCGCTTCCAGGCTGCTCAATTCGACGCTGAATGGCATGCGCTCGCTGTAACGCATTTGCGCCATCGGTTTCTCTGCGAGTTCGCCGATATGGATTTGCAATGCACTGCCATCGGGCAGATACAGGGTGCCGATCCGCCCGCGAAGGGCCTGGAAATGTTGGCTTTTAACCGATTGCAGCATGGTCTCGCTCCGGCAAAGTGGGGAACCGGGGGATGTGATCCCCCGGTGGTCGATCAGTTACGCGAAGGGAAAATGCCGTTCAGCGCGATGCTGAAGTTGAGCACCAGATACGGGTTCATGATGGGCAGCGGCAAGCCGTTGCCAGTTGGCGAGATCGTGCCGCTGATGGTGGTCGCGGCGCCTTTGAGCGGAACGGGTGACGCGCCCTGAGCATCGGAAAAGATATTCGCCAGACCCGGCCCGGTGCCCGAAGCACCAATGTAGGCGTTGGTCGCCGTCGGCGCGCCCGCCGGATTGCTGGCCGGGTTGGCCAGTTGCACGGTGGTGGTGGCGGTAAGGCCGGCGAGGGTGTGGGTGTGATTCGGCAGGTTGTTGAGGGTGGCGGTGACTTGTTCGGCGCCGGAGATTTCTCCCATGACTCTCGGCGTCAGGCCCCCGCCATTGCCTTGGCAGATCGGCATGCGGCTCTGCAGGTTGGGCAGGCCGAAGTTGACGGTGCCGTTGCCGCCGTAGGTGGTGCCCAGTAATGCAAACAGCGCCTGGTTCTGGTTGATGCCGATGATCTGACCGTTGCACAAGGCCCAGCCGCTGGGCGCGTAGTTGAAGGCAAACGTCAGAACAGTGCCCATGTAAACGTCCATAAAGTCCTTATCCTTCTGATTGGTTGTCGGCGGGCCGCTAGTGGGATCAGGCTGATGCTATTGCCTTGGCACTCCGTGGCCAGGTCACGCCACGCCAGAGCGTAGACCCGGATTGGCAAGGTTGCCGGGTGTCGTGAAGTCGCAAATCGGCATCGACGGTGCTCCTGCGTCTGACCTAGAGTGACTGGCAGGGTCTGGCTCATACAGGCGTGGTGTCGTGGCACGGCAAGAGGCAGCAATGGCGGTCAACAGAGTGACACCGGTGGGCGACACACAGGATCCGCACGCGCTGCCGGGTTCGTGGTTTGCCCGCTTGCGTTTGATCCGCTGGGCCAGGGAACACTGGCTGCTGCCGATTTTGTTGTTGGCTGGCGCCGTACGCTTTTACGACCTGACCGCTGCGGCGATTTGGGGCGATGAAGGTTCCAGCCTGCTGCTGGCGCGCTATTCGTTGGCCGATATCTGGCATCACGCGGCGTTCGATGTGCATCCACCGCTGTACTTCATGCTGCTGCATGGCTGGATCGAACTGTTCGACGACGGCATTTTTGCCATCCGCTGCCTTAGCGCTCTGGCCGGAATCGCCGCGGTCGGAATGGGCATCTGGCTGGTGGATCGCCTGGCCACGCGCCGCGCGGCGATTTTCGCCGGGCTGCTGTTGGCGTTATTGCCGACAGCGGTGCGCTACAGCCAGGAAGTGCGCATGTATTCGCTGCTCGGCCTGTTGCTGATCGCCGCGACGCTGGCGCTGGTCTACTGGATCCGCCGGCCGCAGCGTCATCGCTATCTGGTGATTTATGCGCTGTTGATGACGGCGGCGCTCTACACCCATTACTTCGCGGTGCTGGCGGCGCTGTGTCACTGGATTTATCTGACGGTGATTCGGTTTCAGCGCGGCCATCGCTTGCGGCATATCCAGCGCCCGGGCTGGTGGCTGGCGAATCTGGCCATCGCGGCGTTGTACCTGCCGTGGCTGCCCAACCTGCTCGATCTGACGCAGCACATGGAACAACTCAAGGTCGGTGGCGATGTTGGCTGGGAAGACCCGGTGACGCTGGCGTCGTTGCCGTCGATGATCTGGACATGGTTGATCCAGGATGACGGCGAACACTTGCCGTTGCTGGTGTTCGGCGCATTGCCGCTGGCGTTGTTGCTGCTGACGGCGGTGGCGGTGCTGCGAGATCGCAGCGTGTCGCGCGGCAGTGTCCTGCTGGCGTTGTACACCGGCTTACCGCTGTTGCTGGTGTTTGCGGTGTCGTTCATCACGCCGGTGTTCATCGAGCGCTATCTGACCGCTTATGCCCTCGGTTTGCCGCTGCTGGCGGGGCTGGCCATCGACCGCTTGTACAGCCGCGTGCGAGTTCTCGCGTTGGCGGTGCTGGTGTCGTTGCTCGGGGTGGAAATGGTTGGCCTGAAAAACAACGCCACGGTCGACAGCAACGATCAGTTCGATCGCGTGGTGAACTACGTCAATCAGCATTTCCAGCCTGGTGATCGCATCATCACCAGCGACATGCTCTGGTACTTGAGTTACGTCTACTACGATCGCACCGGCGCACAGGTGCGGCTGTACACGCCGCCCGCTACGGACGGCCGCTCGACGCGGCCGAATCAATATGGTTTCGGGACGCTGGTCAGCCCCGATGTCTACCTCGACAGCCTTGCCGACCTTTCCGGCAATGCCCGCATATGGCTGGTCGGTACCCAGGATGACCCGGCAGAATTTGCACCGTTACCCGCCACCTGGCAGATCAGTGCGCAAGTCCATGCGGGTGGGGCGCAAGCGCGGTTGATCACGCCGCAATCTGCAGCCAAATAGGTGCGGGTCAGACTAAAACGTTTCACCTTAAAATTCGCGATTAAAAATTAACTTATTAGTTCTTTTTGCTCTTGGTTGATATCAAAACACTACTAGTCGCAGGGTGGTTGTTGGACTACGCTTTGTCGGACAAAGGGACTTTAGATCAGGGTGAAGGGATTGCAGCAGTTCCACTTTATCTCCGGCTTGCCGCGTTCAGGCTCCACCCTGCTTTCTGCGATTCTTCTGCAGAACCCGCGCTTTCACGCCGGCATGACCAGCCCGGTCGGATCGCTGTTCTCCAGTGTCCTCGAACAATGCAGCGCCGGCAGCGAGTACGGTGCGGTGATCGACACCGACATGCGCCGTCGCCTGTTGCGTGGTCTGTTCGACGCCTACTATGCCGACAAGGCCGACAAACCGGTGGTGTTCGATACCAACCGGCAGTGGAGTTCGCGTCTGCCGGCACTCAACGACCTGTTTCCCCAAGCCAAAGTCATCGCCTGCGTGCGCAACGTCGCCTGGGTGATGGACAGTCTCGAACGGCTGTACCGCGCCAATCCCTTTGAAAATACCAAATTGTTTGGCGATGCCGTGGAGCGCAACACGGTGTACAGCCGTTGCGAAACCCTGGCTCAGCGCAATCGCCTGGTGGGTTTCGCCTGGGCGGCGCTCAAGGAAGCCTATTACGGCGAACACGCGGACTCACTGCTGATCATCGATTACGACTTGTTGACCCAAGCGCCGGAGCGCGTGCTGCGGCTGGTCTACGAGTTCATTGGCGAGCCTTGGTTCGAGCACGATTTCGAACATCTGGCCTATGACGCGCCGGAGTTCGACCAGGGCCTTGGCCTGGCCGGCCTGCACAAGGTCAAACCCAAGGTGGCCTTGCAATCACGGCGCACCATCCTGCCGCCCGACCTGTTCAAGCAATACGCTGATTTGTCCTTTTGGCTCGATGGCTCAGCCAGCGCCGCCAATGTCATTCGTATGAAATCCGACGCCGCGATCAGTTGATCGCGGCGTTTTTCATTGATGCCGTACGTACCTTCGTTCGAGTTCGGGTGAGCAACATGTGGTGGAGCATTTTTGGCGGTGCAAAAGTCAGGTCTCGGGCAACCGCAGGTCAGCGTTCGCTGGCCTCGCCGATGATCATGTCGCTGGAGCCGCGCATGCTGTTCGACGGCGCGGTGGCCGCCACCGTGGCCGATACCGCTGCGCAAGCCGACAGCCATGCACCCACCGCTGCCGATGCGGCCAAGGCGCCGGCAGCCGATCATCCCGTAGCGAGCAAAGACACCCACGGCCAGGCTGATGCCACGCCGGCGGCCAGCCCGGTCGCGGTGCCCGGCCAGAGTGTGGTGTTCGTCGATTCGCGGGTGAAGGACGCCGACAGCCTGCTGCAAGGCATTGCTCCCGGCACGCAAGTGGTGAAACTCGACGCCAGCAAGGATGGTTTGCAACAGATCGCCGACTTCCTTGATCAGCATCACGGCGTCAGCTCGGTGCAGATCATTGCCCACGGCAATGCCGGTGATTTGTGGCTGGGCAACAGTTATCTCTCGGCAGACAACGTCGCCCAGCGCAGCGCGGTTCTCGCGGAAATCGGCAAGGACATGAACGCCGGTGGCGACATCCTGATTTACGGCTGCTACACCGCTGAAGGTGATCGCGGCTTGAGTTTCGTCGACTCGCTGGCGCAGTTGACCGGGCGTGACGTGGCTGCTTCGAACAATCGCACCGGTGTCGGCGGCGACTGGGATCTGGAGATCGCCACCGGCACCATCGAAAGCGCCAACGTGCTGTCGAGCAAAGCCATGAGCGAGTACCAGTGGGGCCTGGCCACCTGGACGGCGACCAACAACCTCAACTCGGGTGTCGGCTCGCTGCGCGCGGCGCTGGCTTCGGCGCAGAACGGCGACATTGTCACGTTCAGTTCGGGCATGACCGTTCAGCTTACTTCGGAGCTGCTGATCAACAAGAACATCACCGTCGATGGCGACCTGAACAACGATGGCGTGGCCGACGTGACCCTCGATGGCCAATACAAAACCCGCGTGGTGGAAGTCACCTCCGGCAGCACCGTGACCCTCGACGGCCTGGTCATCACCAAAGGCCTGGTCGCCGGCAACGGAGGTAACGGCGGCTCGGCGGCGGCGGGCGCCATGGGCGGCGGCATTTTCAACGCCGGCATTCTTACCCTGAACAACGTCACTGTGACCGCGAACGCCGCTTCCGGCGGTGGTGGTGGCGGTGGTGTGACCGGCGGTTATGTCGGTGGTGGCGGTGGCGGCGGTGCGGGTATCGGCGGCCAGACCGGTGGCCATGGCGGTTCGTCCGGCCCGGGTACAGGCACTTATGCCGGGGGTGCAGGCAGTGCCAATGCCGGCGGCTATGGCGGCGGTTACAGTCCGACCGACATGGGTGGCCGGGGCGGCACCAGCACCGGTGGTGTGGGCGGCAATGGCGGCAGCGCCGGTGCCGGTTATAGTCATGGTGGCAATGGCGGCTCGGCGAGCAACGGCAGCCTGTCGATTGGCGGTGGCGGTGGCGGTTCCGGTTGGGACAAAGTCGGCGGTGTTGGCGGCAATGCGGCGGGGGGTATCTACAACGCTTCGAGCGGCACCCTGAAAGTCATCGGCACCTCGGTCATCAGCAACAACATTGCTGCCGGTGGCGGCGGTGGTGGTGGCGGTGGGGTCGGCAGCAACGGCGCCGATGGTGGTGCCGGCGGTCGCGGCGTCGGGGCGATCTGGAACAACGGCGGCGTGGTGCTGATCACCGCGAGCAACTTTGCCGCGATCAGCGGCAACGGCGCCGCCAGCGGTGGCGGTGGACTTTCCAACGGTGGTTCGACCGGCACGACGCCGAGCGCACTGGTGGGGATCTACAACAACGGCGGTACGCTCAACACCGCTTACGTGGAACCACCCACCGCCACCGTCGTAGTCGCCGATACCGCGCTGAGAATCGGCGAAACCTCGCTGGTGACCATCACCTTCAGTCGTGCGGTCAGCGGTTTCACCAACGCCGACCTGACCATTGCCAACGGCACGCTGACCAGTGTTTCCAGCGCCGACGGCGGAATTACCTGGACGGCAACCTTCACGCCGACCAACAACATCACCGACACCACCAACCTCATCACCCTCGACAACACCGGGGTCACGGCCGTGTCCGACAGCGTGGCCGGTGTTGGTACCACCAACTCGAACAATTACGCGATCGATACCCAGCGCCCGACCGCGACCATCGTCATGGCCGACACCGCGCTGAAAATTGGCGATACATCTCTGGTGACCATTACCTTCAGCGAAGCGGTATCCGGTTTCACCAACGCCGACCTGACGATTGCCAATGGCACGCTGACCAACGTGTCCAGTGCTGACGGCGGCATCACCTGGACGGGGACCTTTACGCCGACCAGCAGCATCAACGATGCCACCAACCTGATTACCCTGGACAACACCGGCGTGGCGGATCTGGCCGGCAACGCCGGCAGCGGCACCACCGATTCGGCCAATTATGTGGTCGACACCGTGCGACCGACAGCGACCATTGTCGTTGCCGACACCAATCTGGCGGCAGGCGAAACCTCTGTGGTGACCATCACCTTCAGCGAAGCGGTGAGCGGCTTCACCACCGCCGACCTGACGGTGGCCAACGGCACCTTGAGCGGACTGAGCAGCAGCGACGGCGGCATCACCTGGACCGCCACACTGACGCCAACCACGAGCGTCACCGACACCACCAACCTGATCACTCTGGACAATACCGGGGTCAATGACCTGTCCGGCAACGCCGGCACTGGCAGCACCAACTCCAACAACTACGCGATCGACACCGCACGGCCGACGGCAACCATCGTGGTCGCCGATACCGCGCTTAAAATCGGCGAAACCTCGCTGGTCACCATCACTTTCAGCGAGGCCGTCAGCGGCTTCACCAACGCCGATCTGAGCATTGCCAACGGTACGCTGAGCGCAGTCAGCAGCGCTGATGGCGGCATCACCTGGACGGCGACTTTCACGCCGACCAGCAGCATCACCGACGCCACCAACCTGATCACCCTGAATAACAGCGGGGTCGCGGATCTGGCGGGCAACGCCGGCACTGGCACCACCGACTCGAACAATTACGCGATCGACACTGTGCGGCCGACCGCCACCGTAGTGTTCGCGCAAAACACCTTGAAGATCGGCGATACCTCGCTGGTGACCATCACCTTCAGTGAAGCGGTCAGCGGTTTCACCAACGCCGACCTGACCATCGCCAACGGCACCCTGACGGCGGTCACCAGTGCGGACGGCGGAATTACCTGGACGGCGACGTTTACGCCGAGCGCGAACATCACCGATGCCACCAACCTGGTGACGCTGGACAACACCGGTGTTGCCGACCTCGCCGGCAACGTTGGCAGCGGCACCACCGATTCGAATA
Organism: Pseudomonas chlororaphis; assembly: GCF_000783395.1. Classification (GTDB taxonomy): domain Bacteria; phylum Pseudomonadota; class Gammaproteobacteria; order Pseudomonadales; family Pseudomonadaceae; genus Aquipseudomonas; species Aquipseudomonas chlororaphis_H. The sequence continues at coordinate 49,036 of NZ_JSFK01000029.1, read as the reverse complement.
ATTACAGCATCGACACCCAGCGTCCGACGGCGACCATTGTGATGGCCGATCCTGCCCTGAGCGCCGGTGAAACCTCGCTGGTGACCATTACCTTCAGCGAAGCGGTCAGCGGTTTCACCAACGCCGACCTCACCGTCCCCAACGGCACGCTCACGGCGGTCAGCAGCGCGGATGGCGGCATTACCTGGACAGCGACGTTCACGCCGACCGTGGGGGTCAACGACACCAGCAATATCATCACCCTGGCCAACACCGGGATCGCTGACCTGGCCGGGAACGCCGGCACGGGCACGACCAACTCGGGCAACTTCACCATCAACACCGTGGCACCGTCCGCGACCATCGTCGTCGCTGACAACAGCCTGACCATCGGCGAAACGTCGCTGGTGACCATCACCTTCAGCGAAGCCGTTACCGGTTTCAACAATGCCGACCTGACGATTGCCAACGGTACGCTGACGGCGGTGAGCAGCAGCGATGGCGGTATCACCTGGACGGCGACCTTCACCCCGACCAGCAACATCACCGACGCCTCCAACCTGATCAGCCTCGACAACAGCGGCGTGCAAAACGCCTCCGGCAACGCGGGCAATGGCACCACCAACTCCAACAACTACGCCATCGACACCCAACGCCCAACGGCAACCATTGCACTTGCCGACTCGGCACTGGGCGTCGGCCAGACCACCACCGTGACCATCACTTTCAGCGAGGCGGTGAGCGGTTTGACTCTGGCCGATCTGACCGTGGCCAATGGCACGCTCTCCGGATTGAGCACGTCGGACAACATCACCTACACGGCGACGTTTACGCCGTCGGCGGGCATCACCGACACCAGCAACATCATCACCCTGGACAACACCGGCATCACTGACGTGGCGGGCAACTCCGGCAGCGGCACCACCGACTCGGGCAACTACGTGATCGATAGCCAGCGCCCGACCGCCACGATTGTCATCAGTGACACCGATCTGCGTCCCGGCGAAACCGCCCTCGTCACAATCACCTTCAGCGAGGCGGTCACCGGCTTCGACAATTCCGACCTGAGCGTTGCCAACGGCACGCTGAGCAACGTCTCATCGAGCGACGGCGGCATCACCTGGACCGCCACGTTTACCCCGACCATTGGCCTCAGCGATGCCACCAACCTGATCGTGCTGAACAACGCAGGCATCAGCGATCTGGCCGGCAATGCCGGTATCGGCATTACCAACTCGGCCAACTACGCGGTGCAGACCGAAGTGCCGACGGCGACCATTGTCGTCGCGGATACTGCGCTCAAGGCCGGTGAAACCTCGACGGTGACCATCACCTTCAGTGAAGCGGTCAGCGGTTTCAGCAACGCTGACCTGACCATCGCCAACGGCACCTTGAGCAACGTCGCATCCAGTGACGGCGGCATTACCTGGACCGCTACGCTGACGCCGACCGCCAACGTCACCGACACCAGCAACCTGATCACCCTCGACAACAGTGGGGTGACCAACGCCTCCGGCAACAGTGGCGTCGGCACCACCGATTCGAACAATTTCGCCATCGACACGGCGTTGCCGACCGCAACCATCGTGGTCGCCGACAATCGCCTGGGCATCGGTGAAACCACCACAGTGACCATCACGTTCAGTGAAGCAGTCAGCGGTTTTGACCTGTCGGACATCAGTGTCGCCAACGGCACACTGGCGAACCTGACCAGCAGCGATGGCGGCGTCACCTGGACCGCCACGCTGACGCCAACCGCCAACGTCAACGATGCAACCAACCTGATCATCGTCGACACCGCCGGTGTGCAGGATCTGGCCGGCAACCTTGGCGCCAGCATCGCCATCTCTAACAACTACGCGCTGGATGCGGCCCGGCCAACGGTGGACATCGTGGTCGCCAATCCACATCTGGGCATCGGCCAGACCACCACGGTGACCTTCACTTTCAGCGAGGCGGTGAGCAATTTCGACTTGTCCGATCTGAGCGTGACCAACGGTGATCTGAGCAACCTCAGCAGCAGTGATGGCGGCAAGACCTGGACCGCGACCTTCACGCCGACCGCCAACGTCAGCGATCCGAGCAACTTCATCGCGCTGGACACCAGCAACGTCACGGATCTGGCCGGTAACGTCGGCAGCACGGTGGCGGTGTCGAACAACTATGCGCTGGACAGTGAACGCCCTACGGCCACGGTGGTGATTGCCAATCCGAATCTGGGCATCGGCCAGACCTCACAGGTAACCATCACCTTCAATGAGGCGGTCAGTGGTTTTGATCTGGCGGACATCAATGTCGGCAACGGTACTTTGTCTAACCTGAGCAGCAGCGACGGCGGCAAAACCTGGACCGCGACCCTGACGCCGAATGCCAACGTCAACAGTGCCAGCAATGCCATCAACGTCAACAGTGCCGGGGTCAGTGATCTGTCAGGCAACAGCGGCAGCGGTGTCAGCAGCTCCAACAATTACGCGATCAACACTGTGTCGCCAGTCGTTCCACCAACGCCGCCCACTACGCCAACCAGTGTGGTGATTCCCGATCCACTGATTCGCAGCAGCGACCCGGTGGTGCCTCAACCGCCACCGAGCTTGCCGCTGCAACCGATCATCTTCACCGCACCGACCGGCGATCTTGGCTCCCCGCTGACCTTCGCGCCGCTGTTCGAGCAACGGGTGATCGGCAATGGCATCCGTCCGCTGGGCGATATTTTCATGAATCACGGAGCCCTCAGCCCGAGCTTCATCGCGCAAGTGTTCAGCAGCAGCGACAGCGGCGCTGATGGATCCGGTCACGGCTTCCTTGGTTTTGGCGGGGGTGACGGCGGCGTGTTCGGCAGCAGCACACTGGCGAGCCTGTTCAATCAGGACAGTGCCGCCGAGCGCGATTCATTGAATGCGTTCGGCAGTCAGTCACTCAAGGCGGGTGATGTTTCTCAAGGCCTGCGCGGCGTATTTGGCGCGCCGACGCTGGGCCAGCAACTGCAACAACTCAAAGACAACGAACAGCACCGGGTCGACAACCTGGCGGCAGCACTGCAACAGGTCGGCATCAGCGAAATATCGGCCTGAAAAAACCATAACTCAACACTGTGCGGGACCTAGGGGCGATCCAGGGATGAAGAGAAGTCAGAAGTTGTTCGGCGCCAGCCTGCTGGCGCTGGCGATCAGCGGATGTGCAGTGACCAGTGAACCGATTGAGCGCAGCGTCAGTGAACAGCGTGCCAAAAGCGATCTGCAAGGCATGTACAAGGATCAGGAACCGCTGCGCGGTCCGTTGACCCTGCACCAGGCCATGGCCCGCGCCGTGAAGTACAACCTCGAAGGCCGCTTGAAGATCATGGAGGAGGCGCTGGCCAAGCGGCAGCTCGACCTCGCCAGTTTCGACATGCTGCCGCGCATGGCGCTGGACGCCGGCTACGTCGGGCGCAACAACGTCAACGCCTCCAGCAGCCAGAGCGTACGCACCGGCACCCAGTCTCTGGAGCCGTCGACTTCGCAGGATCGTGATCGCGAAGTTGCCGACCTGACCATGGTCTGGAACGTCCTCGACTTCGGCGTCAGCTACATCAGCGCCAAGCAGCAGGGCGATCAACGCCTGATCGTCCAGGAACGCCGCCGCAAGGTGATCAACACCATCGTCCAGGACGTGCGCTCGGCCTATTGGCGAGCGATGGCCGCCGAACGCCTGCTCAAGCAGATCGACAGCCTGATGGCGCGGGTGCAGACCGCCCGCGACAACAGCCAGACCCTGAGCGATCAACGCATTGGCGATCCGGTGCAATCGCTCGGTTACCAGCGCTCGCTGATCGAAGCCACCCGGCAACTGGAAGAACAACGCCGCGCCTTGTCGCTGGCGAAAACCGAACTGGCGACGTTGATCAACTTGCCGCTGGGCACTCAACTGACGCTGGCCACCGATGACGGTTATCAGATTCCCGAACTCAAGGTCGATCTGGCCAGACTCGAACAGGAAGCCCTGACCAGTCGTCCGGAATTGCGCGAGCAGGATTACCAGACGCGCATCAGCGCCGCCGAAACCCGCAAAGCCATGCTGCGCTTGTTGCCGGGCCTGGAGTTCTCGGCTGGCGGGCATTACGACAGCAACTCCTTCCTTGTCGAGCAGGGCTGGGCCGACTATGGCGTGAAAGTCACCTGGAACCTGTTCAACGTAATCTCCGCTCCGGCAGCGATCAACGTCGCCAAGGCTGGCGAAGAAGTCGCCACGGCGCGGCGGCAGGCGATGTCGATCGCGGTGCTGGCGCAGCTCTATGTGGCCAATGCCAACTACCAGGAAGCGCTTCGGCAGTTCAAGACTAACCAGCAACTGTCGGACATCGACGGGCAGATCGTGGGTCAGTTGCGCAATCGTCATCAGGCGGCGGGGATTGGTGAGCTGGACCTGATACAGGGCGAACTGAACAACCTGCAAGCAGACCTGCGCCGCGATTTGTCCTACGCCGATCTGCGCAATGCCTACGGCCAGATCTTCGCCAGTGCCGGCCTCGATCCGCTGCCGGATCAGGTGCAGTCGACCGAAGTGCAGTCGATCGCCACCGCACTGGCCAACCGCGAATCGGCGTGGGCGGCAGGGGATATTTCGGTGCCGGTGGTGGCGCATGCCCCAGCGCAATGATGTTCTGGCACCAAGCGCCAGTATCAGCCGCACGCAACGCGAGAATCGCAATGGTCATCGGGGTGCGGCGATCCTGCTGACCGGTTTGCCGGCGGCAGGCAAGTCGACATTGGCGCAAGCGCTGCAGGCCACGCTGTTCGGGGATGGTCGGCAAAGTGTGGTGCTCGATGGCGACAGTTTGCGTACCGGGCTCAACCGGGATTTGGGCTTCAGCGATGCCGATCGCCAGGAAAACATTCGCCGCGCCAGTGAACTCGCCGCGTTGCTTGTGGATAACGGCCAGATCGTGATTCTGGCGATGATTGCGCCGCTGGCCGAGCTGCGTGATGTGTTCGCACAGCGCTTGGGTGACGACTATCGCGAAGTCTGGTGCAGCGCGTCACTGGCGGTGTGCGAGCAGCGTGATCCAAAAGGGCATTACGCCCGCGCCCGACGCGGCGATCTGCCCGGGTTTACCGGTATTTCCGCGCCCTACGAGCCACCGGCGCTACCGTCATTAGTGCTCGACACGGGTGCGCAATCGGTCGACACCTGTCTCGATCGGCTGCTGACCTGGCTCGGGGAGTGTTCGGTGTTGCCCAAGACATGAGCCGCCCGGCGTATTCGCGATTGCCGGTGACCGTGGATTTGCCCTTGCTGTTGCAGGCGCTGGCAGCGATTGCCGACGGCGCCTGGCGCAGCCATTTCAATGCGAATTATTTTTCCGGCGACTGGAGCGGTGTGGCGCTTATTTCGGCCGTCGATGCGCTGACCGAGCTGTCTCCCGGGCGCGGTGAGCCGGTGCGGCGCGGCCCTTGGCTTCAGGATCAGCGCTGGCGGCTAGGGCTGCAAAATCTCTCACTGGACATCGTCAGTGCGCGATTGCTGCGCCTGGGGCCGGGCGGGCAGATCCATGAGCACCGCGATTACGATCTGGAGGGCCCGCAGGCCGATTTGCGCCTGCACGTTCCGTTGCTCAGCCCGCCGCATGTCGATTTCTGGCTCGACGGCCATCGCATGCCCATGCAGGCAGGCGAATGCTGGTTTCTCGATCTGGCTCGCCCGCACCGCGTGGATAACCGCGATACCTCGGCGAGGGTTCATCTGGTCATCGACTGCCGGCCAGGTGCCTGGCTTGAGCAGATGATCGCCGAAGGCTTGCCGAGCACGCCTGCGCCGGATTTGGCTGAGACCGCGTTGCAACGCTTTCAGACGCTGGTCGCGGAAGATGCGGCGCTGTCGCAAGCCTTGCAGACGTTGCACGATCCGCAAGCGTTCATCAGCCGGACGCTGGCACTTGCCGCTGAACGTGGCTTGGTGTTTTCCGGCGAGCAATTGCGTGCGGCAATGCGCAACGGGCGGCGACAGTGGAACGAACAATGGAGTGTTTGAGCTTTGACGGCTGGTTACCGATTCGTGCCTGGCCGGTGCATGGTCAGTGGCAGGTGGATTGGTGCTGGTTCGGTGACACGCCGTTGCATCAGCCGTTTTTCCGCGAAGCGGTGGATGAAGCGTTAAGGCTTCCGTTCAATCAGGCCTTTCGACGGCAGACACCGCTGTCGGCACTGAGCGATTGGCAGGCGCAAAGCCCCGGGCTCGCGCCGAGTGCATTCATTCTGCACGCCTCGCGCTGTGGTTCGACATTGATCAGCCAGATGCTCGCGCGGCTCGATGACCACATCGTCGTGTCTGAGCCGCCGCCGCTGGATGCACTATTACGCAGTGATTTACCTGAAAGCGAACGGCGTGCTGCCATTCGCGGATTGCTCTCTGCGTACGGGCAGCGCCGTCGCGGCATCGAGCAACGGATGGTGATCAAACTCGACGCCTGGAATATCGGTGAGTGGCCGCTGCTGCAGGAATGCTTCCCCGATACGCCATGGCTGTTCCTCTATCGCGACCCTTTGGAAATTGCGGTTTCTCATCTGCGCCGGCCGGGGATGCACATGGTGCCGGGGATGCTCGGTGATTGCGTATTGGAGGATGGTTTGCCGTTTGAGGGGCGTGAAGATTTTATCGCGCGGCGTTTGGGGCGCTTGCTTGAGGCGGGGTGGCTGCATTGCCGTGATTCCGGCGGTTTGGCGGTGAATTACAGTGAGTTGCCTGATGCGATGGAAGGGCGTTTGGCGCGATTCTTTCGATTGAATGATGTGCAGACTCAGCAGGTGTTTGCCGCTGCCGCGCAGCATGCGAAACAGCCTTCGCAAGTGTTTGTTGCCGATGGTGAAGACAAGCGCCGCGAGGCTTCGGCGCTGTTGCAGGAACGTGTGCGCACTTTTGCGCTAGCACCATTTGAAGCCCTGGAAGAATTGCGCGGCATTCAAAAGATCGCAGCCTTCGGCAGCTCCTACATTGAAATGTGATCTCCTGTAGGAGCTGCCGCAGGCTGCGATCTTTTGCTCTTCATGACTTGCCGGACAAGTCCGCCATGCCCTTGAGCAATTCGATCGGCAACGGAAAGACAATCGTCGAACTCTTGTCCCCGGCAATCGAACTCAAGGTCTGCATATAGCGCAACTGCATTGCGCCAGGCTGGCGACCGAGCATTTCCGCTGCCTGCATGAGTTTTTCCGAGGCCTGCAGTTCGCCTTCGGCGTGAATCACCTTGGCCCGCCGCTCGCGCTCGGCTTCGGCCTGTTTGGCGATGGCGCGGACCATCGATTCGTTGAGGTCGACATGCTTGATCTCGACGTTGGCGACCTTGATGCCCCAGGCGTCGGTCTGCGCGTCGAGCACCTGCTGAATGTCGGTGTTCAACTGCTCGCGCTCGGCCAGCAGTTCATCCAGTTCGTGCTTGCCGAGCACCGCACGCAGGGTGGTTTGCGCCAGTTGGCTGGTGGCAGAAAGATAATCCTCAACCTGAATAATCGCCTTCTGCGGATCGAGCACGCGGAAATACAGCACGGCGTTGACCTTGACCGAGACGTTGTCGCGGGTGATCACGTCCTGCGGCGGCACGTCGAGCACCACGGTGCGCAGGTCGACCCGGACCATTTGCTGGACCACCGGGATCAGCAGGATCAGGCCTGGGCCTTTGACCTGCCAAAAGCGGCCGAGCTGGAACACCACGCCGCGTTCGTATTCGCGCAGGATGCGAAACGTCGAGCCGGCGAGGGCTATGACCAGTAACAGCAGCGCAACAAAACCGATTTGCAGACCCATGATCACTCTCCGAGTGGCGCCGCGTCAGTCGCGGCCACTTGCAGCAACAATCCCTTGCGAGCCACCACGCGCACCGATTGCCCGGTGTGCAGCGGTGTCGCGCTGAGCACTTGCCAGCGCTCACCTTGCAGTTGCACCCAGCCGTTGCGGGCATCGCCCGGTTGCACCGTGGTGATCGCAGTCACGCTGCCGAGCAGGCCGGCGTCGCCACTGACGGCGTGGCGCGGGCGGGTTTTCAGGGCGCGGATCAGCAGCGCGATCAACAGCAGCGCGCTGATCAGGCCGAGGCCGATCATCATTGGTACTGGCAACTCGGCGTTGCTCAAAATCAGCGCCCCGATGACGAACATGATGATGCCGCCCAGACCGATAACGCCGTAATTGGGCAGCGCCGCTTCGGCGATCAGAAAGACGATGCCCAAGGTAATCAGCCACAAACCGGCCGGACTCATCGGCGGCAACGGGGTGTCAGCGGCGAGGGCTGAGCCGCTGATCAGCAGGAGCAAGGCAAGCGCACAACATCGGCTGTTCACGTGACTCTCCGTGAGCGTCATGGCTGGTTCTTTCAGTCTAGTTGAGGGTTGTCCTGCATGAATTTTGATCAATGTGCAGATATGTCCGGTGAGCGGATTTCCCTGCGCCAGACACCCGCCGAACTAGACTCAAAGACACGGCAATCACCGTTCAGCGCAACACCGAGGTGCATCATGCGTATGGCAAGAAAGGTGCAGAGCAGCCTGAACCGGGCGCACTGCGAGTACGACATCGTCGCCCACCGACACTCGTCCAGCAGCCTGGAAACCGCACGAGTCGCCGGGGTGCCCGCCGAGCGCGTGGCCAAATCGATCATCCTCGACGACCACCACGGGCATTACCTGATGGCCGTGCTACCGGCCAGCCGTCACCTGGATTTGAGCAAAGTGCGCAACAGCGGCGAATGGCAACTGACCCGCGAAAGCAATCTGGCGCACATCTTCGACGACTGCGAGCGCGGCGCGGTGCCGCCGCTGGGTGGCTCTTATGGCCTGGACATGGTCATCGACCCGTTGCTGACGCGGCAGAAGGATATTTATCTGGAGGCGGGCAACCACAACTATCTGCTGCACATGAGCATGCCGGAGTTTCTGAAAATGGTGCCGCATGCCGAGGTGCGGGAGTTGAGTGATTAGGTTTTGTGGCGCTGGCACTGACGCCTTCGCGAGCAGGTTGATCGCATTTCCCTGTGGGAGCGAGCCTGCTCGCGAATAATCTTCCAAACCCCCCATTTTTGAAGGAACTCAGCAATGGAGCAACCAACCCACACTCTCCCATCCCTGTTCAAACAACTCGGCCTGGACAACGACCCGACCAGCATTGACCAATTCATTGCTACCCATTCCCCGCTCAAACCCGACCTGCATTTGGCTGATGCGTTTTTCTGGACGAAGAGCCAAGCGGATTTTTTGCGTGACGAGATTCGGGATGACGCCGACTGGGCGGAGGTGGTGGATCAGTTGGATGTGTTGTTGCGAAAGGGCAGAAGTGTGTAAAAAAAATTGTAGGAAAAGGCTGAAATGTAAAAAAAACATGCGTGATGTAAAAAAAACTGGGCTTTAATCGTCGCAGTGAAATTTTTCTGGGGACGATGACGATGCCAACTGTTGGATATGCCCACCTGCGTGATGCGCTGAAGCTTAATGCATTTGCCCCCAAGCGCATTGCGATGATCAAACCGGTTACCCGGATTACCTTGATCGGTGAGTGTCTAGCGGTTCCAAACGGCGTCGCGCCGGCACAGGGTTCGACACTTGAGCACATCTTGTTTGCTCTGAAGCATGAGGGAATAAACCTGTGCATTCTTGCTCAGGCGCTTGAAACCGTTGAAGCGGACGAGTTGCTAGGTGAGTTGAGCCGATCACCTAACGGGGTATTTATCCGCAAGGCCTGTTTTCTTTGGGAAAGTTTCACGGGCAAACAGCTGGAATATTCCGTACCGGTTCGGGGCAACGTTGTCGCTTTGTTTGATCCCAAGCGTTATGTCACCGGGCCTGCAATTCGAAATAGTCGTTGGCGGGTAGATTTTAACGGGTTGGGGTCAATGCGTTACTGCGCCACAGTCGAGCGTACGACGGAGCTGCAGGCGCTGCTTGATCTGGACATCCTTGGTCGAGCCCAGGCTTTTATGGCGACGTTGCCGCCGGAAATGATGGATCGGGCAATCAATTGGGCCTATCTGCATGAGACCCGCGATTCTTTCGCCATTGAGAAAGAAGAGCCCAACGAAGAAAAGTCGCGACGTTTTGTTCGGCTTCTCCGCCAAGCCCATGAGCGAACAGAGTTGAGCGAAGACTATTTGGTCGAGTTGCAGAACAGTACGGTTTCCAATCCTTTCGATAAAGCTGTGCTTTTCCGTCATGAACAGAACCATTTACACAACGGCTTGAGAGGCGCAGCTGGCGTCAGCTATGTCCCGCCTCCACCGCAATTGTGCAGGGAGTTGATGGACGAGTTGATGAGTTTTGCCAATCACTCAGCCAAGCAGGTTGATCCGTTGACAGCTGCAGCGGTTGTGGCTTTCGGGTTTGTCTTTCTTCACCCGTTCATGGATGGCAATGGTCGACTTTCACGTTTCCTGATTCACCAGACGCTTTGCCACTCTGGCGCTCTAAAAAATGGTTTGTTGTTACCGGTTTCCGTAGCGATGAAACACGAAGAGTCTGGCTATCTCGAAGCGTTAAAGGAGTTCTCGAAACCCGCAAGAGAGTTCTGGAATGTCACTTGGCTGGACGCTGATCAGATGGCTTTCGATTTTATTGGGCACGACTCAATCTATCGATTCTGGGACGGGACTCAATGTGCAGAATTTACCTTGCAGATGGCCTTGCGAGCATTGGAAGTGGAGCTGCGCGAGGAGACCGAGTTTCTTGAAAAATACGACTACGTCATCAAAGAGGTGAATGGGCGTTTTGACGTACGGGGGAGCGACCTCTCGAAACTGGTAATGATGTGTCTGGACAACGGTGACAAAGTTTCAAAGCATCGACGTAAGCAGTTCCAGTTCAGCGTGCCGGAGGAGGTTTTCGATTTCATTGAGCAGATAGCGGGTGATTTCGATTCGGTAGGCTAACCCTGAACAGGCAATTTGTTTCAAAACTTGACTGAAATTCCCCTCCAATGCGATATTGATAGTTAGCAAACTAACAGTGTGCATTTCCCCGTGCCGAACGATCTCGACGCTCTCCAGATGAACATCAGCAGTGCCATGGTGGTGGCCGCCAGGCATTGGCGGAAGATCTGCCAGACCACGCTGGTCAACTATGGAATCTCCGAAGCCTGCGCCGTGCCGCTGTTGATGATCGGCCGCTTGGGCGAGGGCGTGCGCCAGGTACAGGTGGCGCAGGCGGCCGGAATGGAGAGTCCGTCGCTGGTGCGTCTGCTCGATCAGCTGTGTCATTCCGGCTACGTCTGCCGCACCGAAGATGCCCAGGATCGCCGCGCCAAATGCCTTAGCCTGACCGATACCGGGCGTGAACTGGTGCAGGCGGTGGAGATCGAACTGGTGCGCTTGCGTCACGAGGTGCTCGAAGGCATCGAGCAAAGCGATCTGGAAGCTACGCTTCGGGTACTCAGAGCTTTTGAGGCGGCCAACCCGCCATGGGTGGTTAATTCTTGAACGGTTTTTTCTCTGGCATTCCGCCGGCCCGTGACTGGTTCTACGGAGTGCGGACTTTTGCAGCGTCGATGATCGCGCTGTACATCGCCTTGCTCATGCAAATGCCGCGTCCGTATTGGGCGATGGCCACGGTGTATATCGTTTCCAGTCCGTTTCTCGGGCCGACCAGTTCCAAGGCGCTGTACCGTGCCATCGGTACCTTTCTCGGTGCCGCTGCGGCGGTTTTTTTCGTGCCGATGTTCGTCCAGAGCCCGTATGTGCTGGTGGTAGTCATCGCGCTGTGGACGGGCATTTTGCTGTTTCTGTCCCTGCAACTGCGCACGGCCAACAACTATGCATTGATGCTCGCCGGTTACACCCTGCCGCTGATTGCCTTGCCGGTGGTGGATAACCCGCTGGCGGTGTGGGACGTGGCCGAGGCGCGTACTGAGGAAATTTTCCTCGGCATTGCTGTTGCCGCCGTGGTCGGCGCAATGTTCTGGCCGCGCCGCTTGGCGCCGGTGTTCAACGACGCTGTGAGCAAGTGGTTCGCCGACGCAACCACCTACAGCCTGAAATTCCTCAGCCGCGACGTGCAGCCCGAAGAAGTCACTGCGCTGCGCATGGCCATGGTTGCCAACTTCAACAGCCTCGAATTGATGATCGGCCAGTTGCCCCACGAAGGCGCACTACCGCAAACCGTGCGCAACACCAAAGAACTGCGCGGGCGGATGATTCATCTATTACCGGTGATCGATGCGCTGGAAGATTCGCTCTACGCCCTCGAGCGACGCACGCCGGAACTGGTGGAAAAGTTCGAACCGCTGCTGGCCGCAACCCGCGAATGGCTCGCTCATCAGGACGCCGAGCTCGGCCGCTGGCAAGCGCTGAAAGATCAGCTCGAAGCCCTGCAACCGAGTGCCGAAGCACTGCAAGACCGCAAACAACTGCTGTTCTCCAACTCGATTTATCGCCTCGGCGAATTCATCGATTTATGGCAGGACTGCCGCAGTCTGCAGGACGCGATTCTCTGCGAGCGCCAGGACAGCTGGCGCGCGGTCTACCGTCACTGGCGCCTCGGTCGTCTGACGCCGTTCATTGATCGTGGGCTGATGCTCTACTCGGCGGCCTCGACCGTTCTGGCGATCATCACCGCCTCGGTGCTGTGGATTCTGCTCGGCTGGCCGGACGGCGGCAGCGCGGTGATTCTCGCCGCGGTGGCCTGTAGCTTCTTCGCTTCGATGGACGACCCGGCACCGCAGATTTACCGGTTCTTTTTCTGGACCGGCATGTCGGTGCTGTTCGCCAGCCTTTATCTGTTTTTGATTCTGCCCAACCTGCATGACTTCCCGATGCTGGTGCTGGCGTTTTCCATCCCGTTCATCTGCGTCGGCACCCTGACGGTGCAGCCGCGGTTCTTTCTCGGCATGCTGCTGACGCTGGTCAACACCTCCTCATTCATCAGTATTCAGGGGGCTTACGACGCGGACTTTTTTGCCTTCGTGAACTCCAACCTGGCGGGTCCGTTAGGGCTGTTGTTCGCGTTTATCTGGACGCTGGTTGCACGCCCGTTCGGTGCCGAACTGGCGGCGAAACGCCTGACCCGCTTCAGTTGGAAAGACATCGTCGACATGACCGAACCGGCCAACCTTGCCGAACACCGCAAATTGGGCGTGCAGTTGCTCGATCGACTGATGCAGCACCTGCCGCGTCTGGCTCTCACCGGCCAGGACACCGGCATCGCCATGCGCGAGGTGCGCGTCGGCCTCAATCTACTCGATTTGCTCGCCTATACCCCACGGGTGAGCGGCGCGCCGAACGCGCTGTTGCAGCAAGTGGTCAGCGAGGTCGGCGAGTATTTCCGCGCTTGCCTCAAGGCTGGCGAACGCTTGCCGGCGCCAGCGCCGTTGCTGATGACTCTGGATCGCACTCGCCGCGCGCTTAATGGCCACGGCGACGATGAAACCCGTCTGAACCTGTTGCACGCCTTGAGCGGTTTGCGTCTGGCGCTGTTGCCCGGCGTCGAATTCGTCTCCAGTGCCGACGCCGAAGAACCGCTGCCCGATGGAGCGCCCCTATGATCGGTGATCTGGACATCAGCGGCATTTTCCTGCCGACCCTGCTGGTGTTGATGGGCATCACTTATGTGCTGTTTTTGCTGGTGCATGCCGTGCTCACGCGCGTGCACTTTTACCGTCTGGTCTGGCACCGGGCATTGTTCAACGTGGCCCTCTACGCGGTACTGCTGTACGGCGTGGACTCACTCAGTCGATACCTGATGACATGAAAAAACCGTTTTTGACCATCGGTCGCGTGGTACTGACCCTGCTGATCGTGACCTTTGCCGTTGTCCTCGTCTGGCGCATGGTGATGTATTACATGTTTGCGCCATGGACCCGTGACGGCCACATTCGCGCCGACATCATCCAGATCGCCCCGGACGTCTCCGGGTTGATCCAACAGGTTGAAGTGAAAGACAACCAGTTGATCAAGCGCGGCCAGGTGCTGTTCAGCATCGACCAGGACCGTTTCAAACTGGCCCTGCGTCAGGCCAAGGCTGCCGTCGCCGATCGCGAAGAAACCCTCGCTCAGGCCCAGCGTGAAGCCAAGCGTAACCGTGGCCTCGGCAATCTGGTGCCGGCCGAGCAACTGGAAGAAAGCCAGTCGAAGGTCGCCCGCGCGCAATCGGCGCTGGCCGAAGCCATGGTCACGGTGGACAGCGCTCAGCTCAACCTCGACCGCTCAGTGATTCGCAGCCCGGTGGACGGCTATGTCAACGACCGCGCGCCGCGTCCGCAGGAGTTCGTCACGGCCGGGCGTCCGGTGTTGTCGGTGGTCGACAGCAACTCGTTCCACATCGACGGCTATTTCGAAGAGACCAAACTCGACGGCATTCATGTCGGTCAGTCGGTAGATATCCGTGTGATCGGCGACCGTGCGAAATTGCGCGGGCATGTCGAAAGCATCGTCGCCGGCATCGAAGACCGCGACCGCACCAGCGGCAGCAACCTGCTGCCGAACGTCAACCCGGCGTTCAGCTGGGTGCGGCTGGCGCAGCGGATTCCGGTGCGGATTGCCTTTGATGACGTGCCGGAAGACTTCCGCATGATCGCCGGGCGTACCGCCACGGTGTCGATCATCGACGATCAGCCACGCGACGACCGCAAGCAGGAGCCCGCGCAATGAACCGGGCGCTGATGATCGCCGGGTTGGGCGTGATGCTCTCGGCCTGTCAGATGGTCGGGCCGGACTATCAGGTGCCTGAGGATGCAGCGGTGCAGCGCAAGGATTTTCAGGGCGAACTGGCGGTTGCCGGAAAACCGGTGGTCTCGGCGCCGGTGCCGGCGGATTGGTGGCGTCTTTATAAGGATGCGCGGCTGGATCAACTGGTGCAGCAGGCCATGGCCTCCAACACCGATTTGCGCGTCGCGGCGGCGAACCTGCAACGGGCTCGAGCTCAGGTCGATGAAGCCGAAGCAGCGGGTGGCTGGAGCGCAGGTGTGAAGATGGGCGCGCAGCGTTTGCAAGAGTCTGGTCAGGCATTCTTGCTGCCGGAAAAAGTCCCGGTCGATAACGTCGGCGACATCGGCATCAGTGCTTCTTATCAGTTCGATCTGTGGGGCACCTTGCAGCGTGGCATCGAAGGCGCCAAGGCCAATGCCGACGCGACCCAGGCCGCGGCAGATACTGCGCGGATCACCTTGGTGGCGGACGTCGTCCGTGCCTACACCCAAGTCTGCGCGGCCAACGAAGAGCGCGAAATCGCCGAGCATTCCCTCGACCTGCAATCGCAAAGCACCACGCTGATCCAGCGTTTGCGCGACGCCGGTCGCGGTGACGAAACCCAGGTCACCCGCTCGCAAACCCAGTTCAAATCCCTGCGCGCCGATTTGCCGCGTTATGAAGCGGCGCGTCAGGCCGGGCTGTTCCGTCTGTCTATGCTGCTGGCAAAACCGGTCGATCAATTGCCGGCCGGTACCGCGACCTGCGCCGAGTTGCCGAAAATCGCCCAATTGGTGCCAGTCGGCGATGGCGCCGCGCTGCTCAAGCGTCGCCCGGACATTCGTCAGGCCGAACGTCGTCTGGCCGCTTCGACCGCCGGGATCGGCGTCGCCACTGGCGAGTTGTATCCGGACATCAGTATCGGCGCGACCATCGGCACTGTTGGTCTCATCGATGACTTGGGTGATCCGTCGACCAACCGTTGGGGCTTCGGCCCGTCGCTGAGCTGGAAGGTGCCGACCAATGGCGCCCGTGCGCGCATCCGTGAAGCGGAAGCAACGACCCAAGGCGCACTGGCGCACTTCGACGGCGTGGTGCTCAACGCCATTCGCGAAACCCAGACCGGTCTGGCCCAATACAGCGCCCTGTTGCAGCGCCGCGATGCGCTGGCCGATGCCGAGCAATCGGCGAAACTCGCAGCGGACCAGACCCACCGCTTCTTCCAGGCCGGCCGCGAGTCGTTCCTCGCTGATTTGCAAGCAACGCGCACCTACACCGATGTCACCGCGCAACTGGCCGCCGCCAACACCCAGGTTGCGATGAGCCAGATCGATTTGTTCCTCGCCTTGGGCGGCGGCTGGGAAAGCGGACGAACGCACGCTCCAAGCCCCAGCAAACCCTGAGGCCGTTGCTATGCTTTGAAGTGTTGGAAGGGCGCCCCGTGCAAAGCACCCTTCCAGCGCACATTGCTAGCGCTGGTCTAGGGGAAACCAATAATGAAAAACCCTTACGCTCTCGGCTTCTGGTGCGCCCTCGCAGCGCTGGTGCTGCTCTCGGCCACCTATTTCTACGGCATCATGCTGGCCCACCAGATCGACAAGGCCATGGTTTTCCTCGACAGCGCCGTCGCGCTGATTGCGGTCATGGCAATCGTCGTGGTCGCCTGGGCGTCGCTCCAGGTGCAGCGGGTGAAGAAACGTCAGCTTGAACAGGGCAAAACCCTCGTTCTGATCTGGGACACCAAGGTCGCCCTGCGCCGGGTCGAAACCGTGTTCGACCGGTATTTCTGGGGCAGTTACTGGCAACCGGGGCGCACCTTCGCCGAAGTCATGGGCGAACTCACCGGCACACCGCTGGAAAAAAGTCTCGAAGCGCTGAAAAAGCAGTGTCTGGAACTCGACAAGCAGATTGATGGCGAGGGCTGGCACTGGCTCAACAATGCCCGGGAATTGTCCGATGTCGCTACGGCCATGGCGCGTGAGCGCTATCAGCTGGATTTCTGTGATCCGCGTGCCGACGGGCCGGGCGGGGCGGTGATCGATCGGGATTTTGAAGTGCTGGTGTACACCTGGACCGCCCGGCTGAAAAGCTTTGATCATCAACTGGATGAGATTGAGGTTCAGTATTCCTGATTCTCTGCTGAATCAACTGGCCTCATCGCTGGCAAGCCAGCTCCCACAAGGTTTTCTGGTGTTCACAGAATTTGTGTTCACCCAAGATCCCTGTGGGAGCTGGCTTGCCAGCGATGGCGTCTGCAAAACCACCGAAACTCTTCCAGTCTCTCAGCTGTCCATTCCCCCCATAGACACTCTTTAACCTTTAAACATTGGGCCAGCTCACGCGCCCGGTGCTAATCTCCACCGCTGAATTCAGCGCAGTCGAGCCGCGACCCGGTCACGGGTTCAGGGAAGACGACCACACTCACAGCCACGGAAATCGATCAGGTCATTCATGAATAAATCAGCAGGCGTGCTCCTCGGAATTGTTGTTGCCATCGGCGCGATCAGCGCAGGCGGGGCCTGGTATACCGGGACCAAGATCGAAGGCGTGCTGAACAACGCCGTCACCAACGCCAATCAAGAGCTGCAAACCGCGATGGCCGGCTCCAACGGCACTGCATCGCTGGAGCTGGTGTCGCTGGAACGCCACACCTTCACCAGCACCGCGCACTACCGCCTCAAAGGCGAAGGCGAGATGTTTGGTGATGCGCCGGTCGAACTGCTGTTCGTAGACCACATCGAACATGGCCCGCTGCCGTTCTCGCGTCTGGTTTCGCTGAAATGGCTGCCGGTCATGGCCACCAGCAACTATGAGCTGGAAAAGAATCCTGCCACCGAGAAGTGGTTCGCCGCGACCAAGGGCGCCGCGCCGCTCAAAGGCGTGACCAGCATCGGCTATGACGAATCCACCACCAGCACCCTCGATCTGCTGCCGTTCGAAACCGCGCTGGATGAGCAGTCGAGCCTGAAGTTCTCCGGTCTGACCATGAACATCTCCGCTAATGCCAAAGCGCAGAAGGTCAAGGCAGACGGCTACATGGACAACCTGAAACTGGTCACCGTCGCTGAAGACCAAGCGCCGGTGCAGGTCGAACTCAACGGTCTGACCCTGGCCAGCAACCTCGCCAAGAGCAGCTACGGCTACTACACCGGGGAAAACACCCTGGTGTTGACCAATAGCAAAACCACCTTCGGCACCAAGCAATCGGTGCTCGGCGTGAAGAACTTCGAAATGAAGAACCTCACCGAAGAAAACGGCAGCAATGCGTCCGGTCGTGCGGACTACAAGATTGGCGAAGTCAGTCTCAACGACAAGAAAGTCGGCTCGGCGAACATGGCCATGAGCCTGAAAAACCTCGACATCCCGTCGACGATGTCGCTGATGCAGATCTACCAGACCAAATTGCAGCCTTATGAAAAAGCTGCCGCCGAGGCTGCAGCCCAAGGCTTGCCAGCGCCAGAGCTGAACCTGACCGAAGCGGAAAATGCGCAGGTCAAAGCCGATCTGCAAAAACTGCTTGCCGCCGGCCCACAGTTTGCGCTGGAAAACCTCTCGTTCAATACCGCCAACGGTGAGAGCAAGGCCAATCTGGTCATTGACCTGACCAAACCGCAATCGATGGATCTGCCGCCGGATCAGTTGGGCAAACAGCTAATTGCGCTGCTTGACCTGAATATCCAGGTGTCCAAGCCGATGCTGGTTGATCTGCTCAGCGTGCAGGCGCAACTCGACGGTCAGACCGATGCCAAGGCTATTGTCGATCAGTCCAAGGAAGCCGCCGACATGTTCGCCGGCATGGCCGTCGGTTCGCAGCTGGCGGTCGTCGACGGCACCAACGTCGTGACCAAGCTGCATTACGCCGCCAATCAGGTCGAATTCAACGGCCAGAAGATGACCGTTGAGCAGTTCGTCGGCTTCCTGATGAGCAAGTTCGCGGGCGTCACGCAAGTGCAGTAATTCTGCGTTCTTAATAGCAACGCCCGGCCTCTGTATCGCACAGACGCCGGGCGTTTTGCTGTCTGGCGTTCGGGTTTTCGGCGTTTCCGAAGCACGATTCTGAACAATTATTGTGTTCCGAAGATTGGTCTACGCTTGCATGCAAGACTGCCTGACTAAGCTTGGCCGTTGGATGTGCGTTGGCGGCCACCGTTACGAAAGGGCAAGGAGGGCATTGCGACCCGGCTGGCCATGTAAGGATGCTGACGAATGCCGCGGATTGATGTTCCCGTATTACATCGTGGTTTACGCCCTTTGTTTCGAGTCGCGCTGTGCAGCCAGTTGCTCTGGCCGGCACTGGCGTTTGCCGATACACCCTACGATCAGATGGTGCGCGACGCCCGTGCCGGGCAAACCACGCCTGCGCTGACGGTTTTGCGTCAGGTGCCACCCGGCCAGTCGACCTCCGGGCAGATCAGCGATCACCTGCAAATTGCCAGTTGGGCCGGCCTCGACGCCGAAGTGGTGCAGGTTTATGAAACCCAGGGCCGCGACCGGGTCCTGCCGGTGCAGGCATTGACTGCCACGGCGCGCGCCTACCGCAACCTCAAGCGTTGGGATCAGGCGACTCAGGTCTACAACAAGGCTTTGGCGCTGGAGCCGGATAACGCCGATCTGCAACTGGGCCTGGCCCTGACTCAGGCGGATGCTGGCAAACCCGACGAAGCGGTGACCCGCGCCAAAGCACTGGTGGCGGCCAAACCTGATGATCCTTCCCGCCGTCTGGCGCTGGGCTACGCGTTGACCCGCGCCGGCAAACAGTACGACGCCCTGTTCGAATACGATCAGGCCTTCAAACGCGCCGGCAACAAAGCGGAAGTCGCCCGTGAATACGTGGTCGCCTTACAAAAGGCGCGTCTGCCGGAGCCGGCGTTGCGCCTGGCCAATCAGCGTCCGGGCCTGATCGATCCGGTCACGTTGCGTCGCCTCGAAGGCGATCTGGCCGCCGAGCGCGTGCGTCTCGCCGAACTCGCCACCCGCAGTGAAAAAGAACGCTACGTCATCGCCGATCGCGCGCTGGCCGATTACGACAAACTGCTCGCCACCTGGACGCCGGACGCCAGCGCTCAGGATGACGTGACCCGCTGGCGCATCGACCGCATGGGCGCGCTCAAGGCCCGGGCGCGCACCGCCGACGTCATCGCTGAATATCAAAAGCTGCAAGCCGAAGGCGTGCAGATTCCGACCTACGCCCTGCGCTGGGTGGCGGCGTCTTATCTGGATCAGCGTGAACCGGAAATCGCCACCGATCTGTATCGCCAAGTGCTTGCGGCGTCGGACGCCGATGTCGGTGATCGCCTCGAAGACACCACTGCGCTGTATTACGCATTGCTGGAAAGCGACCGCGCCGATGAGGCGCGCAAAGTCGCTGAAGACGCCGCCAAGTCTCAGCGTCCGCGTGTCGAACTCAAGGGCCTGCCGATCGGCAACCCGAACGACGAGTGGATGGACGCCCAGCAACTCGCCGCGCAGGCCGGCACCTACGGTTCCGATCTGCCGCACGGTGAGGAACGCTTGCAGACTCTGGTCGATCAAGCGCCGGGTAACGTCGGTTTACGTCTGGCTCAGGCCGATCTTTACTTGGCCCGCAACTGGCCGCGCCGCGCGGAGATGCAGCTCAAGGAAACCGAGAGCATGGTGCCGCGCGCCATGGGCCTGGAAATTGGCCAGGCGCACACGGCCATGGAGTTGCAGGAATGGCGGCAAATGGACGCGCTGACCGACGATGTCGTCGCCCGTTATCCGGATAACCGCCAGGTGCAGCGTCTGGCCCGCGAACGCGAAGTGCATGACATGTCCGAGCTGCGCGTCGAAGCTTACGGCGGCAAGGCCAACGGTGGCGGCAGTGGCGATGCCGGAGCCGTCAGCGGCAGCCGCGATTTCGGCATCCAGACCACCCTGTACAGCCCGCCGATCGATGAAGACTGGCGCGTGTTCGCCGGGGCCGGGTATGCCACCGGCGACTTCGCCGAAGGCACCGGTCACCACCGCTTCCAGCGCGTTGGCCTGGAGCGGCGCAGCCGCGACATGACCCTCGAAGCGGAAGTGTCCAATCACGATTACGGTTTCGGCGACAAACAAGGCGCGCGTCTGGCGATCGCCCGCGACATCAATGACCACTGGCAGTACGGCGGCAGCCTCGAATACCTGTCGGCCGAGACACCATTGCGCGCGCTCAACAGCGACATCAAAGCCAATGGCGGCAGCGGTTTCATCCGCTGGCGCGCCAATGAGAGCCGTGAATGGCGTCTGTCGGTCAGCCCGTCGCACTTCAGCGACGGCAACAACCGCGTCGAAGCCTTGCTCACCGGTCGCGAGGGCGTCTACAGCGCGCCGAACGTGCAGGTCGATGCGGGACTGGAAGTCGGCACCAGCCACAACTCCAAGTCCGATGACGTGCCGTACTTCAACCCCAAATCCGACTTCAGCGTGATGCCGCTGGTCAACGTCAATCACGTGCTCTACCACCGCTACGAAACGGCCTGGAGCCAACAACTCCAGGCCGGCGCGGGGACGTACAGCCAGCGTGAGCACGGCACCGGCGGCATGGCTTTGCTCGGTTACGGCCAGCGCTATGCCTGGAAAGACGTGTTCGAGGTGGGCGGTTTGCTCAGTGTGATCAACCGGCCCTACGACGGGGATCGGGAGACCGATCTGCGTCTGCTCGTCGACCTCACTTTCCGCTTCTAGAAGAGTTTGAAGATGCCTTTGATTTCGCGTTTCATCCTTCTGCTGGGAGCGCTGCTGGTCAGCGCCTGCGCCCAGCAAGCTCCGGCCTTCGCGCCGCCGTCCGAGCGTCCGCTGGCGGCCAGTGAAAAACCGTGGCCGAAAAATCACGTGCTCGGCATCGCCTATCACGATGTTGAAGACCGCGATCCCGATCAGGCCGTGGTGGCGGTGCGCACCGAGCGCATGATCGAGCAGCTCGCCTGGTTGCGCGAGAACGGCTACAAACCGGTGACCGTCGACCAGATCATGGCCGCGCGCAAGGGCGGCCCGGAGCTGCCGGCGAAAGCGATCCTGCTCAGCTTCGACGACGGCTATTCGAGCTTTTACACCCGCGTGCTGCCGGTATTGCGCGCCTATAACTGGCACGCGCTGCTGGCGCCGGTCGGCAGCTGGATCGACACGCCGCTCAATCAGCCAGTGGATTTCGCCGGTGCGCCGCGTGCGCGTTCTGACTTCCTGACCTGGGATCAGGTGCGTGAGATTTCGCAATCCGGTCTGGTGGAAATCGCTGCGCACACCGATGCCAACCACAAAGGGATTCTGGCCAACCCGCAGGGCAATATGCAGCCGGCGGCGGCGACCCGGCGCTACGATCCAGTGACCAAACGCTATGAATCCGAGGCCGATTTCCAGGCGCGGATTCGCACTGACGTGAATAACATCTCGGAGAAAATCCGCAAAGTTACCGGCAAGAAGCCGCGCGTCTGGGTCTGGCCGTACGGCGCGGCGGACGGTGCATCGCTGACTGTGGTCGGCGAGGAGGGCTACGAAATGGCCCTGACGCTGGACGACGGTCTCGACGCCCTCGACAACCTGATGAGCAGCCCGCGCTTTCTCGTCGCTTCGGATCCTGACGGCGAGCGTTTCGCCAACAGTATCGTCGACGTGCAGTCGGATTTCGTCATGCGCGTGGTGCATGTTGATCTGGACAACGTTTACGACCCGAATCCGGCGCAGCAGGACATCAACCTCGGAAAACTGGTGCAGCGCATCGCTGACTTGGGCGCCAACACGGTGTTCCTGCAAGCCTTCGCCGATCCCAAGGGCGATGGCCTGGTGCATTCGCTGTATTTCCCCAACCGTCACTTGCCGGTGCGTGCGGATATTTTTAACCGCGTCGCCTGGCAACTACGTACCCGCGCTAACGTGAAGGTCTTCGCGTGGATGCCGGTGCTGAGTTTTGGTCTCGACTCGAAACTGCCACGCGTGACCCGTTGGGACCCGAAAACCGGCATCACCTCGGTGGATCCGGATCAGTACCAACGCTTGTCGCCGTTCGATCCTGAAGTGCGACGGATCATCGGTGAAATCTACGAAGACGTCGCGCGCCTGACCTCGGTCAACGGCATTCTTTACCACGACGACGCGGTACTGTCGGATTTTGAAGATGCCGGTCCTGAAGCCTTGAAAGCCTACGTTGCCCACGGTTTGCCGGGTTCGATTGCCGCATTGCGCGACGATCCGGCTGCGATGCAGCGCTGGACTCGCTTCAAGAGCCAATACCTCATCGACTTCACCAACGAGCTGACCGCCAAAGTTCGTGCGATTCGCGGCCCGCAGGTGCTGACCGCGCGCAATATCTTCGCCGAGCCGATGCTCAATCCCGAGAGCGAAGCATGGTACGCACAGAACCTCGATGACTTCCTCGTGACCTACGACTGGACGGCACCGATGGCCATGCCGCTGATGGAAAAACAGACCCTGGCCGAGTCCGGCCCGTGGCTGGAAGCGCTTGTGGCCACGGTCAAAAAGCGCCCCGGCGCACTGGATCGAACGGTGTTCGAATTGCAAGCACGCGACTGGACCAAGAAGGATCAGGCCGACATCGACGGTGCCCTTCTGGCGGACTGGATGGGCCGTCTCAAGCGTCAGGGCGCGACCAGTTTCGGTTACTACCCGGACAACTTCCTCGACAACCTGCCGGACCTGAAAACCGTAAGGCCTGCGCTCTCCAACAAATGGAATCCATAACATGCTGGATAGACTGTTAGCCCTGCTTGTTCTGGCGCTCGTCCTCGGCGTGCCACTGGGCCTGATCTTCCTGGTCACCGGGCAGTTCCTGATGGACTTCGTGTTCTTCTACCCGCTGTTCATGTCCGGGTTGTGGATTGCCGGTGGCCTGTATTTCTGGTTGCACTGGGAGCGCCACTGGCCGTGGAAGGACGATACCTTGCCGCCGCCACTGGAAGGCGAACCGCTGATCTCGATCCTGATCCCTTGCTACAACGAAGGTGACAACGCCGCCGATACGATCCACGCGGCGCTGGCCCAGCATTACCCGAACATCGAGGTCATCGCGATCAACGACGGCTCCAAGGACAACACCGCCGAAGTGCTCGATGCGCTGGCCAAGGAAGACCCGCGTCTGCGCGTGCTGCATCTGGCGGAAAACCAGGGCAAAGCTGTGGCCCTGCGTATGGGGGCGATCGCTGCGCGCAGTGAGTATCTGGTGTGCATTGACGGTGATGCGCTGCTGGCGCCGAACACGGCAGCGTATCTGGTCGCGCCGATGCTGGATAACGCACGTCTTGGCGCGGTGACCGGCAACCCACGGATTCGCACACGCTCGACGCTGGTCGGGCGGGTGCAGGTCGGCGAGTTCTCCTCGATCATCGGGCTCATTAAGCGTACGCAACGGGTGTTCGGGCGGATTTTCACCGTCTCCGGTGTGATTGTTGCGTTCCGCCGTAGCGCGCTGAACCGGGTCGGTTACTGGAGCCCGGACATGATCACCGAAGACATCGATATCAGCTGGAAGCTGCAACTCGATCACTGGAGCATCTTCTACGAGCCGCGTGCGTTGTGCTGGATCCTCATGCCGGAAACCCTCGGTGGTTTGTGGAAGCAGCGTTTGCGCTGGGCTCAGGGCGGCGCCGAAGTGCTGTTCAAGAACATTCGTGGCATCTGGCAGTACCGTCACCGGTATCTGTGGCCGCTGCTGTTCGAATACTGCCTGTCGACCGGTTGGGCGTTCACCTTCCTGTTGTCGGTGATCTTCTGGGGCGTGGGCAAGTTTGTGGTCATGCCCGAGGCCATCGCGGTGGATCACCTGATGCCACCGGCGTTTACCGGGTTGCTGCTGGCCTTCGTCTGCCTCGTGCAGTTCGCGGTCAGCATCATCATTGACCGCCGCTACGAGCCGGGGTTGGGCAAAACCATGTTCTGGGTGGTGTGGTACCCGATCGCGTTCTGGTTTGTCAGTTTGCTGACCACCCTGGTCAGCTTCCCCAAAGTCTTGTTCGGCCAACATCAGAAACGCGCGCGGTGGGTCAGCCCGGACCGCGGCATCAAACCGATCGGCGACGACGAAGAGGAGGTCATCAAATGAAAATCATCCGGACCCGCCAGCGGCCGTTCCTGGTCGTGGTCGATGTGATTCTTACCGTGGTGGCGTGGGTCGGCCTGCTGTTTCTGCTGATTCGCGGGTTGTGGCCGCTGATTGAAACCCACGCCGGTGGGCCGCTCATCGACAACTCGGCATTCGATGCGCTGGGCACGTTGCAGATATATCTGTGGGTGGCGTTGGTCAACGCGGTGATTCTGATTTCCTGGGCGCGTTATCAACAGCGCAAGAGTCGCAGCTTCGCTCAACGCCGGTTGCCTTCGCCGGTGATCGACGATGAAGGGTTGAGCAAGAGTTTCAAACTTTGCGATGACCGCTTTCAGAAACTGCGCACGCCCGGGGTGATGACCATTCACAACGATCAGGAAGGCGATATCAGCCACGTGGTGACGCATTTCTGGCCGGTTCAGCAGCAGGAATTGCCACCGCCGCTGGCACCGCTGGAACATCCACGGGTGATTTTTCTGCATGCTGAAGATGATGACAATCGCGAACCCCTTCCCCGCTGATTGATCGTTCCCACGTTCCACGTGGGAACGCCTCTTGGGACGCTCCGCGTCCAGTGACGCGGAGCGTCACGGCCACATTCCCACGTGGAGCGTGGGAACGATCAAGTTCGGTGTTCAAATCTGGACCAGTGCCCAGGCTTCTTCCATTGGCAGCGGCTGTTTCATACGCTCAGCCAACAGCGCCATCGCACGCTCCTTCTCACACGCTACCGCAGCGACCAGCACACCGTTTCTACCGAACAGGCCAATGAACGGCGGTTGTTCGGGGTCGCCAAGAAACTCGACTTCATCCCAGTGTTCGGCGTGGCCGAGGTAGTCGTAATTCTTGCCAAAATGCCAGGTCCAGAAGAACGGCACATCGAGGTAATGTTCGTCGCCACCGAGCATGTTGGCAGCGGCGATGCGTGCGTGCTGCTGGGCCAGTCGCCAGTGCTCGATGCGTTGCAACTGGCCGTTCAGCGGGAATGTGGCGATATCGCCGATGGCCCACAGGCTTTCGCTCAAGCACATGCCGTCATCGACGCGCAATGACTGATCCTTTTCTCTTGGCAGTGACGCGAACGCTTCGGTCGCCGGATGCACGCCGATCCCCGCCAGTATCAGGTCGGCTGAAAGCCGCAGGCCATTGTCAAGCAGCACGGCCTCGACTTTGCCGTCGCCGATGATCTCTGTGGCCTGATGATCATCGATGAATTTCACCCCATGTTGTTCGTGTAATGAACGAATGGCTTTGCCCACGGCTTCGCCGAATTGAGCGGCGAAGGGGATAGCGTGACGGGCGAGTACGGTGACGTCGAGGCCGTGCTGGCGCAGAGCCGAAGCGCATTCAAGGGCGATGAAGCTGTCACCGATGATCACTGCGCGTTGATCGGGACGGGCTGCGCTCATGATCCTTTCGGCCTGGGCTTTTGAGCGCAATACGAAGACTTGTGGCAGCTCAGACCCGGGTAATTGCAACGGGTGGGGCTCGCCGCCGGTGGCCAGCACGGCTGCGTCGTAGCGCAGTGTCTGGCCATCACTCAGGTGCAAAATCCTGTTCGCGGCGTCGAGCACGGCGATTTCGTTTTCCAGTCGCTCGATGCGCTGCTCTTTATAGAAGATTTCATCTCGCAGCGGCGGCGTTTCCTCGGATGGCATTTTCCCCGCGAGGACAAATTTGCTCAGCACCGTGCGGTCGTAACCGGCATCGGCCTCGCGGTCGATCATGACGATGCGGCCACCGAAACCCTTCTCCCGCAGCGCCGCCGCACATGCCGTACCGGCGGCACCCGCGCCGACAATCACGAACGCGCGCGGATCATCCGCCGGCGGTGTATGCGGATCCGCCAACGGTTGCTCATCGACCCAAACCTCATCGCCACGCAGTTCCAGCGGGTAACGCTTGAGGCTATCGAGGGCCGGTGGCTCGCATAACGCGCCATCCTCCGCCCGAAACGCAGCCTTGTGCCACGGGCAGATCAGCCGTCCGTGACACAACGCACCGTCAGCCAGCGGCGCCCCGGCATGTGGGCATTCACCTTGAAAGGCGCGTAGCTGCTCACCGACGCGCAACAGCACAATCTTGCAGTCGCCGATTTCAACCTGCAGGCCACGGTCTTGAGGGACATCGGCAAAACGGGCGACGCGGTGCAGGGACATGTTCGACTTCCTCGCGGGCATTTCTCTTGTGAGTTTGTGCATCGGTGCGAGGTTCAGCCATTTGCCACTGCCACGGCACGAACGGTACAGCTATAGTTTGCAGGCCGACGACGGCCCCACTGCACAAGGTGCTCCCGGAATGACCCGATTGACCTCTCTCAACCCCTGGCTGGCGGCCCTCGCCGTCACCCTTTGCGTGCAGTTTCCGGCGCAGGCCCAGGAGCGTTTCACCCTGAGCATCCCGGGTGTTTCCGATAACCGCCTGTTCACCTCGGCAGCGGCCAGCGATGCGCCCGGTTGCGGCGGCAAGAATCAGTCGCCGGCCCTGAGCTGGAACGCAGGACCAGCCGGCACCCTGAGCTACGCGATCGTCATGCACGACCCGGACGGCCAGAAAGGCCTGGGCGTCGATCACTGGATTCATTACGGCATCAAAGCCACCACGCACCAGATCGCAGCGGGCGTCGGCGCCAAATCCGCATTCGAAGGTGTCGGCGGCACCAACAGCAAGGGCAACACCCATTACATGGGGCCGTGCCCGCCAGTGGGCGACAGTGCGCACCACTACATCATTCAGATCTACGCACTGGATCTGGCCCCGGATGCCCTGCCGGCCGGTTTGACCCGCGCCGAGCTGATGGAAAAAATCAAAGGCCATGTCCTGCGTAACAGCAGTGCGGTGCGGCGTTATCACCGCTGAAATTTTTTTAGCGGCGCTTAACCCGAACTGAAAGGGCTGCCCGTCTCAGTGGATGAATGATCAATTTCATCCCGAGGTCAGCCCCCATGTCTCTTGCTCTTTTGCGTCCTGTTGCGGTTGCTGTGCTGCTGGCGCTCGCCGGTTGCGGTGCTTCGTCCACACCCGATTCCGCTGCTGTGCCCGCGCCTGCGCAGCCTGAGGTGCTGGTCCAGCAGGAAGCGGTCATGACCGGTGGGGCGATGGCCAAGCGCATGGCTTATCCTGCGCCCGTCGCCAGTTTCGCGGCGATGCCGGCTGCAGACAGTTATCCACAGGGCTACCGTGACGAACCACGTGAGCAGTATCAAAAACTGGCCGACAATCCGATCCATAGCGTTGCCGAAACCCCGGTTTCAACGTTCAGCGCTGACGTTGACACCGGCGCTTATGCCAACGTCCGCCGCTTGCTCAATCAAGGCCGACTGCCACCGGAAGGCGCGGTGCGGCTGGAGGAAATGGTCAATTACTTCCCTTATGATTACGCACTGCCCAGCGATGACTCGCCGTTTGGCGTGACTACTGAACTGGCCACCTCTCCGTGGAACCCGCACACCCGCTTGCTGCGCATCGGCATCAAGGCATCTGACCGGGCGGTGGCGGAACTGGCCCCGGCCAATCTGGTGTTTCTGGTGGATGTGTCCGGCTCGATGGATCGCCGCGAAGGCTTGCCGATGGTCAAAAGCACGCTGAAATTGCTGGTAGATCAATTGCGCGATCAGGATCGCGTGTCGTTGGTGGTGTATGCCGGCGAATCGAGAGTGGTGCTGGAGCCGACTTCCGGACGCGAAAAAGCGAAAATTCGTACAGCCGTTGAGCAATTGACTGCCGGCGGTTCGACCGCGGGTGCCTCCGGTATCGAACTGGCCTACCAAATGGCGCAGCAGGCCTTCATTCCCAAAGGCATCAACCGCATCCTCCTGGCCACCGATGGTGACTTCAACGTCGGCGTCAGCGACTTCGACAGCCTCAAGCAAATGGCTGTGGATAAACGCAAAAGCGGCATCTCGCTGACCACCCTGGGTTTCGGTGTGGATAACTACAATGAACACTTGATGGAACAACTGGCTGACGCCGGCGACGGCAACTACGCCTACATCGACAACCTGCGCGAGGCGCGCAAAGTGCTGGTGGATCAGTTGAGTTCGACCCTCGCCGTAGTGGCGAAAAACGTCAAATTGCAGGTGGAATTCAACCCGGCGCAGGTCAGCGAATATCGCCTGCTTGGCTATGAAAACCGCGCGTTGAAGCGTGAGGATTTCAGCAATGACAAGGTCGATGCCGGCGAGATCGGTGCAGGACACACGGTGACTGCACTGTACGAAATTGTTCCGGCGGGTGAGAAGGGCTGGCTGGAGCCGCTGCGTTACGCTAAGTCGGAGCCGGTTGTTTCCGGGAAGAACGGAGAATTGGCAATGCTGCGTGTGCGTTATCAACTTCCTGACGGTGGGAAAAGTCTGCTGATCGAGCGGCCGATCGCCAATCAGGTCGCGCCTGCCAGCGAAGACCTGCGCTTTGCCGCTGCCGTTGCTGCATTCTCCCAGCAACTCAAGGACGGTCGTTATACCGGCGACTTCAGTCTGAAAGATACGGAAACACTGGCACGTGGCGCACGTGGCGATGACCGCTTCGGCCTGCGCAACGAGTTCGTGCAACTGGTTGAATTGGCGCAAAGTCTGCGCACATCGAGCGCTTCTAACGCGCTGGCCACTGAACGACGGATTGAATAAGTGAGTCGTCTGAAAGGCTTTATCAGCCAGCTGTTTGCCTCGGCAGACAGCTCAACCGCCAGCAGCGATGAATCGCTGCTGGCGCGTTATCGCGAGGGCGACGGCACCGCGTTCGAGATCTTGTACGCGCGCCATCGCCAAGGCCTGTACCGGTTTCTGCTCGGATTGAGCGGCAAACCGGAACTGGCCGACGAAGTATTTCAGGAGACCTGGCTGAGCCTGATCCGCAGTAGCAGTCAGCCACAAGGCCGGGCGACTTTTCGTACGTGGCTGTTCCAGATCGCCCGCAATCGCTTGATCGATCACTGGCGTAAACACGGCGCCCGACAGCCGTTGCATGACAGCTACGACGAGGAGGCACATGCCGTCAGTGACGAAACGAACGATCCCGAACAACTGCTCAGCCTCAGTCGCGACAGCCAGCGCCTGGAAAGCGCCCTGCAAACCCTACCCGCCGACCAGCGCGAAGTATTCCTGCTGCGCGCCCACGGTGACCTCGACCTGGGACAAATCGCCAGCCTCACCGAAACGCCGCTGGAAACCGTCAAAAGCCGCTTGCGCTACGCCCAGCAAAAACTGCGTCGGCTGCTGGCCGAGGAGGTACTGACATGACTGACGCCCGCCAGACACCCGAAGATCCGCTGATCAAACATGTGCGCGAACAGCACAATGCCGAACCGCCAGCGCACCTCGATGCGTTGATCCTCAACGCTGCGCAGCGTCAAACCCCTGCGCCGAAACCAAGCCTGTGGCAACGCTGGCTGGACGCTTGCCGCAAACCACGCTGGCAAGTCGCATTCGCCAGTCTTGTGGGCGTCGCTCTGATGTTGTCGCTGGTGCAGCGCGCCCCCGAGCCGCAAGCGCAATTCGACTTCGCCCCGGCCCCCAAACTTGCCGTACCCATGACCGAAACGGACTCAGCGCAACTGCACCGACTGTCCGCCCCGGCCGGCGCCATGCCTGCACCTGTGCCGATGATGGAAATGGCCGCGCCGATGCAAGATCAAGCGATCAGCGCCGATGAAACCAAACTCAGCAAACGCGCCGCCGCGCTGGTCAATGGCCTCGACGCGCAACTGCGCGAAGTCCTGCGCCTGCGCGAATCCGGCCAGTCACAAGCCGCCGATAGCCTGTTCAACAACCTGCACAAACGCTACCCGAACGCCGATCTCGACGCCCGACTCGAACAGTTGCAGAAAAAATGACCGCCTGATCCCCCAGCCATTTGGCATTACCCCGCAAAAACGCGCACTATCGGGCTATTGCCAATGCGCTGGAGGACAACGTGGCAGCAAAAATTGACCGCATCGCCCAGTTACTCAACTGCCCGGAAAAGGGCGAAGAGATGCGGCGAGCGATTACTGAAGCGCGTAAGGAATTTCTGCTGAATCAGCCGGAGGAGGATGTCGTTGATGAAAACGAGGTTTTCGAAGAGGAGGTTGAGGAAGAAGAGGGCGACGACGATTACGATGAGTTTGACTGGACGACGGAGTGACGTCGTTCCAACCCCTTGGCGTCGCCCACAAAAAAGCCCCGGACCATCACAGTCCGGGGCTTTCTCGTTTAAATCAATGGTGCACCAGGCGGGATTCGAACCCACGACCCCTGCCTTCGGAGGGCAGTACTCTATCCAGCTGAGCTACTGGTGCAGCGGGCGACATCATACCTACGTCGGCTCGGGGCGTCCATGCTGGTTTTTGGCGCGGATTGTCAGTGCGCGTGTCGGCGCAAATCGCTGCATTCCATAAAGCTGTAACGTCCTGCAAAACCCTCGCTTGGCGCTTTGGCAGGGTTGATCTAAGGTTTTGCTGCGGCTGAGGCTTTTGGCTCGTTGATCTGAAAAATTCCACAAACGCGGCGTTTTTGTTCTTTTTTTCGAACGACCTATTGTCCTTTAACCCCTTTGATCCTACGATCCGTTTGAGATTTCAAACGCTCGTTGACCGGGCGTTGAAGCGCCGGTGTTTCGAATCGTGCACGGTTGATGCGCCACACCCGGTCACTGATTTCCCTGACGGCAGCCTTGCGAGGCGCCTTTCTACAATCATAATTTGCTCCGCGCAGGCCGCGGTGCTGTTAAGGAAAGCCGACATGCAGCTTAAAGACACCCTGTTGTTCCGCCAGCAAGCCTTCATTGATGGCGCTTGGGTCGATGCGGACAACGGTCAGACGATCAAGGTTAATAACCCGGCCACCGGCGAAATCCTCGGTACCGTGCCGAAAATGGGCGCTGCCGAAACCCGCCGTGCCATTGAAGCCGCTGACAAGGCGCTGCCGGCCTGGCGTGCACTGACCGCCAAAGAGCGTGCCGGCAAGCTGCGTCGCTGGTTCGAACTGATGATCGAGAACCAGGACGACCTCGCGCGCCTGATGACCCTCGAACAGGGCAAGCCGCTGGCCGAAGCCAAGGGCGAAATCGTTTACGCCGCTTCGTTCATCGAGTGGTTCGCCGAAGAAGCCAAGCGCATCTACGGTGACGTGATTCCGGGTCACCAGCCAGACAAGCGTCTGATCGTGATCAAGCAGCCAATCGGCGTGACCGCCGCGATCACTCCGTGGAACTTCCCGGCGGCGATGATTACCCGCAAGGCCGGTCCAGCGCTGGCTGCCGGTTGCACCATGGTGCTCAAGCCTGCTTCGCAAACTCCATTCTCCGCTTTCGCCTTGGCCGAACTGGCTCAGCGCGCGGGCATTCCTGCGGGCGTGTTCAGCGTGGTGTCGGGCAGCGCCGGCGACATCGGCAGCGAGCTGACCAGCAACCCGATCGTGCGCAAGCTGTCCTTCACCGGTTCGACCGAAATCGGTCGTCAACTGATGTCGGAATGTGCCAAGGACATCAAGAAAGTCTCGCTGGAACTGGGCGGCAACGCGCCGTTCATCGTGTTCGACGACGCGGACCTGGATAAGGCCGTCGAAGGCGCGATCATTTCCAAGTACCGCAACAACGGCCAGACCTGCGTCTGCGCCAACCGTCTGTACATCCAGGATTCGGTCTACGACGCGTTCGCCGAGAAGCTGAAAGTGGCCGTGGCCAAACTGAAGATCGGCAACGGTCTGGAAGACGGCACCACCACAGGCCCGCTGATCGACGAAAAAGCCGTGGCCAAAGTACAAGAGCACATCGCTGACGCAGTCTCCAAAGGCGCCACCGTGCTGGCGGGTGGTAAGGCGATGGAAGGCAACTTCTTCGAGCCGACCATCCTCACCAACGTGCCGAAAAATGCTGCTGTGGCCAAGGAAGAAACTTTCGGTCCGCTGGCGCCGCTGTTCCGCTTCAAAGATGAAGCCGAAGTGATCGCGATGTCCAACGACACCGAGTTCGGTCTGGCTTCGTACTTCTACGCTCGTGATCTGGGCCGAGTGTTCCGTGTCGCGGAAGCGCTGGAATACGGCATGGTCGGCGTCAACACCGGGCTGATCTCCAACGAAGTCGCGCCGTTCGGCGGCATCAAGGCCTCGGGCCTGGGCCGTGAAGGCTCCAAGTACGGCATCGAAGATTACCTGGAAATCAAATACCTCTGCCTGGGCATCTAAGCTCGGACAAGGATCGCTGCAAACGCAAAGGGCACGAGAGCGCTGTCCCTTTGCGTGGTTTCAAACCGGAATTTTCTCTGCGGCCAGGAACGCCGTGGCAGTCGATCATCGCATGCTGCCACCGTCGATTTCTCCCGCTTAATCCTTGAACCACGCCGCCCGATGAGTGGCGAATGAGGACTGTAATGAGCAAGACTAACGCTGAACTGATGGCCCGTCGTACCGCAGCTGTTCCACGTGGTGTTGGCCAGATTCACCCGATCTTCGCTGAGTCGGCCAAGAACGCTACCGTGACTGACGTTGAAGGTCGTGAGTTCATCGACTTCGCCGGCGGCATTGCTGTACTGAACACCGGCCACGTGCACCCGAAAATCATCGCCGCCGTGACCGAACAGCTGAACAAGCTGACTCACACTTGCTTCCAGGTGCTGGCTTACGAGCCGTACGTTGAGCTGTGCGAAAAAATCAACGCCAAGGTGCCAGGTGACTTCGCCAAGAAAACCCTGCTGGTCACCACCGGTTCCGAAGCCGTGGAAAACGCCGTGAAAATCGCCCGTGCTGCCACTGGTCGCGCCGGCGTGATCGCCTTCACCGGCGCCTACCACGGTCGCACCATGATGACTCTGGGCCTGACCGGTAAAGTCGTGCCGTACTCGGCCGGCATGGGCCTGATGCCAGGCGGCATCTTCCGCGCGCTGTACCCGAACGAACTGCACGGCGTGAGCATCGACGATTCGATCGCTTCCATCGAGCGCATCTTCAAGAACGACGCCGAGCCGAAAGACATCGCCGCGATCATCATCGAGCCTGTACAGGGTGAAGGTGGTTTCTACGTTGCGCCGAAGGAATTCATGAAGCGTCTGCGTGCGTTGTGCGACCAGCACGGCATCCTGCTGATCGCTGACGAAGTACAGACCGGCGCCGGTCGTACCGGCACTTTCTTCGCCATGGAACAGATGGGCGTTGCTGCCGACCTGACCACCTTCGCCAAATCCATCGCTGGCGGCTTCCCGCTGGCCGGCGTGTGCGGCAAGGCCGAATACATGGACGCCATCGCTCCAGGCGGCTTGGGCGGCACTTACGCTGGTAGCCCGATCGCTTGCGCCGCTGCACTGGCGGTGATGGAAGTGTTCGAAGAAGAACAACTTCTGGACCGCTGCAAGGCTGTTGGCGAGCGTCTGGTCACTGGCCTGAAAGCTATCCAGGCCAAGTACCCGGTGATCGGCGAAGTCCGAGCCCTGGGCGCGATGATCGCGGTCGAGCTGTTCGAAAACGGCGACAGCCACAAGCCGAACGCTGCAGCAGTAGCGTCCGTTGTGGCCAAGGCGCGCGACAAGGGTCTGATCCTGCTGTCCTGCGGCACCTACGGCAACGTTCTGCGCGTCCTGGTACCGCTGACTTCGCCGGACGAGCAACTGGATAAAGGTCTGGCGATCATCGAAGAGTGCTTCTCGGAGCTGTAAGCCGAGCACTGTGTGATCGGATAGACAAAAAAACCCGCTTCGGCGGGTTTTTTTCGTCCCGTGAACATATCAATTGCTTTTGCGCTGTATCGAAAGGCCAGCATTGGCTAAGGTTCAGGCATTGCAAGGGAGAGCGCGCATGACTGCCGTTGATTTACCCGCCGTACCCCGAGTGCTGATTGCCGAGGCCGATCCGTGGTCCCGGGACCTGCTCAAACAAGTGCTCCTGAACGTGCGTTGCGATGCGCGGATAGACTTGTGCGCCGACGGGCAGCAAGCCCTGTCATTGCTCAGTGAAGTGCCTTATGACCTGGCGATCGTCGATTGGGAGTTGCCCGGCATCGACGGTTTGAGCGTGCTGCGCAGTGTTCGTCAGCGCAAACGCAACCCACCGTTGCCGTTCATCCTGATGAGCAGCCGCAACGACAGCGCCAGTGTGCGTGAAGCGATTCCGTTAGCGCCCACGGCCTACCTGACCAAGCCGCTGAATATGGAAAGCCTGACCGAGCGTTTGCAGGGTTTACTGCTGAATGCCGGTGAAGAAGTGTTCTGTGAGGTGCCGGCATTGGCACCGGGCATGACCTTGTCGATATTCCTTGAACGCCGCCGCGAGCAGGCCGACGGCGCGCCGTTGATGACGGATGTGCAGGTGGCGGTGAAGCGCAGCCTCAATCCCAATGGCCTTGATCTGAAGCTGCTGGAAGATGAGATCAAAACCGATCCGCAGATCACGGCGGTGTTGATCGCTGCGGCCAACAGCGCGGCTCAGCACCACGGCGCACCGGTTCAAACGCTGGCTCAAGCCCTGCATCGCCTGGGCACCGGGCAGAGCATGAACCTGATTCTGGGGCTGGCACTCAAGCGCAGCGCCAAGCTCAGCGATCCTTGTCTGGCGGACTACGCCGAGCGTTACTGGGGCTTGTCGCTGCACACCGCTGAATACGCGCGCACCTTGGCGCGCCTGCTCGATCTGGACCAGGAGCGCTGTTACTGCGCGGGCATGCTCCATCGCTTGGGTGATCTGGCGCTGCTGCGTTGCTTACAGGAATGGCAGCAGGCCGGCGGTGCGCTGGATGAGCTGGAGGAAGTCGGCGAGGCGCTGGCGGAATTTGGCGCGGCGTATGGTTCGGCCCTGCGTACCCGCTGGCGATTGCCGCTGGAGCTGCGTGAGCTGATTGCCTCGGTCTACCAGCTCGGCGGCGGGGTGTATTCCCGTGAGGCGCTGGTGATGAACATGGCGGCGCAGATGGCCCGCTTGACCGAGCATGAGGGCGTTGAGGAACTGGCGAAGAGCCGCACGGCGCGGTTGCTGAAGATTGGGCTGCCGGAGTTGATGCGGATGCGTAAATGACCCGGCTCACCAATATTCCAAATGTGGGAGCGAGCCTGCTCGCGAAGACGGATTGTCATTCAGCACATCATTGTCTGATACGACGCTCTCGCGAGCAGGCTCGCTCCCACAGTGGGTTTGTGTTGAGGCGGGAGGACGGGGATCAGGCAGAGATAATCCGGTTCTTGCCCTGCCGTTTAGCCTCATACATCGCCGCATCCGCTCGGGCGAACAGGCTGTCGAGGCTTTCGTCTTCTCCGGTAAGGCTGGTCAGCCCCTGGCTCACGGTGATGCCGAACGTCTGGCCGTCATGGCTGAAGCTCAGACGCTGAATCTCCTGCTGCAGCCGCTCAGCCACCTGCATGGCCATGTCCGGCGCACAGCCCGGAAACACTGCTGCAAATTCTTCCCCGCCAATTCGCCCGAACAGATCGCCCCGGCGCAACGAGCCGCGTCCGCACTCGGCAATCCGCTGCAGCACGTTATCGCCCTCCGGGTGGCCGTAGGTGTCGTTGATCATTTTGAAGTCATCGATATCCAGCAGTAGAAAGGCCATTTGCGCGCCCTGTACACGCGCTTCTTCGAACTCGCGGTTGGCGCACTCGAAGAAGTGTCGACGATTGCTGCTTTGCGTCAGTACGTCGGTGGTCGCCAGACGATGCAGCTCGGTTTCCATCTGCTTCTTGTCGGTGATGTCCTCGGCGATGCCGACGATGATTACCGGTTGCCCCGGCTCGTCCTGACGGTTGATGAAGCATTTGTCGCTGAGCCAGCGCACCTGGCCGTCGGCGGCAATGATCCGGTATTCGCGATCTTCCACCGCACCTTTGTGCAGCACTTCGGCAAGGCTGCGTTCGGCGTATTCCAGGTCGTCGGGGTAGATGCTGTCGCGCCACTGGTTGTAGTCGGCGAGCAGGAGGCCGGCGGAGCGGCCGAAAATCCGTTCGTAGGCGGGGCTGACGTACAGCACCTGCCGGGTTTCCCAGTTGAAGGCCCAAAGCACGGCGTTGACGCTGACCAGCAAGGAGCTGAACAGCTGTTCGCGTTCGCTCAAACGAGCCACTTCGCCTTGGGCGTGCATCAACGCCATCAGGGTTTGCGCGGCCTCGGGCCACTGCGGGAAGGATGAGTCTTTTTGATTGTTGTTGACCATCGGCACAGATCTCAAAGGACGTGCCGCAATTCGACAACGGCCACAGTACAGCCCGCCGGGATGGCGAAGTGTCTTTGAGATAGGCGATTTTTAGCGAAGTTCCGAAGGGTGCACCCGGGAGCCGGGTGCACCGATCAACGGTCTCAGACTGCTGCAGGACGCAGCGAGTAGGTTTTCAACTGATCCGCAAATTCGCGCAGGGACTGGATGCCGCTGGCTTCTGCTTCGTGAATCCACTCTTTGATGGCTGCGAGCATGTCGTGGCCATTTGCACTGGTCTTGACCCAGATCTGCTGCAGAGCGAGGCGTTTTTCGTAGATTACCTTCAGCGCCTGGCTGTGCTCGAGCATGGTCTGGATGCGCAAGTGATGGCGATCTTCCAGCAGGCTGGTTTCCCGCGACAGCAGGCGTTTGGCGCGGTGGAACTGGTGACGTACCGAATGATCGACCTTGGCCAGCTCTTGTTTGACCAGCGGGCCGATCACCAATTTGCGGTATTGAGCCATGATCTGGAAACGGTTGTTGAGGATGGCCATGGCGGTGTCCATGTCCAGACTGCCCTTGCCTTCGACACGGTGGGCGATCGGTGCCACGCGTTGAACCTTGGCCAGACGCAGGAAGCTGAAGACTTTGATCCACGCCCAACCGAGGTCGAACTCCCACTTCTTCACCGACAGCTTGGCCGAGTTAGGGTAGGTGTGATGGTTGTTGTGCAGTTCTTCGCCGCCGATCAGGATGCCCCATGGCACCAGATTGGTCGCTGCGTCGCGGCATTCGAAGTTGCGATAGCCGACGGCATGGCCCAGACCGTTGATCACGCCAGCGGCCCACACCGGGATCCACATCATCTGGATCGCCCAGATGGTGATGCCGATGGTACCGAACAGCAGCAGGTCGATAACGCCCATGATCGCCACGCCCAGCAGCGGGTAGCGGCTGTAGAGGTTGCGTTCGATCCAGTCTTCGGGGCAGTTCTTGCCGTAGATGCGCAGGGTTTCCGGATTCTGCGCTTCGGCGCGATACAGCTCGGCGCCGGTGCGAAGTACGGTGGAAAGGCCTTTGATGACCGGGCTGTGCGGGTCGTCTTCGGTTTCGCACTTGGCGTGATGCTTACGGTGGATGGCGGTCCACTCGCGGGTGTTCTGCGCCGTGGTCAGCCACAGCCAGAAACGGAAAAAGTGCTTCAGGCCGGCATTCAGCTCCAGCGAGCGATGGGCTGAGTAGCGGTGCAGATAGACCGTGACGGCAACAATCGTCACGTGGGTCATCAGCAGAGTGACTGCGACCAGAGACCAGGCCGACAAGCCAAGAAAACCTTCGTACCACATAGGCTATAGGGCCCTCGATAAAGATAAAAACAGCCGTTGCATTATCACCAAGCACACAGATAAAACCAGTCGCCCTTTCAGATAAGAGTCGCTGGATGTTTCTTGACCTATAATTCCAACCTTTTTGTAGGGACATGGATAGCCGAATGCCTGCCACTTACCGCGATGCTTTGCGTGCAGCGCTGCTCTATCTCGTGCTTGCCGCTGTCTGGCTGCAGGGTACTGATCATTTATTAAACAATTTCTTCGATAACTCCGTCGATCTTGCCCGATGGCAACTGATCAGCGGTTACGTGTTTGCGGCGCTCAGCGCCGGACTGATCTTTCTAGCGCGAGCGCGCTTGTGCGAGTTTCTCGGAATCGGTGCGCGGTTGCGCGAGCGCCACGCCGATCGCGAACGCCTGCGTCAAGCGGCGGCCGTGTTCGATTGCACCCGCGAAGGGGTGTTGGTCACCAACCACCAAGGGCTGATCGTGCACGTTAATCGCGCGTTCATGGAGATCACCGGTTATCAGCGTGAAGAAGTCATTGGGCAGCAGCCGAGCCTGTTCAAATCCGGCCATCATCCGTCAGGTTTCTATCAGGCAATGTTTGCCACCCTTGAGTCGCAGGGCGAATGGAGCGGTGAAATCTGGAACCGCCGAAAAAGCGGCGAGATTTATCCACAGTGGCAGACCATTCGGGTCATTCACGATGATCAGGGCCGGCTCAGCCATTACGTTGCGGTGTTTTCCGACATCAGCGCGATCAAGGATTCCGAGCATGAACTCAAGCACCTCGCGCACCACGACCCGCTGACCGATCTGCCCAATCGCTTGCTGTTCAGCGACCGCGCCGAACAGGCGTTGGCCTCGGCGCAAAATCACAAGCGCGGCTGTGCATTGCTGATGCTGGATCTCGATCACTTCAAAATGATCAACGACAGCCTCGGACATAACATCGGCGATCGCTTGCTCAAGGCAGTAGCGGCGCGCCTGCAAGAACTGTTTGGCCCCGGCATTACCCTGGCGCGGCTGGGCGGCGACGAGTTCGCGGTGTTGGCAGAGAGTTGTCCACAGCCGGTGCAGGCAGCAGCGCTGGCGCAACGTATTCTCGATGCGCTGAAGGAGCCGTTCAGCATTGATGGCAATCAGTTGTTCATCAACGCCAGCCTCGGCATCAGCCTGTTCCCCAGCGACGCGCTAAGCGCCGAGCAGCTGTTGCGCAATGCCGATGCGGCGCTGTTCAAGGCCAAAAGTAGCGGTCGCAACGGTTACGCCTTGTACACCGAAGAACTCACCGCCCACGCCCAGCAACGTGTGGAGATCGCATTCGAGCTACGCCGGGCGCTGGAGCAGCAGGAACTGCGGGTTTACTACCAACCCGTGCATGACTTGAAAACCAGTCGCCTGATTGGCGTCGAAGCCTTGGTGCGTTGGCAGCATCCGGTGCGTGGCCTGGTGTCGCCGGCGGAGTTCATTCCGATCGCTGAACGCACCGGGTTGATTGCCGAAATCGACGCGTGGGTGATGCAGCAGGCGTGTCGGCAGATGTGTGAGTGGCAGCAGGCCGGGATGGTGCTGTCGTTTGTCGCGGTCAATGTTTCGTCGCGGTTGTTCGCCCGGCGCGAGTTGTACCAGCAGGTGGCGCAGGTGCTGCACGACACCGGGCTGGATCCGGTGTATCTCGAACTGGAAGTCACCGAAAGCGCGGTGATGGACGATCCGGAGGTGGCGTTAGAGCAGATGCATCGTTTGCGCGAATTGGGTATTCGCCTGGCCATCGATGATTTCGGTACCGGTTATTCGTCGCTGTTGCGGCTCAAGCGCTTGCCGGTGCAGAAGCTGAAGATCGATCAGGGTTTCGTTGCTGGCTTGCCGTGGGATGAGGATGACGCGGCGATTGTCCGGGTGATCATCGCGCTGGCCCGGAGCATGGGCATGCAGGTGCACGCCGAGGGTATCGAACAGGTTGAGCAGGCGGCTTTTCTGTTGGGACAGGAATGTGATCTGGGGCAGGGGTATTGGTTTGGGCGGCCGGTTCCGGCACAGGAGATAGATTGGGCGAGAACTCCGGTGATTGGCTGAATTTGTTCCTTCATTTCGCGTGGGAATACCGCCCGGGGCGCTCCGCGTCCACAGCAAAATCGCGGCGCAGAGCGCCGCCGGCTGCATTCCTTTGCTGCGCGTGGGAATGATCAGTTTTTCAGTTATATAAACATTCTTAAATAGTCTTTTTAAGAATATCCGCGCCTCTCTTATATTGCTCCTACGCCGAACGCAGTGCCGCCCACTGCCAGGCATATTCCATTCAAAGGAGCAGCACCATGAGCGCATCCCTTCGCAGCGTTGACGGTCAGGACGAAAGCACCATCTTGCGTGAAATCCAGAGCGCTCTGCGCGATCTGCGTTTCGGCGCGGTGGAAATCACTGTGCATAACGCGCAAGTCGTGCAGATCGAACGCAAAGAGAAATTCCGTTTGCAGCAACCGGGCAAACAACCGGGCTGAGTTGAAGATCAAAAGATCGCAGCCTGCGGCAGCTCCTACAGGGGGCTGTGTGTAGGAGCTGCCGAAGGCTGCGATCTTTAGCCGGCACACCCGATCC
Organism: Pseudomonas chlororaphis; assembly: GCF_000783395.1. Lineage (GTDB taxonomy): Bacteria > Pseudomonadota > Gammaproteobacteria > Pseudomonadales > Pseudomonadaceae > Aquipseudomonas > Aquipseudomonas chlororaphis_H. Next base: position 8,353 of record NZ_JSFK01000029.1, on the reverse strand, counting down.
AGATAGTCATAAGAAAAAGCCACCACCCGAATTCCAGGAGCTTTCACCATGTCGTCGATTCGCCGTTACGCTTTGGCCGCGCTGGCCAGTGCTGTGTTTGCCGGTTCCGCCGTTGCCAAGGATTACGAACTGCTCAACGTGTCGTATGACCCGACGCGCGAGCTGTATCAGGACTACAACGCTGAATTCATCAAGTTCTGGCAGAAAGACCACGCTGGCGACACCGTGAAAATCCAGCAATCTCACGGTGGTTCGGGCAAGCAGGGCCGTGCGGTGATCGACGGTCTGCGCGCTGACGTGGTGACGCTGGCGCTGGCTGGCGACATCGACGAAATCGCCAAACTCGGCAAGACCCTGCCCGCCGACTGGCAGAAGCGTCTGCCGGAAGCGAGCACGCCGTACACCTCGACCATTGTGTTCCTGGTGCGCAAGGGCAACCCGAAAGGCATCAAGGACTGGGGCGATCTGGTCAAGAACGACGTCTCGGTGATCACCCCAAATCCGAAAACCTCCGGCGGCGCGCGCTGGAATTTCCTCGCCGCCTGGGCCTACGGCCTGAAAGCCAACGGCGGTGACGAAGCCAAAGCCAAAGAATATGTGCAGACCCTGTTCAAGCACGTGCCGATCCTCGACACCGGTGCGCGCGGTTCGACCATCACCTTCGTCAACAACGGTCAGGGTGACGTGTTGCTGGCCTGGGAAAACGAAGCGTTCCTGGCGCTGAAAGAAGATGGCGGCGCCGACAAGTTCGACATCGTCGTGCCTTCGCTGTCGATCCTCGCCGAGCCGCCAGTGGCCGTGGTCGACAAGAACGCCGAGAAGAAGGGTAACGAGCAGATCGCCGAAGCCTACCTGAAGCACCTGTACAGTCCGGCCGGTCAGGAAATTGCCGCGAAGAACTTCTACCGTCCACGTGACAAGGACGTAGCTGCCAAGTACGCCCAGCAGTTCCCGAAACTGGACCTGGTAACCATCGACAAGGACTTCGGCGGCTGGAAAACCGCGCAACCGAAATTCTTCAACGACGGTGGCGTGTTCGACCAGATTTATCAGGCGCAGTAAGTTTTCATAGCCATAAACAAGCCCCGGATTTACCTTCGGGGCTTCGCGCGTTTTTTAACCAAGGACTTTTATGTCGCGTCGTATCTCCCCCGTCATACCCGGCTTCGGGCTGACGCTGGGCTACACCTTGGTGTACCTCAGCCTGATTGTGCTTATCCCGCTGGCGGCGATGTTCGTCCACGCCGCGCAACTTACCTGGGATCAGTTCTGGACGATCATTTCCGCACCACGGGTGCTGGCCGCGTTGAAGCTGAGCTTCGGCACCGCGCTGTGTGCGGCGATCATCAACGGCATCATCGGCACGCTGCTGGCCTGGGTGCTGGTGCGCTACACCTTCCCGGGGCGCAAGGTGATCGACGCGATGATCGATCTGCCGTTCGCCCTGCCGACCGCCGTGGCCGGTATCGCGTTGACTGCGCTTTACGCGCCGGCCGGTCTGGTCGGCCAATTCGCCGCTGACCTCGGTTTCAAAATCGCCTACACCCCGCTCGGTATCACTCTGGCGCTGACCTTCGTCACCCTGCCGTTCGTGGTGCGCACGGTGCAGCCGGTGCTGGCCGATATTCCTCGTGAAGTCGAAGAAGCGGCGGCGTGCCTCGGCGCGAAACCTTTGCAGGTGTTCCGCCACATCCTCGTACCTGCGCTGCTGCCAGCCTGGCTGACCGGTTTTGCCTTGGCGTTCGCCCGTGGCGTCGGCGAGTACGGTTCGGTGATTTTCATTGCCGGCAACATGCCGATGAAAACCGAGATCTTGCCGCTGCTGATCATGGTCAAACTCGACCAATACGATTACACCGGCGCTACCGCCATCGGCGTGCTGATGCTGGTGGTTTCCTTCGTCCTGTTGCTGCTGATCAACTTGCTGCAGCGGCGCATCGAAACCCCATAAGGAGGCGCGAACCATGTCCCAATCGTCTATTGCGGCCGCCTCTTCGGCCAACGCTGCGCGCCGTGGCAGCGCCACTTCGCGCAGAATCCTGATCGGTCTTGGCTGGCTGGTCTTTTTCCTGTTTCTGCTACTGCCGTTGTTCATCGTCGTATCGCAGGGTTTGAAGAATGGCCTCGGCGCTTTCTTCACCGCGATCTTTGAACCGGATGCGCTTTCGGCACTGAAACTCACCGTGTTCGCCGTGCTGATTTCGGTGCCGTTGAACCTGGTGTTCGGCGTCAGCGCCGCGTGGTGCGTGAGCAAATACTCGTTCCGTGGCAAGAGCATGCTGGTGACGCTGATCGACCTGCCGTTCTCGGTGTCGCCGGTGATCGCTGGTCTGGTCTACGTGTTGATGTTCGGTGCGCAGGGCCTGTTCGGGCCGTGGCTGCAGGATCACGACATCCAGATCGTCTTCGCCTTGCCGGGCATCGTGCTGGCGACGATCTTCGTCACCGTGCCGTTCGTCGCTCGTGAGCTGATTCCGCTGATGCAGGAACAAGGCACGCAGGAAGAAGAAGCCGCGCGACTGCTCGGCGCCAATGGCTGGCAGATGTTCTGGCATGTCACCGTGCCGAACATCAAGTGGGGCCTGATCTATGGCGTGGTGTTGTGTACCGCGCGGGCCATGGGTGAGTTCGGTGCGGTGTCGGTGGTCTCCGGGCACATTCGCGGGGTGACCAACACCTTGCCGCTGCACGTCGAGATCCTCTACAACGAATACAACCACGTGGCCGCGTTCGCCGTGGCGAGCCTGTTGCTGATCCTGGCGCTCTTCATCCTGCTGCTCAAGCAGTGGAGCGAAAACCGTATCAACCGCCTGCGCGCCAGCGCCGCGGAGGAATAATTCATGTCGATCGAAGTGCGTAACGTCAGCAAGAATTTCAATGCGTTCAAGGCGCTGGACAACATCAGCCTGGACATCCACAGCGGTGAGCTGGTCGCGTTGCTCGGCCCGTCGGGCTGTGGCAAGACCACGCTGCTGCGGATCATTGCCGGTCTGGAAACCCCGGATAACGGCAACATCGTCTTCCACGGGGAAGACGTTTCCGGCCACGACGTGCGCGATCGCAACGTCGGTTTCGTGTTCCAGCATTACGCGTTGTTCCGGCACATGACCGTGTTCGATAACGTCGCGTTCGGTCTGCGCATGAAACCGAAAAACCAGCGTCCGAACGAAAGCCAGATCGCGGTCAAGGTGCATGAACTGCTGAACATGGTGCAGCTGGACTGGTTGTCGGATCGTTACCCGGAGCAGTTGTCCGGTGGTCAGCGTCAGCGTATCGCTTTGGCTCGTGCTTTGGCGGTGGAGCCTAAAGTGCTGCTGCTGGACGAACCGTTCGGCGCTCTCGACGCCAAGGTGCGTAAAGAGCTGCGCCGCTGGCTGGCGCGGTTGCATGAAGACATCAACCTGACCTCGGTGTTCGTGACCCACGACCAGGAAGAAGCGATGGAAGTCGCCGACCGCATCGTGGTGATGAACAAGGGCGTGATCGAGCAGATCGGCTCACCGGGCGACGTCTACGAAAACCCGGCCAGCGATTTCGTTTATCACTTCCTCGGCGATTCGAACCGTTTGCTGTTGAGCGACGACAACCACGTGCTGTTCCGCCCGCATGAAGTGTCGTTGTCCAAGCATGAGCTGGAGGATCACCACGCGGCTGAGGTGCGTGATATTCGGCCGTTGGGCGCGACTACGCGTGTAACGTTGAAGGTCGAAGGGCAGACTGACCTGATCGAGGCCGAAGTGGTGAAAGATCACGACAGCCTGATCGGCCTGGCCAAGGGTGAGACCTTGTTCTTCAAGCCGAAGGTCTGGCAGAAAGTCGCCAGCCTTTAACTGATCGTTCCCACGCTCTGCGTGGGAACGCATCCCGTGACGCTCTGCGTCACAGTGGACGCGGAGCGTCCATGGCGACGTTCCCACGCAGAGCGTGGGAACGAGCAGGGTTGAAGTCTAGATTGCCGCACGATTCGGATTAACTCGCACCACCCCCGCCCGCGCCTCGATCTGCTCTTTCAGCTCATGCCGCATCCCCAGCACGAACGCCAACTCGGCCACGACAAATAACGGCCCGACAATCAGCCCCGACACATCATCGACAAACGCCGGTTTGCGCCCTTCATAGTGATGCCCGACAAACTGGATCACCCAGCCGACCACAAACATCGCCAGACCACTGCTTAGCCAGACCATGGTGCTCTGCTGCGCCAGCACATGCCCGGCCCAGACCGACAAGCCCATCAGCACGGTCATTAACACGCCCAGCTTCACTTCCAGTCGCAGGTAAAACCACGCCGAGGCCAGCGCCACGACAACCGCGGGAGATATCCATAAGCCGCCCAGCGACCATTCCGGACGCGACAACAACACCGCAACGGCCACCACAATCAGCGGAATGCCGATAAAGTGGCTGGCGATATTGCGCGGATCACGGTGGTAGGCGGCGTATTGACTGAGATGGTCGACGAGGCTTTTCATTGTTGTTCCTCCGGTAGGGTTGATCGCATCATCCCTCGGGATCAGGGTTCGCTCTGTCAGGCAGGCGACAATCCAGGAGTGTTTATGCAAATACGTTCGCGGCTGATGAGTGGCCAGTGGTTCAGTCATCTGCCGGTGCCCTTTCAGGATAGCTTGCTGGCGGCAGCGCGGGAGCGGCGGCTGACGGCGGGGCAGCGCTTGTTCCAGCGTGGTGATGCACCGTGCGGCTTGTACGCGGTGCTCGATGGCGTCGTGCGGATCGGCGCGGTGAGTGAGCAGGGCAAGGAAGCTTTGTTGAGTCTGGTAGAAGCGCCGCACTGGTTCGGCGAAATCTGCCTGTTCGATGGTCAGCCACGTACCCATGACGCCTACGCAGTCGGGCCGTGCACGTTGCTGAATATTCCGCAGGCGGCGCTGTTGAAACTGCTCGATGAACAGCCGGTGTACTGGCGACATCTGGCGCTACTGATGAGCCACAAACTGCGCCTGGCCTTCATCAACCTCGAACAACTGAGCCTGCTGCCGGCCCCGGCACGTCTGGCCCATCGCTTGCTGATGATCGCCGAAGGCTACGGCGAACTCGACGCGCCACGCCGGGTGCTGCAACTGCCGCAGGAGCAATTGGCGTCGATGCTGTCGCTGTCGCGGCAGACCACCAACCAGATCCTCAAGGATTTGCAGGGGCAGGGGATTATCGGACTCGGGTATGGCGAGATCGAAATCCTCGACCCCGCGCGATTGCGCGCCCTGGCCACGATCTGACAATGCACCCCGGCCCCTGTGGGAGCTGGCTTGCCAGCGATAGCGGTGCATCAGCCGACATCGATGTCTGCTGTACGGACGCCATCGCTGGCAAGCCAGGCTCCCACAGGGTTTTCCGCCATCCAGCATTTCTCAGGCAAGCCACAGAACCTGTAGGAGTGGGGCTTACGAACCGCGATAGGTCGAGAAACCGTACGGGCTGAGCAGCAGCGGGATGTGGTAGTGCTGATCGGTCTGCTTCACTTCAAAAATCACCGGTATTTCCGGGAAGAAGGTGTCGTGCTTGACCTTCTTGAAGTACTCGCCGGTCTTGAACACCACGCGGTATTCACCCGCTTCAAAAGGCTGTTTGGCCGGGAACAGTTCGGCGATGCGCCCTTGTTCATTGGTCGTGCCTTGAGCAAGAGGCTGCCAGTTCTCGCCGACGTGTTTTTCCAGGGTCACGTTAATGCCCGGCGACGGCAGGCCGTTTTCCAGGTTGAGCACGTGCACGCTCAACGGGTTGCCGGCGGCCAGGGCCAAGCTGGAAAAAGCGCTCAGGCCGAGCGCGGCGAAGGTCATGCGCAAAGTGCTCATGGATGCATCTCCTTATTGGGAACGGGTAGTGGCCAGACCGGTTTTTTCGGCAGCCTTGATCGCACAGTTTTCGTCTTGCTCGCCGCCGCCGGAACCGGCCACGCCCATCGCCCCCACCAGTTCAGTGCCGAGGAACAGCGGGATCCCGCCGCCGAGCAACAGCAACTCATCGAGGGTGTTGAGGTTGGCGGTTTCCGGATTGCTGCGAGCACGTTCGGCGAACAACCGGGTGGCGGTTTTGGTCGACAGCGCGGTATACGCCTTGCGTTGGCTGGCGGCGGTGTTGTGCGGACCGACACCGTCGCCGCGCAGGGTCACCAACAGATTGCCGCCACGGTCGAGCACCGACACCGTGCCGGTGCAGTGGGCCATTGCCGTGTCGGCGAGCAGCCGTGCAGTTTTCAGGTCGAGGTCAGCGTGACGCGGCAGCTCAGGACTGGCGGCAGCGACGCCACTGAGGCCGATCATCAGGCTGGCTACAAGGTATTTGACGGTCATGGACAGGCTCCAAAAGCGAAGGTCGACACCTTAATCGCCGCTCTTCGTCAGAACCTCGTCAGTCTGATTACAAGTTTGTAATGGGCAACGCCGCCGAAGGCGCCTAGCCTGTGTGTCTGAATAATCGAGGTGTGCCATGCGTTTGCTGGTCGTAGAAGATGAAGCCAAAACCGCGAATTTCCTCGCCAAGGGCCTGGGCGAGTCGGGTTTTGCCGTGGACGTGGCGCTCAATGGCCTCGATGGGCGCTACTTTATCGAGCAACAGGAATATGACCTGATCATCCTCGACGTGATGCTCCCCGGCCTCAATGGCTGGCAATTGCTGCAGCTGATCCGCCAGCGCGGCGCCACGCCAGTGTTGTTCCTGACCGCCAAGGACGCCATTGAAGACCGCGTGCGCGGCCTCGAACTGGGCGCTGACGATTACTTGCTCAAGCCCTTCGCCTTCGCCGAACTGCTCGCACGGGTACGCACGTTGCTACGGCGCGGGCCGATGCGCGAAGCCGAGTCGTACACCATCGCCGATCTGGAAATCGATGTGTTGCGCCGCCGTGTCAGTCGCGGCGGCCAGCGCATTGCCCTGACCAACAAGGAGTTCGCCTTGTTGCAATTGCTCGCCAGCCGTCAGGGCGAAGTGCTGTCGCGCACGCTGATCGCCTCGCAGGTGTGGAACCTGAATTTCGACAGCGACACCAACATGGTCGAGGTTGCAGTGCGCCGTTTGCGCTCCAAAGTCGATGATCCGTATATGCCGAAACTGATTCACACCGTGCGCGGTGTCGGCTATCAACTGGAAGCCCCTGACGATGCGCTCTAGGTCGATCGCCTGGCGCCTGGCGCTGGCGTTCGCATTGGTCTGTGCTTTGGTGTTGAGCGCGATTGGCGTGTTTCTCTACCGCTCGCTGGCCTCGGAAATCGCCTACCGCGACGACCTCGCATTGCTTGGACGACTGGAGCAAGTGCGCGCCTTGCTCGCCGACAGCGACAGCCTCGATGCCTTGCAGGCACGGCCACGGCTGTATCAGAACATGCTCGGTAACCTCGACAGCCTGTTACTGGTGCGCCGTGCCGATGGTTCCAGTGTGATCGCCATCAACCCGCGTCAACGCGATTTGCCGGCGCTGAACGCTATCCCCCGCGAACAAACGCCAAAGCGTCCCGATGTACTCACGTGGCAAGCGCCGGACGGTGCTGAACTGGCGCTGTTATCCGGCGAAGCGCAAGGGCCGAACGGCGAGCCGTTGACGGTCATCGCCGGCAAAGTGCTGAGCGAGCGCGAGCAGATGCTCGGCAGTTATCGCATGCGCTTGTACCTGTCGGTTGGACTGGGCGCGTTGCTCGCTTTTGCCTTGGGCTTGCTGTTACTCCGTCGGGGCCTGCAACCGTTGCGGCAGTTGAGCGAAGCAGTGCGCGGCATCGATCTGCGCAGCCTCGATCAGCGCTTGCCCACCAACGGCACGCCTGCCGAGCTGCTCGAACCGGTGCAGGCGCTCAACGGCATGCTGGCGCGGCTGGACGACAGCGTGCAGCGTCTCTCGCAATTCTCCGCTGACCTCGCCCACGAGATCCGTACGCCGCTGCACACCTTGTTGGCGAGCAACGGTCAGGCGCTGAATCATCCGCGCAGCACCGAGGAGTATCAGGAAGTGCTGGCCTCGAACATGGAAGAGTTCGAGCGGCTCAAGCGCATGGCGGAGAACCTGATGTTCCTCGCCCGTGCCGAACAGGCCGAGCGCGCGCTCAATCTGCAAACGCTGGATTTGCACAGCGTTGGCGGGGAACTGTGTGATTACTTTGAAGCCTTAGCGGATGACCGTGATCTGCGGCTGGACAATCAACTGCATGGTGAACTGCTTGCCGATCAGCAACTGTTGCAGCGGGCGCTCGGCAATCTGCTGGCCAATGCCGTGCGTCATGCCGATCAAGGATCGGTGATCAGTCTGCGTCGCCGCGACGAGTCGGGTGAGTGCTGGTTGCAAGTGCACAACCTTGGCCCGGGGATTGCGCAGGAACATCTGAGCAAACTGTTCGACCGCTTCTACCGC
>NZ_JSFK01000028.1 GCF_000783395.1 Pseudomonas chlororaphis | reverse complement strand
TTTTCAGAGTGGGCATGGGCTGGGTTCGGGAGAGGCTGGAATGTTGCGATCATAGCCTCAGGAAGAGCGATCTGCGAATGGCCAGTATTCGGCTAGAGCCGGGCGGGTGTCTGTGGACAAGGGATAGACCACGTTTAGAGGCGTGATCTGTCTCCTGTTGCCGTCACACCGCTGTTTCACCACCACGCACTTCACTGGCCCGACGTTTCACACCCGCGCGAAGTGCATGCCGAAGCTTCAGCGCCGGCCGTTCGACGCAGTAATACGAAACACCACTCAGCAAGAACGACAGCACCAGCACCATCGCAACCTTTTGCCAGTCGAATGAAGTGATCGGCCAGAGACCGTGCAGGAAGTAAATCACCAGGAAGTGATTCAGGAACACGCCGTAGCTGATGTTCCCGAGAAACTCGTCAATTCGGTGAAACTTGAGCTTCATCAACAAGTACACGGCGGGGATGCCCAGCGCGATGCCAGCGGCGACTTCGGCGTTGGACGGTCGGCGCTCGATCCAGCCCGCCATGATCGCCACAAAGATCAATGCTGCCGCCACAGCGGTCGCTGCGGCGATGGCTAAACCCTTCATCCGGGGTTTGTAGAGGTAGCTGCCGCACAGGAAGATGAACAGGACGCCCGGCAACAATCGGTAGCCGTAGTAGTCGGTGTTGATCAATCCAAGGCAGGCGGGGATGAAAACCGCAACGGACAAGGCGAATGCCACGCCCCGTAGTCTGTAGATGATCAGGAAGGGGATCACCAGGTAGAAGCACATCTCCAGGCCGAGCGACCAGGCCGGAGGCACAATCCACGTTCCGCTCGCGCCGAACATATAGAAACCGAGGGGCACGATCGCGAGGTTCGCGGCGATGTTTCTGAAGGTCAGTTCGGCCCACTGTGGCGTGCCGGGCAACAGAAAATAGATCACCACACAAGAGACGACAAAGTAGAACAGGAATTGCGGGTAAAGGCGCAAGGCCCGGTCGAGGTAGAACCGGCCGACTTTCTCGGGCGCCTTGTAGTTGCGTTCGATCAGTGAAGTCATCACGAAACCACTGATGAGCAGGAAGGAAATCACGGCCACCACACCCGGGTTGAATCCCATGAACGTCTTGCCCATATGCGAAACAGCGACCAGCACGGCCAACAGCAAACGGTAGGCTCCCACGTGTATCCCCAAACGACCTTGTAGTTATGGCGGATAAATTACGATGCTTCGTGGGCGGATAACAGATTTTTCTCTGCGCTCGGGGTTAAAGGATTTTAGCGATGGATCAGGTCTGGAAACGAGGCCAGTCGCCAAGGACCTTATCGCTGCGTGAGAATGTCAGCTCAGGCCAGATCTCACGCCAGGCTAGATCGGGCCGCGCTGAAGGGTTGCGTTGATGCAGGTGACCCCATACCAGGCAGCGCACGAAGCCGGCGGCAATCCAGCAGTCAGGCCGGTTCAGATCGCGAGCCAGCATGGGCATTGGCTGCTGCCTGCTTTCGGCCAAGAGCCAACAGTCTCTGGTGTTGCGAGTAGCCCAGCAACAGACAATGCCCTGGCCGGTGTCACCCCTTGGTCAGATCAACCAACGGCGTCTGCCGCACCTCAGTCTCGCGACCACCCTGAATTTCGCTCACCTGCTTCAAGGCCTTATCCACTGCCGCCTTATCCGCTAACAAGCTGTAGCTGATGCGGAACTGCTTGTGTTCCTTCGGCCCGATTGTCGGTACCAGGTTCAGTGGCCGCTGATAACGGCGGTTGTAGGAAAAACTTGTCCCCGGCTCCAGCCCCGTGACATATCCCTGGCCTTGGGTATCGGTGTTTTTCCACAGGGAAAACACCGGCAGTGTCTGCGTATTGAAGCCGACCGAAACGCCCAGGCTGCCGGCCTTGTTATGCAGCACGGTCAACGTATCGCCCTTGGCATCGGCATACGGCACCACGTTGTAAACCGTTTCGTCGTAGTCCTTGGTCGGGGCGCGGTAGGTTTGCCATTCGGGCAGATCGCTCTTGGCCTTGTCGTTGAACGGTGACACTTGCTTCACCGGCGCGGCGAAACGAGCGCCTTGCTCCAGGAACGGGGTGCTGAAGTTACTGTGATACAGCGCCTGGTATTCCTTCGGATAGTCGCCGTTGTTGGTCAGGGTGTCGTTGAGGGCGAACACTACGCTGCCGGGTTCGGTGACCAACTCCGTCGCGACGGAGAAGTCGACCTTCTTGAACGCCTGCTCTTTCAGTTCGCCGCGCAGGGTGATGGCGTACGGTGGTGTTTCATCGATGTGCAGGGTGACTTTGTTCGCAGGGATGTTGGCGGCTCGACCGTGCAGGGTCAGCAGTTCGCCGTTGTCGACGCCGGGGTGGCCGACCCATTCGTATCCGCAGCGGGTGACCAGCTCATTGAAACCTTCCAGCCAGCCCAGACCACCGCGGCCATTGAGTTCGATGAAGGACGGGTTGACCACTTCCTTGACCGGTGAATCCCAGCCCATGCGCACACTGCCGACCGAGGCCTGCAAGACATTCATTCCCCGTGTCGGCACTACCGAGAGTTTCATCGTACCGTTATCGATGTCGACAATGCTGACGCCCTCCTGCCGACCGCCATGCAAGGTGCGCAGGCTAACGCTGAAGGGTTTGTCGGTTTTTATGCCGAGTTGCTGGCTGGTGATCTGCCAGTTCTGGGCGGCTTTGTCGGTGTCGAGCAGAACGTAATCCCAAGCCATGGCGTGGGAAGCAGCGGACAGTGCGCTGAGGGCAACAACGAGTTTGAGCGGGGTCATGGCAGCAGCCTTTCTTGGAGTTGTGCGCTTTTTATAAACTTGATGAAACGATTCAGCAAGTTTAAATGGCGACGCTATGCGGGTGTATGCCGAGGAAGATTCTGGATAACCTGGAAATCGAGTAGACACCTGTCGCAAATCCGCTGCTGACTTCTCCAGCTCTCTGGCAGTTACCGCCACCGGGTTGTTCGCCCACTGCTAGCAGATAGTGGCCGCTCAGGGACGTCCGCTTTCGGCCAAAAGCGGACGGTCAAGAGAGTGTCAGATTTTTTGTGTGCGAGCGGTGATGGCCTACCGTGACCCAGGCTTTCATTCGGCAGTCGCCACGTCCCCTTTTCCGGGACTGATGAGCAAACCTCATCAAGCTTTGCCGATTTACCCGTCTAGTCCTCAGTCGTTAGCGCGCTTACTGTTCTTCCCATGCCCAACGGGAGATCAACATGCACAAACGCACACTCGGCAACAGTTCACTCGAAGTATCCGCCCTCGGCCTCGGCTGCATGGGTCTGAGCCATGGTTATGGCCCGGCCACGGACACCGAACAAGCCATCGCACTGATCCGCTCAGCCGTTGAGCGAGGCGTCACGTTCTTTGATACCGCCGAATTCTACGGCCCCTATATCAATGAGCAAGTAGTCGGCGAGGCGCTGGCGCCAGTTCGCGACCAGGTCGTGATCGCCACAAAATTCGGCTTCGCCGTCGGCGCCGACAATACAAAGCAGACTCTGGACAGCCGCCCCGAACGTATTCGAATAGCCGTCGAGGGCTCGTTGCGTCGTTTGAAGACCGACTACATCGACTTGCTCTACCAGCACCGCGTCGATCCGAACGTGCCGATCGAAGACGTCGCCGGCGTAGTGAAGGACTTGATTGGCGAAGGCAAGGTCAAGCACTTCGGCCTGTCGGAGGCCGGTGCGCAGACCATTCGCCGTGCGCATGCGGTGCAGCCGATCACGGCGCTGCAAAGCGAGTACTCACTGTGGTGGCGCGATCCAGAGCAGGAAATCCTGCCGACGCTTTGGGAGCTGGGCATTGGCTTCGTGCCCTTCAGTCCGCTGGGGAAGGGGTTTCTCACTGGCACGGTGACGGCTGAGACCACTTACGGCAGCGACGATTTCCGCAGCATCGTCCCGCGTTTCAGCCAATCGGCGCTCCAGGCCAATCAGGCGCTGGTGGTGTTGGTCCGTCAGATAGCCGCGCAGAAACAAGCGACACCGGCGCAGATCGCGCTGGCCTGGCTGCTCGCGCAGGCACCGTGGATTGTGCCGATTCCGGGCACGACCAAACTGCATCGCCTGGAAGAAAACCTCGGCGGCGCGGAGATCACGCTCGATGCGGCCGAACTCAAAGCGATTGATACCGCGCTGGCGCAAGTCCGCATCGAAGGCGAGCGCTACCCCGAATCCCTCAAGGCGCGTGTCGGCCGATGAGTAACGATCACGATCCGCTGCGGCGCACGGTGATCGCCGCATTGGCCAGCGCGCCACTGCTGTCGCTTGCCGACACGCAGAGTGCCGGTGAAACACCGCGTTCTGGCTCGCGCATTCTGGTCGCGTATTTTTCGCGCTCGGGCAATACCCGTGTGGTTGCCGGGCTGATCCAGCGTGGACTGGGTGCCGATCTGTTCGAGATTTGTCCGGCCCACGCTTACCCCGAGGACTATCTGCAAACCGTGGAGCAGGCCCGCCAGGAGCGTGACAGTGGCTTCGAGCCCGAGCTGCAGAACAAGGTTCATGCCCTCAGCGACTACGACACGATCTATCTCGGTTTTCCGATCTGGGGTGAAACCGCGCCGCCGATCGTGCGCGCATTCCTCAGCGCCCACGACCTGACCGGCAAGACCCTCATCCCCTTCAACACCCACGGCGGTTACGGCTTGGGCAACAGCCGCAGTGTGCTGGTCAAGCACGCGCCGAAGGCCAAAGTGCTGGAAGGATTTGTGATGGAGGGTGAGCAGGAGCGCAAGACCATGGAACGCGTGAACGGCTGGCTGAACGATCACCCTCTCACGCATTAATCGAATTCTGTACGGAGTGACATAATGAAAAACCGCACGTTGGGCAATGGCCTGGAAGTGTCTGCATTGGGCCTTGGCTGCATGAGCATGACGTCGGCCTACGGGCCGGCAGCCGACCAAGCCAGCATGATCAAGCTGATTCGTTCGGCCCACGAGCAAGGCGTCACCTTGTTCGACACCGCCGAAGCGTATGGCCCGTTCGCCAATGAAGAGCTGCTGGGCGAGGCCTTGCAGCCGATCCGCGAGCAGGTCGTCATCGCCACCAAGTTCGGCTTCGATATCGACCCGATCACCGGCGCACGAGGCGGCGGCACCAATAGCCGGCCGGAGCGTATCCGCGCCGTCGCCGAGGCGTCGTTGAAGCGCTTGCGTACCGATCACATCGACCTGTTTTATCAGCACCGCGTTGATCCGCAGGTGCCCATTGAAGACGTCGCCGGCACCATCAAGGAATTGATCGCCGAGGGCAAGGTCAAGCATTTCGGCCTGTCTGAGGCAGGTGTGGAAACCATCCGCCGGGCCCACGCGGTACAACCGGTCACGGCGGTACAGAGCGAATACTCGCTGTTCTGGCGCGGCCCGGAACTGGAGCTGCTGGCGGTGCTGGAAGAACTGGGGATCGGCTTCGTACCGTTCAGCCCGCTGGGCGCCGGTTTTCTCACCGGTCAGATCGATGAGCACACGCAGTTCGACGCCAGCGACTTCCGCAACTTCGTCCCGCGTTTTTCCCCCGAAGCGCGCAAGGCCAACCTGGCGCTGGTCGATGTGGTGAAAGTCGTCGCTGAGCGTAAGCACGCGACACCTGCGCAAGTCGCGCTAGCCTGGTTGCTCGCACAAAAACCGTGGATTGTGCCGATCCCTGGCACGACCAAACCCCATCGACTGCAAGAGAATCTGGGCGCGGTCGAACTGCAATTGACCGGCGACGATCTGCGCGTGATCAACGAGCAGGTCGCGCAGATTCAGGTGCACGGTGAACGCCTGCCGGAATCGGCACTGAAAATGACCGGACTCTGAGTCTGCCCAACGCGGCGCCACGGGCGGCGCCGCTTTTCTTGTCTGACCGGAGAACCAATCCGATGAACCGATTGATTGCGCCACTCGTTGCTTTGTCACTGATGGCGGCAGAGTCCCAGGCCGCCGGCGAAATCCGCATCACGCCAAACGGCGCGCAGCCCTCGGTCAAGGGCGCGGCGCAAAACTTTACCGGCACGGTGCGCGTTGATGGCCTGTTCAAAGGTGAACCGCCGGCGCGCATCGGCGGCGGCACAGTGACCTTCGAGCCGGGCGCACGCACGGCGTGGCACACCCATCCGCTGGGGCAAACGCTGATCGTCACTGCCGGCGTCGGCTATGTGCAGCAAGAGGGTGGCGCGCGTCAGGAGATCCGTCCGGGCGACAGTGTCTGGATTCCACCGAACACCCGTCACTGGCATGGCGCCACGGCCAGCAACGGCATGACCCACATCGCCATCGCTGAAGCCGAGGACGGCAAGACCGTCACTTGGGGGGAACAGGTCTCGGATGCGCAATACGCCGGTAAATGAAGTTACGGAATGTGTCGAAGTTGCGCTCCCGGCACGTTGGGGGCAATCGACTAGTCGACGTCTAAGCCCCGAATCTGCGGGGTTGCGTCTGGATTTCTGCGATGACTGCTCCGTCGATTCATGAGTTCTGCTCAGGAACCCATGCGCAATATCAGGGTTAATCGCCATAACCAACCTCCGTACGATTCAGCGACACCGCAGCGCCCCGCAATGGATGGAGCCCTTCACGATGATCACTGACACCCGCAACAGCACTGCACTCCCCACACTCATGGCGCTCTGCCTTGGCGTCGGGGCGATGTTCAGCGTCACCACTCAAGCAGCCGAGGCTTCGCCCACCATGACCAGCACACCCGCCAGCGCAGCCAGCTTGTCGAGCCAGCAACAAGCCATTCCACTGATCGCGGCGTTCATGGCGACCAGCGACATGCCCAACCTCAACACGGCGCTCAACCAAGGGCTTGATGCCGGCCTGACCATTAGCGAAACCCGTGAAGTTCTCGTGCAGCTCTACGCCTACGTCGGCTTCCCCCGCAGCCTCAACGCCTTGAATGAATTGATGACCGTGGTGCAGGCGC
Organism: Pseudomonas chlororaphis; assembly: GCF_000783395.1. GTDB lineage: Bacteria > Pseudomonadota > Gammaproteobacteria > Pseudomonadales > Pseudomonadaceae > Aquipseudomonas > Aquipseudomonas chlororaphis_H. Next base: position 27,884 of record NZ_JSFK01000028.1, on the reverse strand, counting down.
GCAAACAACGCGGCCTTGACGATGCGCCGGGACGTGAGCCGAGCCGGGCGACTCCGGTCGGGGATGAGCTATTGGCAGCGGGTACGGCGAATCAAACGAAAATCTCCGGCGCCCCGGTCAAAGGCCCGGTGTTCGAGTTCGCTCCGGTGATCAACCGGTTCCTGCAAACCCATCTGTTCGGCGACATTTTCGAGCGCGACAACCTCGACTGGCAAAGCCGCGAACTGGCGACAGTCGGGGCGCTGGCAGCGTCCCCGGGCGTGGAATCGCAACTGCGTTCGCACATGGCGGCGAGCCTGCGCGTCGGGCTAAGTGCGGCACAGTTGCGCCAGGTCACCGAGCTGCTTGAAAAGCATGGCGATACACAGACTGCCAAGCGGGCAAGCGCAGCGCTGACCCAAGCGCTCGCAACAGCGGGGAAATGACATGAAATCTGCAAAGCATTTACTGAGCGTCACGCTGCTGAGCCTGTTGGCGGCCTGCGCGAACCACTCCGAAGGCCCGCTGCTGATCCAGAAACAAGGCAGCTTCGCCGCCGGCGGAACGATGACCACGGCACCGGGCACCTTCAACCCGCGCCAACCGATGACACCCAACGGCCAGACCTACCACGGTGACCACGTCTACGCCTTCTATCAAATCCCGGCGGACGCGCGAAAACTGCCCATCGTCATGTGGCACGGCGCGGGTCAGTTTTCCAAGACCTGGGAAACCACCGCCGATGGTCGCGAGGGTTTTCAGAACATCTTTCTGCGCCGCCACTACGGCGTCTATCTGATCGATCAGCCCCGGCGTGGTGATGCCGGGCGCAGCATGGTCGAGACCACCATCAAGCCTGTGCCGGACGAACAACTGTGGTTCAACCAGTTCCGCATCGGCCTTTGGCCCCGCTACTTCAACGGCGTGCAAGTGGCACAGGACGCCCAGACCCGCGAGCAGTTTTTCAGGGCAATGACGCCGAACACCGGGCCGTTTGACATGGGCGTGGTCTCCGATGGTGTGTCGGCGCTGTTCGACAAAATCGGCCCCGGCATCCTGTTTACGCATTCTCAGGGTGGCGGGCCGGGCTGGTTGACGGCGATCAAGAACGACAAGGTCAAAGCCATCGTGGCGTTCGAACCGGGCAGCAGTTTCGTGTTTGCTGACGGTGAAGTGCCGGCGCCGATTCCCAGCGCGTTCGACACGGTGCAAGGCGCAGCGGTGCCGATGGAGCAATTCATGGCACTGACGCGCATTCCGATCCTGATCCTGTACGGAGACAACATTCCGGAACAGACAGTCGATCTGCCCGCTCAGGACAGTTGGCGCGCACGCCTGAAAATGGCCCGGCTCTGGCGTGACGCGGTCAATCGCCATGGCGGTGATGTGCGACTGATACACCTGCCGGAGATTGGCATTCACGGCAATACCCATTTCCCCATGTCGGATCTGAACAACGTGCAGATCGCTGATCTGGTCGCGCAGTTCCTCAAAGAAAAACAGCTGGACTGACCCAAATACTTTTGCTACTGCCGCCCTTTTTTTGCTCAGGAGCTTCACGTGAAAAACACTCTCAAAGCCACGCTCATGTCGGCATTGGTCGGTCTCTCGGCGGGCGAAGCGTTAGCCGCTGACTACAAGAAGAACCCGTTCACACTCGCCTATGACGGCGCGATCAGCAAGAACGAGCCGGGCAAGGTCAACATCCACCCGGTCAGCTATAAGCTCAACGGGCTGGACATCGCCGCCAATGTCTACACTCCTGCCAACTACGACGCGAAGAAGAACTACCCGACCGTGGTGGTTGCGCATCCCAATGGCGGCGTAAAAGAGCAAGTCGCCGGTCTCTATGCCCAGCGGCTCGCCGAACAGGGCTACATCACCATCACGGCCGATGCGGCCTATCAGGGCGCCAGCGGTGGCCAGCCGCGCAGCATCGATAAACCGGCGTATCGCATCGAAGACATTCACGGCATGGCCGATTTCATCAGCCAGTTCGCTGGCGTGGATGACAATCGTCTGGGCCTGCTCGGCATTTGTGGCGGCGGTGGTTATTCGTTGGCGGCGGCGCAAACCGACAAACGCTTCAAATCCCTGGCGACGGTGAGCATGTTCAACTCGGGTCGAGTACGCCGCAACGGCTACAACGACTCGCAAATGGACAGCATCCAGCAACGTTTGCAGCAGGCATCAGCTGCCCGCGCGCAAGAAGCAGCGGGGGGCGCGGTGCTGTATTCGGGGGATGCCAACCTCACCGACGAGCAGATTGCCAAACTGCCTTTCGAACTGTATCGCCAAGGCTATGAGTACTACTGGAAAACCCACGCGCACCCGAACTCGACCTTCAAATACACCACCAGCAGCCTTATTGACCTGATGCGTTTCGACGCCACCGACCATATCGAATTGATCAATCAACCGTTGCTGATGATCGCCGGCAGCAAGGCCGACAGCCTGTACATGACCCAGGATGCGTTCCCCAAAGCCACCGGCACCACCGACAAGGAAGTGTTCATCCTCGATGGCGCCACCCACATTGAAACCTACTGGGTGCCGCGTTATGTCGATGCCGCGATTGGCAAACTGACCACGTTCTACGCCCGTACCTTGTAATCAACTCTCTGGGGGTCGCGCATCTGTGTGCGACCTGCTTTCATGGAATAATCACGCGCCCCCTCATGAGAGGTTCTCATCAATGTCCCGCGCCAATCTCAACGACCTGCAAGCCTTCGTGGTCATCACCCGCGAAGGCAGCTTTACCCGTGCTGCCGCACAACTCGGCGTCTCGCAGTCGGCGCTGAGCCACACCATGCGCGCACTGGAAAGCCGCTTGGGTGTGCGCCTGCTGACGCGCACCACACGCAGCGTCTCGCCGACCGAGGCGGGTCAGCGGTTGTATCAATCGATGGCACCGAGGTTCGATGAGATCGAACTGGAACTGGCCGCCGTCAGCGAGTTTCGCGACACCCCCGCCGGCAATGTGCGGATTCAGGCGTCCGAGCATGCGGCGAACAATATTCTCTGGCCGAAGCTGCTGAAGGTGCTGCCCGACTACCCGGACATCAGGGTCGAAATCACCGTCGATTACGCCCTTTCCGACATCGTCGCGCAGCGGTATGACGCGGGGGTGCGCCTGGGCGATCAGGTGGCCAAGGACATGATTGCCGTACCGATTGGGCCATCGTTGCGCATCGCCGTTGTCGGCTCGCCGCAGTATTTCCAGCATCGGCCTTACCCGATGGAACCGGGAGATCTGGCGGCGCACAACTGCATTAACCTGCGCCTACCGACTCACGGCAGCCTGATGCAATGGGATTTCGAAAAGGATGGCCACGAGCTCAAGGCCCGCGTCGAGGGCCAATGGACATTCAACAGCAGCGTGCCAATTCTGCGTGCGGCCGTGGCGGGATGTGGCTTGGCTTTCCTGCCAGAGGACATGGTGGCGAAGGAACTTGCGGACGGTAGCCTTGTGCGGGTGTTGGAAGATTGGTGTCAACCCTTTGCCGGTTACCATCTCTACTACCCCAATCGTCGCGAACACTCATCAGCGTTTGGCGTTGTAGTTGAAGCGTTACTCTACAGGGACTGAGACATCGACCTTCAAGGCGTCTGGATTTTTTCCGCCCCCTCACAACCGTGAATGAGCAGATGATTTTGATCGACTGCGTCGGGCGCGACCGGCTGCAATGGGAGGTTTACTGCTCATTATGAATGGCAGCTATTGGCCGATTTCAGCCGCTCACTGGTAACCGCTATCGGCCAACGGCAGACGTTCGGGAGCGGCTGCTTACGACCCCTTGCGGCAACGGAACGAAGACCTCGCCGTCAGCTAATCTATTTCAGCAATAACGACGTTGAAAGCGAGGCAAGGGAATGAAAATGGGGTTCAGGGATGATCTAAGCTGTTCGATGGTTTTGATTATTCTCGTTCTCGGTTACGCATCCACTGGTGGCAACACGCTTTACTTAGGCTTTTGGTATCTCATCGGAGTGCCAGTGGTCATGTTGCTTCCAGGCTTGATTCTACGTTCTCGGGCCCTGTTTCTAACGGGAACAACAGCTGCAGCGGTTGTCACTCTTCTGGTCTACATGGCGATCGTATCCAGCTCGGGTCGTGATGGCGGTCTAGTTGGGTTGGGTCATTTATTTTCTGTCCCGGGGATGGTCGTCGGTACAAGTGTTTCGGCTTGGTTGTTGAGGTTCCGTGTAAATGCGAGGTTGCCATGGATTGTCGCGGGCTTTGCGTTTCTGGGAGCCGGCTTCGGTTTCATGATTGCCCAAGTTATTGTGTGTACCACCGCTATGTACTGCGGCGCACTATCGATGGGTGTCTGGAATTGACTGAACAAGCGTTTACTTCTGGCCGTTACCAGGCGCATTAGGTTGTTATTAATCCCTCTGTGACGGATACCTGACGACCGCCACAAAGGGATCACCCCTCAATCCACCGGCACAACCTTATCCAGCGCTTGATTCACCGCCAATTCCCCCAGCATCACCACTTGCGCAATCCCCAGCGCAGTTTTGCGGTGGCCTGGGTCAAGGATAGCGGCGAAGTTGCAGAGCATTTCGGTGGCTGAGCTGAGTGACTCGCTGGCGTTAACGAGCAGGGACTCGCTGTCGTAGTCGGCGTTTGCCAGAAACATGGGGGCGTGTTTCTGGTCGCTGCCCATGATGCGTTGGGCTGGCGTGAGGTAGTAATCGAGGGCGCGTTCGGCTGCGTCGTTGAGTGTTCGCGAGTCTGGGAATTTGTAGGGTGAGACTGGATCGGTTTCTGGGGGATTCGGCGTTGGTTTGAACATAGATGAAGCTCCATATGGGACTTAAGGAGCCATCACCTTCGCTACCAAACGAAAGGTGGTGGCCATACGAAGGTTGGTAGACCGGCCCATATGGAAAATCCGGCGCGCCCGAGGGCGCCCTGCGCATGGCCACCATAAGACAAATGCTGAAAAAGCATCTGCGCAAGGTGACGTTATGCGTCATATGAGAGCGGGCTACCAAACCCCATCACTGTTTTTCAGTGACCCGGAAACGATAAAACCCGAACCCCAGACGCACAAGCCGGCGGATTCTGGCGTAGTCGTAGGCAATGGCGCAAGGCGTTGTAGCCTCAAGCCGGTAACGCGACATGTCTTTTAAACAACCGCGAAAAATTCCTAAACACGCCTCATCAACATGCCGTTCAAAATGACATTCGTATTCGAATGTCAGCGTCCGCGCGGTGGACGGTACGCCGATGCAAGCAGCGGTTTCTCGTCCATCGACGTCACAGGGCTGGCGGCCGCCACCGATGCGCCGAATGTTCAGTTCAATCTCGCCAGCGGTGTCAGCTCTTCGCGGCGCGCGGGTCGGCCGATGTCGACCGAGATCCTTATCGAAATGCTTGGCGAGGATCGCCAGGGGCGACCGTTGCACACTCGGCATGCCCTCGTGCATCCGGCGGGCGCCGCCGCGCTCACGGGGTTGAGTATCGCGATGCTGCTGGAGCGATTGCTCGGGCTCGATGGTCGAGCGCCCACTGCGGCAGGTCTTTACTTCCCTTATCAGTTGCTCGAGGTCGGTGCGTATCTGGAGCGTTTGAGCAAAGAGGGCGGTGAGTTGCTTGAGCTGAAAGTGCAATAAGGCAGGTTTCTTTCGCTAATCCCGGTTCTACTCATTGAACCGCTGGCGAGCTTTGATCTGCTCGCCAGCGGACATTTGCTTCACAGCGAGTGCCAAGGCCCGCCATCCGCCACAGGCACCTCACCCAGATCATACGGGTTGACCCCTTCAAGACAGCCCACATTGAAACCAAACTCCTGCGCATTGGTGCTGCGTCGGTGATGGGTGTAGATCCCGCAGTTGCCGCAGAAAAAATGCTCGGCCACTTGCTGGCCAAAACTGTACTTCATCAATGCCGACTTACCACGGATCACTTTCAGGTCAGCCGCCGGCACCGCCGCAACGATCGCGCCTCGGCGTTTGCAGAATGAACAGTCGCAGCGATGCGGCGTGGGCAGGCCATCGGGCAAGTGGATTTCGAGGATCACGGCGCCGCAATGGCAACTCGCGCGGTGGTCACGGCGGATCAGCGTGTTACCGATCTGTTTAAGCATGACTAAGCCTCCATCCAGTCCACCATTGCCGTTTCGCGCCATTTCACCTCGGTGATGCCGAACCGCTCGGCCTGGGGTTTGGAGATGACTTTCAGCGGTGGTTTGCCGGGTTTGGGAATCGGTGCAATGCCGGCATCGCAACTCGCCCAATGCCATGCGTCAGCGTTGCGCATGCTTTTGGCGCGGATGACGAATGACTTTGGCTGGCCGTGAAGTTTGTATTCGATGACGAAGATGTCGACGTTGCTCATGCGTTCCTCCTTACGCTCATACGCAAATGAGTTTTGCCGACAAAAAAAATTCAAAGGATTTTCGGGGTTTGTCTCAGGCTGCTGAAAAACGCTTTGCTTTGAACGGTTGGAACCGGCGGCGGCCTAAAGATCAAGCATCTGCCAAGCACACACGCGGACGAAAATACCCCACGATTTCAGCCCCGGAGATAACCGGTGAACAAGACGATCAGCGCCGAGGATTTGAACATTCAACTCAAGCACAACGACGACGCTGCACTGTTCAAATGGTTGCTTGCCAGTTTCCTCATGGGCAAGCGGATACAGGCCGAAATCGCCGCCGAAGCCTATCGCGTAATTGCCGATAAACACGGGCGCGATACTCCGCGCAAGCTTGCTGCGTGCAGCCATCGTGAACTGGTCGCAATGCTCGGGGAGGCGCATTACGTGCGCTACGACGAGACCACCGCCGTGCGGCTTCACGCCTTGGCACGCAGGTTAAACGATGAGTACGCAGGCAAGGTCAGCCATATGGTCGAGGCCAGCGCTGATCGCGAGGCATTCGAGAAACGGCTGGCAGAGTTCGACGGCATCGGCCCGAAAACCGTGGAAATCTTCATGCGCGAGGCAAACGCTGTGATCAGCCTTTGATCGTGGGCCGTGGCGAAAAGCGGCCACCGCCCGGATCGTGCAGAGCCTATTTGACTCGACGGCCAGAACGATTGATCGCCAACAGGCACAGCCCGACCAGCAGTGCGGCGCCTGCAACCAGGAGCGCCGAAGGTTGCATCGGCTGGCGCAAGCCTAATGCTGTATGCCGCTGCGATATCGCCAGTGGTCGGGTTTCAACGGTCGCTTCGTCAAGCGTACGCAATGGTGAAACGGCTTCTGCCTGAAACGGTATTTCCTCGATGCTCAGACGCAACCCATCTGCCAGTTCCAGTGTCCGCGCGTTGATCGTGCCAACGATTCTGTCTGGATAAACCGGGTCACCATTGGGATCGAGTTGGTCATACAGGAAATTCTGCCCTTCAAGCCAGCCCACGGCCGTTTGCAACTCGGGGCCCAGGTAATATTTGCCGTCGAGGAAAAATCCAGGAAATTGCGGCGCGCGCTCCACGCTTTCAATGCGATAACGCTCACCCGGTTTCATACCGGTTTCAGGGGCAATCATGGTCAATCCCTCCGCTGTAGGTTCAGCGGTAGAGAACAAGGATCGACCGTCGTTCCATGTAAAGGAGGAAAGGTAGGCGTTGTCCCGAAATGAACCGGTAACGGTGAAAGCAACTTGGCCCGATGAAGACCGGACGAAGCAGCAGCGCTACAGGTTCATCGGGTGCCAGGGCTTTTCTATGTCCGTCAGGCCCGAGGCGGCGTTTGAGGAACAGCACCAAACGCTATCACTGGTGTGTGGCTCAGACAGTACCGAGCAGCGGCAGACGCGCCAACATGTTTTTCAACGCCAGTGCATCCCACGGCAGGTGTTCGGCGATGCCGATGCCTACAACGTCAGCAATGCCGGCAATGTCGGCCAGCAGCCGCACCACATGGGCGATGGACATCCTGCCTTGGGCGACGCCGTCAAACGTTCCCGGTGGCGCTTCTGGATTGGCGAACAGCAGCGAGCGGAAACCGTTCGGATCCAGTACATCCAGATCCAAGTGAATGGCCAAGTGTTTCGCACCGGTAGATCGGAACCATTTCAGCACCGGTTCGCTGCTCTGAGCCAATTGCGCGGCGCTGGCATGCTGCAGTCCAAAGCGTTCAATAAAAGCGGTTTCTACGGGCATTGTTTCCATCAAGCCGGCATACATCACGTTTGCAGGTTTGAGCGGGTATTTGACTGCAGCAGCGAAGTCCGCATCACCTTCACCTAACAGATTGCCCAGCACCATGGCGTGGGCATTGGGGAAGTTCGCGGGCGTCAGAATGTCGGGGTGTGCATCGACCCAGAGCACGGCAAGGTCGCCAGCATAGCGCTCGTTGAGGTAGGCGAACGGTACAAGATCCACCAGACAGTCGCCGCCGAGAATGACCATCCGATCCGGTGCATGCTCATCAATAATCGCCCGCGCACTGTGCAGTTGTTGCAACAACGCGCTACGCCCGCGGATCCCGCTCTCCATCGGTAATGGCTCCTCGCTTGGCATTGCGACCGGCACCTCAGCCACCGGACCCTGCGAATCGGGTGCCAGCCAGGCCAACAGTTGCGCGCCGAAATGATAAGGCGGGTTGTTGCCACCTTGCCATTGGGGGAAAAGCAGGCGCAGGGTTTTATCGTTCGAAGGGGTCATGCCGAGATTCCTGAAGGGGGCGAGCAGACGGCTCAGAGGCGAAAAAGTACGGTGCCGCTGGCCTGGCGCGATTCCAGCCACGCGTAAGCCGTGTCGAACTGTTCAATTGAGAAGGTGCTGTCGATGTGTGGGCGGCCCGACTGTTTTAACACCAAGGCTTTCATTGACTGTCTCCATATCCGGTCAGTGGTTGCCTGATGGTTCAGGCAACCGAATGTCAGTCATGGTGACGATGACCCGCATCGTGCGCTTTGCTGAGCTGGCCAGACACTTCGCCTGACTGGCCAAGCGGTCATTGCTGTTTCGAAAAGACGCTGGGTGAAACGCCAAAAGCGCTTTTGAAGGCGCGGCTGAAGTGCGCCATGTTGGTGAAACCAAAGCAGAGTGCGACCTCGCTGACACTGCGAGACGGGCCCTTCATCAGCGCCGCCCGGCAAGCCTGAAGGCGTTGCTGCCACAGCCAGCGAGTGGCCGTTGTGCCCTCCATGGCGAACAGACGGCTAAGTGCGCGCGGGGAGACATGAATGGCTTGCGCGATGGCCGCGAGGTCTAGCCCGGTGTCCTCAAGGTTGGCCAGCAAGAAGTCTTTGGCTTTCATCAGTTGCGCGTCATGACGGCTGGAGTGGCCCAGATCCGCGAGGTTGAACGCGCCTTCGAAAGCTGTGGCCAGCACTTCCAGCAACGCGCCACTCAAGCGTTCGCCGGCACGGGTTTGCTGAGGGCCGGTATCGAGCACTTCAACCATCATGTTGCCGGCCAGTCTTGCCAGTGCCGAATGGCTCTCGAGCGTGCGACTGACCAGGGCTTCGGGTCTGGGCAAGTGCTGGATCAACCGTTCGCGGGGGATCGCAATGACGATCTGGTCGTCTCCCTTGGGGAAACGACACTGGTAGGGTTCGGCACTGTTGAACAGCACGATATCGCCGCGACCCTGTACCGATCGACGTCCGCGTTGTTCCAGTTCGGCTTCGGTGCTGAGGGTGAGGCAAAGAAAAAACTGCTCAACTCCGGAATTTGTCTGTTTGCGCTGGTATTCGATGGGCGCAGATGAGATGTGCGTCAGCAGAATATCGCCTAGTGTGTTAGCGCTGAGGCGACCATCGAATGGCGTGTCGGACAGCGTGCGCTGGGTGGTCAGGCCATAGGTGGCGCACACCACCTCGCTCCAATAGTCGAGTCGCTCTTTGGCAAGCAAGGATCGAGGAGGGTAGAGAATGGCCATTGTCGTAGCAACTGACTCGCAGAGTGGGTTCGGCTAGCAAAGATGCTATCAGACAAGCAGGATGCGGACTTGCCTGTCCGGCAGACTACATCCTTGGTATCACTAACCGGCGGATCATCTTGAGTCCAGTCTGTTGAGGCTACCGGGTCATGAAAAGCGGGCACCCGAGCGGATCAGTCCTTGTGCCGTCAACTCCCGAATCTTTTCCCGCATTGCTTCGCGCTCGGCCTTGGGTGTTACCGGATCGACAGCCAGATACTGCCTGTCGCACCACCATTCGATTTGACCTATCCAGTAAGCCTGCCCGGCGCGGCCCGTGTCGAGGCGACCTAACAAGTAGCCGATTTGTTGCCAGGTCGGGAGCAGTTGGAAAATGGCGTTGCGACGCGTCAGCGGGAGTTCATGCCAGGCTTGGTCAAGTTTGGCTGTCAATCCGCGGATCAACAAAGACCAGGCAACTTTGTCCAGTTGCGCAATCACCACCGAAAACACTTTGTCCGACGGATCATCGAGCGCCGCGAACAGTTCAGGCAGTTGATCATCGCGAAGCAGGCGCGCTGCTGCCTGTCGCACGGTGACAAAGGCCGAGCGCAATGCGAAGGCATGCCAGGGCTCGGGCAAGGTCTCAGCGAGTTCAGTGGTCAGGCCGATCACGCCCAGCCAGTGTTGTTTCGCCGTGGGCAGAGGCTGACTCAAGCGCTCGGCGAGTACGCTGTGCGCGTCAACGTCATTGCGAGGCGCAGCCCATAGCGCCAGATTGCGCACTGCCGGTGACACATCCAATAAGGTTTCACGCAGCACCGGTTTCGGATCGTCGAGCAGCGGCAGCAGCGCATACAGCACGCGCACGCGGATTTTGCCGCCGGGGTGCGACATCGCATCGAGGAGCAACGGCAGACTTTGTGCCGCCGGCAACATCGCACTCGCCGGCACCGCCATCAACCGTACGGTTAATTCCCGATGAGCCAGCGCACTGCGTATCAGCGTTTCGCGACCCTCAGGGTTTTCCAGCAAAAGGGTAAACAGGTAACGCGCGGCTTTGCCCTGACGATGCAAGAAATCGGCACACACTTCATCCCGGCATTCCGCCGATTGCAGCATTGCGCGTACCGTCGACAGCGTCTGGCTGTGGTCGACCCGGCGTTGCGCTGCCAATGCCATCAACGGTTCGAGTGCGGACAACCAAGCCTGGGTGTGGGCGGGCGACAAGTAGTGTTGCAGGCCCGCCGCTGCCAGGTCGCGCACCTGCGGGACCCAATCGTTCAGCCGTTCGATCAGCACCGCTAATGCTTCGGCAGACGGCTGCTTGCACAGTTCCCGTACGGCGACTTCCCGAACGAAACCGTTCGCGTGATTGCTCACGTCTGCCCATGTGCCGGTGTTGCCGAAGTGAGCGAGTATCTCCAGCGCCTCGTTGCGCCGGTAGTCTTCATAAGTGGCAGGCTGTCCTTGCTTGCGTGCCAACCGGGCCAACCAGTCTTGTGTCGTGTTCATGGGGCAGTCCTGTGCGTCCTTGCGGGGGCAAATTGTTTGCGCAAAAGCGCCAGCCTACGCGACTGGTGCCGGAGGGCAAAAAAATCCTTATTTTTCTGAAGACCTCAGCTCAGCCAGGAGCGATTTGTTTTTTTCAAGCTCTTCAAACGTTGCCTTCTGAGTGATGACTATTGTTGCCCATGGTGGGCGTTTGTGGGCGGAGGCAAACACGCCGCGTGGGGCGCGGGTGATGTTTACGTTGCCGGGGTGCGCAGGACCTGAGCAGGCATCGTGACGAGTCCTTTGTTACTCTTTGGCCTCAATTGCTTAAGGACCTCCGGCATATGGAAATTGCCCCGCATTTCATCATTCATGAAACCGAACATTGGATTATCAATCACCATCTGGCGAACACGCTTCCGGGCTATCTGATGCTGGGGACAAAGGTCGAAACCACATCGCTGGCCGAGTTGTCATCCGATGCCTTGGGCGAGTTGGGCGGTTTGCTTGCCAAAACTCAGCAAGTCATCGAGCGACAACTCAAGCCAAAACATCTCTACATCGGTCGATACGGGCACCAGCCGGGTTTACCGATTCATTTCCATTTCATTCCGGTTTATCACTGGGTCGAAGCGCTGTTCTGGCAGGACACGCGATATCGGCTCCTCGATACGTTTGCCCACGTTGAATGCGCTGCATCAGCGACTGACGGTGCAGAGCTGACGTTGTTCGTCTGGCGGGAGTTTGGGGAAAACCCGATACCACCGAAGGCGCAAGGCCCTTCCATTGAAGAAGTGATCAAACATCTGCGTATTGCGTATGGCTGATTGTTGGAACAAGGCTCAACGAACCCGCAAGCTATTCAGAGACTTCTTGCGACTGATTGGTGTCGATCTCGACCACTCGGTCTTCGCATGTCGATATCAGACACAACCATGGCGCATTCAGGCTACTGAATCATCTGACGGGCCGGGTAAGGTGGCTTGGCTTTACAACAAAATGACCCCGTCAAGAACATGGGGGTGATAAGAACTGCGGCGGTTGAGGAGGCTCCATTCGGGACTTTCAGCAGGCAACGATGGTGCTCGTTTGCCTCAGGCAACTCGCTTAAATGTCGATCAGCAGAGAATAAAAAAACCAATGATCAGCCCGAACTCAACGGATTCGAGTAGCCAATTGGCGCAGGGCTTCAAGCCTCGTCACGTCACCATGTTGTCCATCGCCGGTATTATCGGCGCCGGATTGTTCGTAGGTTCAGGGCACGCCATTGCGGCGGCGGGGCCGGCGGTTCTGCTGGCTTATCTGTTTTCGGGTTTGCTCGTCGTGCTGGTCATGCGCATGCTCGGTGAGATGGCGGTGGCCAATCCCGACACCGGCTCGTTTTCTACCTATGCCGACCAGGCCATCGGACGCTGGGCCGGCTTCACCATTGGTTGGCTGTATTGGTGGTTCTGGGTGCTGGTCATTCCTATCGAAGCGCTCGCCGCCGGGCATGTGTTGAACCAATGGTTTCCTCAGGTCGATGCCTGGCTGTTTGCGTTGGGCTCGATCATTGCGCTGGTGGTGACCAACCTGTTCAGCGTGTCCAAATACGGTGAGTTCGAATTCTGGTTCGCCATGGCCAAGGTCGTGGCGATCATCGGTTTTATCGGTGTCGGGTTTGCCGTGTTGATGGGCTGGATTCCCGACAGGGAAGTCAGCGGGTTGAGCGGGTTGATGGCCGAGCACGGCGGATTTGCGCCCAACGGTTTGTCGGCGGTGGTCGGCGCCTTCATCACCATCATGTTCAGTTTCATCGGTACCGAAGCGGTGACTATCGCCGCCGCCGAATCGAATGATCCGTCGCGCAACATTGCCAAGGCCACGCGTTCGGTGATCTGGCGCATCGGCGTGTTTTACCTGCTGTCGATCTTCGTCGTCATCTCTGTGGTGCCGTGGAATGACCCGTTGCTGGCTTCGGTCGGGTCTTATCAGCGCGCCCTGGAAATCATGAACATTCCCCACGCCAAGTTCATGGTCGACATCGTCGTGCTGATCGCCGTGGCCAGTTGCATGAACTCCTCGATCTACATTGCCTCACGGATGTTGTACTCGCTGGGCCGGCGTGGCGATGCACCGAAGATGCTCAAGGCTACGTCCTCGGAAGGTGTTCCGCGCGCAGCGGTCATCGCCAGCACCGTGATCGGTGCGTCAATTACCGTGTGGAGCTATTTCATGCCTGCCGGGCTGTTTCAATTCCTGCTGGCCAGCTCCGGGGCGATTGCCTTGCTGGTGTACCTCGCCATCGCGGTGTCGCAGTTGCGCATGCGGCGGATATTGCAACAGCGCAACGTCGAGCTGACCTTTCGCATGTGGCTGTTTCCCTGGCTGACATGGCTGGTGATCGTGTTCATCTGCGCAGCGTTGGCGGTGATGATGATCACCCCGGAACACCGCACCGAAGTCACCACAACCATCGGACTGGCGCTGGCGATTTCCTTTATCGGCCTGGTGACGTCGCGTCATCCTGCGCCGGCGGCGAGGGTCACGTCGGTGGGGTGAGGCCGCAGTTATCTGCGCTGAACCTGTTGTTGCAACGCGGTTTTGAGCTATTGCGCTAAAGCGTGAATGACATCCGCAGCCATTTGTTCAGGAGTATTGATCCCGTCGATTCGCAAGACCGGGGCCGTTTGCGCCGATAACCATGCCTCGTGCCACGCTCGATTGCGTCCTGAAAAGCCCGGATTGTCGTACTGCGAGGCCCATTCTCGAAAGGCCACATGTATCTCATGCATATCACCGCCGGGTGCAATCCGCTCTCCAAAGCGTTGCTTTTCCCTTGCTGCCAGCCGCTCAAGGCGAATGGGTGTCGGTGTGACAACGAACACAATCAGATCGGCATGGGCAATCAGCGCATCTCCCCAATTGATACACGAGCCGCTCAGCACCCAATCGTCGTCGCCGAGTTCTCGCTGCATCAATGAAACGCGTTCATCGGGCAGTCGTTTAGTCGTGAACGGAGGATTTGTCGGCATCCAGTAATAATCATCGACATCGACGTGTTGCAGGTCGAGCAAAAGGGCGAGGTTCTGCCCCAATGTCGTTACGCCTGCACACGACGCGCCTGTAATGTAGATACGCAATTTTCCTCCTTGAATAAAAGCCTGTTTCGGATTCGGCAAGGTATCAAGATAGCTCCCCGGGTGTCAGTACCGCCCATTCAGGGCGCACGGTTTATCAGTGCAGATTCCGCATCCGTATAGTGCTTCCCCCGTTACATGATTCCCCATAAACCTTCCAACTGAATCGAAGTATCCAGCTCAATGACGCCGGTGAGTCGCCGGCACACGGAGGGACCATGGACGTCAACGCAGTTCCCGAGGGATTCACCCCATTCAGCCGCAGCAGCCCGTTGCTGGATTTGCTGGGCCCGATCTACGCAAGGGGCAGCGGGCTGCAATTGGAACTGGGCCTGTTGACTGACTCACGCCATGCCAATGGCCGGGGCACCTTGCATGGCGGTGTCTTGGCGACATTGGCCGATGTCGGTATGGGGTACGCCATGGCCTTTTCCAGCGCCCCTCCGCAGCCATTGATCACAGCGAGTATGACCCTGGATTATCTCGGCGCCGTACACATGAACGAGTGGCTGGAAGTGCGTCTTGAGTACTCGAAAAAAGGCCGTCAACTGGCGTTCGCTGCCGTCAGTCTGCATGTTGGGGAGCGTACGGTTGCGCGGGCCAGTGCGGTGTTTGCTGTGCCGATGAGTTGACAGGTGCGTGCGCAGCGAAGCGTTGGGAGGAGTAGAGCGCATCTTGATGCTCAGCGGGTGGATGTTGTCGAGTTGCTTTGAATGACGGTTTTCGGCCTGCAGGCTTGACCACAGCGGGAGGAGAGGCGCTGCCCAAGTGTAATCCATGTATCACCATGCTATGATTTGCGAGTTATTATCCTGCTTTTATTTTATTGTTTTTAAAGAGCATATTTCATGTTGGATTTGAAGGTCTCCGTTATTGTTGCTGCATATAATGTAGAAAATTATATAGTCGAGACGATGGAGTCGCTCTTAGGACAAACTGTTCAGCCATCGGAAATCGTGATTGTTAACGATGGATCGACAGATGGAACGCTGGAGTTAATTAATTCGAAGTATGGCGATGACAGCAGGATAAGAGTCATCACCCAGGAAAATATGGGCGTCGGTGGGGCCCGCGTGACGGGATTCAATGCCGCTACAGGCGACTACTTGTTTTTTTGCGACCCGGATGATGTGGTCAGTCTCGATCTTTTTGCAGGCTTCAATAAAGCAGTAAGTGAAAACAGCGATTTAGAACTTTATTACTTCTCAAAGCGTTCTTTTGTTGATTCGAGTGGCGAGCGTAATTATTTAAGACGTGATACCGCACCTTCCCGCGAGGGTTGGTTCAGCCAGGGCGTAGAACTGTTCGAGGATCTGATCCTTAGTAATAAATACAAGGCCACGACATGGCAGTACATTTTCAAAAAAACCGTGACTGAACGCTTCGACGTGACTTTCAAGGGGCGTGCGCACGAGGATCAGCTGTTCAGCATGAACATCTATCTTCATAGCAAGCTCTGCTACGCAACGCAGGCCGACCGATATTTCCAAAGGGTGCGTCAAGGGTCGCTGACCAATAGCGTCAAAGACGAGCATCATGTCCTGACAAGCTACGACGCTTACCGGGACACTCTGGCTGCGCTCAAGCCTCATCTTCATCTCTTCAACCGCAAGCGTCAGGTAGCAACGGCTTATATGAGGCGAGGTGTCACCTGGACGATCAAGGGATGCATTCGAAACCGTGTGAGGTTGCCACACCGATTTTTTTCGCTGACACGCAAAGATTCCCGCGAGTGTGGCGTGGGGCGCGAGGGCGGCCTGCTATTGGTCCTGCCGGAATGGCATTTTCTCGCGAAGAAAGTCAGCTTCGAGTTGAAGAGCCGTTTGCGCCGGGGCCGCCCCGGCGCTGTCTGACTGCGGGCTTGTTCGTGAACACCTACGGATGAATTTCGCTGCGCGACCGCAAGGTTGCGCCTGTCGACTAAAGTGGTTACAGAAAGGTCGCTGGCGAGTTTGTATCTACCACGACTGAGCGGATCTGGGCGAACGCAGTCGCTTCTCAGCGACTGCTCGCAACCCCGTCCCCTCAAGCCTGATCCATCGCCGCCGCCACTCCCTGTTCCTCACCCAGAAAACCACCACTCTGATGCTGCCAGAGCCGCGCATAAATCCCGTTCCTGCTGAGCAATTCAGCGTGAGTCCCTTGCTCGATAATCCGCCCCTCATCCATGACGATCAGTCGATCCATGGCGGCAATCGTCGACAGCCGATGCGCGATGGCGATGACGGTTTTGCCCTGCATCATTTCATCGAGGCTTTCCTGGATGGCGACTTCGACTTCGGAGTCGAGGGCACTGGTGGCTTCGTCGAGCAGCAGGATCGGCGCGTTCTTCAGCATCACACGCGCAATGGCAATGCGTTGGCGCTGGCCGCCGGACAGTTTGATGCCGCGCTCGCCGACGAGCGTGTCGTAGCCGCTGTGGCCTTGCTTGTCGCTGAGTTGGCTAATGAAACCGTCGGCCTGGGCATTGGCGGCGGCGCGACGGATATCTTCGTCGGTGGCGTCCGGGCGGCCATAGGCGATGTTGTCGCGAATCGAGCGATGCAGCAGCGACGTGTCTTGCGTGACCATGCCGATGGCGCTGCGCAGACTGTCCTGGCTCACCTTCGCGATGTTCTGGCCGTCGATGCGAATCTCACCGCTGTCGACATCATAGAAACGCAGCAGCAGGTTGATCAGCGTCGATTTGCCCGCACCGGAGCGGCCGACCAGGCCGATTTTTTCGCCGGGGCGGATGTTCAGGCTCAAGTTATCGAGAACCTGACGTTCGCCGTTGTAGTTGAAATTCACCTTGTCGAACGTCACCGCGCCGCCCGCCGGCACCAGCACGGCGGCGTTCGGCGCATCCTGCACCTTGGGGCCGCGGGTGAGGGTGGCCATGCCATCCTGCACAGTGCCGATATTTTCGAACAGCGACGTCATCTGCCACATGATCCAGTGCGACATGCCGTTGATGCGCAGCGCCATGGCGGTGATCGCCGCCACCGCACCGGTGCCGACCTGGCCCAGATGCCACAGCCACAGGGCGTAACCGCCAGCGCCGATAATCAGCCCGACCACCAGCGCCTGGTTGACGATTTCGAACTGGCTGACCAGACGCATCTGGCGAAACCCGGTGAGCTTGAAATCTTCCATCGCCGCGCGCGCGAAGTGCGCCTCACGCTTGGAGTGCGAGAACAGTTTCACCGTGGTGATGTTGGTGTAGGCATCGGCAATGCGCCCAGTCATCGACGATCGTGCATCGGCCTGTTCCTGGCCGACTTTCCCCAAACGCGGCACAAAGTACAGCATGGCCAGCCCAAACAACGCGAGCCAGGCAATGAACGGCAACATGAGTTTCAGGGCAAAGCCGCCGGCCAGGGCGATGATCGCAATGAAATAAACGCCGATGCCCGGTGCGATCTCGATGAGCGTGAACAAGACTTCGCGCACGGCCAGCGCGGTCTGCATGACCTTGGTCGTGACCCGCCCGGAGAACTCATCGGAGAAGAATGAAAGGCTTTGCCGCAGCATCAGTCGGTGGAAATCCCAGCGCAGCCGCAACGGCAAGTTGATCGCCAATATCTGGTGCTGGACCATGGTGCGCAGCGCCACCAGCCCGATGCTGATGAGCAAGACGATGCCGATGCCCCACAGCACGCGACTTTCCTGCGCGTTGACACCGCCGCCGGCCTGCCACGTCGAGAGCAGATCCACGACCTGGCCGAGAAAGGAAAACAGCCACGCTTCGTAGATCGACACACCAGCACTGAGCAGCGCCAGTGCGAGAATATAACCGCGTGCACCGCGCGTGCAGGCCCACAGGAACCGCATCAGACCGACGGGCGGGGGTGGTGCTTCGTCGGGGGGGAAGGGGTCGAGTCGTTGTTCAAACACGCGCAGCATTGTGGTCTCCGAAATGATCAGGGTCTGGGGATTCTGCCATTGAATGGTGGCTTTGCGGGTTTGCATGTCAACGGTTTGTCCCCACTAAGTGTTATTGCCCGCATCACCGTGGTGCCCAATCCCACGGATTCCGGGCGCGTGCCGATCAGCTACGCTTTCTGCTCAAATGACTAGAGCAGCGCAAGATGCAGCGAACACACCGGGATCCATGTTGGGAGTCGATGGGCAAAGGAAATGTTTAATTTCTTTTTGACGTTTTTGTTCGTGCTGATCCCCACGGCGTCGCTTTCACTCGACAGTTACCTGCGTTACCGAGTCGCCAGAAACAAACCGGTGAGCAACGTCTGGAAGGGCTGTAATCATTTGCTTGCGATCCTGCTGATCATGCAGTTGCTGGGTTTGGCGCTGTACTTCTTTTACCTCGCCTGAGCCTGAACGTTTACGCCAGTTCGTCAGGCACCTTAACGCCCTCGACGCGCGCCGAAATCCATTTCCGGCTGTACGCCAGCACGCCTTGAGCGATGGCCGTGGGGAAGTGGATAAAGCCGTGGGGCGAGGAGGGCAGCAGGTACATTTCGACCGTCGCTGATTGCGCCCAACGTTTGGCGATGTCGAGTGTGTCGTCGCGTAGCGGATCGAGTTCACCGGCAAACAGCAGCGCGGGCGGGAGGCCGCTGAAGTCGCCGTACAGCGGAGACAGCGATGGCTGACGGCGCTGCTCGTCGGTCAGTTCGGGTGTGAGCAAGCGCAACGCCTCGACCATGCCGGGGCCGTCCAGCACCAGTGTGTCCGCAGGCGCGTTGCGTACGCTTGGCGTTCCGGTGAGGTCGTAGACGCCGTAATACAGCAGTGCGCCGTTGATGCGTTGCAGTAAATCGGGCCATTGCTTCAGCGCCAACAAGGTCGCCGCCGCCAGATGGCCGCCCGCCGATTCACCGACCACCACCACGGGAAGACCGGCAAATTCGGCATCACTCAATACTTCGCGCGTAGCGTTGAGGCAGTCTTGCAGCAGACCTTCAATCGGCGTCGAAACCGCTAATCGATAGTCGACCGAAACCACGGTCACTTCGCAGGTATCAACAATGGCCGCGTTGAAGTTGTCGTCCATCTGCGCATTGCCGATCACCCAGCCGCCACCGTGAAAATCCAGCACCACGCCTTTCGCCGGGCCTTTGGGGCGGATGATCCGCACAGGCACGTCATCCATCAACTTGCGCTCAGCCGTCAGGCCAAACTGGCGCAACACGCCGGAGCCGCCGATCTGGCTGACACGCAACAGCGCCTGAATCAAGCGCGGCGTCAGGCGGTTGCGGATCTTGAAGCGTGGCAGCCAGGCGAGCTTTCTGTTGAAGGCCCGCGCTTGCGCCAACTCGCGCTCGCCTTGCGGCCACGGTGTTTCACTACCCCAATTGGCGTTGGTCATCAGCGGTTCTTGATCAGGATGGAAAAATTCAACGCTGCGGCAACACACAGCCACGCCAGATACGGAAACAGGATCAAGCCAGTAATCAGGTCCAGTTGTATCGCCAGCACCACCATCGCCGCGACCACCAGCCACAACACGGTGAGAATCACCATCGCCGCCAGCACCTGATGCGCACCGAAGAACACCGGCGTCCACAATGTGTTCAGCGCAATCTGCGCCGCCCACAACGCCAGCACGGTCTGGCTGCCGGGGATCAGGCTCAAGCGGTAACCGGCCCAGGCCAGCAACAGGTAGATAATCGTCCAGGCCACCGGGAACGCCCAATTGGGCGGGGTGAAACCGGGTTTGTTCAGCCCTTCGTACCACGGCCCCGGTTTGAACATCACGCCGGTGGTCGCCGCTGCTGCGCAAGCCAGAAGAAAAATGAAGAAGGTCATCGCCAGTCCTTGGCTGAAATCAGCCGGTTGGGGGTTTAAGAAAGGGACGCCTCGGCAAGGAAAAAGTTTGCCATGAAATTCAGATTGGCCAGAGAGGCGATTCAATTTGAACTAAAAACTGACCACCGCATCAGGATATTCAGTTGCCTTTTTCTACTGACGCGGATGACATCATGTACAGCTATCGCATCGAATACCGATTTAACGACGAGCCTCGTGATCACTCGTTTGAACTCAAAGAACAGCAGTTGCTTGTCCACGAAGCCGCGATGCATCTGCTGGAACTGCATCTGGGCGACGCGGAGAACGGTTTGATCATGCCCACAGCGGATTCAACAGCCGAGCAGATTCTTGAACATGCCGCGCGGGTAGGGATTACGGACATCAAAGTGGTCAGCCAGACCAACTGACGCGGGCTCTCAGCAAACCCATCGTGCGACCGAAGATGGGTTTGCCCGGGTGTTTATGTGCGCTTAAACCGGCATCGCTGCTTCCAGTGCATCCTGCTCAACCGCCACGCTCGCGCGCTCTCGAAAGAAGCGCAAAAATGCCTCCGCCGGCATCGCTTTGCCAAACAGCCAGCCCTGCCCAAACTGCACACCTTGACCGCGCAAGTAATCGCGCTGCGCTTCGGTCTCGATGCCTTCAGCAACGATCTGCAGACGCAGACTCTTGGCCATTTCGATGATGTGGCCGGTCACTGATCCGGTGGCTGCATCCTGATCGATGTGGTCGACGAACGATTTGTCGATCTTCAGCACATCCAGCGGCAATTGCTGCAAATGCTGAAGACTCGAAAAACCCGTGCCGAAATCGTCAATGGCCGCCAGATAACCCAACTCGCGGGCGCGATTGACGGTGGCGCGGGCAGCGTCGATCTCGACGAAACCGCGTTCAGTCGCTTCCAGCCAGATCTGCTTCTGCTGCACATCGGCGCGACGCAATGCAGCTTCCAGTTTCGGCAGGAAGCGCCCGCTGCTGACGTCCTTCGCCGCCAGATTGATCGCCACGTGCAGGCTGCGTTCCTTGACCAGTAACGGGCCGAGGTCACGCATCACATTGTCGATGACCTGATCGGTAATCGGCAGAATCAAACCACTGTGCTCGGCCAATGGAATAAACGCGTCGGGACACACCTGCGAGCCATCCGGATGCTGCCAGCGCACCAGTGCCTCCGCGCCGACGCAGGCACCGTCGCTGAGGCGGATGATCGGTTGATAGTGAACGACGAACTCACGGTTGCGCACCGCCAATTGCAATTCGGCCAGCGGCGACAGGCGTTGGCGAGTGCGGCGCACGATCAGCAACACCAGCACACCCGCGAGCAAGCCACCGATGGGCAACAGCATTAATTCGCGGCGGATCAGCCCTTGCATCAGCTCATGGCGTGACAGCGCGGCGATGGCGACCCAGTCACCGCTGTGGACGAGGGTGTAAAGGTAACCATCGGCAAGCCCTGAATGCGGGCCGGAATGCACGCGAGCAAGAAAGTGTTCCGCGCCCGGACGCGAGGCACTGACCAATTGTCCGGCAGCAGTGCCGACCGTCAGGTGCAAATCCTCATCAAGCATCACCTGCAAAAACTGCTCGGGATCGACCAGCACGTTGAACGCCGCGTACTGCAGCGCCATCATCGGTTTGGCCGCAACGATGCGCGACTGCACACCGAGCGACACACGTACGCCATCCGCGGTGGTGAAGTCCTCGCGCCACGGCGCCGCATGCTGCCCGACCGGGCCCCAGGAACCGCAGGCGTAAATCTCTTCTTCGACATAACCGATCGACTTTACCGAGAGCGTGTTGATGGTCAACAGGCGCATCTCGTCGATGCTTTCCGGCGTGCACGGTGCGAGACGCGAGCCGGCGATGGATTTCAGCGCGCCGGCCGCTTCACTGAAGGTGCCATGGGCGCGACTGGAGGCGACGGAAGCGAGGGTTTCCAGGCGTTGCTGCGCAGCCGCCAGATTCAACATCCAGGCGACGTAACCCATCAAAATGACCGGAAGCAAGACACACGGAAGGCCCAGGAGAATGCTCCCCCAGACAATGCGTTTTTTGTTCATTTAGCGCCACCTTGGCCTCAAGGCCTGTGACGTGCGCACAGCACGGCTGTTTTCAGCCATTGCAGATTACGGCTGCCGTGTAGGGTAAATACTGCTCCAGATCAACTTAACTGATTGCCCGGACTGTTTGGTTTCTCTGCGTTCTGTGAGCTGCGTGACCGGGCCTCATTGCTGGCAAGCCAGCTTCCACAAGTACCGTAATCAGAGTCTGTATCCCGCAAATCCGAGCTGTCTGTATCTATCGGCACAATTCCCTCGTTGATACCTTGCGCGCTTCGCGAACATCAACGAGGTAACCATGGATCTCACCGCCATTCCTTTCGGTACCACCGACTGGTCAACCATAGAACCGGTGGCGCATGCGGGGGTAACCGGCACGGCCTGGTGGCGAACGTGCCAGTTTGGCGCAACGCGCGTGCGGATGGTCGAGTACAGTCCCGGCTACCTCGCTGATCATTGGTGCTGGCGCGGCCATATCCTCCTGTGCCTGGAAGGGCAGTTGCAGACCGAACTGGAGGATGGCCGCCAGTTCACATTGACTCCCGGTATGAGTTACCAAGTAGGCAACGACGCCGAAGGCCATCGATCCTTCACCGCCACTGGCGCGAAACTGTTCATCGTCGATTGAGTTTGCGCTGATGCCTTCAGACCTTTTCTGTTCGTGATGGGGGCTTTTCAGCCAGCACGCACCTCAGCTGGCCGGCCGCCATCGCGAGCAGGCTCACTGCTGCAATGGTTCTATGGTGGGTTCGGTACTGCCATCACCATTGCTTTTGCATGATGATCGTACGTTCGGCGCCGTGATATTCGTCTCGAACCCTATCGAACCCAAGCGATCGATAAAAACCTTCAGCCGTGATCGAAGAGGGTACATGCAGCTTGGTGAAACCCTGGCTAACGGCAACAGACTGGAGTCTTTCCATCAGCCGCTTACCCAGTCCTTTACCCTGACAGCCCGGCTCGACAAACACGCTGCGAACCACGTCCTGATCAAGACTGGCGGTTGCCACGATGTGTTGATTCAAAGTCGCCACATAAACCTGACGTTTGCCCAGCAAGCCCAGAACCGCCTGCGGTGAAAAGCTGCGCTGCACCTGCTCTATAACGTCTGGCGAATAGTCGCGCCCATTGGACACACGCAAAGTATTCACGATGAGCTCACTGATGTTCGCGGCATCTTCGCGTGTTGCCATTCGAATCAGATCTTCCATTTTCGTTAATTCCTGAGACTTTCTCTGCCGGAGGATGGACCAATCACGCACCCCACGGCCCAATCGCGCAGCCATTTCCGTTCAAACCGAAACTGTCATATTCAGTATTACTTGCCTAACCATAGTGACCAGCCCAACGCTTAAACAATGAGGCTGCACTGTGTTTCAACGTCTTCTGTGTTCGCTGTCCGTACTGAGCCTGTCCATCGCCGCCGCCCATGCTGCCGAGCCCGTGCCGCTGGACACGCCGCGCCTGCAAGGCATCGACAACTTCCGTGATATCGCCGGCATCACCACCGCGTACACCACGGCCCACGACGGCACGATGCGCAGCGGCGTGTTCTACCGCTCCAACGCGCTGACGCCGACGGCCAGCGATCTGGCGACCCTCAACAGCCTCGGCATCAAAGCGATCTACGACCTGCGCACCCCGAGCGAAATCGCCGCCACCCCGGACACAATGATCAGCGGAGCGACCTACCAGAACATCGACATCATCGGTAGCACCACGTCCGGCGCGAACATCACCAACATCTCCTTCAAAAGCGCCGCCGACGCCATCGCCATGATGGAACAGACCAACCGCGCGTTCGTCAGCGACGCCGGCATGCGCGGCCAGTTTGGCGTGCTGTTCAATGAACTGGCCAGTGTCGATGCTGCGCAACTGTTCCACTGCACCGCCGGCAAGGATCGCACCGGCTGGACCGCCGCTGTGTTGCAGAGCATTGCTGGCGTCGACAACGCCACCATCATGGCCAACTACCTAGCCACCAACGACTACACCGCCGCCCGCGTCGCCGCCACGCTGAAGGCGCTACCGCCAAGCATGGCCGCCATCTACGAGCCGCTGCTCGGTGTGCAGGCCAGCTACCTTCAGGCCGGCCTCGACGAAGTCACCGCGCAATACGGCAGCATGGACAATTACCTCAAACAAGGCCTCGGCCTGTCGCAGGAAACCATCTACGTTCTGCGCGGCAAACTGGTCGAATACAACAGCCTCCCAGGCCAAGCCGGGCTGATCGGCAACGCCGCTGCCGGCGCCGAATTGCTCCGCGAATTGCAGAACACCAGCCTGTCCGGCACCTACAGCGCCTACAACTATTACCTGCAATCGGCCATCGACGCCGGCACCCTCGGCGGCGTCGAATCTCAGGTCGGCGGCCAGGTCCACGCCGACGCCGCCAGCTACCTGCTGCGCCAAAACGCAATGATCGAGCAAGCCGCCGCGCCGTTCGCCAGCGGCACTGATCTCAAGGTCGGCCAATACCGCCTCTGGACCACCGCGCTCGCCGGCTACCTCGGCACCGACGGCTCGGCCCACGCCGAGAGCAGCAACGAACACAGCCAAGGCCTGATGGTCGGCATCACCCAACGCTTCAGCGAACAACTCAGCGCACGCGGCGGTTTCGGTTACAGCAAGGGCAGCGTCGGCGGCGCGGGTGGTGAAGCCGACACCGACTTCACCTTCCTCAACGTCGGCGCCCGCTACGGCTTCACCAGCCTGGAACAAGGCCTGTTCGTCGACGCCAACGCCAGCACCGGCTACATCGACTACGACAGCAAACGAGATCTCGGCGGCGGCCTCGGCACCGCCAAGGGCGACACCCACGGCAACCTCAGCGGCGCCACGCTTGCACTCGGCTACCGCGCCCCAATCAACGGCATGACCTTCGAACCGAGCCTCGGTTTACGAGTCAGCCACCTCGACCTCAACAGCTTCAAAGAGAAGGGCAGCGAACTCTCACTCGACGTCGACGACAACAGCGCCACACGCCGCAGCGCTGTCGCCAACCTCAACGTCGCCTTTGTGCCGGTGGCGATGGGCGCATGGCAACTGGTGCCGGGCGTACAAGTGGGTTACGAGCGCACACTGGGCGACAATCAGGTCGACAGCCAAAGCCACCTGCTCGGCCTCGACATCGAACAACGTGCGGCTTTCGATAATCGCGACCAGTTCAGCGGCGGCGTCAATGTCATGGCCAGCCTCGGCGCACTGAGCCTCGGCGCAGAAGTCGGCGCCAATGGCGGCGGCGACAGCCACGGCTTCAACGGCGGCCTCAAGGCCAGTTACGCGTTCTAAAAGAAAACGGGGTCAAGGAAGACCCCACTCCAACCAACACCACTGGCTCTATGGGTTGCTATCAATCTAAATCACACCACAAACCCCTGTGGGAGCTGGCTTGCCAGCGATAGGGCCAGCCCAGCCAACATCTCCATCGACTGACCCACCCCCATCGCTGGCAAGCCAGCTCCCACAGGTTTTGTGGATTGCCAACAATCTCAGGCACACCAAAAATCCTTGTGAGAGCTGGCTTGCCAGCGATAGGGCCAGCCCAGCCAACATCTCCATCGACTGACCCACCGCCATCGCTGGCAAGCCAGCTCCCACAGGTTTTGTGGATTGCCAACAATCTCAGGCACACCAAAAATCCTTGTGGGAGCTGGCTTGCCAGCGATAGGGCCAGCCCAGCCAACATCACCACAACAGACTCACACCCTCAATCCCGCCCGCGCAAATCCGCCGGACTCACCCCATAAGCCCCCTGAAAATACCGGCAAAACCGCCCCACATTGCTAAACCCGAACCGCAACGCCACCTCCGTCACCGAGCCCGAACCCCGCCGCTTCAACACCTCATAAGCCCGCTCCAGCCGCACCTGCCGCTGATACGCCACAATCGACATCCCGACAAACCGCCGAAACCCCTCCTGCAACGCCCGCTGACTCACATGACTCAACCGCGCCAGATCCACACCACTAACCAATTGCTCCGGATGCGCCTGAATAAACTCCACCGCCAACTTCACATGCCGTGGCGCAACCATCGCCGTCGGCCGGCGCAACGCCTCTGAAAAGTTATGCGGCCACGCCTCCAGCACCGCATCAACCAACATCTCGCGCAACCGCGACGGCATCAACGTCCCGCTGTTGAGCAACAGATCAAACTCCGTCCCCGTGGCCAGATCAATCAACGCCTTGATCCCCTGAAACGCTGCCGAATTCAGATCCACGCTCGGCTCAAAAACGATTTTCTGCAGAATCGGTTTATCCAACAACGCCGACAGCCGCTCAGTGAGCTGATGGCGATTGATCGACATCCCATGATGCGCGTGATCATCAAAGAAACGCATCGAACGGATATCCGCCTTATCAATCGCCAGCCCAACGTGCGACACCCCGATAGACTCGGTGGCATGGTTGAAAACGATCTTGCCAGCAGTGGGAATGACGAACGTGATCTCATCCTGTGGATCGGGGAAAGCGACGGTGAAATCACCGTGATAATGCATCCGCCGAAAACTCACGCCATCGTGCCGCCCGTAAACGCCGCCGATAATGATGTTCGACGGCAGCGGCGGATTGTCGGCATAACGATTGCCAAACAATCTGGAAAACAATGCACCGAAGTCGTCCGAACGGAGGTTGTCGGAGCGCAGGATGATTTGCTGGCGAACGGGAGTCGGAAACACCTTGGCGGCACCTTCTTTTGGGGGCTCTAGGACTGGGGTGTAGGGCAGGGCGCCGAGGAGATTAGCAGAGGAGATATGACGCGTTTGTGACAGCCAGAAACATGCCGTAACACCGCCGCGCCACGTTTAAGCAAAGGACACTCGGCAGCCAATCGCCGACATGGCAACCTGCTCGCCACTGTACTCAGCAAGCAAACACAGGCACCGCGCCAAGCCCCAGCCCCTGTTTGCCCAGCCCTGGAAGCCCAAAATCATCGGAGCGGCAATGCAAGCCAACACGCAAACACTCCCTATCACCCTGACCCCGGAACTCGACTTCGACCAAATCGCCGCCAGCGCTTTCGGCGAATCGCTGACCCACGAATACACCCAGGCCACACCATTCCCGCACATCGTCATCGACAACTTCCTGCAAGCAGACGTCATCGCCAGCATCCGCGAACACTTCCCGGTCGAACCGACCAACAACGAACAAATCTACGAGCGCGGCTACAAAGGCCAGCTCAAACGCCAGATCAGCCCCAACGCCTGCAGCCCATACCTGAAGAACGTCTTCAACACCTTCAACTCCGCACCTATGCTGGAATTTCTCGAAAAACTCACCGGCATTCAAGGGCTGATCCCCGATCCGTATTTCGCCGGCGGCGGCCTGCACGAAACCAAAACCGGCGGCTTCCTGGGCGTGCACTCGGATTTTCGGCTGAACAAAAAGCTCAACGTTGAGCGACGGCTGAACGTGATCATTTACCTGACCGAGGACTGGCAGGAGGCGTACGGCGGCAACCTGGAGCTGTGGGATGTGGGAATGAGGAAATGCCTGAAGAAGGTGCTGCCGATTTATAACCGGTGTGTGATTTTTAATACGGATAAGGATAGTAACCATGGGCATCCGGAGCCGTTGACTACGCCGGAACACATCACTCGGCGGTCGATTGCGCTTTATTACTACACGGCGAGTGGGGTGGGAGGGGAGC
>NZ_JSFK01000027.1 GCF_000783395.1 Pseudomonas chlororaphis | reverse complement strand
CCTGCCCGACGGGATCAAGGTTTCCTACCAATACGACCGCCTCGGACGTTTGATTGGGGTCGACGACGGCCAGCAACATCCTCTGGCCTTCGAGTACGACCGCCAGGACCGCTTGATCACCGAGCATCAGGGCTGGGGCACCCTGCGTTACCGCTACGACGCCTGCGGTCAGCTCAAGCGCATGCGCCTGCCGGACAACAGCCTGCTCGACTACCACCACGCCAAGGGTGGCGCGTTGACCGGCATCGACCTCAACGGCGCGCCGCTGACCCGTCATGTCTACCAGGCCGGGCGCGAACAACAACGTCAGCAAGGCCTGCTGCTCAGCGAATATACCTACGACGATCAAGGACGATTGCTCGCCCACGCCGTAGGCCATCAGCGCGATGCGCTGTACCGCCGCGATTATGCCTACAACGCCAACGGCAATCTCGCGCACATCGCCGACAGCCGCCACGGCCAACGCACCTACGGCTACGACACCCTCGACCGCCTCATCCGCGTCCGCCACTCACGCGACGAACTGCCGGAAAGCTTCGCCCACGACCCGGCCGGCAACCTGCTGATGCAGGACCGCCCCGGCCCGAGTCAGATCAAAGGCAACCGCCTGCTGATGCAGGGCGACCGCCACTACGACTACGACGCCTTCGGCAACCTGATCCGCGAACGTCGCGGCCGCGCGCAGACTCTCGTCACCGAATACCGCTACGACAGCCAACACCGCCTGATCGGCCTGACCCGCCCCGACGGCCAAACCGCCAGTTACCGCTACGACGCCTTCGGCCGACGCATCAGCAAAACCGTCAACGGCGAGACCACCGAGTTCTTCTGGCAAGGCGACCACCTCGTCGCCGAAAGCAGCGAAAACGAATACCGCAGCTACGTCTACGAACCCGGCACCTTCCGCCCGCTCGCGCTGCTCGACGGCAAAGGCCCGAAAAAAGCCTGCCCCTTCTACTACCAACTCGACCACCTCGGCACCCCGCAAGAACTCACAGACTACAGCGGTGACATCGTCTGGTCCGCGCAATACGACGCCTACGGCAAAGTCGCCACGCTGACCCTGGCCGGCGACGACTACCTGAACCAGCCGCTGCGCTTTCAGGGGCAGTACTTCGACGGCGAAAGCGGCCTGCATTACAACCGCCATCGGTACTACGACCCGAGACTGGGGCGGTATCTGACACCGGATCCGATCAAGTTGGCCGGTGGGTTGAATCAGTACCAGTACGTGCCGAATCCGACGGGGTGGGTGGATCCGTTGGGGTTGAGCTCTAACTGCCCGCCGCCGAATAAGCCTGGGTGTGAGGTGCCGGGTGGGGTTGGTGGGGCTAAGGTTGATGAGGGGGAGACAGCGCTGCCGAAGATGACGGCGCAGGAGCGTAGAGCGAGGATTGATGAACTAGCGGAGGAAAATGCTTATCGGCGTTTGGGTGAGATGGAGAGGTCAACACAAGGCGCTCACTTTTTAGAGAAGCACGGAGCTCAAACAACTCTACGATCTCAATTTGAACGAATTATGACAGGGAAAAATCCGACAACTGGGATAGTAGAGACTTACTACGGTGGACCAAACCATGGAGCACCTAAAATCCCTAGCGCGGCCACTCATTTTCTCAGCCATAGAGACCAGTTAAATGCTATCTACAGAGCCAAGCTGATACTCCGGCGGACCGATCTTCAAACATCGAGAAGGCCCATGGATATGGGAAAGATCATTGGCGAAGGTTATACGAGAGACGGGATTTATGGGCAGCAAAAGAAAGCTGTAGTTATTCTCAGAGCAAATGGCGACACCGTAACTTCGTACGCGGATTTTGATTGATGAAAAAGATATATGAGATTGTGGACATAAAAAATTTACTGTTTGTTTTTGATATTGAAAATACTCACGACATGGAGCGAGAGCGATTGATAGCTGAAAAAAACGTCAATGATCCGCAGCAGTTGACGGAGCTGTTCGATACTTTGTTAAAGCCTGAATTTTATGAGTACACAGATACAGAGCAAGAATCCCTCATAGGAACAGTCCATCATTTTTTGATGACGAATGACAGTTTTGACCTCGTATTCAATCGTATGACGACTTATTTCGGTCAAGAAGTTGCCGATAGGCCATATTTTATGGGGGTTTTGTTAAGGTGTTTGACAAAATATCGAAATGAAAAAAAAGATTTCGGACAATGAAATTCCAATCTCGCTTTGTGTGCTATTAGGGGGTACCTCGCGTGATCTTAACTAACTAGTTGCGTCGTCCGGGGTGCGGGCGCTAAATCGTCGAGCACATGCACGCTATACCCCGGAACATTCTTCGCATGATGCTTCGCCTGCGATGCCATTTCCGCGAGTTGGCTGGCATCGAGGTGTGCGCAGGCTTCGGGCTGTAGATGCACGACGCCAATGGAAAGCGACAACAGCGGAAACTCCTGCCGCACCCCTTGGCGATTCGGCGCAATAAAACATCCAGCCTCAAGGTGTTCGGGGCGGTAGAAACGTCGACACTGGCTCTGGAAGTCATCAAGCAACTGATTGAGTCGTTTGCGCCAATCCTCGGGGCCGAGGACGAGCAGGAAGTCGTCGCCGCCGATGTGACCGACGAAGTCGCGAGAGGGGTCTACGCGTTCGTTGAGGCACTGCGCCAGACACAGCAGAACTTCATCACCCCGTCCGTATCCGTAGATATCGTTAAAGGGTTTGAAACTGTCGATGTCGACGTAGCAGATGACGGATTCACGTCCCTGTTGCAGCAGGCGAGTCAGGCACTGCTGGATCGGCACGTTGCCGGGCAGCAAGGTCAGCGGATTAGCATAACGAGCCTGTTGAATCTTCAGTTCGGTAATCAGTTTGAGCACGTCGATGACCCGGCCAAGGCCGAGGTAGCCGCCGTTAAGAGTAATGATGAAGTCTTCTTCAATGCGCTGGCGGGCACGGCTGGTGATCAAGCGGCTGACCTGTTGCAGCGACTGGCTCATTTCCACGGCGAGGAAGTCGTCGTTCATCAGGCGGCTGATCGGTTTGCGTGCGAACAGGTCGGTGGCGAAGGGTTTGAGCAGGGCATCCGATAAGGAGTGGCGGTGGACGATGCCGCAGGGTTGGCCTTGTTCGTCGAGTACCGCCAGTGAATTGAGGTTGGCCTGGCGGCGGAAGGCTTCCAGCACAGTGGCGGTGGGTGTGTCGCGATGCACGGCCGGTTGGTCGTTGAGCAGGGCACTGAGGTCGCTGCCTTCGTCGTTCAGCGCAACGCTGCTGCTGTCGTGCTTGGGCATCAAGGCGCGGGCATCGCGCGGTGGGTGTTCTTGGGGGCGGCCAAGCAGGTAGCCCTGCACCAGATCGACGCCCATTTCCGTCAGCACCGCGAGTTCTTCCGGCAGCTCGATGCCTTCGGCGATCACTTGCGCGCGAGAGGCTTTGGCGATTTGCAGGATCGAGCCGACGAACTCGCGCTTCAACGCGTCCTGGTGAATGCCATCGATGAAGTGCCGATCGATCTTCACGTAATCCGGGCGGAGCTCCGACCAAAGACGCAAGCTCGAATACCCGGCACCGAGATCATCCAGCGCAATGGAAAACCCCATCGCCCGGTAGTGATGCAAGGCGGTTTGCAGCAACTGAAAATCGTCGATGGGTGTCTGTTCAGTCAGCTCGATGACCACCTGACTCGGCGGGATGCCGAAATCCTGCAGCAACTGCAACGTGCGCCCCTGTTGGTGGGCGGCTTCAAGCAAGGATTCTGGCGAGACGTTGAGAAACAGTTTGCCCGGCAACTGCTGCTCGTTGAAGCGGCGGCAAGCGCTCTGGCGGCAGGCGATTTCCAGTTCGCTCAAACGCCCGGCCTGACGGGCCACGGCGAACAGCGCGATCGGCGAGTGAAGAGGGCTGTTGGAAGGACCGCGCGTGAGGGCTTCGTAGCCGAGAATGCGCCGTTCCGAGAGGCAGATGATCGGTTGGAACAAGCTGTGTAATCCGCTTTGAGTCAGGATCGAGCTCAAGGCACTCAGCTGTTCGGTCGTGGTCATGGCAATCTCTGGCGATAAAAAAGGACTGGGAGCGCTCTCGATGAAGAGAGTGGCTCCCAGTCCTTTATTGCACGACAGAATGATGACTGTTTGATGACGATCCGGGGATCGTCAGCATTAAATTGCCATCACCTTACTTCTTGGCTACCTGATTGCTCAGCTTCAGGTAATCCAGCAGCACGCGCCCGGTTTCGCTCAGGTAGGCGTCGTCTTCTGGTTTGACCTTGTCCGGGTCAGCAGCCGCAAGGGCGTCTTCGTCTTCTTTCTTCAGCTCTTTAAGCGGCTCTTCGCCTTTGGCTTTGCGACGGATGTTTTCCATCGTCAGTTGCTTGGCGTCGATGTCGTTGTGCTGGGCACGGCGCTCGGCTTCGTTGAGGCTGACGGTTTTTTCTTCCATCAGTTTCTGCGCCAGGGCCAGCTTGTCACGGATGAACACAAACTCGGCATCCTTGGCGGTGCGCGTGTCATGTTCGGACTTGAGCTGAGCCAGGAACGGCTTGAACGGATCGGCCGCCGGTTTGATCGCTGCGCGGATGGTGTCCCACGGCATGGCTTCCGGCAGGGCGCTCTCGCCGATTTCCTTGGTGTCTATCAGCGACGGATAGTCGATGTCCGGCAGCACGCCCTGATGCTGGGTGCTTTGCCCGGAGACACGGTAGAACTTGGCCAGAGTCAGTTTCAGTTCGCCATGGTTCAGCGGCTGAATGGTCTGCACGGTGCCTTTACCGAAGGTCTGGCCACCGATGATCAGCGCGCGGTGGTAGTCCTGCATGGCGCCGGCGAAAATCTCCGAGGCCGAGGCGGACAAGCGGTTGACCAAGAGTGCCATCGGACCTTTGTAGAACGCGCCCGGGTTTTCATCTTCGAGTACGTCGACACGGCCATCGGCATTACGTACGAGTACGGTCGGGCCTTTGTCGATGAACAGACTGGTCAGCTCGGTGGCTTCCTGCAGGGAACCGCCGCCGTTGTTGCGCAGGTCGATGACCACGCCGTCGACTTTGTCTTTCTGCAGCTCGGTGAGCAGTTTCTTGACGTCACGGGTGGTGCTCTTGTAGTCCGGATCACCGGCACGGAACGCCTTGAAGTCGAGGTAGAAAGCCGGGATCTCGATCACACCGAGTTTGTAGTCCTTGCCGTCCTGTTTCAGGTTGAGCACGGACTTCTTCACGGCCTGGTCTTCGAGCTTCACCGCTTCACGGGTGATCGGCACGATCTTGGTGGTCTGGTCGTTCGGCGCGTTGCTCGCTGGAATCACTTCCAGACGCACCACGGTGCCCTTCGGACCGCGGATCAGCTTGACCACTTCGTCCAGACGCCAGCCGACCACGTCGACCATCTCTTTGTTGCCTTGGGCAACGCCGATGATTTTGTCGGCCGGGGCGACCTGCTTGGTCTTGTCGGCCGGGCCTGCCGGCACCAGACGCACGACTTTCACCTGGTCGTTGTCGCTCTGCAACACGGCACCGATGCCCTCGAGGGACAGGCTCATATTGATGTCGAAGTTTTCCGCGTTATCCGGCGACAGATAGTTGGTGTGCGGATCGTACGACATGGCGAAGGTGTTGATGTACGCCTGGAAGATGTCTTCCGGACGGGTCTGATCCAGGCGCGCCAACTGGTTCTTGTAGCGCTTGGTCAGGGTTTCCTGGATCTGCTTCGGCTCTTTGCCGGCGATCTTCATCCGCAGTACTTCGTCCTTGACGCGTTTGCGCCACAGGTCGTCGAGTTCAGCGGTGGATTTGAGCCAAGGGGCATCCTTGCGATCGATCAGCAAGGTCTCCTTGGTGGTGAAGTCCATCTTGTCGACGCCTTTGTTCAGCTCGGCAAGGGCGAAGTCCAGACGCGACTTGACGCGGTCCAGATAGCGCTTGTAGATGGTGAACCCGGCGTTGAGGTCGCCGCTTTTGAGGAAGTCGTCGAACTGCGTCTTCCACTTGTCGAATTCGGTGATGTCGCTGGCCATGAAGTAGCTGCGCGACGGATCCAGCAGCTTGAGGTAGCTGTCGTAGATGATCACCGAGCGCGCATCGTCGAGCGGCGGCTTGCTGTAGTGGTGACGCTTGAGCAACTCGACGACGTTCAGGCTGGCGATGACTTCATCGCGATCAGGCTGCAATTTGTCCCAGCTGTTGGCTGCGAATGTATTGCCCGACACCGGCAGCAAACCGATACCGATGAAAAGAGCGAGGGCGGTGCTGGGGAGCAAATGCTTCATGCTGATTCGACGCGGGGACAATTGATAACGCATATTAGGCCGTCTTTGAAGTCGCCGGTTCTACGAGAGCCGGTCGCATAATGCAAAAAGCCCGGCGCTACAGCTTCGGGCTCAGTCCAGACTCACTATGGAGGCACTGTGAAGGCATTGCAAGGCGTTGACGGTCAAGTGGCATGGGTTGAAGAGCCGAGTCCTACGTGCGATGTAGGACAAGTCCGCATCCGAGTGGCGGCAGCGGGCCTCAATCGCGCCGATTTATTACAGAAAGCAGGGCTTTATCCGCCACCGCCAGGGGCCAGCCAAGTGCTCGGTCTTGAGTGTTCCGGGGTGATCAGCGAGGTCGGCGCGGGCAGTGCCTGGCAGGTCGGCGATCGGGTTTGCGCCTTGCTGGCCGGGGGCGGCATGGCCGAAGAGGTGGTCGTCGACGGACGGCACGTGCTGCCGGTTCCCGAAGGTGTTTCGCTGATCGAGGCTGCCGCATTGCCTGAGGTTTATGCAACAGTCTGGCTGAATGTGTTTCAACTTGCGGCGCTCAAACCGGGTGAGAAAGTTCTCTTGCACGCCGGCGCAAGTGGAATCGGTTCAGCCGCCATTCAGTTGTGCAAGGCGTTCGGCAATCCATGTTGGGTCAGCGTCGGTTCGGCCGAGCGTTTGGCCTACTGTGAGGCGCTGGGTGCGCAGGGCGGGGTAGTGCGCACTGATGATCTGGAGAGCCTGCGTGATTTCGGGCCGTTCAATGTGATTCTCGACCCGGTCGGCGGTAATTATTCGGCGCTGAATCTGAAGCTGATGGCGCTGGATGGACGCTGGGTGTTGATCGGTTTGATGGGCGGGCGTGAGGCGAAGCTGGATCTGGCGCAGGTGTTGGCCAAGCGTGTGCAACTGCTGGGCTCGACGTTGCGCAGTCGTGACGATCAGTTCAAGGCGGATCTGTTGAGTGATCTGGGCCAGCAGGTGTGGCCGTTGTTTGCTGAGGGGCGGTTGAGTCCGCAGTTGGCCAAGGCGTTTGCGGTGAAGGATGCTGAGGCAGCGTTTGCGGAGCTGGCGAGCAACAAAGTTTCTGGAAAGCTGGTATTGGTGGTTGACGACAGTCTGAGTTAAGAACCGAAAAAAAGCCCCTCACCCTAACCCTCTCCCAAAGGGAGAGGGGACTGACGGAGTTGTTCTGTCGAGGTACATCGACCTGACACATGGGGTCGAACTCGGGTTCGGAATGTCAGCCTGCAATTGCAGATTAAATCTTTGTCATTTCCAGAGGTGGATTGGCCAGCCAGCTTTTTCGGCGTGCTCAAGCAGCACTGGATCCGGATTCACCACATGCGGGAAATCCACCTTCAGCAACAACGGCAGATCATTGCGTGAGTCGGAATAGAAACTCGCGCCTTCCAGGTTTTCCTCTTCAGCATCCAGCCATTCCAGCAAGCGGGTGATCTTGCCTTCGCGGTAGGTCAGGGTGCCGACGGTTTGGCCGCTGTAAACGCCGTGGGCGACTTCCAGTTCGATCCCGAGAATTTCATCGATGCCCAGTCGATCGGCAATCGGTCTGACCAGATGCGTGCCCGATGCCGAAATCACCAGAATCCGGTCGCCTGCCTTGCGGTGGGCGGCGATGGTCTTGGTCGCGTCGCTGAAGATGATCGGTTCGATAAAGTCTTCAACCCACGGCCCGACCAGGTGTTCGACTTCTTCCGGGGTACGCCCGATCAGCGGTTCGAGGCTGAACTCCATGTATTCTTCCATGCGCAATTTGCCATGGCTGTAGGCGTCCATCAGTTCGTTGTTCTTGCGCATGAACGACTCGGGATCGACCCAGCCCAGGCGGCCCATCTGCTCACTCCAGAGGGTGGCGCAGTCGCCGTGGATCAAGGTTTCGTCCAGATCAAAGATTGCCAGGGCCATCAGTGCAGTTCTCTCTTCAACGTCAGCAAAGTCATCAGGCTACCTCACACAGGGCCGTCGGATCGATGGAAAGCGCCAAACGCTGACCGTCGGGATGCAGATCGGCGGCCGAACGGTTGAGCACATCCACCACCAGTTCCACGCCGCGTGCTTCGATCCGGTAGCGGATAACGTTGCCGAGCAGGCTGTGGCTGCGGATCTGCGCGTCGAGTTCGCCTTCCAGGCTCAGTTCGATGGCTTCCGGGCGAATTGCGATCCGGTGGTTGATCGGGCGCTGCAACAGCTTTGATGCGTCGTCGGCATCAAGCAGGTTGTAGTTGCCGATAAAGCCGGCGGCGAACACATCGACCGGCGCGGTGTACAAGGTTTCGGCATCGCCGCTTTGTACGATTTTTCCCTGATTCATCAGGAAAATGCGATCAGACATGGTCAGCGCTTCTTCCTGATCGTGGGTGACGAAAATTGTGGTCAGGCCGAGTTCGCGTTGAATCTGGCGAATCTGTTCGCGCAGGTGTTTACGAATCCGTGCATCGAGGGCCGACAGCGGCTCGTCCAGCAGCAACAGACGCGGACGTGTAACCAGCGAACGGGCGAGGGCCACGCGCTGGCATTGGCCACCGGACAACTGATGCGGATAGCGGCTGGCGAAGTCGTTCAGTTCAACCAGT
Organism: Pseudomonas chlororaphis; assembly: GCF_000783395.1. Taxonomy (GTDB): domain Bacteria; phylum Pseudomonadota; class Gammaproteobacteria; order Pseudomonadales; family Pseudomonadaceae; genus Aquipseudomonas; species Aquipseudomonas chlororaphis_H. The sequence goes on along the minus strand of NZ_JSFK01000027.1, from coordinate 72,081 downwards.
TTCAACACCTCGGCAACGCGTTTATGGCTGTCGTCGGCGTTGACCTTTTGCATGCGCAAACCGAAGGCAACGTTCTGTTCGACGGTCATGTTGGGGAATAGCGCATAGCTCTGGAACACCATGCCGATCCCGCGTTTCTGTGGGCTCAACGGCACGATATCGACGCCATCCAGAAGGATCTTGCCGCCATCCACTGGCGTCAGGCCGGCAATGCAACGCAGCAGTGTGGATTTGCCGCAGCCGGAGGGGCCGAGCAGGGTGACGAATTCACCCTTGTTGATTTCGCAGTCGATGTCGCTGAACACGGTCGTGCCGGCGTAGCTTTTCTGCAGGTGTTGGACGCTGACGTAGCTCATTCGCTTTTGTCCTTGTTCAAGATGTTGGCGATCCAGGTCAGGACCAGCACGAAAAAGAAATACGAGATGACCAGCGCGCTGGTGAAGTGGCCGCTGCTGTTGCGCATGTTGTTCAGGTAAACCTGCAGGGTTTCGTAACGGGTGCCGACCAGAATATTGGCGAAGACAAACTCACCGAACAGGAACGAGAATGACAGCAGCAAGGCGACCATCAGACCTTTGCGCAGGTTCGGCAGCACCACCAGAAACGCCGCCTGAAAGGTGCTGGCGCCCAGAAGTTGCGCAGCGTCCATCAGGTCGCGCAGGTTGATCGCTTGCAGGTTGTTGGTAATTGCCCGGTACATGAACGGCAACGCAACGGTGAAGTAGCAGCCGATCAGAATCCACGGCGTGCCGACCATCGCCATCGGCCCGGAACCGTAAAGTTGCAACAGTCCCACCGAAGACACCACCGGCGGCACTGCGAAGGGCAGCAGGATGAGGATGTTCATCAGCGCATCGAGTTTCGGAAAGTGGTAATGCACCACGAACAGCAGCGGCAGGATCAGCACCACCGACAGCACCAGCGCGCCAACGCAGACCAGCAATGACTGGCCGAATGCGTGCAGGAAACGCGGATCGCTCCACAACTGGATGTACCACTTGAAGGTAAAACCGCTGGGCAGGATGGTCGCCGACCAACTGCTGGCGATCGAATAAATCAGCGTTCCCACGAGTGGCAGCAAGAGGATGGCAAACAGCAGGTAAACCACGACGCGGTGGTAGAGGCCGGCCGGGCCGGATTCAGCGCGAGACATGGTAGCTCCTCTTCAACAGCAGTTGATGCACGACGGTGACGATGGTCATCAGCGCCACTAGCACCACGGCCAGAGCGCTGGCCAGATTCGGGTCGAGGGAAATGTCGCCGGAGACCATCGCCGCGATACGGATCGGCAGGACGTTGAAGTTGCCGGTGGTCAACGCATACACCGTGGCGTAGGCACCGAGGGCGTTGGCCAGCAGGATCACGAACGTGCCGAGCAGCGCCGGGGTCAGCACTGGCAAACCGATGTGCCGCCAAAATTGCCAGCCATTGGCGCCAAGCAGTGCGGCGGACTCGCGCCAGTCTTCGCGCAGGGCGTCGAAGGCCGGGTAGAGCAGCAGCACGCCGAGGGGAATCTGGAAGTAGGTGTAGAGAATGATCAACCCGGTTTTCGAGTACAGGTTGAAGTCCTGAATGATCCCCGACTGCTTGAGCATGATGGTGATACTGCCGTTGAAACCGAGCAGGATGATGAACGCGAAAGCCAAGGGTACGCCGGAAAAATTGCTGGTCATGTTGGCGAAGGCATTCACGAAATTGCGCAGTTTCGAATCGACCCGGCGCAGGGAATACGCACCCAGTATTGCAATGATGATGCCGAACACGCTCGACCAGAAACTGATTTCGAGGCTGTACTGGATCGCCTGCAAATAGAATTTCGAGCTGAAGATCTTGCTGAAATTGGCCAAGCCCCAGCCGAATTCTTCTGATTGCAGGCTGCTGATCATCACCCAGGTCAGCGGAGCGATTTCGAAGACGATAAAGAACAGCGCGAAGGGCACCACGCACAGCGCCGCCAGCCATTTGCCGCGAGTCATTGAGTTCACTTGAGCAACTCCCGGCACACAGGTTTGTCATGGGGCACGCCGAGCAGTTCGCAGACAGTGCCGCAGATTTCTGTCTGCTTGGGGGCGGCGTCAGCGTCGAGGCTGAACGCGTCACCGAGGACAAACAGCGGCACCTGACGTTCTTCCGGCAACAGGCCGTTGTGCGAGCGATCGTTGTTCATGCCGTGGTCGGCGGTCACCAACACCTGATAGCCAGCGTCGAGCCAGCTCTGCAGATAATCGGCGAGGATGATGTCGGCGAAGCGCGCGCTGTTGCGGTACTGCGAAGAATCGAGACCGTGTTTGTGCCCGGCGTCGTCGATGTTCATCGGGTGGATCAGCAGGAAGTCCGGATCGTGGCGCAGGCGCAGGTTTTCGGCGTCGGCGAACAGGTGCGAATCCGGGTAGTGATCGCTCCAGTAGAAATGCCCGTGCTGGATCGGCAGCGACAGATTGTCGGTGTGGCGGTCGCGGGCGGCTACGAACGGCGAGCGGTTGTACAACTCGCTGACCCAGTGGTAAGCCGCCGCAGCGGTTTTCAGACCGGCATCGCGGGCGTAGTGATAAATGCTGCGCTGATTGGACAGGCGCGAGACGTTGTTGTGGACGATGCCACTGTCGATCGGCGGCACGCCGGTGAGGATGCATTCATAAAGCGGTCGGGACAGGGCCGGCAGTTCGCACTCCAACTGGTAGAGCGCGGCGCGTCCTGCGCCGACATAAGCCTGCAGATGCCCCATGGCGTGGCGCGCGACTTCATAGTTGAGGCCGTCGAGCACGACAAGGATGACGTTGTGCTTCATAGGGGCAAAAACTCCGAAAACAAAACTGGAACCAACCCCTGTAGGAGCTGCCGCAGGCTGCGATCTTTTGATGTTGCTTTTAAAGGGCAAGATCAAAAGATCGCAGCCTGCGGCAGCTCCTACAGATGAAGGATTACTTCATCTCGACGATGACTTCCTCATTCCACTGCTGTGGCAGGGCTTTCGAAGTTTTTTCCCACGCATCGGCGTCTTTGATCGGGGTGACCTTTTTGTACTGCTCGTTCGGCAGCAGTTTGGCCTTCACGTCTTCCGGCAGTTGCAGGTGCTCGGCACGGATCGGGCGGGCGTTACCGCGGGCGAGGTTGGTCTGGCCGGCGTCGCTGAAGATGTATTCGCGAGTCAGCTTGGCGGCGTTAGGGTTTTTTGCGTACTTGTTGATGATCGTGGTGTAGCCGGAAATCACCGAACCGTCGGACGGGATCAGCACCACGTAGTCATCAGGGTTGGCCATTTTGGCTTTGTAGCTGAGGCCGTTGAAGTCCCAGACCACACCGACTTCGATCTCGCCTTTTTCCATGGTGGCGATGGTCGGGTTGGCCATCGACAGGCGACCTTGCTTGGCGATGTCGGCGAACAGCAGCAGGGCAGGCTTGATGTTTTTCTCGTCGCCACCGTTGGCCAGTGCCGCCGCGAGAACGCCGTTGGCGGCTTGGGCGGCGGTGCTCACGTCACCGATCGAGACTTTGTATTTGCCGCCCTTGAGGTCAGCCCATTTGGTTGGCACTTCGGAGCCGTGCAGGAGCTTTTTGTTGACGATGAAGGCGATGGTGCCGGTGTAGGCCAGCGCCCAGTTGCCGTCCTTGTCCTTGGCCCAGTCCGGAACCTGATCCCAGGTGCTTGGCTTGTACGGTTGCACCACGCCTTGCTTGACCGCGATCGGGCCGAAGGCCGCACCGACGTCGCCGATGTCAGCGGTGGCGTTGTCTTTCTCGGCGGCGAACTTGGCGATTTCCTGGGCGGAACTCATGTCGGTGTCGATGTGCTTGAGGCCGTAGGTCTTGGCCAGGTCTTCCCAGGTGCCTTTCCAGTTGGCCCAGTCATCGGGCATGCCGACGCTGTTGACGGCGCCTTCCGCTTTCGCAGCGGCTTCGAGGGTTTTCAGATCGGTGCCGGCCGCCATGGCGGAGGTGCACATTGCAATGGTCGAGCCTAACAGTGTTGCCAGGAAAAGCTGTTTCATTCCAAAGCTCCTTGGTCGTGTTCAACGCTGCGATTGCGGTGTGTGTTGGTCTAGGTCAGCAATACCTGAGCCAATTTAAGGGGGCTGGATGACACTTTGATGTCGGCGGCCTTGTGGCAGGCCTTTTATTTGCCCGGTATTGGCGGGTGTCAGATAAGCGTAGACCATGCTCAAAGGCCCGCAGGGCAAGGGACTTGGCCGATGTATTGCAAGTCGTGAAGACGACCGTTCGGTAGTTTTGTCATCTCTCGGTCATCTGCACTGCCTAGGCTTGCAACACACGGAAACGGCTTGATCGCCGTACGGTTTTGCCCCGAAACAGTGCTGGTCTAGTCCAGATAGGTAACGTTGATGCGCGATGAGGCAACAAAAGCGGTGACAGCGATTGGCCAGGTGTTGCAGGAGCAGCTTGATCACGGGTTGCTGGCGGCGGGCAGCAAGTTGCCGGCCGAGCGCAAGCTCAGTGAGTTGTTCGGCACGACGCGGATTACCGTGCGTGAGGCGTTGTTGCAGTTGGAGGCGCAGGGGCAGATTTATCGCGAGGAGCGCCGTGGCTGGTTCGTCTCGCCGCCGCGTCTGGCGTACAACCTGATGCAGCGCAGTCACTTTCACGCGATGGTCAGTGCGCAGGGGCGGGTGCCGTCGACCGAGGTGATTTCGGCGCGGTTGCAGCCGGCTTCGGCGGCGGTGTGTGCGTGGTTGCAGTTGCCGGCGTTGTCGAGCGTGATTCAGATCTGCCGGTCGCGGCGCATTGATGGGCGGTTGGTGTTGTATGTGGAGCACTATTTGAATCCGCAGTTTTTTCCGGGGATTCTTGAGTTTGATTTGAATCAGTCGATGACCGAGTTGTATGCGCGGCATTACGATTTGCACTATGGGCGGGTGCGGTTTGAGATTGTGCCTACGTCATTGTCTGTGGATGCGGCGGCGGCTTTACGGGTGTCGGTGGGGAGTCCGGGGTTACGGATTGCTCGGGTCAATTATGATCAGCATGAGCGGTTGATTGATTGTGATCTGGAGTTTTGGCGGCATGATGCGATTCACGTTGGGGTTGATGTGGTTTGATCGTTTTGGCCTTGGCGGCCTGTGGGCCGACCAGGTTCTTGGGTTTTAGGTGTATATCCGTTGCTTCGGGTGCTGCCGCTGGCGGTTTCGCTCTTACAGCGACTCACTTTTCCAGACGCCGAAAAGTAAGCAAAAGGCTGGGCCCCGGCGTTCGGCCCGCTCGCTGGGGCTCGGGGTTCCTTCGCTCCGGGATCTATCCGGGGGCATCGCTTCCGGTTTGCTTCGCTGCACCTCCTTTCGATGTGTTCGACTTCGTCGAACGGCGCTGCGCGCCTACCCCCGGATAGACCCCTCCACTCAGCCTGCCGAAGGGGCCGGCACGGCAAGATCAAGAGCGGTACTCGAGCTTGCGCTCATTGTGTTGAGTGGTGAGAAGCAGAGGCGATGTAGGTTTACCGGTTGGATTCAATCCTTGTGGGAGCTGGCTTGCCAGCGATGGCGGCCTGACAGCCGACCAATTTTTGGCAGGCTGCACACGGTCTAAATGTGGGAGTGAGCCTGCTCGCGATGGCGGCCTGACAGCCGACCTGTTTCTGGCAGGCTGCACACGATCCAAATGTGGGAGCGAGCCTGCTCGCGAAAGCGCCCCCACAGTCACCTCATCTCTACTTGCCCGCCCCCGCATTGGCATACAAATAATCCGTCGCCAACGAAGCCAATGTCCTCACGCCCACCACCAGCGCCGACTCATCGACAAAGAACCCCGGATTGTGATTCGGCGCAGCCTTGCTCATGTCCTGATCCCGTGGCGTCACGCCGAGAAACACAAACAGCCCCGGCACTTCTTTGGCAAAAAACGAGAAGTCCTCCGCGCCCCCCACCAGCGGTGCATTCACCACATCGTCCTTGGCCGCCCACTTCAGCGTCGGCAGCATTTTTTCCGTCAGCAGCAGGTTGTTAATCGTCGGGTCGTATTTTTCGATGATGGTGACGTCGGCTTTCGCACCACCGCTTTCGGCAATTTTTTCCACGGTCTGGCGGACGTCGGCATGCAGTTTCTGGCGGATGCCGTAGTCGTAGGAGCGGATCGTGCCGGTCATGTCGACGGATTCGGGAATGATGTTGTAGCGGGTGCCGCCGTTGATGGTGCCGATGCTGACCACTGACGGATAAGAGGAGATGTCGGTGCGGCGGCTGACCACGGTTTGCAGGCCGACGATGGTTTGTGCGCCGACGGTGATCGGGTCGATGCCGTCCCATGGGCGGCCGGCGTGGGTTTGTTTGCCGAGGATTCTGATGCGCAGGTCGTCGGAGCTGGCGAGGGTCGCGCCGGGGCGGTAGGCGATCTGGCCGGCGGGGACGCCGGCCCAGACGTGCAGGCCGAAAACGGCGTCGGGTTTCGGTGATTTCATCACGCCTTCCTCGACCATCATTTTCGCGCCCCAGGTGTTTTTGCCGTCGGGGATGAAGTCGCTCGGGCCTTCTTCGGCGGGCTGGAAGTAGAACACCACGGTGCCGGGCAGGGTGTCGCGCATGCCCGTGAGAATTTTCGCCGTGCTCAGCAGGATCGCGGTGTGGGCGTCGTGGCCGCAGGCGTGCATGACGTCGACTTCTTTGTCGAGATAGGTGCCCTTGGCTTTCGACGCGAACGGCAGGTCGGCGACTTCCTTGACCGGCAGCGCGTCCATGTCGGCGCGCAGGGCCACGGTCGGGCCGGGAAGGGCGCCTTTGAGGACGGCGACTACACCGGTGCGGGCGACGCCGGTTTTGACTTCCAGGCCCATGGCTTTGAGTTGTTTGGCGACCAGTTCGGCGGTGCGTTTTTCAGTGTTGCCGAGCTCCGGATGGGCGTGGATGTCGCGGCGGGTTTCCAGCAGCTCCGGCTCGAGCTTTTGCGCCTGTTCGGCAATTGTGGTGCGGGTGCTTTCCAGCGTCGCGGCGCCGGCGTGGCTGGCGAACAGGGTGAGTAGAACGGCTTGGGCAATGCGCGTCAGTTGCATCGGATTCTCCTTGATTATTGTTGTCGGGCTTCCCTGCCTGTGACTGCAATCGCGCGCCTGAGTGCTATTCCTTCGGCTGACCGCCACCGGCAGTGATCACTTGCACGCTCATGCGCGGCGTTGCCAGATCGAGTCCGGCTTCGTCGAGATGGCGCTTGAGCGACAGGTTGAAGGCTCGAGAAACTTCCCACTGTTTGATCGGCGCAGTCTTGAACCGCGCCCGCAGAATCGCGCTGCCGGATTCGAAACTCTCGACGCCCTGAATCTCCAGCGGCGACCAGATGTTGCGCCGTTGCAGTGGATCGGTGCGCATCTTCTGGCCGACTTCACGCATCAGTTTGATCGCGTCGTCGATTTCCATGTTGTACGGCACCGCCACTCGGAAGATCGCGTAGCCGAATTCCCGCGAGTAGTTCTTGATGCTTTTGATTTCGCTGAACGGGATGGTGTGAACGATGCCGTCGATGTCGCGCAGGCGCACGGTGCGGATGGTCAGGCCTTCGACGGTGCCGAGGTGGCCGCCGACGTCGACGTAGTCATCGATGGCCAGCGAGTCTTCGATGATGATGAACAGGCCGGTGATCAAGTCCGCGACCAGCGACTGCGCGCCGAAACCGATGGCCAGACCGATCACACCGGCACCGGCCAGCAGTGGCGTGACGTTCATGCCCATGTTCGCTAGCGCGACGATCAGCGCGATGATGAAGATCGCCACAAACAGCACATTGCGGATCAGCGGCATCATCGTTTGCGCACGGGCATTCGCCAGACCTTTGCGCGAGCGGGTGAGGGCGTGGTGCACGGCGGTGTCGGCGAGGATCCAGATCAGCCAGGAGAAAATCAGTGTGCCGATCAGGCTGAACAGTTTGACGCTGACATCATGCCCTTCGCCCTCGGCGAAACCGATCAGCGACTGGCCCCAGACGCGCAGGCCGAGTTCGATGAAGACCAGCCAGACCACCAGGTGCGCGAGGGTGTAAAAGAAGTTTTTCAGGCGTTCGGAGTACAGCGCGTGGCGTTTCGGTCCGCGTTGTGGTTTCAGGGAATGGCGGCGCACGAGACCGTTGATCACCATGCACATCACCAGCAGCACGGTGCAAATCAATGACTGGCGCAGTGCGGTGCTGGTGTCGCCGGCAGAGACGAAGGTGGCGAACAGCGAGATGCCGACCAGCACCAGCGCCGGCACGTACCAGAAGGTGCCGAGGATTTCGATGGTGTCGCTGAGGGCCCGGCGGGTCAGGCGTCGTGACAGCGGCTGATTGCGGATCAAGTGCGCGATCGGTCGACGGAAACGCAGGATAAACAGGCCGGTCGACAGTGCCGCGAGGACATTGGCGATGGTCGCAGCGGTGTGGGCCAGGTGCACGCCGAGGCTTTCGATCAGGCGTGGATCGTTCAGCGCCTCACCGAACGCGGCGAAGCTGCCGATCAGCCACAACGGCCGGAACGCCTGATGACGCAGGATGTACAGCGCGCGATGGCGGTGCGGGCCATCGAGCAGGGAAAACGCGATCACGCAGATCGCCGAAAAACAGGTGCCGACCACCAGCGCATAGGCCAACACCATCGCCAGGCTTTTGCCCAGTGACGACGGCAAGGCGTAGCTCATGTAGACGGTCATCACCAATGCGATCAGCCACGGCCCGAGCTTGCGTAATGCAAAGCGCAGCATGTCGAGGGCTTTGGGGTGTTGCGGCAGTTCTTCGGTGAGGCCGAAGCGCATGCGCACCCGATGGCCGAGCCAGATCAGCGCGGCGGCGAGCAGGCTCCACACCGCGAGGATCATGGCGAAGCCGAAGATGATCGGCAGCCACTCGTTGGCCGGCAGCAGCATCGCGCTCAGTTCGTCCTTGGCCAGGTCGAACTCGTTGCCCCAGCGGTTGAGCGGGCTGTCAGCGCCGGTAAATTGTTTTTCGAAGTTGGAAAGGGTGCCGCCGATCAGGCCGAGCACGCCTTCTTCAGGGCTGGCCTGGGCTTTTTTGGTGGCGTCGCGCAGCTTCTTCAGATCGGTCAGCAACTGTGCGCGTTGCTTGTCGTTTTCCAGCGACTTGATGACTTCGTCGAGGGACTGGCCGAGCGGCTCCTGCGCTTCGGGCTGCGCTTTGTTGGTGTTGAGCAGACCGGGCAAGCCGACGGCGTGGGCGGGCGCCAGCGGCAGCAGCGTCATCAGGCAGACGAGGAACAGACTGGGCAAAGCAAAAAGACGAGCGAACACTAGGCGGTCAACCTCGCAAGGGGCGGATTCGCTGGAGTGTACGAGGCCCACTAAAGCAATGCGAGCCGGGCGCGGATTTATTCGTTGAGTTTGGCGAGGATCTTGTACACCACGGTGGCGAGGATCGTGAGCATGCCGATCCACATGGCGAATACGCCGGCGTTCTTGTCACGGAAGTTGAAGCCGATCGCCAGCAGGATCATTCCGCACAGGATGGGAATGAGCATGGCGTGGAACGAAGACATCGAGATCATGGAGACTGCCTTGTCGAAATGAATGATGTAAGTCTAGGTCGGTTTTGGCGGAGCGGTTCTGATGTGTATCAGAATTGAGTCAGTTTCAGGATGAAATTTGTGCTGCCTGGACTGACGCTTTCGCGAGCAAGCTCGCTCCCACATTGAAATGCATTTCAAAATGTGGGAGCGAGCTTGCTCCGGGCGGCGATCCGACGAAGCTTTTAAGCTTTTAAGGCAACTCGCGGCAGGCGTAGAACGCGCTCAGCACTTTGACCAGGTGTGCCAGGTCGTGGCTGCCGCACAGTTCGCGAATCGAGTGCATGGCGAAGGTCGGCAGGCCGATATCGACGGTGCGCACACCGAGGTGGCTGGCGGTGATCGGGCCGATGGTTGAGCCACAGCCCATGTCGCTGCGTACCACGAAGCTTTGCACCGGGACTTCTTCGGCCATGCACAGATGGCGGAAGAAGCCGGCGGTTTCGCTGTTGGTGGCGTAGCGCTGGTTGCTGTTGACCTTGATCACCGGGCCGGCGTTGAGTTTCGGGCCGTGGTTGGCGTCGTGCTTTTCCGCGTAGTTGGGGTGCACGCCGTGGGCGTTGTCGGCCGACACCAGCAGGGATTTCTGGATGGTGCGGACGAACTCGTCACCTTCCGGCAGCAGACGACGCAGGGTCTGTTCGAGCATCGGGCCATCGGCACCGCAGGCCGAGCAGGAGCCGACTTCTTCGTGGTCGTTGCACACCAGCACGCAGGTTTCGTCGGTTTCGGCGGTGAGCAAAGCTTGCAGGCCGGCGTAGCACGACAGCAGGTTGTCGAGGCGCGCGCCGGCGATGAAGTCGCCATTGAGGCCGATGACCGCAGCACTTTGCGTGTCGTAGAAGCTCAGCTCGTAATCGAGCACGACGTCGGCGTTCAAACCATGTTCGCGGGCCAGTTGATCGGTGAGCACGGCGCGAAAATCGACGCGCTCGTCACCGGCGAATTGCGCGAGGATCGGCGGCAGTTCGGTCTGCGCGTTGATCGCCCAGCCCTGATTGGCTTCACGGTTGAGGTGAATGGCCAAGTTGGGAATGATCGCGATCGGCGCTTTGAAGTCGATCAACTGGCTTTCGACCTTGCCGTCGCGGCGGAAGGTCACGCGGCCGGCCAGCGACAGATCGCGGTCGAACCACGGCGCCAGCAGCGCGCCGCCGTAGACTTCTACGCCCAGCTGCCAGAAGCCCTGACGCTGCAGTTCCGGTTGCGGCTTGACCCGCAGGCACGGGCTGTCGGTGTGTGCGCCGACCAGACGGATGCCGCCGTGCAGTGGCGAAGTGCGGCCCATTTTGATCGCGACGATCGAAGAGTCGTTACGGGTAACGTAATAGCGGCCGTTAGGCTCGGTGGTCCATGGCTCGCGCTCGTCGAGGCGCACGAAACCGGCGGCCTCCAGACGCTGCACCAGACTGGCGGTGGCGTGGAACGGGGTAGGGGAGGCCTTGAGAAAGTCGATCAGGCCTTGGTTCAACTCTTCGCGCATAAGAAACTCCAGACAGCAGTGGGCAGGAGTTTAACGCATCGGCCGGGGAATTGAATCTGCACCGGATCCCCTGTGGGAGCGAGCCTGCTCGCGAAAGCGATTGATCAGTCAACATCAATGTTGAATGTAATACCGCTTTCGCGAGCAGGCTCGCTCCCACAGGGGTTCAGTGTTGTCGGTCAGAACGGTGCAGGGCACTCGAAGCGCAGGCGTTCGCCGCTTTGCGGATGGGTGAAGCTGAGCATGCTCGCGTGCAGGCACAGACGTGGCCAGGCGGCCAGAGCCTGCTCGTGAGCGTAGAGCCCGTCACCAAGCAGCGGATGCCCGATCGACAGCATGTGCACGCGCAACTGGTGCGAACGGCCGGTGATCGGTGTCAGTTCGACGCGACACCAGTCACCGCAACGCTCCAGCACACGCCAGAAGGTCAGCGCATGTTTGCCGAATTCGTGGTCGACGACATGGCGCGGTTTGGTCGGTGGGTCGTAACGCAAGGGCAAGTCGATGCTGCCACTGTCGAGTTCCGGCTGACCCCAGGCCAACGCGGTGTAGGCCTTTTCGGTTTCGCGGTCGTGAAACTGACGCGACAGTTCGCGATGCGTGTCGGCGTCACGGGCGAGCAGAATGATGCCGGAAGTTTCCCAGTCCAGGCGATGGACGATGCGCGCTTCCGGGTAGCCGTTTTCCTGCAGGCGGGTAATCAGGCAATCCTTGTTGTCGTCGGCGCGACCGGGCACCGAGAGCAGCAACGTCGGTTTGTTCACCACCAGCACGGCGGCGTCCTGATGGATGATGTGGATGTTGGACAGCGGCATTAAAACAGCCTCGTAACAAATGCCAACGGCGGTTCAGGGCCATTCCACTGAAGGAATGACCCTGAACCGCCGCTGTACCTGTCGGATCGACTCAGCGATCAGGCAGGGTGATGTTGAGTTCCAGAATCGAGCAACTGCCCTGGCTTTCCAGTGCAACATGTACGTCGTCGTTGCCGATGTTGACGTACTTGCGGATCACGTCGACCAGTTCCTTCTGCAAGGCTGGCAAGTAATCCGGCGTGCTGCGCTGGCCGCGCTCATGCGCCACGATGATCTGTAGACGCTCTTTCGCTACCGAGGCGGTACTTGGCTTTTTGTTGGCACGAAAGAAGTCAAAAAGGTTCATTACCTACCTCCAAACAGGCGCTCGAAGAATCCCTTCTTCGTAACATCGAGGAAACGATGTTCTTTTTCTTTGCCCAGCAGACGATCAACGGCATCGCTGTACGCCTGACCTGCATCGCTCTGGTCGTCGAGAATTACCGGAACACCCGAGTTGGAAGCCTTGAGGACGGCTTGGGATTCCGGAATCACGCCAAGCAGGGTGACGGCCAGAATTTCCTTCACGTCTTCGACGCCCAGCATCTCGCCATCGCTAACGCGTTGCGGGTTGTAACGGGTCAGCAGCAGGTGTTCCTTGATCGGCTCTTCGCCTTTTTCGGCGCGACGCGATTTGCTGGCCAGCAGGCCCAGCATGCGGTCAGAGTCACGTACCGAGGACACTTCCGGGTTGGTCACGATGATCGCTTCGTCGGCGAAGTACATGGCCAGGTGCGCACCTTTCTCGATGCCGGCCGGGGAGTCGCAGACGACGAAATCGAAGTCTTCCTTCAACTGCATCAGAACCTTTTCCACGCCTTCGACAGTCAGCGCGTCTTTGTCGCGGGTCTGACTGGCGGCCAATACGTAGAGGTTTTCCAGGCGCTTGTCTTTGATCAGAGCCTGTTGCAGGTTGGCTTCGCCGTTGACCACGTTGACGAAGTCATACACCACGCGGCGCTCGCAACCCATGATCAGGTCAAGGTTACGCAAGCCCACGTCGAAGTCGACGATCACTGTTTTGTGGCCGCGCAGAGCGAGGCCGGTACCGATAGCGGCGCTGGTGGTGGTCTTACCCACACCACCCTTGCCGGATGTAACCACGAGAATCTTGGCCAAGGTGTTTCACCCCTAAGGAAGAAGGACTTTTTAGCCCCTGAAAAACATCTCTTGAAAACTACTGCAGTCGGACAGCCTTGGCTGGAATTCGGCGTTGAGCCTTTTTCCTACTTCGTTTGAGCCGTTTTCGCTACGTTTTAGAGATGCTTGGAAAATGCGGCAGTATCCGTTAAAGCCGAATGATGTTCAACACGTCGCCCGACAGGCTGACCTGTACGCCCGAGCCCCACATAGGGTCGCGACGCAAATCTTCGGAAACCTTGTAATGACCGGCGATGGAGATCAGTTCAGCGCTCAATTGCTGACAGAAAATCCGTGCCTTGGTATCACCCTTCACGCCGGCCAGTGCCCGACCGCGCATCGGGCCGTATACATGGATGTTGCCATCGGCGAGAAGTTCCGCCCCCGGACTGACCGAAGACACCACGACCAGATCGCCACCCTGGGCATATATTTGTTGGCCACCACGCACTGGCGTAGTGATGACACGGGTCGGTTTGATGGTCGGTTCCGGCGGTTTTTCCGGCTTCTTTTTGACTTCGGCTTCGGGTGTTTCCAGCGGTCGTTCACGCGCGCCCGACGGCGGCAGCACCGGAATGTCGATGGCGATGGCGGCGGCGATGTCTTCGATGCGGCTGGCGCGAATGGCCAGGGTGCGCAGGCCATGTTGGCGGCAGACGCGCATCAGCCCAGGCAGATCGACGGCGCCTTCGCTCGGCGGCAGTTTGTCCAGCGCCAGAACCAGCGGCGCGTTGCTGAAGAAGTTCGGCGCCTGGGCGACTTTGGCGGCCAATTGCCGATCGAGGCTTTCGAGGTCGTTACGGGCCAGTTCCAGCACAGTAATGGCCAGCATGCTGCCCTTGAGCTGGAATACGGGATCTTGGTCTAACGGTTCGGTTTGGCTCATGTCGGCATACAACGGCTTGTCACTAAAAGTGCCGAGACTTATAACGAGAACGCCCGCGAGCCGCAAGCCGGGTCGAACGATGTAGAATGCGCGGCCACTGTATTTACGGAAGCTTTAATGGATCGCCCGCGTTTTCGAAAAGCATTTTTATCGCCACGCTTCTGGCCGCTCTGGTGCGGTCTGGGGCTTTTATGGCTGATCGTGCAGTTGCCGTATCCGGCCTTGCTGACCATCGGTCGAGTTTTGGGCGCCTTGATGTATCGCGTGGCCGGCGACCGGCGGCGCATTGCCAAGCGCAATCTTGAGCTGTGCTTCCCGGAAAAATCCGCCGCCGAGCGCAAACGTCTGCTCAAGGAGAACTTCGCCTCCACCGGCATCGCTTTCTTTGAAATGGCCATGAGCTGGTGGTGGTCGCGTGAACGTCTGGCCAGGCTGGCCCACGTTGAAGGCCTGGAGCATTTGCAAAAGGCCCAGCGCGAAGGCAAAGGCGTGATCCTGATGGCGGCGCATTTCACCACGCTGGAAATCGGCGCAGCGCTGCTCGGTCAGCAGCACACCATCGATGGCATGTACCGCGAGCACAAGAATCCGTTGTTTGACTATGTTCAGCGTCAGGGTCGCGAGCGGCACAACCTCGACTCGCTGGCGGTGGAGCGTGACGACGTGCGTGGCATGCTCAAGCTACTGCGTTCCGGTCGCGCGATCTGGTACGCACCGGATCAGGACTACGGCGCCAAGCAGAGCATCTTCGTGCCGCTGTTCGGCATTCAGGCAGCGACCGTGACGGCGACGACGAAATTCGCCCGTCTCGGCAAGGCGCTGGTCGTGCCATTCACTCAGGAACGTCTGGCCGATGGCAGCGGTTATCGCTTGGTGATTCACCCACCGCTGGAAGATTTCCCCGGCGAAACCGAAGAGGCCGACTGCATCCGCATCAATCAGTGGGTCGAGAGCGCCTTGCGCGCCTGCCCCGAGCAATACCTGTGGGCGCATCGTCGCTTCAAGAGCCGCCCACCGGGCGAGCCGAAGCTGTACGCCAAACGCCGCTGAACCAATCACTGACAAGCACCATGGAGTGTTGCGATGAGCCCAGCTGAACCGGTTACAGGTTTGATTCTTTCCGGCGGCGGGGCTCGGGCGGCTTATCAGGTGGGGGTGCTGGCGGCGATTGCCGAATTGTTGCCGTTGGGCGCGGACAATCCGTTTCCGGTGATCGTCGGCACCTCGGCTGGGGCGATCAATGCGGTCAGTCTGGCCAGCGGCGCTACCGATTTCCGCGCTGCCATCGAGCGTCTCACTTTGTTCTGGCAGGGCTTTCGCAGCCATCGCGTGCTGCGCAGTGACTGGCCCGGGGTTATCCGTCAGGCCAGCCGCTTTGTCAGCCACAGCCTGCTCGGCCTCGGTCGACAACTGCCGGTGGCACTGCTCAACAGTTCGCCGCTGCGCGAACTGCTCAATGAAAAACTGCACATGCCCGGCATCGCCGAATCGATCGCGCGCAAGCAATTGCATGCCGTGGCGGTGACTGCGTTCGGCTATGAGTCGGGGCAAGCGGTGACGTTCTATCAGGGCGGCGGCAAGATCGATTCATGGCTGCGCCATCGGCGCATTGGCGTGCCGACGCAACTGTCGGTGGATCACCTGCTGGCCAGTTCGGCGATTCCGTTGTTGTTCGCGCCGGTGAAAATCGGTGATGAATATTTCGGTGATGGCGCCGTGCGGCAATCGGCACCGATCAGCCCGGCATTGCATTTGGGCGCGAGCCGGGTGCTCGTGGTCGGTGTCAGCGGCAATCCGCGCGGGTTTGATCCGCAGCAGCCGCTGGAGCGCGCCTACACGGGGCAACAGCCGACGCTGGCGCAGATTGGCGGGCACATGCTCAACAGCACGTTCATTGACAGCCTCGAGAGCGACATCGAGTTGCTGCAGCGTCTCAACCAGTTCAGCCACTTGATGCCCGCCGGCACGCCGACGCGCGAGTTGGGTGTGGCACCGGTGGAGGTGTTGGTGATTTCGCCGAGTCAGCCGATCGATGAGATCGCGGCGCGGCATCGCCAGGAGTTGCCGGCGGCGTTGCGTTTGTTTCTGCGTGGGCCGGGAGCGACCAAGACGAGTGGGGCAGGGGTGTTGAGTTATCTGCTGTTCGAGGCGGGGTATTGCAGCGAGTTGATTGATCTGGGGCGGCGCGATGCGTTGGCCAAGCGCGAGGAGCTGTGCCGGTTTCTCGGACTATCCGAAGCGGTGGTTCCCGCTTGAGATCGGTGGTGCGGCAATCGCTGGCAAGCCAGCTCCCACAGGGCTTTGCGTCGTAAACAGATTTTGTCTACACCAAAGAACTTGTGGGAGCTGGCTTGCCAGCGATGGCGTCCTCGCAGACGCCACTTACACCCGCATCAGAAGTGGAACTTCACCAGGAAGCTCGTGGTGCTCTGATTGGTCTTGAACGCACCGGTGTCGTCGATGCCGTACTTGTCTTTCCAGTAGTCGTATTCCACACCGACATACAACTGCTTCTCGCCAAAACTCAACGCCTTGCCCAGGTCGTATTTGACCTGTGGGTTGAAGTGCAGGTTGGCGTGGTAATCGCCTTTGGAGTTGGAGTCGTTGTCGGTGACCCAGTCCATGAAGCCGTCGATCAGGATGTCCGACTTGCCGACCGGGATGGTGTAGGACCAGACCGGTGTGATCTGCCAGACGTTGTCACCGGCGCGAGCACCTTGGGTGTGACGCTGGTAGAAGTTCAACTGGAAGTAGTCGAAGCCCGGGATTGCCAGGTCGAAGCCTGGACCGATCAGGTACGACTCGGTATCGCCTTCGCCGAACTCGTAAGTCATCGCCACCAGGACGTCTTTGATCGGGCCGAACTCGATCTTCTGGTCGAGCACTTTGCCCAGCGAGATGCGCGGGCTGAACTCACCGTAGTAGGTGTTCGGACCGTTGCTGAAGTCCTTGCCACCGTTGTAGAAGATCTTGTCGAGGAAGAAGAAGTTATCCCCGTACTTCCACGCATCGGCGTGCTCGAAGGTGACGGTCTGCTGGATGCGCGGGTTGACCTGGAAGTCCTTGCCATACAGGTAGGTCAGGCTGTTGTTCTGCCACTGCAGCAGGCCTTCGGCCATGGCCTGGCCGCCGGCCAACATCGATCCCGCGAGCATCAGGCTGGTGCACATACGTTTCATTCGGTTGCTCCCAAAGTAGGTGTTCCACGTTTATTTTTTTAAGATCGGCGCTCTGGTGTGGCGCCTTTTTTCGTTGCTGCAAAAGTCATCCGATCGGTCAGCTTCGTTGCTGTTAGCAAGAGCCGAGCCAAGGCTTTCGAAAAGCAAAAAAACACCCGCTCGGCTGCTGAAAAACAGTCGATTGAGTGTGTTTTCGGGATGCCTCGGTACTGACCGGGGCCGGGATAAGTTGGCTTTTCGGTCAGGAATTAAATCCGGGCTTTTTTTTAGACCGAATTCAAGAGGCCGCGGAGAATACTGACTCAACGGCCAGGTCTCAAGTGCCCCGCAACAGAGCACCGACGACAGGTATGGGGCACGGTTGCGGGCCATCTTAAAAGTGCACCTTGACCAGCAGGCTGGCGGTGTTCTGGTTGGTGTCGAAGTTGTGGGTGTTTTCGACGCCGTATTTATTTTTCCAATAACTGTATTCGGTGCCGACATACAGTTGCTTGTGGCTCCAGCCCAGGGCTTTGCCCAAGTCATATTTGATCTGCGGGTTGATGTGCAAGTTGGCGTGGTAGGTGCCGCGCGAGTTCTCATCGTTGTCGACCACCCAATCGAGGTAGCCGTCGATCAGCACATCGGAATTGCCCAGAGGAAAGCTGTACGACCAGCCGGGAGTGATCTGCCAGACGCCGTCGCCGGGGCGCGGGCCTTCGGTCTGGCGGCGGAAGATGTTCAGGGTGACGTAGTTGAAGCCGGGCACCTTGAGGTCGAAGCCGGGGCCGATCAGATAGGCCTCGCTGTCACCTTCGCCGTATTCGTAGGTCATCGCCAGCAAGACGTCCTTGATCGGGCCAAACTCGAGCTTCTGGTCGAAGATCTTGCCGAACGAGAAGCGCGGGGTGAATTCACCGTAGAAGGCGTGCGGGCCTTTGTTCGCGTCTTCCTTGCCGTTGTAGAAGATCTTGTCGACGAACAGGAAGTTGTCGCCGTATTTCCACTTGTCGGCGTGCTCGAAGGTCAGCGTCTGCTGGATCGACGGGTTGATCGCAAAGTTCTTGCCGTACAGGTAGCTGAGGCTGTTGGTCTGCCACAGCAGTAAATCGCCGGCCATGGCCTGACTCGCGGCCAGCAGGCCGCCACTCAACAGAACGTTGGTTTGCGTGCGAATCATCTGTTGCTCCCTCTTGTTTTTATTGTTTGAGGCGCAGAGCGGTTGCTTAGCCCTTGTGGGAGCGAGCCTGCTCGCGAAAGCGTTCTTTCAGTCAACTGATGGGTTGAATGTCATACCGCTTTCGCGAGCAGGCTCGCTCCCACAAGGGGTTGTTTGTGTTGCTGTTAGTGCTGGTGCGCGTGGCAGTCGTTGATCGCTGCGCGCTCTTTGCCGCCGAGAATGTTGAACAGCAGGTTCAGCGTCAGCGCGCTGAGCGTGGCCATGGCGATACCGCTGTGGGTAATCGGGCTCATCCACATCGGCAGATGCGCGAAGAACTCCGGACGCACCACCGGGATCAGGCCCATGCCGATGCTCACCGCCACCAGCAACTGGTTGCGACGGTCGCCGATGTCGGCTTCCTGGAGAATCTTGATGCCGGTCGCGGCAACCATGCCGAACATCGCAATCGCCGCGCCACCGAGTACCGCTGGCGGAATCGACGCCACCAGAAACGCCGCTTTCGGCAGCAGGCTCAGGACGATTAGCAAGCCACCGGCAACGATGGTCACCGAGCGGCAACGTACTCCGGTCATCTGCACCAGACCGATGTTCTGCGCGAACGAGGAGTGGGTAAACGTGTTGAAGAAACCAGCGACAAACGAGGCGCCGGCATCACACAGCAAGCCGCGACGCAGCATGCGTGGGCAGACTTCCTGGCCGGTGATCTTGCCCAGGGCGAGGAACATCCCGGTGGATTCGACGAAGATGATCACGACTACCAGACACATCGACAGGATCGGTGCGAGTTCGAATTTCGGCATGCCGAAATGCAGCGGAGTGACGAACTGAACCCATGGCGCGTTGGCCATGCCGCTCAGATCGACCATGCCGATCGCGCCGCACAGGATGTAGCCGAAGCACATGCCGATCAGTACGGAAATGTTGACCCAGAAACCGCGCATAAAGCGGTGGACCAGCAGAATAGTGCCCAACACCAGAGCGGCGATGGCCAGATAAATCGGTGAGCCGAATTGCGCAGCGGCAGCGCCGCCACCAGCCCAATTCACGGCCACGGGGAACAGCGACAAACCGATCGAGGTGATGACCGTGCCGGTCACCAGCGGCGGGAAAAAGCGCACGACCTTGGACATGAACGGCGCGATGATCATGCCGAAGAAACCGGCGGCGATCGTTGCACCGAAGATGCCTTGCAGGCCGATACCGGGCATGCCGGCCATGGCGACCATGCTGCCGACCGCAGCGAAACTGGCGCCCATCATCACCGGCATGCGGATGCCCATCGGGCCGATGCCCAAGGACTGCACGATGGTGGCGATGCCGGCGACCAGCAGGTCCGCGTTGATCAGGAAGGCAATTTCTTCACGACTCAGGCCAGCGGCCTGTCCAATGATCAGCGGCACCGCGATGGCACCACCGTACATCAGCAGAACATGTTGCAAACCGACCAGGATCAGTTGCAAAAGGGGCAATCGCTGAATGGCGGGTGCGTCGGGGATGCGCGCTTTGGACAGCTCGGACATGCAACACCTCGGATCTTTTTATTCTTGTGATTAACAGCTGCCGGGTTGCTCACAGCTGTTTATTTGGATCAGGTAAAAACCGCGTTGCGGCCAATCGCTGGCAAGCCAGCTCCCACACAGGCAGTGCAAAACCCTGTGGGAGCTGGCTTGCCAGCGATGCTTTTACTGCTTAGTTGGTCTGTGCTCCCTGGGCGATCCATGCACCGATCAGGTCACGTTCTTGCTGGGTCATCTGAGTGATGTTGCCCAGTGGCATGATCTGCGTGGTGATGGCTTGCGCCTGGATGCGTGCCGCGTTCTGGCGGATCTGCTCAGGGGTGTCGAGCATCACACCCGCCGGAGCTGCGCTGAACAACGGGCTGGTTGGTTTGGCCGAATGGCAAACCGTGCAACGCTCTTGAATCACGTTGTGCACTTTGTCGAAGCCAGGCCCTGCGTTGGAGGCTTGCGCCGGTGCTGCTGCAGGTTCGGCAGGGGCTGCCGGTGCCGCTTCAGCCGGTTTCAAACCACCGCCCAGTGCCGTTTCCGGCAACGGTTGGTACTCGATTTTCGCTGGCGCCTTGGCCACTTCCGGCGCGGTCGACATCGGCATCGGGCCGGTGACGTACGCCAGACTGATCATGCCCACCGCTGCCACTGGCAGAGTCCAGGCAAACTTGTGGCTGTCATGACGGGTATTGAAGTAGTGACGTACCAACACTGCAAACACTGCGATCCCGGCCAGGATCAACCAGTTGTACTGGCTGCCGTAAGTGCTCGGGAAGTGGTTGCTGATCATGATGAACAGCACCGGCAGGGTGAAGTAGTTGTTGTGACGCGATCGCAGCAGGCCTTTGGCTGGCAGCGCCGGATCCGGCGTGCGGTTTTCGGCAATCGCGGCGACCAGTGCGCGCTGCGCCGGCATGATGATGCGGAACACGTTGCCGACCATGATGGTGCCGATGATCGCGCCGACGTGCAGGTACGCACCACGACCGCTGAACACTTTGCTGAAGCCGTACGCCGCGCCGATGATCAGCACGAACAGAATGAAGCCGAGCAGAGCAGGGCGTTTGCCCAGGGCCGAGTCGCACAGGAAGGAGTAGATGAACCAGCCGATAAACAGCGAGCCGATACCGATGGCCACGCCTTCAGGGCCGCTCAGGGTGCTGCCCGGAGCCAGCAGGTAGAGCGTTGGATTGGAGTAGAACACCACGCACAGCAGCGCGATACCCGACATCCAGGTGAAGTAGGCTTCCCACTTGAACCAGTGCAGGTTCTCCGGCATCGCCGGTGGGGCCAGTTTGTATTTTTCGAGGTGATAGATGCCGCCACCGTGGATCGCCCACAGGTCACCGGCCAGACCGGTTTTCGGGTTGACGCGGTTGAGGTTGTTCTCCAGCCAGACGAAGTAGAACGACGCGCCGATCCAGGCCACGCCAGTAATCATGTGAACCCAGCGCACGCTCAGGTTCAGCCATTCCAACAGATGTGCTTCCACAGTCTTTACCTCTCGCCTGTCACTCTTGTTGTCGAGTGATCAGACCTTCTCTTATTGGTGGGGGGCGAGGATCAAACGCTCATCCTCTTTGAAAAAATGCTCATCGCAGTTATTGCCTGTGCCACTGCGATCAACCACCAGGAAGTCATCCCGCTTTTCGATCGTCAGCACCGGATGGTGCCAAACGCCGCGATGGTAATTAATGCCCTGCCTGCCGTTGGTGACGAAGGCGCGGACCAAGCCTGATACAGGTTCATCGCCAACTGGCGCGACCACGATCAGAAAGGGGTTGCCGAGCAGCGGAATGAAAGCCTGGCTGCCCAGCGGATGGCGTTCCAGCATGCAAACGGTCAGCGGCATGTCCTGCGCGTCGGCGCGGAAGATGCTGATGATCGCGTTGTCCTCAGGCTGAGCGGTTTCGACCGTCGCCAGTTTGTGGAAGCGCATGGTCGAACCGTTGTTGATCATGAAGTGATCGCTGCCGTCGGTTTCGATGACGTCACCGAAAGGGGCGAAGGCTTCTTTGGTCAGCGGTTCAATCGTTAGTGTGCGCATGCTGTTCTTCTTATCCGAATTCTGTGTTGACTGTTGTGACGCCTTCGCGAGCAGGCTCGCTCCCACAGGGGAATGTATTCCAAATGTGGGAGCGAGCCTGCTCGCGAATGGGTTCAACCTTATTTAGCGAACTTGCCGAGAACGCGCAGGCGGCTCACACCACCATCCGGGAACACATTCAGGCGGATGTGAGTGATCGGGCCCAGCGCCTTGATCTGCTCGACGAAGGTGTGTTCGGCGTGCATTTCCAGCTTCTGGCTCGGCAGCAGTTCGCGCCAGAACAGCGACTGGGTTTCGATTTGGCTGTCAGTACCACCTTTCACGAACGCGCCCTGGATCGAGCAGGTGTCAGGGTAGTTGCCTTTGAAGTGCAGAGTGTCGACGACGATCTTCTCGATCTCGCCCGGGTGACCCAGCGCGACGATCACCCAGTCATTGCCCGGCGTGCGACGACGTGCAGTTTCCCAGCCGTCGCCCATGTTGATGCCGCGGCCCGGGTTGAGGATGTTGCTCATGCGGCCGAAGTGTTCGTCGGAGCAGGCGAGGGCGCGGCCACCATTGAGGGCTGCTGCCAGATCGACTTGCTCGTTGTCACCAACCGCCGACCAGTCGCGGAACGGAATGCCGTACACGCGCAGACGGGCGACACCGCCGTCCGGGTAGATGTTGAAGCGCAGGTGGCTGAACGCTTGGTCGTTGCTGATTTCGTGGTAGTGGTGGCTGTTGCCCTGCAACTCGACGGCCGACAGCACTTCCGTCCACTGGGTGTTTTCATCAGGCTCGCCCGAGGCCAGGAAGCACGCTTCCAGAGAGGCCGATGGCGGAAAGTTGCCGGTGAAGAATGAAGTGTCGATGTCCACGCCTTTGATCGAGCCCGGTACGCCCAGACGGATCACAGCGCTGTCGAAGCCTTCGAAGCGCTTGCGGCGCGATTCCCAGCCGTCCATCCACTTGCCGTTGTCATCGAACACGCCCTCCTTCCATACGGCCGGGGTCGGTTGGAACAGACGATTGGCGTCTGCGAACCAGTCATCGGTGACCGAGATGATTTTGGTGCCCAGACGGGCATCGGCCAGGTTGACGAATTTTTCGAAAGGTACGGCGTAAGCTTTCATTCTTCTTGTCTGCCTTTAAATAAGTGGCTGGGGATGCTTGCGAGGCCCTGGGTGCTCTCCGCGTTTGATGCACTCGGGCCAGGCTTGCTAAAGAGTCAGTAAACGGAACAGGGCGATCTTGTTGATCTCCGCCAGCGCGCATTTGAACTCGGTATCTTCCGAGTTGTGAATACGCGTTTCGAACGCCGCGAGGATCTGATGCCGGTTGCTGCCTTTTACCGCCATGATGAAGGGAAACTTGAACTTGGCTTTGTAGGCGTCGTTCAGCTCGGTGAAGCGCTGGAACTCTTCGGCCGTGCATTGGTGAATACCGGCGCCAGCCTGTTCATTGGTGCTGGCTTCGGTCAGTTGGCCCTGGACGGCGGCTTTGCCGGCCAGGTCCGGGTGAGCGTTGATCAGTGCCAGCTGACTGGCGTGATCGGCGCTCAACAGGATGTCGCTCATGCGCTGGTGCAGGGTTTCGATCTCGTCGATCGAAGCGTCCGCGCCCAGGTCGTAGGCCTTCTCGGCCACCCATGGCGAATGTTCATAGATGTCGGCGAAGGCTTTGACGAAAGCGTCGCGGCTCAGGCTCGACGGTTGCAGGGTTTGAAAGCGGCTCATTGGGCGGCCCCTTGGTACGGCTGGGTTTCGTGCCAGTGACGCGCGATGTCGACGCGACGGCTGAACCAAACCTGTTCATGACTTTTAGCGTATTCGATAAAGCGTTTGAGCGAAGCGATGCGACCCGGACGGCCGATCAAGCGGCAGTGCAGGCCGATCGAGAGCATTTTTGGCGCTTCGGCGCCTTCGGCATAGAGCACGTCGAACGCGTCTTTGAGGTATTCGAAGAAGTCGTCACCCTTGTTGAAACCCTGCACTTGGGTGAAGCGCATGTCGTTGGTGTCGAGGGTGTACGGGATCACCAGATGCGGCTTGCCGGTCGGGTTGTTCGGTTCCCAGTAGGGCAGGTCGTCGTCGTAGGTGTCGCAGTCGTAGAGGAAACCACCTTCTTCCATGACCAGACGACGGGTGTTTGGGCCAGTGCGGCCGGTGTACCAGCCCAGTGGGCGCTCGCCGGTGATTTCGGTGAGGATGCGGATCGCTTCGAGCATGTGCTCGCGTTCCTGCGCTTCGTCCATGTACTGGTAGTCGATCCAGCGGTAGCCGTGGCTGCAGATTTCGTGGCCGGCATCGACCATCGCGCGGATCACATCCGGATGGCGCTGGGCGGCCATGGCCACGGCGAAGATGGTCAGCGGAATGTCGAATTCCTTGAACAGTTTCAGGATCCGCCAGACGCCGGCACGGCTGCCATACTCGTAAAGCGATTCCATGCTCATGTTGCGCGCGCCTTGCAGCGGCTGAGCGGCCACCATTTCAGACAGGAAGGCTTCGGATTCTTTGTCGCCGTGCAGAATATTGCGCTCGCCGCCTTCTTCGTAATTGAGTACGAACGACAGGGCGATGCGGGCATTGCCCGGCCAGTGTGGGTGAGGAGGGTTACTGCCGTAACCGATCAGGTCGCGTGGGTAGTCAGCGCTCACTGCAGTCTTCCTTCTTGTTCGTTGACAGATTGGTGTGGCGGCCTGGCAGGCTGGCGTCACAGCGATGGGCTGATTGTATACAACTTTATTCGCAATTTGTAAGCCTGAATTTTCGCATTTTTCACCGACTGTCATCTTTTGCTGCTATTGGCGTAAGCCTGCAAGAAACCTGCCTGACCAGTCAGCTAATGGATAGGAGGTTCAATGAATAGGCGTGTTGCTGGCAGAACTCGAGGAAACCCCCGAATGGCGGGGGTGGTGTGAAAAATGTCGTTTTTATTGTGTACAATTTTTTTGAAAAGTGTCTTAATCAATCGCTCGCCGCAGCTTTTCGTGCTCCGAATCGGTGCGGTCTCCTTTTCAACTGACTTCGGGAGGCGCGAAGTCTGACTGCTCCACGCAGGCAGGCGCGCAGAATCAATGGGACGTTTGACTACACACGTTTTGGACGCTGCACACGGTTGCCCGGGCAGTTCGATCAAGGTCGAGCTGTACCGCGTTGAAGGTTCGCAACTGGAATTGGTCGCCAGTGCGGTCACCAACAGCGATGGCCGGGTCGATGCACCGCTGCTGCAAGGCGATGACTACCGTACCGGCGTTTATCAGGTTCAGTTCCACGCGGGTGATTACTACCGCGCCCGTGGCGTGCAGTTGCCGGAACCGGCATTTCTGGACGTGGTTGTGCTGCGCTTCGGCATCTCTGCCGAACAGGATCACTACCACGTGCCATTGCTGATTTCGCCATACAGCTATTCCACATACCGGGGCAGCTGACCCCCAAGCAGCTGCCCCCACCGGGAAGCGACTGCGCATATAGCTTCTTTGGTCATTCGCCCGCTCACACTGCGGGCTTTTTTTATGCCCGCGTTTTGTGGCGATCTGCCCGTGTCCGCTTCAGAAACCTCCGGAGCGCGTTGCTCCGCTTGACTATCAAGTCACTCAGCTGTGTCGGGTGACGACAAGGTTATGTTCGTGAGTCGGGAGAGGTTCGTTGGTGCCCAGCAAAAAAATGATCCTGTTCGTGTGCAAATGCTCCTTCAGGTCATCTTTGACATGGGCGTCCATGTTGTCGGCAACGACTCGTTTTTTGAGCCAGGCAATTGGATCGGGGAGAAAAACGGAGGTGTTTTGAACCCTGTCCATAAACATGACGAAAACCTGGTCAACCCCTGTTCGCTTTATCAACAAGGCATTCCCGTGGCTGGCGCCAAAATCATGGGCAATGTAGTAGCCGTGTGCGCTAAGAAGATCTTTGAACAGTGCCCGCGTTGATCGGCGACCCCTTTGATGTTGTGAGCCGGAGAGCAGTTTCGGATTGAAGTCGATTCTTTGCAGACCTTCAGCGGACGGTTGTGGCATACGAATGAAGCCAAATACGTCGATCGCGAGCGGCGAGAGGAGCATTAGCGGGTCGCTCAAGTCTTGGCGTACGACTCTGTTATCGCCGACAAAAACAGAGCGATTTTCCCAGTACTTGAACGTCTCGAACAATGCACTGATCCCGGTGCCGGTGATTTTGTTGGAGTGACTGGCCCGATTGAACATCTCCCGTGCGGCATTATTTGCAGAGTGCTCGGAAAGATAGGGGAACTGATCGCTGACATATTGAGTCAGGCTTTTTTCAAATGGCCGGCTCTCGACAATTCTCCATGCGTCACTGCCGTCCCCCGTATTGTCCGCCAACTTCACCGCCCCCCTTGGTTGTAACTCGGGATGGGTCAGCAGCAACTGTTCGAAAGCATCGAAACGAGTAGCAGAAAACAGTGGCGGCTTGATGAAGGCAAAGGCGTCAACAGCGTAGGTTGGCTGATCCAGTATCGCAAAATGCTTGCCGGCGATTTCGATGGAGTCGCCGGCTGACGGTTTCGTCGTAGTTCCCCAGCCCTTCCATAATTCACTGATGCCCATGAGTACGAAGGGATTGAGAGGATCACTGTCTTCAGGCAGTCGAGGGCGTTTGATTGGGCTCGGGCCGAGCTTCCCGGACTGTGTGAGGGTACGAGAACTACCTGGTTGTGGAGCTTTTTGTGTATCGATTTTGGTCTGCAATTTAGGGCGCCAGACGAATTGCCCCGGAATCTGCTCGAAGGTTATATCCGGCACATTGATCGTTGTTGCAGAAGCCAGTTTGTATTCGCCTTGTTCACTCCTGCGAACCAGGATGGTTCCGTCGGCGATATCGACATAGGTTTTCCCGCGCGGTCCTTTGCGGATGCCGTCCGGGGACTCCCGCGCGGCAGGGAGAAGGGTCGCCAGGTGCGGGTCGACGAGGATAATCGCTCGCAACGGTTCGGCAGTCCGTTGCTGCTCTGACAGACTCATTTGTCTGGCTTGTGCCGTGTACCACTGCGCCTCGACTCGCCAAAGTGACTGGCCGTCGATTTTTTTCAGAATCGGCGGTGTCACGCCCGGCGCCGCGGGCCAGGGAATCTGGTAGTCACCGGCGGCGTTGAGTTCAACCCGGTAATGACCACCTT
This sequence comes from Pseudomonas chlororaphis, assembly GCF_000783395.1. GTDB lineage: Bacteria > Pseudomonadota > Gammaproteobacteria > Pseudomonadales > Pseudomonadaceae > Aquipseudomonas > Aquipseudomonas chlororaphis_H. The sequence goes on along the minus strand of NZ_JSFK01000027.1, from coordinate 45,220 downwards.
CTTCCAGTTTTGCGTATGTCTGACCGTCGGGGCTTACCAATAACCCGTCGACAGATTCGTGCGGCTTTAGCAGATGAGTCTGAAATTCCGGCAGGGATATTTCGGTCAGTCTGGCATTGGCTTGTGTGACCAACGGATCGGTTTTGTAACTCACCACAACACGTGGTTCGCCAGTTACTTCGCTGCCAGGCGTATTGGTAGTGGAAGTGTCCGGTTGTTGATTCGTAACTGGTGCAAAAGTGTCAGAGCTACCGGTGATTTTGACGCTGCCACTGCCAGCGCCGGATCTGTTCATCGTCGAGGTGTCGGGCGACGCAGGGCGAACCGTGATCTTTGTAGGTTTGGTCATTGAAGTGTCTCTAAGCGATTCATGTCTTTTTGCTCACTGTCCTGCTCGGTCATTGATCTTTGAAAATGAACAGCGTTGTCTGCCCCAGAACATCTGTCTGGGTTCCACCAAGCAGGTAGCTGATCTTTTTGTCTTTGCTGTAAGCCGAAAGTGGCTTTGGCTCGTTGCTGGATGTATGCAGCACGATGTCACTGTCTTTAAAACGCTCACGCTGAAATCGCTGCAACCTCCCGTTGATAAGAGGAGGCAGTTTCAGCACAAATACGTGATCGATTTTCTCGCGGTGAAACAGCAATTCGTTCTCGGCAAATGTGCGATTCAGCACGTAGCCGTCATCTTCCAGAAGCTGGCTGAACAGCCTTCGCAAATTGGGCACAGTGGGTGCCGCGGCATACTCGTTCCAATGCCGGGAAAAGCGTCCGGGATCAAAGTCCAGTCGCATCAATCCTTCGCCCAGCGAGGAGGGAATCGCCAGGGTTTCTTCCGTTCCGGAAACAGGGCGCAACATGAGTAACGGGTCAGCCAGTTCTCGACGCGGCGCTCTGCGCTGATCCCTGTTTGCCCAGTAACGAAACACCTGGTTCATCAACGCGAGACCGGGAGCAATGATGATTTCGGATCGGTTCGCCTGATTGAACATGGCTCGGGCGAGTGAGTTGACCGATTGATCCGAGAGATATTTGAAGGTTCTGGATATGTACTGAGTGATCGGCATCTCAAAGGGCACGACGCTGTCCAGTACCGTCCATTGGTTGTCTCGTTTAACCGCCCATTTCGGCTGCAACGACGGGTTATCCCGCAGCATGTATTCGAAGGTGTCGTACAAGGCGGGTGAGAACAACGGATGTTGCACATAGACCAGTCGCGGGTTGGCACCCAAGTCCTGTTGCATTACCCGGTAATACTGCCCGTCTATCTCGATATGCTGGCCAGATTGTGGGCGGACACTCTGTCCCCAGTTGCGCCATAAGCCGAAACTCAGGTTGATCGCGTCGGGATTGGCCGACAGCAAACTCTCGGTCAGCGCGTGGGTGGCGTCAGTCCCTTCTTCCTGATGCAGTCGCTTGCTTGGGCCTGCCGATGGCTGCGGCGTATCAGTTGGGGCTTTGTGTTTTCCCTGCTGCGAACGTGCTGCTGCAGAATCGGTTTGCCCGGTTTTGCGGCGCCACAGTCGCGTCCCGGAAATTTGTTCGAACAACAAGGCGGGTGCATCGCGCACGTTCGCGGACGTTTGCTGATACTCACCGTTGGTGTTTTTACGCACCATGACGGTTCCTTCAGCGGTATCGATATAGGTTTTGCGGTGCTTGTCGTAGCGAATGCCGTCCGGTGTATGCAGGGGGGGAGAGAGCAGGGCGGCAGTGTCGGCAGCCAGGTAGACCGGATGTTCTGCAGGGATGCTCTCAGCGGCTGCATTTTGACTGTCGCTCTCCGAATGCTGCGTCAGCCAGGTCGGTCTCTCGAACGTCCACACAGGTTGGCGCTCGGTCTTGATGAGGAAGGGGCCGGGCAAGTGCGGGGCGAAGTTGAAGGGGATCTGGTAGCGGCCATCGTAGTGGATCTCGACCAGCAGATGTCCTTCATTTTCAACGTGGGCATACAGCTTGCCATCCGGGCTGGTGAACAGCCCGCTGTCGGGATCCAGACGTTGAAGCAGATGTACTTGATCGGCAGGCCAAGTGATTGATCGCAGCGCGGCCTCGATCCGTGAGTAAGGCGCAGGAGTCTCGTTGACCTGCACCGACGGCTGGCGCGCAGAATTGCCTGGCAGACCTGTGTCGGCGTCTGCGCTTGCCGGGTTTCCGCCGGCAGCTCTGGAGGACGTGCTACCGGTATTTGGGCTGATATCGGGCGGAGTGACCCCAGCCACGCGCTTCGGTGGTTTGACCATTTATTGATTCTCGCGATTTGAAAGGAGAGGGCTTGCTCAGGTTGCGGCGTGCCCTGAAGAAATTGCGGACGTACCGTTAAGGCGATGGCCGCCGTTTAGCCTTCTCGCACAATGAAGAGCGTCGGGTTGTCGGCGGAAATATGTTGTATCCCCCCCACCAGATGGATGACTTCGATATGCGCCAGATGGCTATCGAGTTGTTGTTTTTGCGCCATGTTGAGCCGGCTCAAAAAGACTGGATCGGTAAGCTCGTGTCCGGCAGGCGTGGAGCGAGGAACCTGATTTCCAGCAATGGCTGGCAGCTTCAACACGAATACAGCGGCAACCCCCGGACGGTGGAAAATCAATGCACCTTCGCTCAACCTGCGTGTGCTCGGATTGACGCTGTAGCCGTTGTGTTGCAAGACGTTCACCAGTAACGCGCGCAGATTTCCTGGCGTAGGCGCCGCTGCATAAGGGGCCCATTCCTGAGGGAACCGTTGTGGATCGAAATCCAGGCGCAGCAGCCCGGCTGAGGTGTGCGCCGGCAAAGTGAGCAAGCCACCGCCTGCCAGGCTGCCAGGCGGTGTTGGCAGTTTTGGCAGCATCACCAATGGGTCAGACAGGCCGTGCATCGGTGGCTCGTTGTTCACCCGATCGACCCAGTGGCGAAAGGTCAGCGCCATTACTGAAAGTCCGTGGGCGTTCACGCCTTCAGGCAGAGAGACCCGATCGAATACTGCCCTGGCGAGGTTGCGGGTCGACTGTTCCGACAGGTAGTTGTAAGCAGCGGAAACATATTGGATGGGGGACATTTCGAACGGCGCGTGGTTGTCCAGTACCTTCCATGCACCCTCGACTTTCAGCGCCCATTTCGGCTGTCGCGAAGGTTCATGACGTAGCATGTTTTCGAAAGTGTCGAAGCTGTCCAGTGAAAAACCGGGGTGTTGCAAATAGACCAGCCCGGTATCGGCGCGTACATCTTGAGCGACGATCCGATAGTGTTGCCCGTTGATTTCTATGGACGCGCCTGAATCAGGTCTGGTGGCTCTGCCCCAGTTTTTCCATTGGTCGGCGGAAAGGTCCAGTGCGGCGCTCTGTTGTGACAAGAGATGTTCGACCAGCGTGCTCGTGCCGGTCGTAACAAGGGTGTGTTCGTCCAGCCGCGGGGGCCTGCTCGGTCCGGGGCGGGCGTCTTTCGTTGCGGTGGACACAGGATCGGTCAGGGCTTGATGCCCATGTGGCGGCACACCGATTTCACGCCAGAGTTTCGTGCCCGGAATCTGTTCAACCCGTTGCCCCGTCGGAATCGATTCCCCGGCATGCGTCTGTCGCCAGCCGCCCGGGGTTTTGCCCACCATGACCATGCCACCGGGCATTTCGACATATGCCTTCTTGCGTTTGTCGTACCGAAAACCTTCTTCGGTGTCTGGCTGCAACTTCAGTCGGCTTGCCGATTCGGCGTTGATAAAGACCGGGTGCTGCACTCGCTCTCTTGTGGAAGCACTGGTGCCGGGTGCCTGCCGGGTTTCGCTGAAGTACTGGGCTACCCAGTCTGCGGCGCTTGAAACAGCTGAGCTTTCGGGAAAATGGTGGACGATAACGGAGGGGCGCTGGGAAGCAGCAGGCGGTAAGTGGTGGATAGTGACAGAGGGGCGAGGTTCGGGGGCGGCCGGCAAGGCATTGGGAGAAGACGACTCGGCCGAGGCAGGCACGTTGACGGTGTCTGGAGCAGGATGAACATTTTCGCCGGTGTTGAACCCAAGAGGGTTGTTTGGATGTTCGACCGATGTCGCGTGTGAGTCGGGTGATAGCGTGCGCGGGATTTTCTTGGGTGGCTTGGCCATTGAATGACTCCTTTGGATTGTTGATCCAGTCAATTGCATAGGGGCAGATGCCGAGGTCGCCACGTTGTTGCGGTCGCCTGGCCATTGACTCCGGAGGGACCATGGTCGGGAAAAGAAGTCACTGAGGTGCGGTACATATGTATGGCATTGAGGGCAAGTGCTGCACGGTGTGACGAGGCGTTCGGGAACGAGACCGACTCGCGCCGGCAGAACCGGTGCGAGTGGCAGGGGGGTCAGCGCTCTCTGATGACGAACACCGAATCGGGATTGGATTCGACCTTCAATACCCCACCGATGAGCCAGATCACTTTGTTCTCAGCCGTCGCAGTTGTCAGGGCAACAAACGCCTCGTTGCCAATTCGGGCCGGCAAGCTCGGTTCTGCCAGTTCATTGCCAGGCGTGTGGGACAGGCCGACATGTTCCACTGCACCCAGCTTCATGAAATAAATCTGGTCATGGGTTTCGCGGCGGAACACCAGGGTTGGCATGCGATGCTCATAAGTCAGCGGAAAAACGTCGTAACCACTGCGCACCAACAAGGCGCCGAGCAGGCGCCTGAGGTTCAAATCTGTCGGATAGGTTTTGTAATGATTCCACTCAATGGGAAAACGCTGTGGATCGAAAGTGAGTCGTTGCAGTTCGCCGTCGACCTGGGAGGGCATCCGGACGAGTTTTTTTCCGTCTGAATCGATGGCGGGCGCCACAGACAGCATATTCAGCGGGTCAGCATACGCAGGGGCTGTGGGAAACGGTCGTTGCTTCCACTGATGCAGGACTGCCTGAATATTGATCAGTCCGGTGCCGGTAATCACGGGTGAGTTGTCCGCGAGTTCAAACAGTTTTCTGGCGACGGTATAGGCAGTGGCATCAGAAAAGTCGGGGAACGCATTGGCAACCGAGCGGGCTATCGGTTCATCAAAGAAACGCTTTCCGGGGTTTATTTCGCCCGGGTCGTTACCGATGCGAAACGTTGCAACAGGCTGCATTGAGGGCGCTGTATGCAGCATATGTTCAAAGGCATCGAAGCCCGCTGGCGCAAAGTCAGGATGTTGCACAAAGTAGACTTTGGGGGTGCGGTTGGAGCCAATGGGCACAATCGGATAATGAAACCAGCCGAGCTGAACGGATTCCACCAGCGGTGGTTTGTTCAGATGGCCCCAGGGTAGCCAGAAAAAAGGTGTCTGCTCGGCTGGGGTGCTGGGTTCGACAGTTTTCGATGGCAGTGGTTTTTCGGGCTCGTCGACCCGTACGCGCTTGCTCGGGCCGGGTTGCGGTTCGTCCGCTTCGGCTATCGGCCGAGACCTGCTGGCTGCAGGATTTTCAAGGGTTGGCGAGTCTGGATTTTTCAGGCGCCAGAGCACTGTTCCGGGAATCTGTTCAAAAAATACATCGGGCAAGTCCCTGCTCGTTGCCGAGGTCAGTTGGTACTCACCTTGTTGGTTTTTCCGCACCATGACCGTGCCTTCTGCCGTATCGACGAAGGTGTGCTTGAGTTTGTTGTAACGGATCCCGCCCGTTGAGAGTTCTGCTCGGGTCAGCGTTTTTGCGTCATCGGGCGCCAGGTAGGAGAGGGTTTGTGGCGTGGCAGGCGTATCGGGTCGAGTCTGTGTCGATTGCCAGCCGGGACGCTGGATGTGCCAACTGGCCTGGCCTTCAATCCTGGTCAGTACCGGACCGGGAATACCGGGCGCAAAAGTCAGTGGAACGTAGTAGTTACCCTGCAAATCCCGTTCGACGACGAACCGGCCTTCGCTGCCGATTTGTGCGTAGGTCCGCTGATCGGGTCCGGTGAACAGGCCGGTGTTTTCTCCACTCGGCGTCAGTTCGTGCAATCGGTCCTGAGGCCATGCGATTGCGCTGCGGGCGGCGCTGTAGGTATCGGGGATTTCATTGACGATGACGGCTGGCGGCCGAGTGGTTGAGGTGCCGGGGACCTGTGATCCGGAGGTCGAATCGGCGCCAGACAGCGGACTGTCAGGTATGTAGGTGGTGACGCGGCTACCCGAGCCTGATTGCGCAGGTCTTGTGGTCACTGTGGTATCGGCTGGTGCAGTCACCGGAACTTTTCTGGGTGGTTTCGCCATGTGAATTTACTCGCTGAGAGAGGGGCGCGGAACGCACGGAAGTGCCTCGCCGCATTTTTCAGGCGCACTCGTCTACATCCCGGAAAAACCAGGTTGGGAAAACGATGGAGAAGTTCGATTACTTCAACTTCGGAGTGCGCACGTGGTTATCGGATTGCCTGGTATGCGGCGTGTTAAGCGACAGGCACATTCATCAAGGGCGGCGGCGTGAAGAGGGTGAGATCTTGATGGCTGCAGCGGTTGATCACTTGCAGTGCGGAATATTCAACGCGAGATTTGTCACTGCGCAGGATCCAGCCGTATGCCGGAAAGTTGTAACTCAGTGCCCCGGGCCGGTTGTCGGCAAGAACGATGTTTCTCACTTTGATCTCGTTATTGACCATTGAGGCAAAGGCTTCGGGAAGAACCGTGGCTGAGTCGGGTGCTTCAAAGAATCGTGCATCCAGGCCGTCGAAGTACACCCGGTCGAAGGAAAGATCGACGGTATGGACGATCCCGTTCTCGGTAATCACGCGTACCTGATCTATCAGGTCTTCGCTTTCGTATTCGGGCAGGTGAACAATGCAGGTGCCAACGTGCAACTGATTGTTTTCCAGGCTGATCTCGACCTTGCCCAGTGCTGTCGCATCGAGATCCCAAGTGGATGAGTAGGGCAGTCTCTCTGGGGCATTCGCGAGTGCACCCGGAGTCGAGAGCTTGATTGCAATATCGGCAACCAGATGTATCAGGTAGGTGGAACCCGCACCTTCAAGATTCTGGATCGTGGTTTGTTCGGGGTAGGAAAAAAGCGAACCGCAGCCTGCCCGGTCGAATTTGAAGGGTCTGGTCTCAGGCAATGTAAAAGGGGTCTGGTCTGCGCGGCGTGACAGCGGCAGGGAAAACGGTGTTTTCCAACGATCAAAACCATATGGATTGTGGCTTTCGAGAGGGCAAACATCGGTTTCTGGTGCGAGTGCTACATTGACCGTTACGCCGTCTTTAAATATGAGAACTACCCTGTAATTGGGATATACCGCCATGGTTCTCAAGATTTTGATCATGTTTCTGGGGTCTGATCCACCTTCGGCATAGGAGAATTCTTTGAATATTATTGTGTTATGGCCAAAGTGATAAAGAAGGTTACACCCTACAAAGAATTCTCCATTTTTTTTCCATTCTCCCGAACCAAAATGCGCTTCGACCTTTGTCAGTTCACTGATGTCGTAATCCAGATGCAGGCGGATTACCACCTCGGTGCGTTTTACCGCCCAGATCGTAGTATTTTTTCGGGACCTGGGCAGGTAGTAACTCACATCATTCTGATGATTGATCACGCACTCAGGGGTGTGGAGAATTATCGCCGTTTCGGGTATTCCTTTTTTTACAACAATGATCTCAATGTCGAATTCATGACCGTTTTCGACATTCTCGGGTAGCTCAGGCGGATCAGGTAGCCTTAACGAGTACCCGTCTTTAGTCACGAACGTCAGTTTGTTATTCTGCAGGACGAACTTGTCTTGGTGTTTCTTATAAATACCCTGAATGACTACCACACTTTTCGGGTTGTCCTCGAATGCGAAGCGCGAACGGATGATCAGCGAACCCTCCTCGATTACCCAGCTATCGATCAGTTCGTACTTCCAGTTCAATAAAACAATGCTTTCATCTGTACCGTCTTCGATAATGGTTGTGCGCCCGGATACGTGGTCAATGATGTATTCGTCAATACCGCTCTCACCTGAGGCCACTGCTCCCGCGTGCGACAGATGGATTCGGTCGTTTCCAGGTCCCGCATTGATAGTGTCCTTACCGCGAGAGTTAATAACGTTGCGTTGTGCCGAGCCGGTTACCACACTGCTCGCGCGTATTACAGTTTCGACATTCTCGATACTATCCAGAAGGCTGTGCAGGGTCTGTTTTTCCCCTCCGTCGGCAGACGGATCGGTTGTGATGATCTGCAGGGTCTGTGCGAGTAAATCGATGTCATAGCCTTTGTTCCCGCTGCTGGATGTCTGGTTGACTCCGCCCAGGATGAGTGTGTCGATTCCTTCTCCGCCTTTTAGTGTCGAGTATTCTGACGTCCGGGCCTCCTGCCCCAGACGTTCCCCTGCACTTTCAAACACGAAACGGTCGTTTTTTTCACCTCCGGTCAGCTGTTTTTTTCCTGATCGGTAATGAAAACTGTTGGGTTTGTTCTGTACGCCGTTGATGGCATCCTGACCATCGCTGATGAACCACAGAATGCTTTTGTTTTCAGCCGCCGTTCCCAATTCTGCGCCGGGTGTGTCCTTGGTCACACCGTCGCGGGCATCAATGACATCATCGCCGCCCCTGATTTCGGGGACTTGTATCGTTTCCCAACTGTCTTGTTTGGTCCACCAGTTGCGTTTAAGTACCCGCGTTGGCTTGAGGTGGACTTCGAATTTGCCGTTAACAATGGCTTCGGTGGTGTCTTTTAATTGGCCATCCAGAAGTTTTCTGGCCGTTTCTTTCAATTGCTTCGCGTGTTGGAATCTGGTTTTCGCCACGAGATAGCGGTTCTGCACCGCTTGATCGGGTTCCATCATGCAGAACGAAAACCAGCCTGTACGCCAGCGCTCCTCCAGTGTCAGTTCGATGTAGTCATCAATGTCGTCAACCACGCGCACCGCGCCGTAGATTTGCGATCCGATGGCCAGGATTGCTCCCGCCGCCAGGCCCACCGGGCCCGCAAATGAAAAGCCTGCCAGCGCAGCAGTGCCGAGAATGATCGTCATGGCGGCGCTGGTAATACTCAGTCCAGCGCTCACGTAATGATCCAGAGCTTCTTTGCCGGTTGCGTTTTCCCCGGCATTGATCGATCTCACCGCGGTGAAAATGTCGAACGGCAATGTCAGCGCGCCGCCGATCAAACCGCCGGAACGGCCGAGCCTCAGCGCAAAACGGGTTTTGGCAAAATCCATCAGGGCGACTTGTCCGGCCGAGAGCATATTGGATGCAATTTTGCTGACTGCTATGTCAACCACGATGGAACCAACTTCCGTGCCAATGCCCACGCTGTTGATTACAACTTCAGTGGTGTTGTCAACTTTGATAGCGTCAACCACTCCGCGTAACCCCATGAAGATGCCGAAACCCTGAATACCGACACTGGAGCCAAGCGTTGCATAACTCTTTGTCACTGCCACCCAGCGGGGGTTATGTCTGGGCAAGTTCGCGTGATAGAGGTCAAGTTTCTGCGCAGCGCTTAAAAGTTTTACCAGTTTGCGGCGGTAACTGCCTTTGTCTGTAATGGCTTGCGAATCTTCTCTTATCAAGTGAGGGGCCGTCAGTGGGCGTTCGCTGGCCATTTCGAAAAGCAGTGTCGTTAGTAAATAACTGTCTTGGCCCGTTGTCGATTTCATGTGCTGTTCAATATTGACAGCGCTGAACTGCAAGGCGTTGATAAAAGAACGCTTGGGAACCCGGAAGAAGGTGTTTCTGCCGTTTAAAGGCAGGCCGTCAAACGTCGCACCCAAGGCATCGAGAGAGGCTCGGGTTATTGAGATGTTGCCGATTTGCAGCGGACCGAAGACTGAGTCGGCGAGCCTCAACTGATCCACTTTGCTTTTGACTATTGTGCTAGTTGTTTCATCAGTACCGTGTTTGAGGTCAATAGTTGAAGCATGATGCTCATTGCTTTCAAAGCGCATGTCTGTGATGACGACAGCATCTGTGATTTCCGCAATTTCCAGTGACGCATTACGTATCAGGGTGGCCATTTGAACTTCCTTGTTCTGGCAGGTTTTTGTTTGCGCGAGTCAGGATAGTACGGTCGCCTTTCGAACGATGTACATCAACGGGTTGTTGCTGTGTATTGCGTGTCAGAGATGTGGTTTTTGTGGCAGGGATATGTCACGAGCAACACGAACGGTCGCTGCGCAAGCCATCCTGACTGGTGTTTTTCGAGTCAGGATGGCTACAGATAAACAATAATCAGTGATTCACGCGTCTCAGTGACTGCTGAGCAACGACGCAGCGCCAGCGCCTCCGAACAACCCGGCACTGATCCGGTTGAACCAACTCTGTCCTTTGCCACTGCGCAAGTAACGCGCAGCACCGTGGGCACCGAGACCGTAGGCTAGCTTGCACAGCAGATCCAGCAGCGTCCAGGTGGCGATCATCACCAGCAACTGCGGCAGGAAGGGCTGTTCGGCGCTGAGGAACTGCGGCAGGAAGGCGGCAAAAAACAGGATGTCTTTCGGGTTGCTGGCGCCCAGTACAAACGCGCGCCCGAACAACGCGCGAAAGCGTGGAACGGCTGCCGCTTGCGGCACGACGGCGCCCACCGAAGGCTGGCGCGATTGCTGCCAGCTCTGCCAGGCCAGATAGAACAGGTACAGCCCGCCAACGATTTTCAGGGCGCTGAACAATTGCTCCGATGCCAGCAACAAGGCACCCAGCCCCAGCGCCGAAGCACTGAGCAAGCAAATCGAGGCGAATACGCCGCCGAGAAATGCCGGATACGAGCGGCGCAATCCATAATTCAGACTGTTGCTGATCATCAACAACGACAGTGGCCCCGGAATCAGGATCACCACTAGCGCAGCGCCGCTGAACAGCAGCCAGGTTTCCAGACTCATCACTTTCCTCCTTTTTTGTTGTACTCAAGAATGTGCAAAAGCCCCACCGGCAAGGGTGAGGCTGTTTTGAAACCTGAACCGCGTAGCGCTTACAGGAAGATGAACTTGGCGATGAAGATCGCGCAGAGCACCCACAGGCTGACGGAAATCTCTTTGTATTTACCGGTGCCGGCCTTCAACGCGACGTAGGTAATGAAACCCAGCGCGATGCCGTCGGCGACCGAGAAGGTCAGCGGCATCATGATCGCGGTAACGATGGCCGGGATGGCGTCAGTGGCTTCATCCCATTCGATGTGGGCCATGCCGCCCATCATCAGCATCGCAACGTAGATCAGTGCACCGGCGGTGGCGTAAGCGGGAATCATGCCGGCCAGCGGTGCGAAAAACATCGCCGCTATAAATAGCACACCTACGGTGACTGCGGTAAGACCAGTCCGACCACCAGCGGCCACACCGGCAGCACTTTCCACATAGCTTGTTACTGGCGGGACACCGACCACGGCGCCGAAGACGCTGGATGCACTGTCGGCTTTCATCGCCCGGGAGAGGTTCTCGATGCGGCCGTCAGCGTTGACCAGATTGGCGCGCTGGGCAACGCCCATCAGCGTGCCAGCGGTGTCGAACATGTGCACAAAGAGGAAGGCCAGCACCACGCTGATCATGCTGACGTTGAACACGCCGGCCACGTTCATCGCCATGAAGGTCGGCGCCAGGCTCGGCGGGGTCGACATGATTCCTTCGTAATGCACGATGCCCAGGCCCCAACCGGCCAGAGTCACGGTGATGATGCTGATGAGGATCGCGCCGAACACGCGGTGGTAGCTGAGGATGGCGATCATCAGGAAGCAGATGGCCGCGAGCAGTGGGCCCGGTTCACGCAGGGAGCCGAGTTTGATCAGCGTGGCCGGGCTATCGACGACGATGCCTGCAGTTTTCAAACCGATGAGGCCGAGGAACAAACCAACGCCAGCCCCCATCGCAAAGCGCAGGCTGACCGGAATGCTGTTGAGCAGCCACTCACGAATCCGCGAAAAAGTCAGGATCATGAACAGCACACCGGAGACGAATACCGCACCCAGCGCAGTTTCCCAGTTGTAGCCCATGGTGCCGACCACGGTGTAAGTGAAGAACGCGTTAAGGCCCATGCCCGGCGCCAGACCCACCGGCCAGTTGGCGTACAGGCCCATCAACAGGCAGCCCAGCGCAGCGGCGATACAGGTGGCGACGAACGCTGCACCGTGATCGATCCCGGCATCGGCCATGATGTTCGGGTTGACGAAGATGATGTAGGCCATGGTGATGAAGGTTGTCAGACCGGCAATCAGCTCGGTCTTCACCGTGGTGCCATGCAAGCTGAGTTTGAACAGACGTTCCAGCAAGCCACTGCGTAATGGCGGCGAGAGGTCCAGCGTCGATGCTTCGGATTTGCGGCTTTCCACAGCGAGTACTCCTCAAGAGTTTTATTGTTATTTCCAGGGCCGGACCCATGAGGGGTGGCAGCGGCCCTTTGAGGCATACGCGAATTTGTTGACCATGCGGTCAGGAACTCGCACGCTGTGGATTATGCTTTTGTGTACAAATAAAGCAAATATTGTTTTTGATTTTGTTTACGAAAGTTCCGTCGATAGCGATATATCACTTTGAGGACCCCATCGCTGGCAAGCCAGCTCTCACAGGTTTTGTGGACAACCACAGATCATTGTGGGAGCTGGCTTGCCAGCGATGAGGCCCGAATAGTCAATCGAGATGAGTCTGACTGTTCCCCAACGCCATATTCACCGCCAACCACCCATTCACCGCCGCTTCCCCAGCCTCGGCAAACACCCGCTCCAGCAATTTCACCTGCTCACGGCGCAGCGCCTGTTCAAACTTCGCGCCTTCCGCCGTCAACTCCAGCAGGCGTTTACGCTTGTCGGCCTCCGACGCCACGCTGTCCACCAGATGCATTTCCTGCAACTGCCGCAATGGCATGTTCAACGCCTGTTTGCTCACCCCGAGCAACCCCAGCAATTCCTTCACGCTCAAATTCGGATAACGCGCGATGAAAAACACAATGCGCTGATGCACCCGCGACAGGCCACGGCGTTCCAGCATTTCATCAGCCTTGGCGGTGAACGCCTGATAGCCGAAAAAAAACGCTTCCATCGCCTGTTGTTGGCTTGCAGGGTTTTTAAGGTCAAGCATGTTGACGTACTCGCTCAAGCTGTCGTAATTTCAGTCAACCAGTTTGACTCATTTTTCGCATCCCTTGCTACCGGTGACCGCCATGGCTTTTTCCAAACGTGTCTCACGCCTTAAAAGTTCTTTGATCCGTGAAATTCTCGCCGCCGCCCAACGCCCGCAGGTGATGTCGTTCGCTGGCGGTTTGCCGGCCGAAGCCATGTTGCCCAAGGTCGAGTGGGCCGACATGCCGCTGTCGCTCGGCCAATACGGCATGAGCGAAGGCGAACCGGCGTTGCGCGAAGCTTTGGCAGCGGAGGCGAGGGCGCTGGGCTTGGAGTGCGAGGCTAGTCAGGTGCTGGTGGTCAGCGGTTCCCAGCAAACCCTCGATCTGGCGGCCAAGTTGTACATCGACAAGGGCACGGAAATTTTGCTGGAGGCGCCGACGTATCTCGCTGCGCTGCAAATCTTTCAGCTGTTCGGCGCCGATTGCCTGACCGTGCCGCAGGAGTCTGACGGCCCGAACCTGGCGCAGTTGCGCGAGCGTCTGGAACAACATCGCCCGGCGTTTATCTACCTGATTCCTACGTTCCAGAACCCGTCTGCCGTGCGCTACAGCGAAGAAAAGCGTGCAGCAGTAGCGATTTTGCTCGACGAGTTTGGCGTCACGCTGATCGAAGATGAGCCTTACCGTGAACTGACTTTCGATGGCGGTAGCGCCAAACCGATTGCCGGGCGCCTGAAGAAATCCAGTTGGATCTACACCGGCACTGTGTCGAAAACCCTGCTGCCTGGTTTACGTGTCGGCTACCTGATCGCCAGTCCCGATCTGTTCCCGCACCTGCTCAAGCTCAAGCAATCGGCGGATCTGCACACCAACCGCATCGGTCAGTGGCAGGCGCTGCAATGGATCGGCACGGAGAAGTATCAGCAGCACTTGAGCGAATTGCGTGGGTTCTATCGGCAGCGGCGCGATGCCTTTCAAGCGGCGCTGGAAACGCATTTTTCTGATCTGGCGGATTGGAACATGCCGCAGGGCGGGCTGTTTTTCTGGCTGACGTTGAAGCAACCGCTGGATACACGAACGTTGCTCGATGAGGCGTTGGCCAATGATGTGGCGTTTATGCCGGGGGAGCCGTTCTTTCCGGAGCCGGATAACCATCATGGGCATTTGCGCTTGAATTTCAGCCATATCGATCCGGCGAGGCTGGATGAAGGTTTGAAGCGACTGGCGGCGGTGGTACGTCGGGCGCAGCTAGAGAAAGCGGCCTGAAAACAAATAAACCGGCTCAAGGGCCGGTTTATTTTTGACTGGGATTTGCGGTGGCTGAGAGGGCCTAATCGCTGGCAAGCCAGCTCCCACAGTGATCTGTGGCGTTCACAAAACCTGTGGGAGCTGGCCTGCCAGCGATTAGGCCATCAGCATCACCACATAATCTCAGACAGCAGCAAACCGCTTATCCAGATAATCAATAATCACCTTGGACTCATACATCCACGTCGTCTGGCCATTCTCTTCAATCCGCAGGCAAGGCACTTTGATCCGGCCACCTTGGTCCAGCAGCGTCTGACGATCCTGCTCATTGTTTTTCGCATCCTTCAGCGCCACCGGCACATTCAGGCGACGCAGCGTACGACGGGTTTTCACGCAGAACGGGCAGGCGTGGAACTGGTACAGGGTCAGATCCTTCGCTGCCGTATCGACCTGGGCCTGAGCAGCAGCGGGACGTTTTTTCTTGCCCGGACGGGTGATGAAGTCGATGAAGATAACCAGTTGGCCGAGGCCGACACGAAGCGCTTTGACGAACACGTTGAAGCCTCACGGTGCATATTGAGAAAGGCGCGCAGCTTACCCGATTTTTCCCGGGCGAAAAAAAACCGGCGATGAATGCCGGTTTTTTTCGTGCTGCGTGTTACTTGATCAGGCTGAGAAACTCGCTGCGGGTCGCGGCGTTTTCGCGGAACTCGCCGAGCATCACGGAGGTGATCATCGACGAATTCTGCTTCTCGACACCGCGCATCATCATGCACATGTGCTTGGCCTCAATCACCACGGCCACGCCCAGCGCGCCGGTCACTTGCATCACTGCATCGGCGATCTGGCGGCTGAGGTTTTCCTGGATCTGCAGGCGACGGGCGTACATGTCGACGATCCGCGCGACCTTCGACAGGCCCAGCACTTTGCCGCTCGGGATATACGCGACGTGTGCCTTGCCGATGAACGGCAGCAGGTGGTGTTCGCACAACGAGTACAACTCGATGTCCTTGACCAGCACCATTTCGCTGTTGTCGGAGCTGAACAGGGCACCGTTGGTGACCTCTTCGAGCGTCTGTTCATAACCGCGGCAGAGGTACTGCATGGCTTTGGCGGCACGCTTTGGCGTGTCGAGCAGGCCCTCGCGGGACACGTCCTCGCCCAATTGGCCGAGAATCGCGGTGTAATTCTGTTCCAGGGACATGAAACTACCTGTGGGGATTTTCGCAAAGGGCAAGGGTACGGTGGCGGACACAACCCTGCAAGTTCGGTGTAACGGGATTATTCGTCGCGGCCTTCCATCATGGTGCGTTTGAGCATCACATAAACCGCGCCGGCACCACCGTGCTTGGCCTGGCACGAGCAAAAACCAAGCACTTGTGCGTGCTGGCGCAGCCAGGTGTTGACGTGGCTTTTGATCATCGGCCGCTTGCCGTCCAGGCGCACAGCCTTGCCGTGGGTGACGCGCACGCAGCGGATTTCGAATTTGGTCGCTTCGGCGAGAAACGCCCAGAGCGTTTCGCGGGCTTTTTCCACGCTCATGCCGTGCAAATCGAGGCTGCCTTCGAACGGAATCTGGCCGACCTTGAGCTTGCGCATCTGACTTTCCTGCACGCCGTCACGGGACCACATCAGCTCGTCTTCCGGGCCGACATCAATCACAAACTGATCGGACAGGCCATCAACGGTAGCGGTGTCGGTGCGTACGGTGGCGGACTGGCGCAGCTTGGCGATCTGTGCGCGGTCAGCCTTGGGTTTGCCGGTGTCGGCGCGGTCGTGCTTGATCGGCTTGACGCCTTGGATCGCACTTTTGAACAGGGAAAAATCGTCGTCTTGCATGTCAGCCTCCGCGAAGGGCGGCCAGTTTACCCAAGTCGAAACAAAACGGCCCGGCAAAAAGCCAGGCCGGTGATTCAGTCGTGTTTTTTCATCAGGTGCGGGGACATGTTCAATTCCCGCGATTGCCGTGCGCGACGGCGGCAGCGCCGCCACAGGGCGACACCGAAATACAGAAAGAGCAAACCGACCGCCAGAATGATTGCCGAGCCCATCGGCGTAGCGTTCAAGTCACCGAGCGCTGGCGGGCGCCCAAGCAGGCTCGCGGCCCCGGCCATCGCCAGCAGCACGCCGAACGTGGCCAGAATGGCCGCGATCGCCGCGCCGAATCGAAAACGCCAGTTGCTTTGGCCTTTGGGCCGCAAGCGGCGTGCGTCAAATCCATCGGATAACTTCATTCCGACCTTCCTCAATGGGTATCGGCCCTTCGACCGGGAGTTGACCGGGTTGTTCCTGAGGCTATGGCATTTGCGGCAAATGAGAGGACTTTGCGGATGAGCGGCGCCGTGAGCCGCTCATCAGAGCAGATCAGATCAGGTCTTGAGTCAGCGCGAGGGTGGCGAAGTTGTCCGCCATGATCGCCATTTCGGCTTCCTGCACCACCGCGGCGCTGAGCACGCGGCCCTTGAATGGCAGATCGCGGGTGGCGCAGGCGTCTTCCACCAGCGTGCAGCGGAAACCCAGATTCTTCGCCGCACGCACAGTGGTGCTGACGCTGGAATGACTCATGAAGCCGCAGACAATCAAGTCCAGCGAGCCAAGGTTTTGCAGACGATCGAGCAACTCGGTGCCATGGAACGCACTCGGCAGCAATTTGCCGATGATGGTTTCATCACCCTGCGGCTCCAGGCCCGGGATGAATTCGCCGCGTTCGCCCTGCGGGTCGAACAGGCCTCCGACGGTGCCGAGATGACGCACGTGCACGATCGGCCGACCGGCTGCACGGGCTGCGGCAACCACTTGTTTGATGTTCGCGACGGCCGCGTCCATGCCGCTCAGGGCCAGCGGGCCACTGAGATACTCTTTCTGGGCATCGATGATGACCACGGTGGCATGGCTCAGTGTGGCCGCTGCGTAACCGCGACCGCTGAGTTGAAACATCGTTTTTGGAACGGACATTCTGGGGCTCCTTGGGGTGGGGCTTTTGCGACATTGTCCTCTGGCTGAGCGGTTCTGTGAATCGCTACCATCGTAGGCACCGTCGTTATTGGCCTGCAGCCTTGTCAAGTTACACGTTCTGTTCAAGACCTGATGAAAAAAACAGAAAACTCCTACCGTCGTCCGGATGATTTTCCTGCGTCGTCGTGGCGCGTTTTGGCTGGTAGAATCGCCAGTCGTTTTTTCTGGAGTTCTGCGCTGTGATCACTTCCCGACTTCGTACCCTGCGTGACCATATCCGTTGGGCCGTCAGCCGCTTCCATGGGGAGGATCTGTTTTTCGGCCATGGCACCGACAATGCCTGGGACGAAGCCCGGCAACTGGTGCTCGGTGCATTGCACCTGCCATGGGAAATCGCCGACAGCTATCTCGATTGCGCGCTGGAAGACGACGAACTGGTCAACCTGCAACGCCTGCTCAAGCGCCGTATCGAAGAGCGCATTCCCACTGCTTACCTGTTGGGTGAAGCGTGGTTCTGCGGCATGTCGTTTATCGTCGATGAGCGCGTATTGATCCCGCGTTCGCCAATCGGTGAGCTGATCGAAAACCGCTTCGCCCCGTGGATCGGCACCGAACCTGCGCGCATTCTCGACCTTTGCACTGGTTCCGGTTGCATCGGTATCGCCTGCGCCTACGAGTTCCAGAACGCCGAAGTGGTGCTGGCGGATCTGTCGTTCGAAGCGCTGGAAGTGGCCAACCAGAATATCGAGCGCCATGGCGTTGATGAGCGCGTCTATACCGTTCAGGGTGATGGTTTCGATGGTTTGCCGGGTCAGCGCTTCGACCTGATCGTGTCGAACCCGCCTTACGTGGATGCGGAAGATTTCGCTGACATGCCGGACGAATATCAGCATGAACCGGAGCTGGGTCTGGCGTGTGGCGATGATGGGCTGAACCTGGTTCGACGCATGCTCGCCGAAGCGGCGGATCACCTGACCGAGAAGGGCTTGCTGATTGTCGAAGTGGGCAACAGCCAGGTGCACGTTGACGCACTGTACCCGGAAGTCGATTTCGCCTGGCTGGAATTCGAGCGCGGCGGGCATGGCGTGTTCATGCTGACAGCGGAGCAGTGCCGCGATCATCAGCCCTTGTTCGCTTCCCGCGTCTAATCGGCCGATCGTTCCCACGCTCTGCGTGGGAACGATCAAGCACAGGGAAATGCATTCCAAGGTGGGAGCGAGCCTGCTCGCGAATGGCCGCGACGCGGTCTCAAGCCATCAGCGGTGCGTGGCAATCCAGATCAACAACCCCGCCTGAAACACCGCAAACGCCACTAGACAGGTAATGGTGAAACGCAGCCCAGCATCTTCACGCTTGAATTTGCTGACCTTCTCGTCCTGCTTCTTCAGCTTCAGTTCCTGCTCGGCCAGATTCTGTTCGGCCTGTTGAAGCATTTGCGCCGCTTCAAGAATCTCGACGATCTGCAGCTTTTCGCTGTTCCAGTCACCGAGCAGATCACCGACCTGCACATCCTTGATGCTGCCCTTCAAATGCTGGGCATCGGCGTACACCACATCAAAACCATGCACGCGCAAAAAGTGATCGCGACGCAGACGCGTGTCTTCGTTCAGCGCGTCCTTGTTGTTCAAGTCCATGCCGTCGACGGTGTAGGCGGGCCAGCGTTTTTTCGCCCAGTTGATGCCTTGTGCGGCCATGAAACGGCCGATGCCACGGTTCAACGGTTCGATCTGCAAACCGCTGTCCGGGCCGAAACTCACCCGCTTGGTGGTGTGATCGACCCACACATCAAGATGATTCTGCTCTTTGCGAACGCGTTGACTCGGCAGCTTGATTGCCATGCGCATCAGGCTTTTTTCTTTGCTGCTGCGCTCGGCATAGCCGAACTCGACGAAGCGCAAGGGGCGGCCGCCGGTGTTGCGGTCGGTTTGCAGCGGGGCCAGGCGGAGCATCTTGTGGTGCTCGACGTGGACATCCGCCCACGGCAGCTCGACCGCTGGCGGTGCGTCTTTTTCAGCGGTGGTGTCGGGTGAAGTCTGGGTATCAGTCATAACGGCGAGATCCTGTCCAAGCCCTGCTTGTCGCCAGCCGTTGCGCTGGCGACAAAGGCTTATCGGCCGTTTCTGTCAGGACTAGAGGGCAAACAACGGTTAACGGGTGCGAAGTCCGTCAATAAACTCGATGATCTTCGCACCAAGTTCTGCAGCCAGCGGCAAATTCGGATCTTTATACGAAGCCAATTGCCGCTTCATATCGTTGTGGACGATGCGCATGACGTGGTTCATGCCTTCGATCACCACCAGTTCGGCGTCCGGTTTGGCGGCCTTGAGCAGCTTCGCGTCCTCGGTGCCGACCTGAATGTCGTTGCTGCCCTGAACAATCAGCGCCGGCATCTTCAGTTGCGCGAAGGCTTTTGCCGGATCCTGACGGAACAGTGAAATCAGATACGGCTGCACGCTCGGGCGGAAAATGACCTGCAACGGCTGCGGCACATTGTCGTCGGTGTGACCGGCCTTGAGGCTGTCGAGCAGTTCGTTACTGCGCAGCATCAGCGGTGGCGGCAGGCTGCGGGCCAATTGCTCGCGGATCACCTGATCGACTGGACGGGCGCTGCCGGACAGAGAAATCACCGCAGCCGCATCGACTTTCGGCGCGGCGAGGCTGGCAATCAACGCGCCTTCACTGTGGCCGAGCAGAATCAGCTTGCCGAAACGCGGATCGGCCTTGAGCTTCTGCCCCCACGCCACCGCGTCCGCCGCATAGGCCTCCACCGACAAATTGCGCTCATCCGGCGTCGCTGCCAGGCTCGCGGCCACCCCGCGCTTGTCGTAACGCACGCTGGCGATGTTGTGTTTGGCCAGCACCCACGCCAGGCGTTTGAGGCTGTCGTTGCGCCCGCCGTCGGGGTTGTTTCCGTCGCGATCCGTAGGACCCGAGCCAGAAATGATCAGGACAACCGGCACCGGATTGTCGGATTTTGGCAGCAACAGCGAACCGAAAAGCTCACCGGTGCCGGTATCCAAAGTTACCGGGCGTTGTAGGACCGTCGCTTGGGCAAAGCCCGTAAAGAGGGTAAGACTCAAGATCAAAACTCGCAGCATCATCACGCCATCATTCGCCAAGGTGCCGGTTGGACTCGCCAGCACCACTAAGGTTCGAGGATGAACTACTCGGTTAGCCTGCGTATACTGGCGCGCATCACGAATTTGGGTTTGATTTCACGGAGCGTCCTGCATGTCCGGCAATACCTACGGCAAGTTGTTCACTGTCACCACCGCTGGCGAAAGCCATGGTCCGGCGTTGGTCGCCATTGTCGACGGCTGCCCGCCGGGCCTGGAGATCTCCCTCGAAGACCTGCAGCGCGACCTCGATCGCCGCAAGCCGGGCACCAGCCGCCACACCACCCAGCGTCAGGAAGCCGACGAAGTCGAAATCCTCTCCGGCGTGTTCGAAGGGCGCACCACCGGTTGCTCGATCGGCCTGCTGATCCGCAATACCGACCAGAAGTCCAAGGACTACTCGGCCATCAAGGATCTGTTCCGCCCGGCCCACGCCGACTACACCTACCACCACAAATACGGCGAGCGCGACTACCGTGGCGGTGGCCGCAGCTCGGCGCGCGAAACCGCGATGCGCGTGGCGGCGGGTGCGATCGCCAAGAAATACCTGGCCAGCCAAGGCATCGTCATCCGTGGCTACATGAGCCAGCTCGGCCCGATCGAAATCCCGTTCAAGACCTGGGATTCGGTGGAAGAGAACGCCTTCTTCAGCCCGGACCCGGACAAAGTGCCGGAACTGGAAGCCTACATGGACCAGTTGCGCCGCGATCAGGACTCGGTCGGGGCGAAGATCACTGTCGTTGCCGAAGGCGTGATGCCGGGTCTGGGCGAGCCGATTTTCGACCGCCTCGACGCTGAGCTGGCTCATGCGCTGATGAGCATCAACGCGGTCAAAGGCGTGGAAATCGGCGCCGGTTTCGCCTCGGTTGCCCAGCGCGGCACCGAACACCGCGATGAAATGACCCCGCAAGGTTTCCTCAGCAACAATGCCGGCGGCATCCTCGGCGGTATCTCCTCCGGTCAGCCGATCGTTGCCCATCTGGCGTTGAAACCGACGTCGAGCATCACCACCCCGGGCCGTTCGATCGACATCCACGGCAACCCGGTCGATGTGATCACCAAGGGCCGTCACGACCCATGCGTCGGCATCCGCGCCACGCCGATTGCCGAAGCGATGATGGCCATCGTGCTGATGGATCACCTGCTGCGCCACCGTGGGCAGAATGCCGATGTGCGCGTGAGCACGCCGGTGCTGGGTCAGCTTTGATGGCGGGCCCTGAAGCCGTCGCGGCATAACCGGCGTGGCGGCGCTCCCTTACTGGCGGCTGTCCAGTTTCTATCTGTTCTATTTCGCCTTGCTCGGTTCGACAGCGCCGTTTCTGGCGCTGTACTTCGATCACCTCGGCTTCAGTCCGGCGCGGATCGGTGAACTGGTCGCGATCCCGATGCTGATGCGCTGTGTGGCGCCGAACATCTGGGGCTGGCTCGGCGATTACACCGGCAAACGCCTGGCCATCGTGCGCTTTGGCGCGGTGTGTACGCTGCTGACTTTCTCGTTGATTTTCGTCAGCAAGACCTACGCCTGGCTGGCGATGGTCATGGCGCTGCATGCATTCTTCTGGCACGCGGTACTGCCGCAATTCGAAGTTATTACGCTGGCGCATTTGCAGGGGCAGACCTCGCGTTACAGTCAGATCCGGCTGTGGGGTTCGATCGGTTTCATCATCACCGTGGTTGCGCTGGGACGGCTATTCGAGTGGCTCAGCCTCGATATCTACCCGGCGGCGCTGGTGTTGATCATGGCCGGCATCGTGCTCAGCAGTTTGTGGGTGCCGAACGCACAGCCGCCGCAAGGCAATCGGTCAAGCGGCGAAGGTTTCCTCAAGCAACTGCGCAACCCCGGCGTGCTGGCGTTTTACGGCTGCGTGGCGCTGATGCAAATGAGCCACGGCCCCTATTACACCTTTCTGACTTTGCACCTGGAACGACTCGGCTACACACGCGGCACCATCGGCATGCTCTGGGCCGTGGGTGTGGTGGCTGAAGTGCTGATGTTCATGGCGATGAGCCGGATTCTTGCGCGGTTTTCCCTGCGTCGGGTGTTGATGGCGAGTTTTCTGCTGGCGGCGCTGCGCTGGTTGCTGCTAGGTTCGTTCGCCGAGTTCCTGTGGGTGCTGTTGTTCGCGCAGGTTCTGCATGCGGCGACCTTCGGCAGTTTTCACGCCGCTGCCATCGCGTTCGTGCAACGTAGCTTCGGCGCCCGCCAGCAAGGGCAGGGCCAGGCGTTGTACGCCGCACTGGCCGGTACCGGCGGTGCGCTCGGCGCGTTGTATTCCGGTTACAGCTGGAATGCCCTCGGCGCAACATTGACCTTTAGTATTGCCAGTCTCGCAGCGCTCGCTGCTGCCGTTATCATTGCCACACGTATGCAAGAGGACAGGCCATGAGCCTTACGCGTGAACAACTCGCCCAGCAAATCGTCGACGCCGGGCGTTTTCTGTATGGCCGCGGCTGGTCGCCGGCCACCAGTAGCAATTACTCGACACGCCTGTCGCCAAGCGAAGCGCTGCTGACCGTGTCGGGCAAACACAAGGGCCAGTTGGGTCTGGACGATGTGCTCGCCACCGACCTTTCCGGCAACAGCCTGGAATCGGGCAAAAAGCCGTCCGCCGAAACCCTGCTGCACACCCAGCTCTACAGCTGGCGCGCGGAAATCGGTGCGGTGCTGCACACCCATTCGGTGAATGCCACGGTGTTGTCGCGCCTGACCCCGGAAAACTTTATCGAGTTCGAAGATTACGAGCTGCAAAAAGCCTTCAGCGGCATCTCGACCCACGAATCGCGGGTGCGCGTGCCGATTTTCGACAACGATCAGGACATTGCGCGCCTCGCCGCCAAGGTGCAGCCTTGGCTCGACGCCCACCCCGATTGCGTTGGTTATCTGATTCGCGGCCACGGCCTCTACACCTGGGGCGCGCAGATGAATGACGCCCTGCGGCAGATCGAGGCCTTTGAATTTCTGTTTGAATGCGAGTTGAAAACCCGCAGCGTCATGAACCGCCAAGGCTGACTTCACCAGAAGTAGCCCATTTGCCTGATGAAATGCTGTGCCCGACCGGTCTGCAAGAACCGGACGGCAAGGCCGATACCGAGGAATTGCCCCAATGAGCAGCCTGTCCGTCTATCACGTCACAAGCCCTGACATTCCGAACAAGGTGCTGACCCACTTCGAAGACATCGCCTCGACCCTGGCCGAGCAGGGCGTGCGCTTCGACCGCTGGCAAGCCGCGGCAAAGATCCAGCCCGGTGCCACCCAGGAAGAAGTGATCAGCGCTTATAAAGAGCAGATCGACAAACTGATGACCGAGCGTGGTTACATCACCGTCGACGTCATCAGCCTGAACAGCGATCACCCGCAGAAAGCCGAACTGCGTGCCAAGTTTCTCGAAGAGCATCGCCACGGTGAAGACGAAGTACGATTTTTCGTCGCCGGCCGTGGGCTGTTTACTCTGCACATCGACGATTACGTCTACGCCGTACTCTGCGAAAAGAATGATCTGATCTCGGTACCGGCGGGCACCAAGCACTGGTTCGACATGGGCGAGCATCCGCATTTCGTCGCAATCCGCCTGTTCAACAACCCGGAAGGCTGGGTTGCCAATTTTACCGGCGAAGACATCGCCGGTCGCTTCCCGCGTCTGGAGGACTGATTCGATGTCGATCAAAGCCATTGTCACTGACATCGAAGGCACCACCAGCGCAGTGAGTTTCGTGTTTGACGTGCTGTTTCCATACGCGGCCAAACATTTGCCGGACTTCGTGCGCCAGAACGCTGAACGCGCCGATGTTGCCGAACAACTCGACGCCGTGCGCCGGGACAGCAATGCGCCGCAGGCCGATGTTGAGCGGGTTGTTGAAATTCTCTTGAGCTGGATTGAGGAAGATCGCAAAGCCACGCCGCTTAAAGCTTTGCAGGGCATGGTCTGGGCCCAGGGTTATCACGCCGGGCAGTTGAAAGGGCATGTTTACCCGGATGCCGTTGAAGCGCTAAAACGCTGGCATGCGGCGGGTTATCAACTGTTTGTGTACTCGTCGGGTTCGATTCAGGCGCAGAAGCTGATTTTCGGCTGCTCGGAGGCGGGGGATCTGACGCCGCTGTTCAGCGGGTACTTCGACACGACGTCAGGGGCCAAGCGTGAGGCGCAGTCCTACACCAATATTCAGAAAGCCATCGGCGTTGAACCGCAGGAGATTCTCTTCCTCTCGGACATCGTTGAAGAGCTGGATGCTGCGCAATCTGCCGGCCTGCAAACCTGCGGCCTGGCTCGCGAAGGCGGCGAGCTGGGCAGCCACATCACCGTCGACACTTTCACCGGCATCGAACCCGAAGCCTTCTGACCTCACCGATCTAGTGTGGGAGCGAGCCTGCTCGCGAAAGCGTCCGTTCAGCCAGCACTTTCAGTGGCTGACACACCCTATTCGCGAGCAGGCTCGCTCCCACAGGTTTTGCATCAACACAAAAAAACAGGCCGTGAAGCGAAAGCTTCACGGCCTGTTTTGTTTAAAGCGCTTTAAAAATTACAGCGAGTGATACGTCGGCAGGGCAAAACGCTGCTGGCTCTGCAGCATGGCAATTTGCGGCAGTTCACTGGCTTGTTCAGCCAGGTCGCGGCGAATTGCACTGATTGCCCAAGACAGCTGGTCGCCGGCATGCAGTTGCTGATAAGTCAGTGCACGTTTAAACACTTTGCCATCGCTGCTGCGCAGCGTCAGCAGGATCCCGCCATCGGGGCGTGGCGCAGTGGTGACGTCGAAGTTGGAGAACAGGGAGGTAAATTTTTCTTGGATCAGGCTCATGTCTTTCAGCTCCGTATGCACTTGAATGGCAAGCATGCAGAGGAGGTTGCAGCGATTGTGCCAGCATTTGAAAATAATAAATATCTTATAAATCAATAAGTTAAAAAACATGAAAATTCCGGGCGTCGTGCAATCTGCATGAATGGCCATCGTGCATCCTGCATTTTGCGGGATCGTTGTCGAAACAACGGAACCAATCGCTTACCTGATGATCACCGCAACCGTCGGCCGATCAGCAGATACAAAACATTGCAAAAACCGCGTGTACAGCCTGAGAAGCGCTGACGTATTTTCAATCTCGACCCGCGCTCGAAAGCGTTGGTTGCTGCAAGCCAAAGCCCGAAAAATAAAAACATCGACCTGCACGCCAAGGTCGAACGGGGAGCTTCCATGAGTCACGCGCCAAGCGACACGATTACCTGGGGCATGATGCTCCGCAAACTGCCGATGATTGCCAAAGCCATCCCGCGGGTGGTCAAGGGCATGAAGGTGGCCAATGTCACGGATCCGACCCAAAGCTGTGGCCTTGGCTGGACGTTCGAGCAAGCGACGCTGCGCAACCCGGACGGGCCGGCGTTGTTGCAGGGCGATGTATCGCTGACCTATTCGCAGGTCAATCAGTGGGCCAATCGCATTGCCCACTATCTGCATGCGCAGGGCATCGGCAAGGGCGACGTGGTCGCGGTGTTTATCGAAAACCGCCCGGAATTGCTGGTGACCATTCTGGCGCTGGCCAAGGTCGGCGCGGTCAGCGCGCTGCTCAATACCTCGCAAACCCGCGACACACTGATCCACAGCGTGAATCTGGTTGCGCCGGTGGCCATTGTTGTTGGCGAAGAACTGGTTCCGGCGTATGCGGCGATTCGCGATCAAGTGGCAATTTCCACGCCGCGCACCTGGTTCGTGGCCGATAAGGACACCTACAGCCATCCGGGCATTGCGCCCGACGGCTACGTCAACCTGATCAGCGCCAGTGCCGACGCCTCCAGTGACAATCCGCCGAGCAGTCAGCAGATCTTCTTCGACGATCCATGTTTCTACATCTACACCTCCGGCACCACCGGTCTGCCCAAGGCCGGGGTGTTCAAGCACGGGCGCTGGATGCGCAGCTCCGCCAGTTTCGGCATGATCGCCCTTAACATGAGCCCCGACGACGTCGTCTACTGCACCTTGCCGCTGTACCACGCCACCGGTCTTTGCGTGTGCTGGGGTTCTGCGGTCAACGGTGCTTCGGGTTTCGCGATCCGTCGCAAGTTCAGCGCCAGTCAGTTCTGGAATGATGTGCGCCGCTATCGCGCGACCACCATCGGCTACGTCGGCGAGTTGTGCCGTTACCTGGTCGATCAACCGGCCAGCGCCGATGACAGCCGTCACGATGTGCGCAAGATGATCGGCAACGGCTTGCGCCCCGGCGCCTGGGCCGAGTTCAAGACACGCTTCGCTGTCGATCACATCTGTGAACTGTATGCAGCGAGCGACGGCAACATCGGTTTCACCAATATTCTCAACTTCGACAACACCATCGGTTTTTCGCTGATGGCTTGGGAGTTGGTGGCCTACGACCATGACAGCGGTGAGCCGCTGCGCGGTGCCAACGGCTTCATGCGCAAGGTTGGCAAGGGCGAGCAGGGCCTGTTGCTGGCGCGAATCGACGAGAAGGCGCCGCTGGACGGCTATACCGATCCGCAGAAAACCGCCAAGGTCGTGCTGCACGACGTGTTTACCAAGGGTGACCGTTTTTTCAACACCGGTGATCTGCTACGCAACATCGGTTTCGGCCACGCGCAATTTGTTGATCGCCTCGGTGACACCTATCGCTGGAAGGGCGAAAACGTCTCGACCACGGAGGTCGAAAACCTGTTACTGCAACATCCGCATATCTCCGAGGCTGTGGCGTATGGCGTGGAGATCCGCAATACCAACGGTCGCGCCGGTATGGCGGCGATTACCCCGGCGGAATCCCTCGCGACCCTGGATTTCGCCGAGTTGCTGACCTTCGCCCGCGAACGTATGCCGGCCTACGCGGTGCCGTTGTTCCTGCGGGTGAAGGTCAAGATGGAAACCACCGGCACCTTCAAATACCAGAAAACCCGACTGAAAAACGAAGGCTTCGATCCCGGCCAGGCGGGCGATGACCCGATCTATGCATGGCTGCCCGGCACCCAGACTTACGTTCGGGTCACCGACGAGGTGCTGGCGGAAATTCATCAAGGCAAACATCGTTATTGAATCTGGCTATGAGCCGGCTTGAGAAAAAGGGGGTGACAGCCACCGTCTCGCTCGGGAAACTAACGGCTTTCCGATTGACCGAAAGTGGAGTTGCCCCATGTCCGACCAAAGCCGCCAGATGACCCCTGAAGAAGCTGCCGAATTCACCGAGCAGGTTTTCAACAAGGCGCGCGACGGTGATGCCGAGATGCTTGATCGCCTGGTCACCGCCGGTTTGCCGGTGAACCTGAAAAACAGCAAGGGCGACACATTGCTGATGCTGGCCAGCTATTACGGCCATGTCGATGCGGTGCAAGTGCTGCTTAAACACAAAGCCGACCCGGAAATGCGCAATGGCAACGGCCAAAGTCCGATTGCCGGTGCCGCGTTCAAGGGCGACCTGGCGGTGGTCAAGGCGTTGGTTGAAGCGGGAGCCGAGATTGAAGGCTCGTCGTTTGATGGTCGTACGGCGCTGATGATGGCGGCGATGTTCAACCGTGTTGCAATCGTCGATTACCTGATCAGCAAAGGTGCCAACGCGCAGGCCAAGGACGCCAATGGCGTGACGGCGCTGGATGCTGCACGGACGATGGGCGCGGTTGATACCACTGCGCAGCTGGAAAAACTGTTGGGTTGATAAGATCAAAAGATCGCAGCCTGCGGCAGCTCCTACGATGATGCGTTCGCCGCTTGTTTCGCGGATGAATGCTGAGTCGGTAGGAGCTGCCGAAGGCTGCGATCTTTTGCTTTGTGCGCTATCCTCCGCGCCCTCGAAATTCACCTTCGCCACAGGATCCGCCCTCATGAAAGCCGCACTCGTCGAACTCATCAGCAAAATCAGCTCCGGCTGCATGGGCGAGGACGAGATCGTTAAAGTCGCCGACGAAGCGGCACAGGCCTACGCCGATGCCGATGCCTTTCTGACCGCCAATCCGGACATCAACTACGACGACACCTTCCCGATCCCGTTGGGTGAGTGGGTCGTAGTCGGTAGCCTGCCGGAAACCGTGCTGTTCCAGGCTGACACCTACGTTGACCTGTTCGCGCAGATCGTTGCCTCGTTCGGCCCGGGCGTTGATTTCAACCTCAAACCCAAGCAACTGGCCAAGACCGAAGCACTGGTCGCGCTCAACCGCATCCAGGTGCAGATGAGCAGCATGAACAAGGAAAACGGCGGCTACACGCTGATGAACTTCAGCCAGTTGCTCGACGACGAACTGCAAATGGTGCTGGTCTACGGCAACGACGTGCCACGGGTACTGGAGTTGTGCGCCGAAGTCGGCATCGCCGCCGCGCCTTCGCTGGAAGCCTTGAAGATCGCCGTTCACGTCTGAACGCAATAAAAGGGAACCCTGCGCGCGACCGTCTATCCTAAAAGTGCACGCCACTATTCTGGAGCGACACCATGGGTTCCACGTTCAACGGTCTGATCGGTCTGATCATCCTTGCCCTCGACATCTGGGCCATCATCAACGTGTTGAAAAGCGGCGCGACCACCGGGATGAAAATCGTCTGGGTGCTGCTGATCATCCTCCTGCCGGTACTGGGCCTGATCATCTGGGCGATCGCCGGACCGCGCGGCAACGTGCGGATCTGAAGCTGATAACGCTGCAACACCCCTGTGGGAGCGAGCCTGCTCGCGAAAGCGCTGGATCAGTCACCGACAATGTTGGCTGACACGCCGCCTTCGCGAGCAGGCTCGCTCCCACATGGGATTGTGGTTTGCCGATGAAGTGAGGTTCGACCTGTCATCTTCGGCAACGTAGAATGCGCGCCTTTCCCGGGCAATCGTCCCCACGATTGGCGCCCGCGCATTCATCGGAGCACTTGACCATGACCGTCACCAAAACCAGCGAGTACCTGGAAACCCTCTACGAAGGCTACGGCCAGCGTTTTCGCATGGAAAAACTGCTGCACGAAGTGCGCACCGAACACCAGCATCTGGTGATTTTCCAGAACCCGCGCATGGGCCGGGTCATGGCGCTGGACGGCGTGATTCAGACCACCGAAGCCGACGAATTCATCTACCATGAAATGCTCACTCACGTGCCGATCCTCGCCCACGGCAGCGCCAAGCGCGTGCTGATCATCGGTGGCGGTGATGGCGGTATGTTGCGCGAAGTGACCAAGCACGCTGGCGTTGAACACATCACCATGGTCGAAATCGACGGCACTGTGGTCGACATGTGCAAAGAGTTTCTGCCGAACCACTCGAGCGGCGCCTACGACGATCCACGTCTGAATCTGGTGATCGACGACGGCATGCGTTTCGTTGCCACCACGACTGAAAAATTCGACGTGATCATCTCCGACTCCACTGACCCGATCGGCCCGGGCGAAGTGTTGTTCTCGGAGAACTTCTATCAGGCTTGCCATCGCTGCCTGAACGAAGGCGGCATTCTGGTGACCCAGAACGGCACGCCGTTCATGCAGATCGACGAAGTCAAAACCACGGCCGGTCGCCTGAACAGCCTGTTCCCGGACTGGCACTTCTATCAGGCTGCGGTGCCGACCTACATTGGCGGCTCGATGACCTTTGCCTGGGGCTCGACCAACCCGGCCTACCGCAAACTGAGCCGTGAAACCCTGCAGCAGCGCTTCATCGGCAGCGGCATCGTCACCCGCTATTACAACCCGGAAATCCACATCGGCGCGTTCGCCTTGCCACAGTACGTGCTGCAGGCGATCAACAAGCCAAGCAACGACTAAAAGAACACCGCAATACCCCTGTGGGAGCCGGCTCGCTCCCACATTTGCTTCCCCTTGATCATTCCCTCGCTCTGCGTGGGAATGCAGCCGGGGACGCTCTGCGTCCCAAAAGATCGCAGCCTTCGGCAGCTCCTACCGTAGATGTCGTTTTTTTCATCTTCGCCCGCTGTAATCCTTTTGAACCAACTTTCGGCGTACCAGTCGATTTAGGTGTAAGCCCATTTGCGGGTTTGATCGAGGAGGCACCGATGCAAAAGTGGAAAGTCACTTTCGTGGACGATCATGGTGAAATTGTCGATGAGGTGTTCGAGCGCGCGGAATGCCCCAGTGACGATGAGGCCGCTCGATTGATCAAGGCACGGCTTCTGCCTGTCGCCGCCGAACTGGACCTGAACGATCTGGAAGGGCGCACCGCCGATGCCGGGGTGAAAAGCCTGAAAACCCAGAACAGCATCGAAATCCGCAGCATCACTCCAATCTGAAAATCTTCCTTCATTCGAAGCAACCAGGCCTTGGCAGCAGCTCTATCTTGGGGCTACTCTGCAAGCGAGATCAGCGAACGGATCGCTAAGGTCTGGTCTTGTCAGCTACATGCTTGTTCCCGCGTGCAACCACGTTGCCGTCGTACTTTGGCCAAAGGCCCGGGGCGGGAATACGGAAAGTCTATCCATCTATGCGAGGGGGACGATTCATGAGCACAGCCTATCAAGAAGACATCAGCAGCAATGTTCTGCGCCGCATGAAAGAAGGCGGTTTCGATTTTTCCCGATTCCATCCCATCGAGTTCTACGCCATTTTCCCGGACGAGGAGCGGGCGCGCAGGGCGGCAGGCAAATTTCGCGGTGAATCCATCAATGCCCAGGTCAGCGTGCGTGATGACGGTGCGTGGGCGCTGGAATTAAGCAAAGTGATGTACGCGACTTATGACGATATTGGCGACTTCGAGCAGGGATTCTCTGCCGTGGTTGAACCTCTGGGCGGCATTATCGAAGGCTGGGGTGTGAAACAGGAGGTGCGCAACCGCCACCGTTTGAACTGATCTCTGGTTTCATTGGTTGAACAACGGCTGACCTTCGGGTTGGCCGTTGTCATTTCCGGCGTAAGCAAAACGCTGTAGCAAAACCCTGAAACAAGAAACCGAGGCAAAAAAAAGCCACCGGAGAGGGTGGCTAAAAGGGAAGACCGATAAGGAGAGGAAACCGGTCAGGGTTACAGCGGGTCGGGCTGCGATGGCAGTCCAGATCAGTTGAGCCGATGACTTCAAGGCCTTGCGGCCGGTGAAGTTTTGCAGCGGATGCGCGGATTATCCGCAGCCGATGCCGGGCAGTGAAATCAACTCTGACTATGCTGTTGATAGGCGATGCAGTGCGTCGCAATGAAGCGGGGGCAATCCGGTTGGGGCATTTGCCGCACAGGAATGGTGCGGCGTCTGTGGCGTGAATATCCAACCGATTGAAATAAAAGCGTTTATGCCGATGGCACGGGCCTTGCGAAGGCCTGTATGTCCGGGTGACAAGGAGTACGGCATGATCCGCACCTATTTTGATGAGATGTACGATGCCGGCGGCCAGGTTCGCCCGCATTATCGGGAGTTCGCCCGCTGGCTGGCCGACACGCCTGACGAGCTGCTGGCCCAACGGCGACGCGAGGCCGATCTGCTGTTCCATCGCGCCGGGATTACCTTCACGCTCTATGGGGACGAGCAGGGCACCGAGCGCCTGATTCCTTTCGACACCATTCCGCGCAGCATTCCCGCGAGTGAATGGCGGATTGTCGAGCGCGGCTGCATCCAGCGGGTCAAGGCGTTGAACATGTTCCTCGCCGACCTCTATCACGAGCAGCGCATCATCAAGGCCGGGATCATTCCTGCCGAACAGGTACTGGCCAACGAGCAATATCAGTTGGCGATGCAGGGCCTCGATTTGCACCGCGATATCTATTCGCACATCTCCGGCGTCGATCTGGTTCGCGATGGCGACGGCACTTATTACGTGCTCGAAGACAATCTGCGCACGCCGAGTGGCGTGAGCTACATGCTCGAAGACCGCAAGATGATGATGCGCCTGTTCCCGGAGCTGTTCGCCGCGCAGCGCATCGCGCCGATCGATCACTACCCGAACCTGTTGCTCGACACCCTGAAAAGCTCAAGTCCGATCGACGACCCAAGCGTGGTGGTGCTGACGCCGGGGCGCTTTAACAGTGCGTTCTTCGAGCACGCGTTCCTGGCGAGGGAAATGGGCGTTGAACTGGTCGAGGGCGCGGATCTGTTCGTGCGTGACGACAAAGTCTTCATGCGCACCACCGACGGCCCGAAAGCGGTGGACGTGATCTACCGCCGTCTCGACGACGCGTTTCTTGATCCATTGGCGTTCAACCCCGACTCGATGCTCGGTGTGCCGGGGCTGTTGTCGTCCTATCGCTCCGGCAACGTAGTGTTGGCCAATGCCATCGGCACCGGCGTGGCGGACGACAAATCGGTGTATCCGTTTGTCACCGACATGATCCGTTTCTACCTCGATGAAGAGCCGATCCTGAAGAATGTGCCGACCTGGCAGTGCCGCAACCCGTCTGAACTTTCCCATGTGCTGGCCAATCTTCCGGATCTGGTGGTCAAGGAAACCCAGGGCTCCGGCGGTTACGGAATGCTGGTGGGACCGGCGTCGACGAAGGCGGAAATCGATGCCTTCCGCGAACGCATCAAGGCCAAGCCCCATGCGTACATCGCGCAGCCGACGTTGTCGCTGTCGACCTGTCCGACCTTTGTCGAAAACGGCATCGCGCCGCGCCATATCGACTTGCGTCCATTTGTCTTGTCCGGGCGCGAAACCCGCGTGGTGCCTGGCGGTTTGACCCGTGTGGCGCTGCGTGAAGGCTCTCTGGTGGTGAATTCATCACAGGGTGGCGGAACCAAGGACACCTGGGTGGTCGAGGATTGAAGGAAGCTTGCCATGTTAAGTAGAACTGCCTCGGATCTGTATTGGATGTCGCGTTACCTGGAGCGAGCGGAAAACCTCGCACGGATGCTCGACATCAGTTATTCGCTATCGCTGATGCCGCAGGACGGTCGCGGCGATGGTTTGCACGAATTGGCCATGCCGCTGCTGATCACCGGCACCCTCGATGATTATCTGGAACGTCACGGCGCGTTGCATGCCGAACGCCTGCTGCACTTTTTTGCCCTCGATGCCGCCAACCCGGCAAGCATTTACAGCTGCCTCGGCGCCGCACGGGCCAGTGCCCATGCAGTGCGCGGACGTATCACGGCGGACATGTGGGAGAACATCAACTCGACGTGGCTGGAGATTCGCGGGATCGCCGAGCAGGGCCTCAGCCGCTACGGCATGAGCCGTTTCTGTGAGTGGATCAAGGAGCGTTCGCACCTGTTTCGTGGCGCGTCCTACGGCACGATTATGCGTAACGATGCGTTTCGGTTTATTCGCCTCGGCACTTTTATCGAGCGCGCCGACAACACCCTGCGACTGCTCGATGCACGTTATGAAATGGCCGGCGATCAGGCCGAAGCGGTCAGCGATGGCACGGCCCACGCGTATTACCAGTGGAGTGCATTGCTGCGCGCGCTGTCGTCATTCGAGGCCTACACCGAAATCTATCGCGATGCGCCCGGCGCCCGGCATGTTGCCGAGTTGTTGCTGTTGCGTGCCGATGTACCGCGTTCGCTAAGGGCCTGTACCGAGGAGATCGACCAGATTCTTGCGCAACTGCCCGGCGCTAACGGTCGACCCGCGCAACGCTTGGCAGCGGAAATGGATGCGCGTCTGCGCTACACCGGCATCAACGAAATTCTCGAGGAAGGCCTGCACGCTTGGCTGACCGAATTCATCCCGCTGGTGCGCCAGTTGGGCAACGCCATTCACAGTTCCTACCTGGAGGCTGCATGAGACTTTCCATAAGCCACGAGACCACCTATCACTACGAAGATCAGGTGCGCGCGAGCATCCAGTACCTGCGACTGACACCCCATGACAGCGAGCGTCAGCATGTGCTGAGCTGGCAGCTCGACCTGCCGCGCCCGGTGCGTGCGCAACTCGATCCGTTCGGCAATATCCTGCACGTGCTGACCATGGACGAACCGCACGAGGCGATCATCATCGGCGCGCGCGGGCAGGTTGATATCGACGAACTGCGCGAGGCCGAGCATGAGAGCCAGTCGGCGCTGCCGTTCCTGCGCTTCACCCGGTTGACCGAGGCCGACGAGGCATTGCGCGCGTTCGCCGAGAGATCCTGCAAGCAGCGGCGCGATCGCACCGCGCTGATCGATCTGATGCACGGTTTGAATCAGCACATGACCTACACACCGGGTTCCACCGAAGTCGACACCAGCGCGGCGGAAGCCTTCGCCGGGCGTGCCGGTGTTTGTCAGGATCACGCTCACGCGTTCCTGGCTTGTGCACGTAGTCTCGGGATTCCGTCGCGTTATGTGTCGGGATACTTGTACAGTGAGGATTGCGAACATCTGGCCAGCCACGCCTGGGCAGAAGCGTGGCTGGATGACGCCTGGTACAGCTTTGACGTGACCAATGAACTGGCGCGGCCGGAGCGGCATTTGAAACTGGCGGTGGGCCTGGATTATCTGGATGCCTGCCCGGTACGCGGCATGCGCCGGGGCGGAGGGTGTGAGCAGATGCACGCGAAAGTGTTCGTCTCGCCGACCCCGGTCATCTCCGTGCAACAACAGTAAACACGATCCCCTGTAGGAGCTGCGGCACGCTGCGATCTTTTGATCTTGATTCCGCAGATCAAAAGATCGCAGCCTCGTTGCACTCGACAGCTCCTACAGAGTGGGGCGCAAGCGTCAGGGCTTAACCTTGCGCCCCGCCATGTGTTTCAGATACCCCACCAGCAACTCCAGATCTCCCTCCGGCAACACCTCCGCCGAAAACCCTGGCATCTTCGCCTGCGGCCACTGACGCAAACTCTGCGGATCGCGAATGTAACGCTTGAGGAAGTTCGCACCAAAATACTCGGTCGGGTTATACGGAATATTCAGGTCCGGCCCGAATTGCGCATCGCCCGCACCGTTCAACCGGTGACACGCCAGACAGTTCTTCTGAAACAGCGCAAACCCCAGGTTCATCGGGTCATCCGCCTTCAGCGCAGGATCTGGCAGCAGGGCTGGGAAGCGTTCGGCCACTGGTGCCATGCGCTTGATGCTCGCGACCTGGAATGGCCATTGCTCCGGGCTGATATGGCCGGCCTGCGGATCGGTCCACACCAGATAGAACGGCCCGGCGCTGTGCTTGCCTTCCGACAGCGGTGGCCACGGCTGAGCCGGATCTTCGATCGCCAGCCAGGCCCGCGCGCCTGTTGTATTGAGCAACGGCGCCGCGGCCAATTCTGCGGCAAAGCCGTCCAGTGCCACCGCTTGCAGGTGATCCTGCGGTTTGATCCCGCTCAGCAGCGCGGCCACGGGCACGACGCGATAGGTCATGTCCTTCTTGTAGGAAACATCGTTTTTGATCGTGAGGGTTTGCACTTGAGGATGCTTGAGCAATTTCTCGGTCTGCCAGGTGCGGCTGCTTGCGCCCAGTTGCAGATCCAACTGTGCTGCAGACAAGGGCATGCTCAGCAGCATGGCCCCGAACACAATAAGCGCTTTCAAATGATCGCCGTCCATGTCGTGGGAGTGCGCCAAGGTTGGCACAGCCACGCTGGCCCGGGTAGCGGGCCAGTCACATTTTCAGTGGCGATAAACAGCACCTGCCGCTCGATTCAGCCGATGACCTTGGTCAGATTCGGCAAAATCAACAACAGCGTCGTGGCGAAAAGAATGAGCCCTGCTTGACGAACTTTCGGTTGTTTGAACATGGCTTGACCGCCTTTATTGTTATTTCCTGATGCTTGCCTGCATATCCATGACGGCAAGCGGTGCACTTCCTGTTGAAGAACGTCGGCCTCGGCAAAACCCGACGACCCTGACGTACATGTACTACCTTAGGGCCCGCGTCACGCTTGGCTTAGATCCATTTCATATGGAGTGCTAGGAAGTTGCGATTAAAAAGGCATGAGGCGTATTGCCAGCTTCTTTGCCGCCCGCTGGCTAGACAACTCGCCGACCTGAACCGGTTCACCCGACGGTTAATGACCGTCCGTCTGAGCGTGTGGGTCAAGCGCATTGAGCACTGTGGTCATTGAATCCATGGCCGCTCGGGTCAAGAGTGGGGACACAAGCAATCACTCCCCGCACAGGTTCGAGGACGTCATGACCCAAGCTTTGATATTCGATGTTTTACGCACGCCCCGTGGCAGAGGCAAGGCTGATGGCGCCTTGCACAGCGTCAAACCGGTGAATCTGCTGGCCGGTCTGCTGACCGCTCTGCAAGCGCGTACCGCGCTGGACACCAGTCAGGTCGATGACGTAGTGGTCGGCTGCGTCACGCCGATTGGCGATCAAGGCTCGGATATCGCCAAAACCGCTGTGCAAGTGGCCGATTGGGACGTCAGTGTGGCCGGCGTGCAGATCAACCGTTTCTGCGCCTCGGGACTGGAAGCGGTGAACCTTGGGGCGATGAAAGTGCGCTCGGGTTTCGAAGACCTGGTGGTGGTCGGTGGCGTCGAGTCGATGTCACGGGTGCCGATGGGCAGTGATGGCGGCGCTTGGGCGCTGGACCCGCAAACCAACCTGCACAGCCACTTCACCCCGCAAGGTGTCGGCGCGGACCTGATCGCCACGCTGGAAGGCTTCAGCCGGCAGGACGTCGATGCCTACGCCTTGCATTCACAACAGAAAGCCGCACGGGCGCGGGCTGACGGCTCGTTCAACAAGTCGCTCGTACCTGTGCAGGACCAGAACGGCATCATCCTGCTCGATCACGATGAATTCATTCGCGCGGAATCCACCCTTGAAGGTTTGGCCAAGCTTAAACCAAGTTTCGAAATGATCGGCCAGATGGGTTTCGACGCGACGGCGCTGCGGGTCTACAGCCATGTCGAGCGGATCAATCACGTGCACACACCGGGCAACAGTTCCGGGATCGTCGACGGCGCTGCACTGATGCTGATCGGCTCCGAAGCCAAAGGTCGGGCGCTGGGCTTGCAACCGCGGGCGCGTATTGTCGCCACAGCGGTCACCAGTACCGATCCGACCATCATGCTCACCGGCCCTGCGCCGGCAACGCGCAAGGCACTGGCCAAGGCCGGGTTGCGCGTTGAGGACATCGACCTGTTCGAGGTCAACGAAGCGTTTGCCTCGGTGGTGCTGAAGTTCATCAAGGACATGGCCGTTGACCCGGACAAGGTCAACGTCAACGGCGGCTCCATCGCTATGGGCCACCCGTTGGGCGCCACCGGTTGCGCGATCCTCGGCACCCTGCTCGATGAACTGGAAGCGCGACGCCTGCGCTATGGCCTGGCGACGCTGTGCGTCGGCGGCGGCATGGGCATTGCCACCATCATCGAACGCCTCTGAGCCCCGAATTCAAGGAACCTTGTTATGAGTGAAGCCATTCGTTACGAAAAAGGCCAGGACGCCATCGTCGTGCTGACCATCGACATGCCGGGCCAGAGCGCCAACACCATGAACGCCGTGTACCGCGAGGCGATGGCCGAGTGCGTGGCCCGTCTGGTGGCAGAAAAAGACAGCCTTGCCGGCGTGATCATCACCTCGGCGAAGAAAACCTTCTTTGCCGGCGGCGACCTCAACGAACTGATCAAAGTCGGCAAGCCTGAAGCCAAAGCTTTCTACGACATGGTGCTGACCCTCAAGGCGCAGTTACGCACCCTGGAAACCCTCGGCAAACCGATGGTGGCGGCGATCAGCGGCGCTGCGTTGGGCGGCGGTTGGGAAATCTGCCTCGCCTGTCATCACCGCGTGGCATTGGACGATGCATCGGTGCAACTCGGTCTGCCGGAAGTGACCCTCGGCCTGCTGCCGGGCGGCGGCGGGGTGGTGCGGATGGTGCGCATGCTGGGCATCGAGAAGGCGCTGCCGTATCTGCTCGAAGGCAAGAAAGTCCGTCCGCAACAGGCATTGCAGGCCGGTTTGATCGATGAGCTGGCGGCGGATCGCGATGAGTTGCTGGCCAAAGCACGAGCCTGGATCGTGGCCAACCCGACAGCGGTGCAGCGCTGGGATGTGAAGGGTTATCAGATTCCGGGCGGCACGCCGTCGAACCCGAAAGTCGCGCAGATGCTGGCGATTGCGCCGTCGATTCTGCGCAGCAAGACCCAAGGGACAATGCCGGCACCGGAAAAAATCCTCTGCGCGGCAGTCGAGGGCGCTCAAGTTGATTTCGACACCGCGCACTTGATCGAAACCCGTTACTTCACCGAACTGACCACCGGGCAGATCTCGAAAAACCTGATTGGCACGTTCTGGTTTCAACTCAATGAAATTAACGCCGGTGGCTCGCGGCCGCAGGGTTTTGCGCCGTATGTCACGCGCAAGGTCGGCGTGCTCGGCGCAGGCATGATGGGCGCCGGGATTGCTTTTGTCAGCGCTTCGGCGGGCATAGAGGTGGTGCTCAAGGACATCAATCTGGCGGCCGCCGAGAAGGGCAAAGCACATTCTGCGGCGTTGCTGGACAAGAAGGTCGCTCGCGGACAGATGGATGCGTCGAAGCGCGAAGCGGTGCTGGCGCGTATTCATGCCACGGAAAGTGACGCCGATCTGGCGGGTTGCGATTTGATCATCGAAGCGGTGTTTGAAGATCGCGATCTCAAGGCCAGGGTTTCTTCGGCCGCCCAACGGGTTGTCGGCGCCGAAGCGGTCATCGCCTCCAACACGTCGACGCTGCCGATCACGGGGCTGGCGACCGCTGTACCTGATCCTGGCAAATTCATCGGCCTGCATTTTTTCAGTCCAGTGGAAAAAATGCCGTTGGTGGAAATCATCAAAGGTGCGCGGACCAGCGATGAAACCCTCGCGCGCGGTTTCGATTTCGTTCTGCAAATCAAGAAAACCCCGATCGTGGTCAATGATAGTCGCGGCTTCTTCACCTCGCGGGTGTTCGGCACGTTCACCAACGAAGGCATCGCCATGCTTGGCGAGGGCGTGAGCGCGCCGATGATCGAAACCGAGGCGCGCAAGGCCGGCATGCCGGTCGGGCCTCTGGCGATCTCTGACGAAGTTTCCCTCAGCCTGATGAGCCATATCCGCCAGCAAACCGCCAAAGACCTACAGGCAGAAGGGAAGCCGCTGATTGAGCATCCGGCCTTCGCCGTGATTGACTTGCTGCTCAACGAATACAAGCGCCCGGGCAAAGCCGCAGGTGGCGGTTTCTATGATTACCCGGCGGGCGGGCAGAAACATTTGTGGCCTGAACTGAAGGCGCGTTTCGAGAAGCCCGACGGGCAGATTTCGCCCAAAGACGTGCGCGATCGACTGTTGTTCGTGCAGGCCATCGAAACCGTGCGCTGTGTGGAGGAGGGCGTGCTGACTTCGACAGCGGATGCCAATGTCGGCTCGATTTTCGGTATCGGGTTTGCGCCGTGGACCGGCGGTGCGTTGCAGTTCATCAACCAGTACGGCGTGAAAGATTTCGTCGCTCGCGCGCAGTATCTGGCTGAGCAATATGGCGAGCGGTTTGCGCCGCCTGCGTTGCTGTTGGATAAAGCAGCGAAAGGTGAAATGTTCTAAGGGCAGCGAGCATTCCGGGGCTTGCCTTGTCTGGGTGTTTCAGGGCAGGCTCTGGGGTGTTCATTATTCCCATCACGTGTCAGGTATTTTTTATGTCGCTACGCATCTGCATTCTGGAAACCGACATCCTGCGTCCGGAGCTGGTCGATCAATATCAGGGTTACGGGCAGATGTTCCAGCGCCTGTTCTCGCAGCAACCGATTGCCGCCGAGTTCACTGTCTACAACGTGATGCAGGGCGAATACCCAAGCGACGACCAAACCTTCGACGCGTACCTGGTCACCGGCAGCAAGGCCGATTCGTTCGGCACCGACCCGTGGATTCAGACCCTCAAGCAATACCTGCTGACTCGTTACGAGCGTGGCGACAAACTGCTCGGCGTGTGCTTCGGCCACCAACTGTTGGCGCTGCTGCTCGGTGGCAAGAGCGAGCGTGCAACGCAGGGTTGGGGTGTTGGCACCCACAATTACAAACTCGCGGCCAAGGCGCCGTGGATGAGTCCGGTACGCGAAGAGCTGACACTGCTGATCAGTCACCAGGATCAGGTCACTGCACTACCAGAAAACGCCACGGTCATTGCTTCCAGCGATTTTTGCCCGTTTGCGGCTTACCACATCAACGATCAGGTGTTGTGCTTCCAGGGCCACCCGGAATTCATCCACGATTATTCGCGAGCGCTGCTGGATTTGCGTCAGGAAGCGTTGGGCTCGCAGATCTACAGCAAAGGTGTGGCGAGTCTGGAGCAGGAACACCATGGCGCTACGGTTGCGGAATGGATGATGCGGTTTGTGGCGCACAAGCCAGAAACTGTCTAAGGCAAAAGCTTCTCGAGCAGGCTCGCTCCCACATCAGATCTTCGATGCGCCACCGATCAATGTGGGAGCGAGCCTGCTCGCGAATGTTCCAGACAACTCGGTCCGCTCTACAACCACCCGGACTTCTTGAAACTCGCCCACAAACTCACACACCCCACGGTAATAAACCCCAGCACACCGAAATAGCCGTAGTGCCAGCTCAACTCCGGCATGTTCTGGAAGTTCATCCCGTAAATCCCCGCCACCGCCGTCGGAAACGCCAGAATCGCCGCCCAGGCAGCAAACTTGCGCTGCACCACACTTTGCCGTGAAGCCTCGAGCAACACACCGATCTCGATGGTCTGGCTGGCGATGTCGGCCAGGGTGCTCAGGTCCTCCATTTGCCGCGTGACGTGGATCTGCACATCGCGGAAGTACGGGCGCATATTCTTGTCGATAAACGGGAAACT
This sequence comes from Pseudomonas chlororaphis, assembly GCF_000783395.1. GTDB lineage: Bacteria > Pseudomonadota > Gammaproteobacteria > Pseudomonadales > Pseudomonadaceae > Aquipseudomonas > Aquipseudomonas chlororaphis_H. The sequence continues at coordinate 4,431 of NZ_JSFK01000027.1, read as the reverse complement.
CAGCTTCTGCAGTTCCTCGCCAATCTCCACCATCGGCGCAGCGTAACGGCGCAGGCGTACGACATCACGGCGCAAGCCATGCAGCTTTTGAATGTCACGCTCGTTTAACGCGCTACACAATACGTTGCGCTCCAGCTCATCAATTTCGGCATGGATCGCTTCGCCGACGGGCTGATAGTTTTCGATGACAAAATCGAGCAGCGCATAGAGTACGAAATCTTCCCCGTGCTCCAGCAGCAGCGGACGTGCCTCACAGCGTTGGCGGACATGAGCGTAGGACGCCGAGTGGCCGTTTCGCGCGGTGATGATGTAACCCTTGCCGGCAAAAATGTGCGTTTCGATGAACTGCAGAACGCCGTTTTCGCGGATGGGCGAATAGGTGACGATAAACAAAGCGTCGCCAAAGGTTTCCAGTTTCGGTCGACTGTGTTTTTCCAGGGCATCTTCGATGGCCAGTTCGTGCAGGTTGAACTGACGTTGCAGATTGGACAGCTCCTGAGCGTCCGGTTCTTCCAGACCGATCCAGACAAAGTGACCGGTTTTCGCGGCCCAGGCAGCGCCTTCGTCGAGGGAAATATTGGTGACTTTCTTGCCTGCGCTGTACACCGCAGCAGCAACAACTCGACCCATGGTGGTGATTCACTTCTTCTTGGCAGGTGGCAGGGAATACAAGGCTTCAGCTTAGCCGTGTCGCTGCTTGAGAGTCAGTGAAATCTGTACAGTTCACCGGGCAAAAGAAAACCCGCACAGAGCGGGTTGTCTTTTCAGGCGGCTTGCAGTTGCCGATCCATCGACTCAATACACTCGCGCATTTGCTGGCGGCACTGATTGATGAGCATCGGCATGTCATCCATGGTCAATCCGGCTGTGGGAATTGCCGGCAGCGAGCGTATGAGAATTTTCCCGCTGCGCCAGCGATTCAGACGCATGTGCTTGATGTAACTGCTTACGCAAACCGGAACGATCGGCACGCCGGCGGCAATCGCCATCTGGAACGCCCCTTTCTTGAATGGCAGCAATTCTTCACCGAGGTTGCGCGTGCCTTCCGGGAACACCCAGATCGAGGTGTCTTCGTTCTGCAAGGTATTGGTGGTGGTCAGCATCGACTGGCGTGCCTTTTGCGCATTGCCACGGTCGATCAACACATTGCCGGCCAGCCAGAACAATTGTCCGAACAGCGGTACCCATTTCAGGCTTTTTTTGCCGATGCACACGGTACGGCGTGGCACTACGTTGCCGAACACGAACAGGTCATAGTTGGACTGGTGGTTAGCGATGATCACGCAGCTGTCAGGCTTGTTCATCAAACCGCTGACATCGGATTTCACCCGCAGACGCAAAATGCACATCGCCGGCAATGCGTAGAGGCGGGCGCACAGACGGCTGTTGTCCGGATTGAACGGGCGGCATATCCCGAGGATCACCCCGAGCACACCCGCCAGAATAAAGTGCAGGCCCATCAATAACATACGAAACACGAACAGCATTATCAGGCCCCACCGGGACAAAAGGTGGCGCAGTGTACGGATGTGCACTGTTTTCGGCAATTGCCACTATAGAGTCCGGAGATAGCCGATGTTTAAGCGCATGTTTCCGAATGGAGGGTCAGACCTGTCCTAGAGCCGTCGCAGCGTTTTAAACCATGCGTGCAAGAAAAAGCCCGACACGACGGTCGGGCTTCACTTTACTTGCTTGAGTCCAGGCTTAACCCAGATGCTCCTGATCCTGGATGATCGCGTTATCCAGTGCATCCAGCAGCGCTTTACGCACTTTCAACTTGGTGTTCTTGTGCGCGAGCATGTTGATCTTCTTCAGTTGGCGCGCAGCGGCGAGGGCGGCGCCTTGCAGCTCTTCGGCGGAAACTACCTTGTCGAGGAAACCGGCATCCACCGCGCTTTTCGGATCGAACATCTCGCCGTTGATCACCGAGCGGTGGAACGCCGAGCGACGCAGGCGATCACGCGCCAGCTCGATACCGGCGTGGTGCATGGTCATGCCAATCTGCACTTCGTTCAGACCGATGCTGAACGGGCCGTCGACACCGATGCGATAATCGGCAGACAACAGAATGAAAGCACCTTTCGCCACAGCATGACCGGGGCACGCGACGATGACCGGGAACGGGTGAGAAAGCAGGCGACGCGCCAAGGTCGAGCCCGCAGTCACCAGCGAAACGGCTTCTTTAGGGCCAGCGGTCATCACTTTCAGGTCATAGCCGCCGGAGAGAATCCCCGGCTGACCGGTAATGATCACGATGGCACGATCAGTCACTGCCTGATCCAGCGCCGCGTTAAATGCCGTAATCACGTCCGGAGAAATGGCATTGACCTTGCCATTGCTCAAGGTCAGGGTCGCGATACCGTCTTCGAGGTGGTAGGAAATCAACTCACTCATGACGCTATTCCTTGTAAGAAAGATGGGCAGACGTTACCCACCGCCGCAGGCCAGGTAAAGCGCCGTGACTGACCCGTCAGTCACCGTTTCCCGGCCCACCCCGCGCAGTGAGGCATTGCGCTTCTATATAGAAGGGGCGCGCCCACCGAAGATTGGCCGGTTTGCCGTGGCCCACCGGTGGGGAAAACGGCTTTTTCTCTTAACCGCATGAAAATTCTGAAAAAAAGTTTGCCATCGCAAAAGCTTTCGACTACATTAGCGCGCCTCGACAGACAGAACATGTTTGAAGAGATACGGTGAAGTGTCCGAGTGGCTTAAGGAGCACGCCTGGAAAGTGTGTATACAGGAAACTGTATCGAGAGTTCGAATCTCTCCTTCACCGCCACATTCAGTACACAAAACCCCTGATTTCGAAAGAAGTCAGGGGTTTTGTGGTTTCTGGCGTCTGGATTTTATTGGCAGCGGCGTGAAGTCTGCTTTGAGCCATTACAATCGCGAATTTATTCATCCTTATAGGAACGGCATCCATGATCATTTCCACCACGCACGCCATTGAAGGCCGGCAGATCACAGCGTATTTGGACATCGTCAGCGCCGAGTCGGTACAGGGCGTCAATGTGATCCGTGACATGTTCGCCGGTATGCGCGATTTTTTCGGTGGGCGTTCGCAGACGCTGGAGCGGGCGTTGAAGGAGGCGCGTATTCAGGCGACCGAAGAAATCAAGGAGCGCGCCCGTGCTCTGCAGGCTGATGCGGTGGTTGGAGTGGATTTCGAGATCAGCATGCCCGGCGGCAAGGGCGGGATGGTGGTGGTGTTTGCGACGGGGACGGCGGTGAAGTTGCGCTGATTTTCGGTCAATAGGCTTGTGAGCCCATTCAGAGGTTGGATGGGCTGTTTTTGTCGGCGATCAGCCCTGCGACTTGAGGATCACGGTTCATCGGTGTGTTTGATTTTTGCAGTCCATTCGTCGGGCGTCAGCTGATCTGAATTACAAGTCCAAGAATGACCGACTAGTCTCAAAAGCATAGGAGGTCGGTATTTTTTCAGGCAAAAGAGTTTTTGCCGGTATCGGTCTGTTGCGAAGGGGAAAAGATATGACTGGTCCGTATATCGAAGACGATGGCGCTGAATTTTCCTTCAATAACTGTGTACGGTGCGGTCAGACCGAATACCAGTCAGGTTTTGGCGAGGATCCGGTGCAAATCGGCAAGATCAAATCCACGGCACCTAAAGGACCGAAGGCTAAATTCCTGCCCAAGGTCACTGCGCGATCCAGAAAATAATCGTTGTCTGAATAACCCCGTCAATCAGCGGGGTTTTTTATGGCTGAACGTTCGAGGAAATATCTTACGGACGATGTTGTGGCGGATGTCGCGGGATTTCACAAACTTTTCACGTCTGCCGCAGTAGGGTGAAGCCATCCGTTAGAAAGCAAGTCTCCAGCCCGTCTCCCCAGCGGGCTTTTTTTTGCCTGTCATAAAACCTTTTCCAGAATCGCTGTCCAATCGGCGCCGAGTGCGCGAAGCCTCTGATTTCGTCTGGACTTTTTCGCGGCGACGGCATTAAATCCCGGCCCTTTTTGTCATCCCAATTTTTGAGGTTTTCGTCATGCGTTTAACACTGCCCGCTCTGGTTCTTGGGCTTCTGGTTGCTCAAGGTGCAATGGCTGCCGGTGATGGCACCGCTGCGCTGGGCGGTGGTCTGGGTGGCGCACTGGGTAATGTCGTCGGCCAGAAAATGGGCGGCAGCACTGGCGCGGCCATTGGCGCTGGTGTAGCAGGCGCGGCGGGTAGCGCAATGGCCGCGCGCAAGGGTAGCCGGACGAAAGCGGCGATTGGCGGCGGCGTTGGTGCAGCCGGCGGTTCGGTGATCGGCAACAGCCTGGGCGGCAAGACCGGCGCCACGATTGGCGCAGGTCTGGGCGGTGCGGCTGGTGGCGCGGTGGGCAGCAACTTGTCCAAAGGTCACAAGCGTCACTGAGACTGATCGTTGTCCGAAAAAGCCCGGCTTGATGTCGTAATGCTGTTCACTTAAGC
>NZ_JSFK01000026.1 GCF_000783395.1 Pseudomonas chlororaphis | reverse complement strand
GCATGCAGGTGGTTGGCGCGTCCGTAGACGACGCCCACTGCGCAGTCCCACGGGTGGCGAAAGCCTCCGTGGCGACTCAACCCGATCATGATCTGTTGTTGTTCATGTTCGGACTTTCTCAAGGGATGAGGCCGCAAAGTTGAAACGATTGAAGCCCACATAAAAGGCCTCGCAGTTGCGAGGCCTTTTTTTATGCAAGCAAGATCAAAAGATCGCAGCCTTCGGCAGCTCCTACATGGATCGGTGTAGGAGCTGCCGAAGGCTGCGATCTTTTGCTTTCAAGGCTTATCGGGTTTCGCCAGCAAGGTGTAAACGCACGGCAGGACAAACAGCGTAAACAACGTACCAATCGACATCCCCGTGGCAATCACCATGCCGATATCAAAACGGCTCACCGCACCGGCGCCCGTGGCGAGAATCAGCGGCACCATGCCAAACACCATCGCAGCCGTGGTCATTAACACCGGCCGCAAGCGAATCGCCGCCGCTTCCTCAACGGCTTCGCGCGCCGTCAGGCCTTTGTCCTTGCGTAACTGGTTGGCGAACTCAACGATCAGGATGCCATGCTTGCTGATCAGCCCGATCAGCGTCACCAGCCCGACCTGGGTGTAGATGTTCATGCTCGACCAGCCGAGGAACAGCGGAATCAGCGCCCCGCAGATCGACAGCGGTACCGTCACCAGAATCACCAGCGGATCGCGGAAGCTTTCGAATTGCGCCGCCAGCACCAGAAAGATAATCGCCAGGGCCAGGGCAAACGTCACCCACAACGCGCTGCCCTCCTGGACGAACTGGCGTGACGCACCGCCATAGTCAAAGGCGAACCCGGCGGGCGCTTCTTCGCGGGCAATCTGCAACACGGTATCGATGGCTTCACCCATGCTCACCAGCGGGAAACCGGAGATCTTCGCCGCGTTGAGTTGCTGGAACTGATTGAGTTGGCGCGGTCGTGCACGGTCGCTGACCTTGATCAGCGTCGACAGTGGCAGCAGCTCACCCTGGGTGTTCTTCACGTAGTAATTGTTCAGCCAGTCAGGGTTGTCGCGGTACGGCCGCTCGACCTGGGCGATGACCTTGTAACTGCGACCTTCGATGGTGAAGCGGTTGATTTCCGCCTCGCCCAGCAGCGTTGCCAGCGTGCTGCCCAGATCGAGCATCGACACGCCCATCTGTGCGGCTTTGGCGCGGTCAATGTCGACCACCACTTCAGGTTTGTCGAACGCCAGATCGAGGTCGACGAAGGCGAACTTGCCCGATTCCATGGCGCGTTTCTTGATCCGGTCGGCGACTTGCAACAGTAGTTCGTAGTCGTTGGCGGTGTTGACTACAAACTCGAACGGCAAGCCTTCGCCGGTGCCGGGCAGGGAGGGCAGGTTGAAACCGAAGATCTGCAAGCCCGGGATGCCTTCGAGTTTGCCCTGCACCTCCGGGAGGATCTGCATTTGCGTGCGGCTGCGCTCGTTCCACGGCTTGAGCAGGAAACCACCGATGCCTGCCTGCACACCGTTGTAGCCGTTGATCTGGAACGAGGAGTAGTACTCCGGAAACTCTTTGAAGATCTTGATGAATTCGTCGGTGTAGGTGCTCAGGTAATCAAGGTTGGTCGGCTGCGGCGCAGTGGCCATCATGAAAATGATGCCTTGATCTTCGTCCGGGGCCAGTTCCGATTTGGTGAACTTGAGGAACACCGGGATCAGGCACAACACGATCACCGCGAATACCAGCACCACCGGCTGCGTGTTCAGCGTGCCGTGCAGCATGCTCTGATAGCGGCGCTTGAGGCCGTCGAAGATACGATCGAGGCGGTGCGCCAGACCACTGGGGTTTTCCTCGTGACGCAGCAAAAACGCGCACATCATCGGCGACAAAGTCAGGGCGACGACTCCGGAAATCACCACGGCGCCAGCGAGGGTCAGCGCAAACTCTTTGAACAACGCCCCGGTCAGCCCGGTGAGGAAACCGATCGGCGCATACACCGCCGCCAGGGTGATGGTCATCGAGACCACCGGCATGGCGATTTCCCTTGCGCCTTCCAGCGCCGCATCAAACGGCGTCTTGCCTTCCTCGATGTGTCGGTGGATGTTCTCCACCACGACAATCGCATCGTCCACCACCAGACCGATGGCCAGCACCATCGCCAGCAGCGTCAGCAGATTCATCGAGTAGCCCATCATCTGCATGAAGAACATCACGCCGATCATCGACAGCGGAATGGTCACCACCGGGATCACCACCGAACGTAGCGCGCCGAGGAACAGGAACACCACGACGATGACGATCAGCACCGCTTCGAACAGGGTTTTCACCACTTCATCGATCGAAGCCTGAATGAACAATGTGGCGTCGTAAGCGATCTCGCTTTTCAGGTTCGGCGGCAGTTGCGCTTCCAGCTCGGGCATCAGCTTGCGCACTTCCTTGATCACGTCCAGCGGGTTGGCGCCGGGGGTGGCCTTGATGCCGATGTACACCGACGGCGTGCCGCCAAACGAGCTGATCGAATCGTAGTTTTCCGCACCCATTTCAACCCGCGCGACATCACTGAGCAGCACGCGACTGTCGCCACTGACCTTGAGCGGAATCGCCGCGAAAGCCTCAGCGGATTTCAGTTCGGTGTTGGCGTTGATGCTGGTGACCACGTACTCGCCTTTCACTTCGCCGGCGGCGGAGAGGAAGTTGTACTGGCGCACGGCGTTGGTCACGTCGGCGGCGCTGAGGCCGAAACCGGCGAGTTTTACAGGGTCGAGCCACAGGCGCATGGCGAACACCTGATTGCCGAGAATCTCCGCTTCGGCCATACCCGGCAGGGTTGCCAGTTTTGGCTGGATCACCCGTGACAGGTAGTCGGTGATCTGCGGGTTGCTCAAGTCCTTGCTGAAGAAGCTGATGTACATCAGCGCCGAAGCGTCGGCGGATTCCTTGCTCAGCACCGGGTCTTCGGCGTCCTGCGGCAACTTGTTTTTCACCTCGTTGGCCTTGGCCAGCAGTTCGGTGAACAAACGGTCGGTGTTGGAGCCAATGCGTGCGTAGATCGAGATCACCGAGAAGTTCTGCCGGCTGACCGAGGTCATGTAGTCGATGCCCTCGGCACTAGCGAGGCTCTGCTGCATCGGTTGGGTTATGTAACCCTGAATGGTTTCGGCGTTGGCCCCGGGGTACGCGGTGGTCACCGTGATCAGGGCGTTTTCCATTTGCGGGTATTGGCGCAGCGGCAACTTGCTCCAGGCCTGAAAGCCGAGCAATACAATCAACAGGCTGACCACAGTGGCGAGCACCGGGCGGCGGATGAACGGATCGGTAAAAGCCATGGGAATTCCTTGATCAGTCGGCGCGAGGCGGACTGTTCTGCTCGCCGAGGGTCTTGTCGTCGCTGATGGCGATGTGTGCGCCGTTGTCCAGTTTGATCTGGCCAGCCGTCACCACTTGTTCGCCGCTCTGCACGCCCTTGTTGATCATCACCAGGCCATCGCGGCGCTCACCGGTTTCGATGAAACGGCGTTCGGCGATCAGCACCGGTTGGCCCTTGTCATCCTTTTCGACGCTGCCATCTTCGGCTTTCTTCTGCCCGACCACGTAGATCGAGTTGCCGTAGAGGGTGTAAGTGATCGCGCTTTCCGGCACGACGATGTGTTTTTGCGGATCGGGCAGCAGCACTTCAAGGCTGGTGAACATGCCCGGCAGCAGTTTGCCGTCGGGGTTGGCCAGAGTGGCGCGGATCAGAATGTTGCGCGTAGTGCTTTCGACGATCGGGTTGATCGCGCTGATCTTGCCGGCGAAGTTTTGCCCCGGGTAAGCAGAGACCGAGATCTGCACCGGTTGACCGATGGCCAGTTTCGGCACCGATTGCTCGGGCAGATAGAAGTCGGCGTAGAGGCTGCTCAAATCCTGCAACGTCGCAATTTTGGTGCCGCTGGCGAGGTAGTCGCCGACGTCGACCTGACGGATGCCGATGGTGCCGCTGAACGGCGCGAGGATGCGTTTTTTTGCCAGCGAGGCGTTGAGCTGATTGACCGTGGCCTTGTTCTTTTGCAGAACGGCAGAGAGGCGGTCGTACTCGCCTTTGGAGATGGCGCGACTGTCGACCAGTTGCGCGCCACGGCCGAAGTCCAGTTGCGCCAGACCCAGATCGGCCTTGGCAGTTTCCAGCAGGGCGGTTTCAACGGCGCTGTCGAGTTGCAGCAGCGGTTGCCCGGCCTTGACCTTCTGTCCGGATTCGAACTTGAGTTCGGTAACGGTGCCGGCGACTTCCAGGCTCAGCTCGACACCTTGCAACGCCTTGAGCGTGCCGACGGTCGGCAGGCGCAGCTGCCACGGTTGCTCGCTGGCGTTGGCCACGGCGACGCTGATCGGCGGTTTCGGCTTGGAGAAGCCCTGGATCATGGTGTAGATCGAAAAGGCTTTGTATCCGCCCAGCACCAGGACGATCAGCAAAACAACACCCAACATGATCAGCATGCGGCGACGCAGCATATTCCAGTTCCTTGGATAAATCAGGTGAGACAGGCGGGCACATTACTCCGAGTACAGGGGGGATTCCAACTGGCAGTTATTACAGGGGGGCGCAAAAAGATCGCAGCCTGCGGCAGCTCCTACAGGGGAGTGCATTCCAATGTAGGAGCTGCCGCAGGCTGCGATCTTTTAAGGCTGTTTTACGCCATCAAGTGAAGATGGTTGTCCCAGAGCCCCGCCGGCAATTCCAGCGGCTTGGCCAACAACTCATCCTGACGGCAATCGTAGTAACGGCAACGGCCTTGGCCGGAGGTCACGACAAAACCGTCCTTCACCGCACCGACGCCAGCGCAATCAGGCAATGGTGCATCGAGGCGCACTTCGCCGCTGTCCAGATCCCAGATAAAGAAGCGGTTGCCACGCGGCGCCGTCAGCGCAACCAGACGCAAATCACTGTGCACCGCGACGCTGGCGGTGTAATGCCCCATCGACTGCAACTGATGCTCCGGCACCGGGAACGCCACGAACGGCTGCCCCGGCCGCTTGATCGCCAACAGCTCCGAACGCTCATGCGACGCGCCCATGAATTGCTGACCGGCAACGATGGTGCCGTCGCTGGCGATGCCCAGATGGCGCACGCTGTTCATCTGCTGGGCGAGGGTTTCCTTGCTCAGCAGGGTGCCATCGCGCTGCATCAGCACCAGGCTCGGCTCCATGGCGTTGAGGTTCATGTCGACGCGGCTTTCCGCCTCGGTACGAATCCCGCCATTGGCCACCACCAGCGTCTCGCCGTCGGGCATCCACGACACCTGATGCGGGCCGAGACCGTGGGTGGAAATCTCACCCGTGTGCACCAGCCGCTCGCCTTCGAACTTGTACACGCCGAGCAAACCTCGACCGGGATCGGTGGTGTCGTTCTCGGTGGCGTACAGGTATTCACCGTCCTTGTGCACCACGGCGTGGCCGTAGAAATGCCGGTTCGGCTGCGAGGTCACTGTCTGCAGCAACTGACCGTCGCGCAGGTCGATCAGGTAACTCTCGGTACCTGGGCGACGGGCGACGAACAGTGCAATCGGCTGCGTCGGGTGGTTGATGATGTCGTGGCAACGCTGGCCGACTTCGGTGGCGAACACCCGCGTACCATCCAGCCGATAGCCGACGGCGTAATGCTTGCCGTCGGTGTCGTCGCGCGCCGACAGCAACAGCGGGCTCTGATCCTTGCGTTTGAACAGCGTCCAGCCGCCCAGCGTCACTGCTCCCAGCAGTGCACTACCTAAAGTCAGAACCTGACGTCGCAGCATGGCACTTGCCCTCATCAGTCACCGTCGTTGGCGTTGAAGCCCAGTTGGATGCCCAGCGCCTTGGCCAGTTCGCCTTCGTGCAGGCGATGGACGACGTTGAGGCTGTCGTAGATATCGTTCAGTTGCTGGCGACCGGCGTCGTCTTCAAGCATTTCGCCGAGCGAGCGCTGGGTGCTGTCGAACAGTTTCAGCGAAGCGGCGTAAGCGGCATCGATCTTGTCGGCCAGTGGCTTTTGCTCAGCCGGCAACAGACCGCGCAGGCCTTTGTTGTCGACGCCTTCCCACACGGTTTTCGCTGCCGCGAGGCTGGCTTCCAGTGCGGTCAGCGAAGACTGGCTGCGCCATGCATCGGCCTGGAACGGCTGTGGCACGCCCTTGCTCTGGCGGCCCATTGGCGTGCCGAGTTTTTTCTTCAGGGTGTCCAGCGCGGTGACTTGCACACGCAGCAGATCTGCGATCGCTTCGTGGGAGTCAGCGTAGCGCTGGTTAGGGAACTTGGTCATCTGCGCGAGCATGCCGTCGGTGTTGTTCCAGCCCTGCAGAATCTCTTCAGCCAGTTGCTTCTGACGCTCGCCGATGGCGATCAACAGCGGGCAGTACTTGGCTTTCTGTTCGGCATTGGCCACGTCAGGCTTGGCGTCGAACAGGATGTATTCGTAGGCCGACAGGCCTTGCACGACCACACTCGACTTGGCCAGCGCGGCGGCATCAATCTGCGGTTGGGCGACGACCAGTTGCTCGACCTGACGGCCAACCAGGTTCTTCTTGTCCGGCCAGAACTGCACTTGCCACGAACGATTGCCCTCGGCCAACGGACCGATCAACAGCGGTTGCAGCTCGGCCCAGGCTTTCTGCGCGTGGAGGAAGTCGGCGCGGGCGGTTTCCAGGGTTTCTTTGCCCTGGCAGTAGGCGAGGGCACTGACCGCCAGTTGCTTGTCGGCCTCGACCCAACGGGTGTAGGTCGGCAGGATCACCGATTTGGCGATGGCTGCCGAGGTGACCGCTTGCGGATCCTGCGGCGAGCAAGCGCCGAGGGCGAGCGCGGCAAGGCTGGTGAACAGTAGCTTGGGACGGAACATGTCGGGCTCCCGATTCTTTATCAGTGTTTAAAGTGAGTTCAAAAACGCCAGCAACGCAGCGCGCTGCTCGGCATTGAAAGACAAAACCTGTTGCTGCGCCGCTTGCGCTTCGCCGCCGTGCCAGAGCACGGCCTCGAGCAAATTACGTGCGCGACCGTCATGCAAAAACTGTGTGTGGCCACTGACCGCTTGCGTCAGGCCTATGCCCCACAACGGCGGCGTGCGCCAGTCGCGGCCGGAGGCCTGGAATTCCGTGCGGTTGTCGGCCAGACCGTCGCCCATGTCATGCAGCAGCAGATCGCTGTACGGGCGAATCACTTGATTGGCCAGTTCAGGTTCGGCGGCGTTGGCGGCGGTGGTGTATTTCGGGGTGTGGCAGGAATCGCAGCCGGCCTGGAAAAACAGGTTCTTGCCGGCGATGACGTCTGCATCGTTAACGCCACGGCGTGCAGGCACGGCGAGGTTGCGGCTATAGAACAACACCAGACGGAGGATGTTATCGCTGACTTCCGGCTCACCGTCCGGCCCGTTGCCGTTTGGTGCCTGTTTGCAGGCAGTTTGCGCGTCCGTGCAGTCATCGAAGGGGCGCAGACTGGTCGTGAGGCCCATGTCACCGGAAAACGCGTGAACATTCTGTTGATTGAGGTTCGGTTGCCCGGCTTTCCAGCCGAATCTGCCCATGACGGTTTTCTGTAATTCGTCATCCCAAACCCGGTTCGGCCGGCCGTTGATGCCATTCTTTTCTTTCGCTTGCGCGGAGGCGTTGGCAAGAATCGCTTCTTCGGGGATGGCTTCTAGCAGGCCGAGGCCGATCATCGGCGGTGCGACGCGTGCCGAGAACCGCGTGTCCGGGTGCATCGGGCCGTAGCCCAGCTGCGTGATCTGCAAGACGGGTTTGCGCAATTCGACTTCGGTGCCGTCCTTGAAACGAATCGGCACTGGCGTGTAATCGACGCGCACCTTGCCTTCCGGGGCGACGCCGGGCACGGCCATGTCCTGGAACTGGCCGCCATAGACCGGCTCCGGCACCACGCCAACCTGCTCAATGAGCTTGGCGAACTGCGGCGCATCAGGGATCGACAGGCGCACCAGCATCGACACCGCGTTGGCGGCATCCGGCGTTGGCGGATGACCGCGCCCGTCCTTGATGTGGCAATTCTGGCAGGCGTTGGTGTTGAACAAGGGGCCGAGGCCATCGCGTGCGGTAGTGGTCGACGGCGCAATCACCCACGGACTACGGAAGAAGCTGTTGCCGACGCTGAAATCCACACGCCGCGACGGCGGCAGATTCGCCGAGGGCAGGGAGAATGCGTTCTGATCAGTCTTGCGCACGGTCGCTGCACCGCCCGAACGTGCTTCACCCGGCTCGGCCTTGGTGAAACGCGGGGCGTCATCGCAGGCACTCAGGCCCAGGGCCAGCAACAGTGCGGACAAGCGAAGAGGCAGCGAGGGCATCAGACATCCTGCGGACGGGCGAAAACAAAGGCGCAAAGTCTAACAGGGCGAAGGAGTTTGAATAAGAGGAATTATCGTTTGCTTGATTTGTGGCAGGGTTTCACTCGAGGACCGAGTCGCCCCTATCGCTGGCAAGCCAGCTCCCACAGGTTTCCGGGTGTTTGAAAAATCCGTGTACGCCATCAATCACTGTGGGAGCTGGCTTGCCAGCGATGGGGCCATCAGCATCACCACAGAAAGCAGGTATGAAAAAGGCGACCCGAAGGTCGCCTTTTTTTGACTCAGACGCTGTGATCAGAACTCGTGATCAGCGTTGTCCGGGTTCAGGTCGCTGATGCCCAGTTTGCCGGCAGCGGCTTCGATCGAACCGGTCTGCTTGACCAGCGAGGCGATGGCGTCGCGGACGATCTGGTTGCCAGCGGTATTGCCGGCAGCGATCAACTGGTCGTAGTGCTCACCCTTGTTGGCGTGATCGACCATGACCTGGATCTTCGCTTCGGTAGCGGCCAGGTCGGCTTTCAGTGCGGTGTCGGCAGCCGGGTCAGCCTTGGCCACCAGCGACGACAGGCTGGCGCCGGTCATCTTGGTACCGTCAACACGGGTGTACTCGCCCAAGTAAACGTTACGAATGCCTTTGGCATCGTAGAAGTGCGAGTTGTGCGTGTTGTCGCTGAAGCAGTCCTGTTCGTCTTCAGGGGAGTTGGCTTCCAGGGACACCTTCATGCGCTCGCCCGCCAGTTCGCCCAGGGACAGGCTGCCCATGCCGAAGAGCATTTTGCGCAGACCGGTTTCGCCCGGCTCGGCTTCCAGGGTGGCGCGGTAGTTGTCAGCCACGTTCGGCTTCCAGTTACCGACCATTTCTTCCAGGTCGCTGACCAGCAGTTGGGTCACGGACTTCAGGTAGGCACGACGACGATCATTGTGGCCTCCAGTGGCACCGGCGCCTTCGAGGTAATCGGATGCAGGACGGTTGCCAGCGCCAGGGCCGGTGCCGTTGAGGTCTTGGCCCCACAGCAGGAATTCGATGGCGTGGTAGCCGGTGGCAACGTTGGCTTCGGAACCGCCCAGCTCGTTGAGGCTGGCGAGTTTCTCCGGGGTGATGTCTTTGACGTCGACCTTGTCTTCGCCGACCTGAACTTCGGTGTTGGCGATGATGTTGGCGGTGGCGCCCGGGTTACCCAGTGCGTGCTCGTAGGATTTGTCGACGTAGTCGATCAGACCCTCGTCCAGTGGCCAGGCGTTAACCTGACCTTCCCAATCGTCGATGATGGTGTTGCCGAAGCGGAACACTTCACTCTGCAGGTACGGAACGCGCGCGGCGACCCAGGCAGCCTTGGCGGCTTTCAGGGTGTCGGCGTTAGGCTTGGCGAGGAAAGCATCGACAGCGGTCTGCAGGGTTTTCGCGGTGGATTCGGCATCGCTGTAAACGGCGAAGACCATGTCGGCGTAGTGCGCGACCACAGCCTTGGCGGCGGCTTCGTCGACTTTACCGGCAGCGGCAGGCGCAGCCGCAGGTGCGGTGGTGCTGGCGGCTGGGGTCGGCGTGGCCGGTGCGGCAGCCTTGTCCTTGCCTTCGCCGCAACCGGCGAGGGAAATAGCGATGGCCAGCAGACTGGCGGTAGCCAGAGGCATACGAATCATGGCGAACATCCTGCTTCGATAGTTGAGTGGACTCGCGCTGGGGGTGCGCAAAACTGCGACATAATGCAAATCTTTCGCATTATGTGTAAAGGGTTGTGGCTGGAAATATTTCTTATTTACGTCGGTGTGATGGCACAGATCAAAAGATCGCAGCCTCGTTGCACTCGACAGCTCCTACAGGGGAATGCGATTCATGTGGGAGCTGCCGAAGGCTGCGATCTTTTGATCTTCTAGAGAATGGCCGCGTTACTGCGTTGTGCCTGTTTGAGATAGGCGCCCAGTTCGCGCGCCGGCAGCGGCTTGCTGTAGTGATAGCCCTGACCCTCGTGGCAGCCTTCGGAGATGATGTAGCTTTCCTGCTCGGCGGTTTCCACGCCCTCAGCGATCACCTGCATGCCCAGACTTTTGCCCAACTGAATAATCGCGCGAACGATGGTCGCATCGTCGTCGTCATCAAGCAGGTCCTGAACGAAGCTCTTGTCGATCTTGATCTTGTCCAGCGGCAGGCTTTTCAGATAGCTCAACGATGAATAGCCAGTGCCGAAGTCATCGATGGCGATCAGTGCGCCGGAGCGGCGCAGGCTGAGCAAATGTTGGGCGGCGGTGCTGATGTCTTCCATCAGGCCGGTTTCGGTGACTTCCAGCTCCAGACTGCGCGGCGGCAGGCGGTACATCTGCAACAGGTTGTTCACCACTCGCGGCAACTCGGCGTGGTGCAACTGCACGGTGGACAGGTTCACTGCCATGCGCAGGTCGGCGAAACCCTGATCGTGCCATTCGCGCAATTGCTTGCAGGCCTGATCCAGTACCCATTCGCCAATGGCGATGATCGTGCCGTTCTGCTCGGCCAGCGGAATGAACAGGTCCGGCGGCACCAGACCGTGTTCCGGGTGCTGCCAGCGAATCAGCGCTTCGACCCCGACCACGCGGTGATCGCGATAGCTGATCTGCGGCTGATAAACCAGGTAGAACTGATCGCGCAGCAAGGCATCGCGCAAGTCTTTTTCCAGCTCGCGGCGACGACGCATCTCGCTGTCGACGCTGGCGATGTAGAACTGATAGCGGTTGCGCGAGCGGGTTTTGGCCAGGGTCATGGTCTGTTCGGCCTTTTGCAACAGCTTCTCGGTGCTGTCACCGTCTTCCGGGAACAGGGTGATGCCGATGGTCGCGCGCAGACGGATTTCCTGATGGTCGAGGGCGAATGCCGCTTCCAGGTCATCGAGGATGCTTTGCGCCAGTTCCGCTGCTTCGTAAGGTTGTTCGATGTCGGCCTGTACCAGCGCGAACTGGTCACCACCCAGGCGGGCGAGGGCGCCGAGGCGGCCACTGTGGGCACGCAGGCGATCGGCCAGAGCCAGCAACAATTGATCGCCGGTCTGGTAGCTGAACTGCTCGTTGATGCCTTTGAAATCGTCCAGCCCCACGCACAACACTGCGACCCGACGTTGCAGCTTGCCGGCGTCGACCAGAATCTTGTCCAGTTGCTGCTGTAATTGCTGGCGGTTCGGCAGACCGGTGAGGAAGTCGTATTGGGCCATGCGCAGCAGGCTGTTTTCCGCCTCGTGGCGCAGATGGGTGTTGCGTTCGATCGACTCAAGCAACTGATTGGCGGTGTTGATCCAGATGCCCAGCTCGTTTTTTTCATGGCCCTTGAGCTGCGGGATCTTGTGCTCGCTGGGGCGATCCGGGTTGATCTCGGTGAGGTGCTCGATGATCCGTGACAGCGGCTTGGTCAGCAGCCAGTGATAGACCAGATACAGCACCAGGCCCATTGCCAGTGCGCGCAACACGCCGGATATGAAGATGATCACCGAGCTGACAATGAAACCTTCACCATAGGTGGCGGTGTCGAGAGTGATACTCAGGTCACCGTAATATTCACTGTACGGGCCACGGCCTACCAATTGCGTAGTGAACGTGCGCTCCTGGCCGAGAATCAGGTCGGTCAGCCAGCGACTGTTGGAATGCTGCAACTCGCGGGATTTTTGCGCGAGCATGGCTTCGTTGGGATGGCCGATAGAGGCCTGACGCACGGCATCGTCCTGGAACAGGCCTTCGATCACCTGCATGCCCATTTCCCGATCGAGGCTGTAAACGGCCTGGGTCGAGGGGTCGCGGAACATGTCGAGGATGCGTTCGGCGTCGCCGGCAACGGCCTGACGGGTTTTATAGGCATCGAAAACAATCTGCGCGCAGCTCAAGACTACGCCGACGATCAATGCCGACAGGAGCACGACCCGGAGCAACTTCACCGACAAGCTGTTCTTGAGTTCCAGCTTCAAAGGGTTATTCCTTGTTCCGTGCGGGTAGCGTCAAGTTGCCATGAGTATTGGCAATCCCGTGTTGGCAGTCAAAGGGACAATCAGACCGGGGATGATTTGCCCGTGGCCTTGACCGAAATGCTGCTGTCTGGAGTATTAGCCCTATTTGTACTGTGTCGGTAGTTTCGGCCCTCAACTTGAGCGGTTCGCAAGCTTTTTTCCCAGATTTGATGGTAGCCCGCTGTGGCACGGCAGCAAGCAGCGACAGACAGCTTTAATCGTGAGAGAAACGCTATTGATCGTTCCCACGCTCAGCGTGGGAATGCCTCCAGGGACGCTCTGCGTCCAGTGACGTGGAGCGTCACGGTATGCATTCCCACGCAGGAGCGTGGGAACGATCATCGAACGCCCATAAAAAAACCCGGCAAAAGCCGGGTTTTTTGACTGGCGCGCAGCTTAAGCGGTGAAGGTTTTGCCTTCGAACTGCTCAGCAACGAACTTCCAGTTGACCAGGTTCCAGAACGCTTCGACATACTTCGGACGAACGTTGCGGTAGTCGATGTAGTAAGCGTGTTCCCAGACGTCGCAGGTCAGCAGCGGGGTGTCGCCGCTGGTCAGCGGGTTGCCGGCGCCGATGGTGCTGGCCAGGGCCAGGGAACCGTCAGCCTTTTTCACCAGCCAGCCCCAGCCGGAACCGAAGGTGCCGATCGAGGTTTTGCTGAACTCTTCCTTGAACTTGTCGAACGAACCGAAGGCTGCGTTGATGGCATCAGCCAGTGCGCCGGTTGGTTGACCGCCGGCGTTTGGCGCCAGGCAGTTCCAGTAGAAAGTGTGGTTCCAGACCTGAGCGGCGTTGTTGAAGATACCGCCCGAGGAAGTCTTGACGATTTCTTCCAGGGTCTTGCCTTCGAACTCGGTGCCTGGCACCAGGTTGTTCAGGTTCACGACATAGGTGTTGTGGTGCTTGTCGTGGTGGTATTCCAGGGTTTCCTTGGAAATGTGCGGCTGCAGGGCATCGTGTGCGTAAGGCAGCGGCGGCAATTCGAAAGCCATGATGATTCTCCTAATCAGGTCTGTTGCGGTGAGCGCAAGGCCGATCACGGGCGGCCAGAAATGCACCGGCGAGTTTTTACTCTTTGCGGCGCAGGGTTTCGATCATAGCACCGGGGTTGCGGCATAACCACGCAACAACTGTGTGGGATAGAGGTTCCAGAGCCGTTTGGAATAAATCAGCTGGCGAAAATTAATTGCCCGGCCACGGTAAACATCATCAACGCCACCACCAGATCGAGAATCCGCCAGGTACTCGGCCGGGCCAACCATGGCGCCAGCCATGCCGCGCCTAGCGCAAGCGTGAAAAACCACAACAGAGAAGCACTCGCAGCCCCGACCACATAAGCCCCCGGCACCGATTGTTGCGCGCCGAGCGAGCCGATCAACAACACCGTATCCAGATAAACGTGCGGGTTGAGCAGCGTCACTGCCAACGCGCTGAGCATCACCGCGCGCAATGAACGCACGGTCTGGTTTTCACCCTGATCCATGCTCTGTTTCGAACAGGCCCGGCGCAGCGCCTGGCTGCCGTACCAGATCAGAAACGTCGCGCCGCCCCAACGGGCAATGGCCAGCAGCGTCGGGTTCTGCGCCAGAATCGTCGCCAACCCGAATACTCCGGCCGCTACCAGAAGTGCATCGCAGACCACGCACAGCGCCGCCACCGGCAGGTGATGTTCACGGCGCAAGCTCTGCGCCAATACAAAAGCGTTCTGCGTGCCGATCGCCATGATCAGCCCGAACGCCACCAGCAGGCCGTTCACATAGCTTTGCCACATAACAATTACTCCGCGTTGGCTGCGAGATCGCGCAGCACTTGCATGGCGCGCTCGGCGTCGGCCTGACCGACGAACAAATGGTCGTGGTAATAACCGGCGATCACATTGCAACTGATCCCGGCCTTGCCCAATGCCGTGGCGAAGGCAGCAGTGAGGCCAACGGCTTCCAGCGCCGAATGCACGTTCAAGGTGATCCACGCGGCGACGTATTCGAAGCTGAAACCGGCCTGTTCGGCTCGGGAGCGTTCGACAATGACCGTCAGACCTTCCTGCTCGCGGAAGCTGCCGACAACCTCCAGACCGCTCGGCAACACACCGTTACGCAGGGTGCAGAACACGTATTCGCCGGCGTTGAGTTGCGGGCTCATGCTGCGCAATAAAGTAGAGAGTGAAGTTTCGCCAGCCATGGAAGTGTTCCTTGAGAAAGAGTGCTTGCTGGCTATTCTCCGGGCGAAACCTGTATAAGAAAAACCAATAGTGCTGATCGCTCATTAGGAAAACTGATGTTCGACTACAAATTGCTTTCTGCTCTGGCCGCCGTGGTCGAGCAGGCCGGTTTCGAACGTGCCGCGCAGGTGCTCGGCTTGTCGCAATCGGCGATCTCGCAACGGATCAAACTGCTCGAAGCGCGGGTCGGTCAGCCGGTGTTGATTCGCGGCACGCCACCGTCGCCGACCGAGATTGGCCGGCGTCTGCTCAACCATGTGCAGCAGGTGCGTTTGCTTGAGCGCGACTTGCAAACCCTGGTGCCTGCGCTGGACGAAGAGGGTTTGCCGGAACGTTTGCGCATCGCCCTTAATGCCGACAGTCTCGCCACGTGGTGGGCTGAAGCGGTGGGTGATTTCTGCGCCGAACAACATTTGCTGCTCGATCTGATCGTCGAAGACCAGACCGTCGGCCTCAAACGCATGCGCGCCGGTGAAGTCGCCGCGTGCCTTTGCGCCAGCGAACGGCCGGTGGCCGGCGCGCGCAGTGTGTTGCTCGGGGCGATGCGTTATCGCGCGCTGGCCAGCCCGGCGTTCATCGAGCGGCATTTCCCCGATGGTGTGCGCGCCGAACAATTGCCGCGCACGCCGGCACTGGTCTTTGGTCCGGACGACTTTCTCCAGCATCGCTATCTCGCCTCGTTGGGCGTCGACGGTGGTTTCGAACACCATTTGTGCCCGTCCTCGGAAGGTTTTATCCGCCTGACCGAAGCCGGACTCGGCTGGGGCCTGGTGCCGGAACTGCAAGTGCGCGATCAACTGCAACGCGGGGTGTTGCGCGAACTGTTGCCAGATAAACCGATCGACGTGCCGTTGTACTGGCATCATTGGCGCAATGGAGGTCAGTTGCTGGGCTTGCTGACCGAGCAATTAGTGCGCGCTTCAGCGCAATGGCTGGTGCCTTGGAAACAGCCATGAGCGTCAAGCTGCAAGCGGCAAGTTCAGCGCTGCGCACCGTTTTAAACTTGCAGCTCGAAGCTTGAAGCTCGCAGCTGGTTTCATTGGAGTTTTGCATGAAAATTTTGGTCACCGGCGCAAGCGGCTTCATTGGCGGACGCTTTGCGCGTTTCGCTTTGGAGCAGGGCCTGGACGTGCGGGTCAACGGTCGCCGGGCCGAGAGCGTCGAACACCTGGTGCGCCGTGGTGCCGAGTTTGTTCCCGGCGACCTGACCGATGCCGATCTGGTACGCGAACTGTGCTCTGACGTCGAAGCCGTGGTGCATTGCGCCGGTGCTGTCGGACTGTGGGGCCGCTATCAGGACTTCCATCAAGGCAATGTGCAGGTCACTGAAAACGTTGTCGAAGCCTGTCTGAAGCAGCGCGTCCGCCGTTTGGTGCATCTTTCGTCGCCGTCGATCTACTTCGATGGTCGCGATCACTTCAACCTGACCGAAGAACAAGTGCCCAAGCGCTTCAAACATCACTACGCCGCGACCAAGTACCTGGCCGAGCAAAAGGTCTTCGGCGCGCAGGAATTCGGCCTCGAAACCATCGCCCTGCGCCCGCGTTTTGTCACCGGTGCTGGCGATATGAGCATCTTTCCGCGCCTGCTCAACATGCAGCGCAAGGGCCGCCTGGCGATCATCGGCAATGGTCTGAACAAAGTCGATTTCACCAGCGTGCAGAATCTCAACGAAGCGATGCTCAGCAGTTTGCTGGCCGCCGGTTCCGCACTGGGCAAGGCCTACAACATCAGCAACGGCGCGCCGGTGCCGCTTTGGGATGTGGTCAATTACGTGATGCGCAAAATGGAAGTGCCGCAGGTCACCAAGTACCGTTCGTATGGTCTGGCCTACAGCGTCGCGGCGCTCAACGAAGGCGCGTGCAAGCTCTGGCCCGGGCGCCCGGAGCCAACCCTGTCGCGCCTGGGCATGCAGGTGATGAAAAAAAATTTCACCCTCGACATCAGCCGCGCCCGGCATTATCTCGACTACGATCCGAAAGTCAGCCTGTGGTCGGCGCTGGATGAGTTCTGTGCGTGGTGGAAAGCTCAGGACATCCGTTGAAACGATTCGGCCGGGCGGCAATGAACCGTGTAGCCGCTTGGGGGGTCAATCCCTGCGGCTGCGGCGGTTATACTTCGCAGCATTTAGCCATCACCGCGTTTCACAAAGGTTGCCTCAATGTCCATGCGTAATGATGCCCACGACGACTTCGATGATGTCCCGAGCCTGCGTGCCGACACCTTCGACGACGATGACATTCCGACCACCGCCCGCACCTCCGTGCACTCGCGCACGCCGCCGGTGGTCAAGGTCAAAGCCGCGAGCACCGGGCCGCTGTGGGCCTTGGTCGGCGCATTGTTCTTCGCCTTTGTTGGCCTCGCCTGGTGGAGTTTCCAGCAGATCTCACTGATGGAGCAGCAATTGGTTGCGACTCAGGAGAGCTTTGCACGCATCAGCGAAGAAGCCGCCGGGCGCTTGCAGGACATTTCCGGCAAGGTCGTGGCCAGTCAGTCCAATGTCACCAGCGACAGCGAAGCCCTGAAGCTGCAAATCAAACAGCTCGAAGGCAAGTTGCTTGATCAGAGCAAACAGCAGCAGGGCGTGGCCGGACAGGCCAGCGATCTGGACAAGCGCCTGGCGCAGATGACCGCGCAGACCACCGAACAACAGAACGCCAATACCCAGTTGCAGGCGCAGGTCAAAGCCTTGAGCGCGGAACTGGCGACCGTCAAGAGCACGCCGGCTGACACCAGCAAGGTCGATGCCCAGTTGAAGGCCTTTGACGCTCAGTTCAAAAGCCTCGGTGCCGATATCGCTGCACTGAAGAAGCAGGGCAACCCGAGCGCGGCGATCGATCGTCTTGAGCAGGAGATCGTCGTCCTCAAAAGCGAACAGGACAACCGCCCGGCAACACCGCAGGGTGGCGGCAATACCGCCGAGTTCGACGCCTTTCGTGCGCAGATGACCCGCAACATCAACACCCTCCAGGCGCAGATTCAGAATTTGCAGCAGCAGATCAATTCCCGCCCTTGAAGCTTGATCACCTGTGGTGGGGCCATTCCTCACCACAGGATCCGCGAAACGTTCAGAAACCCTCTGAATATCCATACATGCTCCCAAGCCGTCTACGCTCTTGAAACACCAAAAAGAACGAGGGATGCGTCATGGGGTTTGTGCATAAATTCGCCTGTCTCTGTTTGATGTTACTGGCCAGCCTCGGCCAGGCCAGCGCCGCCACTACCGCCAAGGATGACAGCCAGGCCGCGATTGCCTTGCTGGAGAAAGCCCTGGCCTATTACCACGACAATGGCGACAAGGCGTTTGCCGCGTTCAGCCGCCAGGGCGAGTTCGTCGACAAGGATCGCTACGTGTTCGTGGTCGACACCAAAGGCGTGATGCTCGCCAGCGGCGGGCCTTCATCAGCGTTGATCGGTCGTGACGTCAGTGAGGTGCTCGGCGCGGATTTGCAGAAAACCTTCAAGGACGCGTTGAAAGTGCCGGAAGGCAATGGCATCCAGCAGGCCGAATACCGTTGGCAGAATTGGGCCGATGGCAAGGTCGAGCGCAAGCACGTGTATTACCAGCGCATCGGCCAGCGAATTCTGGCAGTGGGTTACTACTTGCCGCGAGCCTCGGCCGAGCAGGCCAAGGCGTTGCTCGATAAAGCGGCGACTGATTTGAGCAAAGACGAGAAGGGCACGCTGACGGCGATCAACTCGCTCAAGGGCGGCTACTTGCAGGACGACTTGTATGTGTTTGTGGTCGATCTGAATACCCAGCGCTACGTTGCCCACGGCACCAACCTGCGCTTGATCAACACCGACTTTGGCAAGATCAAGGATCCGGATGGCAAACCGGTGGGCGAGCCGATTCTGGCGCTGATCGGCAAGCAGGATGAGGGTGAATATGAATACCGCTGGAAGAACCCGGTGACCGGCAAGGTCGAGGACAAGCATGCTTACCTGAAGAAGGCCGGGCATTTTCTTGTGGCAGTGGGTTACTACAGCCCTTGAAGGATGATCGTTCCCACGCTCCGCGTGGGAATGCAGCCCGGGACGCTCTGCGTCCCATCCAAAGCCGAACGCAGAGCGTCCGTTGAGGCATTCCCACGCAGAGCGTAGGAATGATCAAGGGGAGAAAGTTATTTGGCGCCGTGCTCACGCCCGCGCAGCAGATTGTTCGGCATCGCAATCGCCGCTGCCAACCCCAGCAACGACACCGCCGCACTCACCCACAACAAATGCCGGAACGTCACCAGCAATTCCGCCCGCAAGGCGTCCTGCGCATCCCCCGGCGCGGCGTTCAAACCATCGAGCAGAACGTTGCCGGAATGCCCCTCGCTCATCAGCGAACTGCTCGCCAGATGGGCGAAACTGGAATCCTGCAGCAACGCCAGCAACAGCGCCGACATCAACGCCACGCCCACCGCGCCGCCGAGAGAGCGAAACAGGTTGGTGGTGCTGGTCGCTACGCCGATGTCGCGTTGCTCCACCGAGTTCTGTGTACCGACCAGCGAAGTCGGGAACTGCATACCGCTGGAAATACCGCAGAGCAACATGAACAGTGCACTGACCAGCGTCGCCTCGGGTGGGCTGAACGCCATGCCGAGAATCGCGATCGGCATCAGCAGAGCGCCACTCAGAATCTGTGGTTTGTAACGCCCGGTAATCGACGTGCGCCGGCCAGCGAAAAATGCACCAATCGGCAACCCCATCGCCAATGGCAACAAGTGCAAAGCGGCGCTGTCAGCCCCGGCTCCGGTGACGGTCTGAAAGCGCAGCGGCATCAGCACAATCAGCGAGATCGCCTGGAAACTGGTGAAGAAAATCGTGCACCAGCACAGCAGGGCATTGCGGTTGGCAAACAGGTGCATCGGCAGCAAAGGCTCGCGTGCGCGCCGCTCATGCCAGACAAACACCGCCAGCACCACCACGGCGCAAGCGAAAAGACCAAGGACTTCGCTGCTACGCCACGAGTGACCTTGACCAACCTGAGTGATGCCCAACAGCAGGGCAGTGAGGCCGATGATCATCAACAACGTACCGAGGTAGTCGATGATCGGTTTGCGCTGGGGAATCGGCAACCCGCGCAGATTGCGCCGCGCCACCCACCAGGCACCGAGGCCCAGCGGCAGGTTGATCAGAAATACCCAGCGCCATGACAGGTACTCGGTCATGTAACCACCGAGTACCGGGCCGGCGACACTGGCCACTGCGTACATGCTGCTGAAGTAACCCTGATAACGCCCGCGTTCACGCGGCGGCACGATGTCGCCGATGATCGCCTGACTCACCGAGATCATCCCGCCAGCGCCGATGCCCTGAAGGATCCGCGCCAGCACCAGTTGCTCCATGCTTTGAGCCATGCCGCAAAACAGTGAGGCGAGGGTGAACAGGCCCATGCCGAACAGCATCAGTTTGCGTCGCCCATACAAGTCGCCGAGCTTGCCGTAGATCGGCACGGCCACCGTCATCGCGACCATGTACCCGGAAATCACCCAGGCCAGCAGGCTGACATCCTTGAACTGCGCAGAGATGGCCGGCATCGATACAGCAACGATGGTTTGATCCAGCGCGCCGAGAAAAATCGCCATCATCAGCGCGACCAGCACGCTGCGAATGGCCGGTTTGGGCGTTTCGGGGTGATTGAGATTGGTCACGGGCGAGCCTGCGGGCAGTGATGGACCCGCGCGGCCATTGCGCGCGGGTGGATGCTCGCCAGTGTAAGTCGGTAGCAGGCTATTCGATAGCCTCATAAGGAAGTCCGACGTAATTTTCCGCAATGGTTTTTCGCCCTGCCTCTGAACTGACAAAGTAGTCCAGTTCCGAGGCGCTGATGCGCTGACTGAAAGCGTCGTGATCATCGAAGCGGTGCAGCATCGAGGTCATCCACCAGGAAAAGCGCTCGGCCTTCCACACTCGGCGCAGGCAGATTTCCGAATATTTCTCGAGCAGATCGGTGCGGCCGTCGCGGTAAACCTTCAGCAGAATATTGAACAACGTGCTGACGTCACTCGCCGCCAGATTCAAACCCTTGGCGCCGGTAGGCGGGACGATATGCGCGGCGTCGCCGACCAGAAACATCCGTCCGTACTGCATCGGCTCGACGACAAAACTGCGCAGCGGCGCGATGCTTTTTTCAATTGACGGGCCAGTGACCAGTTTCTCGGCAAGCGCCACCGGCAGACGATTTTTCAATTCATTCCAGAAGCGCTGATCGCTCCAGTCATCGACGTTTTCATCCGCCGGTACTTGCAGGTAATAACGGGTGCGCGTTGCCGAACGCATGCTGCACAAGGCAAAGCCGCGTTCATGGCGGGCGTAGACCAATTCGTCATGCACCGGCGGCGTGTCGGCCAGAATCCCCAGCCAGCCAAACGGATAAACCCGCTCGAACACTTTCAGACAATCGGCCGGAATCGACTGCCGCGCGACGCCGTGGAAGCCGTCGCAACCGGCGATGTAATCGCAATCGACGCGAAAGATTTCACCGTCCTTTTCAAAGGTGACAAACGCCTCGTCGCTTTTCATGCCGTGAGGAACGACATCGCGCGCCTGGTAAATCGTCGGTGCGCCAGCCTCCCGACGAGCGGCCATCAGATCACGGGTGACTTCGGTCTGGCCGTAGATCATCACGCTCTTGCCGCCGGTCAAAGCGTGCAGATCGATATGCACCTGACGCCCGTCCAAAGCCAGATCGAAACCGCCATGCACCAGCCCTTCGGCGTCCATGCGCTGACTCACGCCCGCCTGACGCAACAGCTCTACCATGCCTTGTTCAAGCACACCGGCGCGGATGCGCCCGAGGACATAATCCGGCGTCTGGCGTTCGAGGATAAGGGTGTCGATGCCAGCGTTGTGCAACAACTGGCCGAGGAGCAATCCGGACGGACCGGCGCCAATAATGGCGACTTGGGTTTTCAGCGTTTTCATTGTTTTTATGACTCGCAAGCTTCACGCGGCCAAGACCGGTGAATGATTTTTATGGATCGAGTGCTTGCATTTTTCCCTTGCGGGTCTGTCAATTGAAGGTGAAAACTGAGCCGATACCTGTACATTCTGCCAATCGGTGCGATTATCGCCCACAACCCCGAGGCCTGGATTGAAGTGATGAACAAGCCTGAGCTGCCTTCGATTCCAGTGTTCAAGCTCTACGGTGAAAGCCTGGACTGGCCGACCCCTGACTTGCTGCACTGTGAAACCATTTCCTCCCGCAGTCGCGAACATGAGTGGGAAATCAAACCCCACCGCCATGCTGATTTGTGCCAGTTACTCTTCGTCTTCAAAGGTCAGGCAGAGCTTGAGATCGAAGGTCAGCGCACGCAACTCGACACCCCGGCCATTCAAGTGCTGCCACCGTTATCGGTGCACGGCTTTCGTTTTTCCGAAGACGTCGAAGGGTTCATCGTTACCCTCGCCACACCGCTGATCAACCACTTGCAGGCGCAACTGGGCGATTCGGTACACGCGCTGGCCAGCGCAGAAAACTACCCGGCCGGCCACGACGGCGATTACCTCAACAGTCTGTTCTCGGCGTTGCAGGCCGAATACAACGGTCATCAACCGGCGCGGGAAATGCTCATGCATTCGCTGGTCAGCGTGATCATGGTCTGGGTCAGCCGTCAGGCGATCGTGCGGCACAAAGCCAGTCAGCGGCCGCAACGTCAGCGCGAATACCTCAATGGCTTCATACAGTTGGTGGAGGAGACTTACCGCCAGCACGTGAAGGTCGAAGACCTGGCCCATCGCTTGGGCATTTCGGTATCGCACCTCAACGGCACCTGCCGTGAGCTGGCGGGACAACCGGCGCTGCAGATCATGCATGAACGTCAATTGCTGGAAGCCAAGCGTTTGCTGACGTACACCAGCATGACGATTTACGAGATGTCGGAGTTGTTGGGGTTTTCCGATCCGACCAACTTCACGCGGCTGTTCCGGCGCCGGGTGGGGATATCGCCCAAGGCTTTCCGCGACAGCCTCAAGGCCGAACAATAATCTCATAACCACCGCAAAAACCTGTGGGAGCTGGCAAGCCAGCTCCCACAGGTAATGAGTCAACCTCAGCCTCAGCGCAATGCGTTCAGCGTGGCATTGTGCGGAATACAGCGCTCGAAGTTGCAGCTCGCATACTCGCGCGGCAACTGTCGCAACTGCTCGACCCGCCAGGCAGCGGTGCCGTACAGCGCCAGCGTGGCGGCGCAAGTGATGAAAATCGCGACGTACCTTCTTGTTTTGATGTTCATGGCGTTGACCTCTGAACGACATACCCTGCGGTATTACTTTCAGCATAGGTCAGCGGCGGGGAGTTGCCAGCGAGTGCGCTTGAGCTTGTAACTGGCCATTCAGCACATCGATAGCCACTGTGGGAGCGAGCCTGCTCGCGAAGGCGTCCTGTCATTCGCCTCACGTGTTGACTGAACCACCGCTTTCGCGAGCAGGCTCGCTCCCACAGTTAAATGGGTTTACAGGCCGATATCCCATTCGGGGTTTTCGGGAAATCTGAGCACCAGAAAATCCAGCATGCTGCGCAGCGCCGCCGGCATGTGTTTGCGCGAGGCGTACACCGCGTAGATGCTCATCTGCCGCGGCTCCGCATGGGGCAGCAATCGGACCAGTTCACCGCTGTGAATATGCACCCCGGCCTGATAGGTCGGCAGCATCGCCACCCCGGCGCCGGCCAGCGTCGTGCGCAATAACGTACTGGCTTCGTTGGCGCTGATATTGCCCTGTACCGGCACCGAGACCGGTTCGCCATCCTCCTCGAAATGCCACAGGCTCTTGCCGAAATACGAGTGCGTCAGACAGTTGTGTCGACTCAACTCCTCGACCCGTAACGGCACCGGATGTTCTTGCAGATAAGCCGGCGCGGCGCAGACCACCGAACGACAAACGGTCAGGCGTCGGGCAATCAGGTTGGGATCGAGATCGTTACTGGTACGAATCGCCAGATCGATCCGCTCATCCACCAGATTCACAGTGCGATCGAGCATTTGCAGGTCGATACTGACTCCGGGGTAGCGTTTGACGTAAGCGGCTACGGCATCGGCCAGTTGCGCCTGGCCAAACGAGGTACTGACGCTGATCCGCAGTAGCCCGCGCGGGGCGTCGTGGGGTTCGCTGACGGCGGCCTGCATGTCGGTCGACAGTTCGATCA
Source organism: Pseudomonas chlororaphis (assembly GCF_000783395.1). Classification (GTDB taxonomy): domain Bacteria; phylum Pseudomonadota; class Gammaproteobacteria; order Pseudomonadales; family Pseudomonadaceae; genus Aquipseudomonas; species Aquipseudomonas chlororaphis_H. The sequence continues at coordinate 134,393 of NZ_JSFK01000026.1, read as the reverse complement.
TCTGCCGGCAACGGGGCAGGATTTCACTGCCGGCGGCGGTCAGGCTCAACTTGCGCGTGGTGCGGTGCATCAGGCGTGCGCCGACCCAGTCCTCCAGCTCCGCCAGATAACGCGAAACCACTGGCCGCGAAAGGTCCAGATGATCGGCCGCTGCCGACTGGCTGCCCAGATCCACGACGGTGACAAACACCCGCATTGCTTGGAGACGATCCATGATTTGCCCGCTTTCAGAAACAAACTATGTTCAAGCATCGCATTTTTTGTACTGAGTCAGGCAACTAAGCTCTGTCCCATCGCCAAGCATGGCATTCGGACACCGGAGCAACAGATGATCGGCTTCACCACACTCAAACGCGTTCTGCTCGCCACCGCTTCCCTGGGTTTCGCCGCGCATGCAGCGGCTGCCAACCTTACCCTCGATGTCTATAACCCGGGGACCAACGCGATTTTCCCGGTGACCTCGGTGCTGGTCAGCGGCGAGAAAGACGCGATCCTCGTCGATGCGCAGTTCGGCAAGTCCCAGGCTGAACAGGTCGTGGAAAAGATCCGCGCCAGCGGCAAGCACCTGACCACCATTTACATCAGTCACGGTGACCCGGATTACTACTTCGGCCTCGACACCCTGACTCAGGCGTTCCCTGACGCCAAGGTGCTCGCCTCGCAACCGACCGTCGATCACATCAACAAAACCGTCGCCGGCAAACTGGCTTTCTGGGGGCCGAAAATGGGCGCCGATGTGCCAGCGAAAACCATCGTGCCGGGCGTACTCAAAGGCGACAGCCTGATGCTCGAAGGGCAGAAATTGCAGGTGGTCGGCCTCGATGGCAAACAACCGGATCGCAGTTTTGTGTGGATTCCGTCGCTCAAAGCCGTGGTCGGTGGTGTGGTTGTCGCCGAGAACATCCATGTGTGGATGGCTGACACCCAGACCGCGCAATCTCATGCCGACTGGCTGGAAACCCTGCACTCGATCGAAACCCTCAAGCCGCAAACCGTGGTGCCGGGTCATTACCTCGGCAACAGCAGCCGTTCGCTGGCCAGCGTGAAATTCACCGCCGACTACATTAAGGCGTTCGACGCTGAAACCGCCAAGGCCAAAGACTCCGCCACACTGATCGCCGCGATGAAAAAACGCTACCCGACACTGGGTGAAGAAAGCTCGCTGGAGCTGAGCGCGAAAGTCGCCAAGGGCGAAATGCAGTGGTAAGCCGATTCTGAAAAACGCAGCACTCTCAAGCCAACTGGAGAATGTCATGAGCAAGATCGCAATCATTGGTGCCACCGGCCGCGCTGGTAGCCAACTGCTGGAAGAAGCCCTGCGTCGTGGCCATAGCGTGACCGCTATCGCCCGCGACACCTCGAAGATCGGCGCGCGTGCCGGTGTGGTCAGCAAGAATGTCGATGTACTGGATGCCGCAGCGCTGCAAGACGCGGTGGCCGGTCATGATGTGGTGATCACCGCCGCGCATTTCGCCACCGTGCCGGCGGCGGCGATTGTCGGGCCGGTGAAGCAGGCCGGGGTGAAGCGTTTGCTGGTAGTCGGCGGTGCCGGCTCGCTGTTGCTGCCGGACGATACGCGGGTGATCGACAGCGCGGGTTTCCCGGCAGAGTACAAAGCTGAAGCCAGTGCCGGTGCGGCGTTTCTTGAGGCGTTGCGTCAGGAGCAGGATCTGGACTGGACCTTCCTGTCGCCGTCGGCGGAGTTTGTCGAAGGGGAGCGCACAGGAAGTTACCGAGCCGGCCAGGATCATTTGCTGGTGAGCGCTGAAGGGCGTAGCTGGATCACTTTTGCTGATTACGCCAATGCGTTGATCGACGAAGTGGAAACGCCGAAGCATTCGCGTCAGCGGTTTACGGTCGGGTATTGATATACAGCTTTACCCTCACCCCAGCCCTCTCCCGGAGGGAGAGGGAGCCGACCGAGGTGTCTGGCGCTGTACATCGACCTGAAAAATCCAGTCGATTATGGATTCAAAGCCAATCGTTCAGGTCGCTGAACCTCTTCAATATCCCCCGGTCAGTCCCCTCTCCCTCTGGGCGGTCCGACGTTTCGGGAGGGTTAGGGGGAGGGGAAAAGCCTCACCGCAAATGCGCCTGCTCCACCAGCCAGATCATCAGTTCTTCCAGCTGCGGCGAAGGCTCGGTTCCCGCAGGCAACACCACGTAATACGCCAACCCCGTCTTCACCTTCAACTCAAACGGCATCACCAGCCGCCCCGCGCGCAAGTCATCACCAATCAACGACCAATCCCCGATCGCCACTCCCGTCCCATGCGACGCCATCGACATCGCCTGATCCAGCGTTTCGAAATGCTGGCCGCTGCCGATGTTGTTCAGCCGCAGCTCAGCGGCGTTGAGCCACACCGACCAATCCTGAATATCGTGAGTGGGGTGCAGCAACAGATGCTGTTGCAGATCCGCCGGCGTATGCAGCGCCGGTGAGCCCTTGAGCAACAGCGGCGAACACACCGGCGTCAGTTGCTCGTCGAACAGATGCAGTGCGCCCGGCGAGTTGTCCGGCGGCGTGCCGTAGATCACCGCGGCATCGAATTGCTCACGCTGAAAGTCCACGCCGTGTTGCAGCGAGGCGGTGAGTTTTACCGGCACGTCCGGGCGTTCTTTCTGCCATTGCAGCAAGCGCGGCAGCAGCCAGCGCATCACGCAGCTCGGTGCTTTGAGTTGCAGGGTTTCCCGCTGCTGGCCGATTTGCTCGGTCGCTTCGCTGATCAGGCCGAAGACTTTTTCCACACGCGGTAGCCACTCACGTCCTTCGGCGGTCAACGCCAGGCCACGGGCCATTCGGATGAACAGCGGATAACCGAGATGCGCTTCCAGCCCGGCGATCTGCCGGCTCACTGCGCCCTGGGTAATGTGCAACTGCTCGGCGGCGCGGGTGAAGTTGCAGCACTGCGCGGTGATCAGAAACGTGTGCAGGGCGGGGAGGGGAGGCAGGCGTTTCATGAGGATCCAAGGTATGACGTGAGGACATGGCTAGTATGACTTTTAATCGATTGTTGCCGCTACCTGCCGACCGTTCCAATGAAGCCATTCCACGGACCCTGTGGGAGCGAGCCTGCTCGCGAATGCGGTCTGACATTCAACATCTCCGTTGCCTGACACACCGCTTTCGCGAGCAGGCTCGCTCCCACATTGGTTCGGTGTCTTCAGCGAACAAGAAGGGCAATCGACATGGCGACGTGTGGCGAAGTACTGGTCAAGTTACTCGAAGGTTACGGGGTCGAGCAGGTGTTCGGCATTCCCGGGGTGCACACCGTGGAGCTGTATCGCGGGCTGGCGCGTTCGAGCATTCGCCACGTCACGCCTCGGCATGAGCAGGGCGCCGGTTTCATGGCCGACGGTTATGCGCGCACCCGCGGCAAACCGGGTGTGTGCTTCATCATCACCGGCCCGGGCATGACCAACATCACCACCGCGATGGGTCAGGCGTACGCCGATTCGATCCCGATGCTGGTGATCTCCAGCGTGCAATCGCGCAGTCAGTTGGGCGGTGGTCGCGGCAAGCTGCATGAGTTGCCGAACCAGAGCGCACTGGTCGGCGGTGTCGCGGCGTTCTCTCACACCCTGATGTCGGCGTCGGAATTGCCGGGCGTTCTCGCTCGCGCATTCGCTTTGTTCCAGGCCGGCCGTCCACGTCCGGTACATATCGAAATTCCGTTGGACGTGCTGGTCGAAAACGCCGATGAATTGCTCGCCAGCGTACCGGTCAATATTGACCGCGCCGGCGCTGCGCCAACTGCCGTCAAACGCATGAGCGAGCTGCTGGCCGAAGCCAGACGTCCGCTGATTCTGGCTGGCGGCGGTGCCATCGACGCCGCGCCGCAGCTGACCCGACTTGCCGAGTTGCTCGACGCGCCGGTGGCGCTGACGATCAATGCCAAAGGCATGCTGCCGGGCAACCATCCGTTGCTGATCGGCTCGACCCAGACGCTGGTTGCCACCCGCGCGCTGGTCGCTGATGCCGATGTGGTTCTAGCCATCGGCACTGAATTGGCCGAGACCGATTACGACGTCACGTTCGCTGGCGGTTTCGAGATTCCCGGCAAACTGCTGCGCATCGATATCGACGCCGATCAGACCGTGCGCAACTACCCGCCGCACCTGGCTCTGGTAGCCGACGCCCGCAACGCCACGCAAGCTTTGTTGAACATGCTGTCGCAGGAAAAACTCGCCGAGCGCGGCGGCGATTGGGGGCAGGCTCGCGCCGGCAAACTGCGCGCTGAACTGGCCGCGAGCTGGGATGCACCGACCCTCGCGCAAACCCGTTTCCTCGTCACCGTGCTCGATGAATTGCCGAACGCCGTATTCGTCGGCGACTCCACGCAACCGGTGTACACCGGCAACCTGACGTTCAACCCGGATCATCCGCGCCGCTGGTTCAATGCCTCGACCGGTTACGGCACGCTTGGCTACGCCTTGCCGGCCGCGATTGGTGCGTGGCTCGGTGGCCAACTCGACAAAGGTGCGCGCCCTGCGGTGGTGTGCCTGATCGGCGACGGCGGGCTGCAATTCACCCTGCCGGAACTGGCCAGCGCGGTCGAAGCGCGGGTGCCGGTGATCGTATTGCTGTGGAATAACCAGGGCTACGAAGAGATCAAGAAATACATGGTCAACCGCGCCATCGAACCGGTCGGCGTGGACATCTACACCCCGGATTTTGTCGCTGTGGCCAAGGGCCTTGGCTGCGCGGCTGAAGCGATCAGCAGCATCGAACAACTGCGCACTGCGTTGCGTAGTGCAAGCGATCGTCAGGGGCCGACCCTGATTGAGATCGATCAGACCCAATGGATGCAGGCGGTGGCGCAATGATCAGTTTCCCGACCACACTCGACGGCCTCTACATCAACGGCCAATGGTTGGCCGGCCGCGAACATCTGCGGGTGATCAACCCGGCCACCGAAGCGCTGCTGACCACGGTCAATGGCGGTGACGAGCAAGCAGTCGATCAAGCCGTCGCGGCCGCCAACGCAGCCTTCAGGAGCTGGTCGCAAACCAGTGGTGCCGAACGCGGCGCGATTCTGCGCAACATCGCCAACGGCGTGCGTAACGGCCGCGATCATCTGATGAAATTGCAGTCGAGCAACAACGGCAAGCCGCAATTCGAAGCAGCCATCGACGTTGATGATGTGATCGCCACGTTCGAGTATTACGCCGAACTCGCTGAAGGTCTCGACGCGAAACAGGACAGCGACGTACCGCTACCCAGCGATGATTTCAGCGCACGCCTGCGTCGCGAGCCGTGCGGTGTGGTTGGGCTGATCGTGCCGTGGAACTTCCCGATGGTCACCACGGCATGGAAGCTTGCGCCGGCGTTGGCGGCGGGTTGCTGCGTGGTGCTCAAGCCTTCGGAAGTAACGCCGCTGCCGGAGCTGGAACTGGCGGCGATCATCGCGGAATCGGGTCTGCCGAACGGCGTGTTCAACCTCGTCTGCGGCACCGGGCTGGCGGTCGGTGCGCCATTGTCGGCGGACCCGCGTATCGCCAAAATTTCCTTCACCGGCAGCAACGCGGTCGGCGTGCAGGTGATGCAGCGTGCGGCGGAAACGGTGAAGGGCGTCAGCCTGGAGTTGGGCGGCAAATCTTCGCTGCTGGTGTTGGCGGACGCTGATCTCGATCTGGCGGTCGAGCTGGCTTGTGGCGGCGCATTTTTCAACGCTGGGCAGATGTGTTCGGCGACCAGTCGTGTACTGGTTGCGGATGAGCTGGAAGAGGAATTCCTCCGTCGCTTGCAGAAACGTGCGCAGGCCATTCGTGTAGCCGATCCGTTCGATGCGGAGGTGGAAATGGGTGCGCTGGTCAATCAGGCGCAGTACCAGCGAGTGCTCGGGCACATCGACCGTGGGCTCAGCGCGGGTGCGCGATTGATCTGTGGCGGCAATCGTCCGGCGGATCTGCCGCGCGGCTACTTTTTGCAGCCAACCGTGTTCACCGACGTACCGCTGGACAGCGCGTTGTGGTGTGAAGAAATTTTCGGGCCGGTGCTGTGCGTGCGCAGTTTCGCCACTGAAGCGCAGGCGATTGCCTTGGCCAACGACACGCCGTTTGGTTTGGTAGCCAGTGTGGTGACGAGCGATGCTGCGGCGGCGGACCGCGTGGCCAATGCCTTGCAGGCGGGGATGGTGTGGATCAATGCACCGCAGGTGATATTCCCGCAGGCGGCGTGGGGCGGGTACAAGCAGAGCAGCATTGGCCGCGAGCTGGGGCCTTGGGGGTTGGCGGCGTTTCAGGAGATCAAGCATGTGATTCGGGCGGTTTAAAAGCTTACCCTCACCCCAGCCCTCTCCCGGAGGGAGAGGGGGCCGACCGCGGTGTCTGGCGATGTTCGCCGACCTGAAAAAATCGAGTTGATTATGGATTCAAAGCGAATCGTTCAAGTCGGTGAACCTCTTGAATATCCCCCAATCAGTCCCCTCTCCCTTCGGGCGGTCCGACGTTTCGGGAGGGTTAGGGTGAGGGGCTTCTAACGGTCACACCGAAAGTCGCAACCGCGCCAAATCCCTTAACGGCGGCGCACCAAACAGCCGGCTGTACTCACGGCTGAACTGCGACGGACTTTCATACCCCACCCGATACCCCGCCGCCGAAGCCTCCAGCCCTTCCGCCAACATCAACCGCCGCGCTTCCTGCAAGCGCAACTGCTTCTGATATTGCAAAGGACTCATCGCCGTCATCGCCTTAAACCGGTGATGCAACGTCGACACACTCAGATTCACTTCTTTCGCCAGATCATCAATGCGCAGTGGCTGTTCAAAATTGCCGTTCAACCATTTGATCGCCTGGCTGATGCGATGGCTCTGGCTGTTGGCAATCGCGATCTCATACAAGCGATGCCCCTGCGGGCTGCGTAGCAGGCGATAAAGAATCTCCCGGCGAATCAGCGGCGCAAGCATGGCGATGTCTTTCGGCGCATCGAGCAAACGTGCCAGACGCAGCACCGCATCAAGCATCGAGCTGTCGATCTGCTCGACATACAAACCGCGTCCGGTCGGCCGGGTCGGCACGCCCATCGGGCCGGCGTCAGCGATCAGCGCGGTGATTTCGGTCGGGTCGATGTCCAGGCGCACGGCGAGGATCGGTTCTTCCGGCGAGACATTGACCACGCGCCCGCTCAACGGCATCGAAACCGACACCACCAGATAATTCAGCGGGTCGTAATTGAAGTATTCATCGGCCAGCCGCACCTCTTTGCGGCCCTGCGCCATGATGCACAGAGCCGGTTGCGCGAGCACCGGAGCGAAGTCATGGGATCGGGTGTGGCGCGACATGAACAGCGAGCCGATGGCGGTCTCGTAGCTGCCATCGTCGGTGGTGTTGCGGCGGATGATCGCCGCCAGTTCCGCGCGCTGTTTTTCCATGTCAGCAGTGGGTTCGGCTTGAAAACGATCGAATGACGTCATGCACGGCATCCTCGGCAGGGGAGGTGGAATGGAGCAGAGCATATGTTTGTGCAAGCGCCAGCGGTAGACACATCCTGCGAAATGCTTGCCTGATTCTGCTTGGGCTCATGAGCATGCCCAGCCATAGCAGGACACAGAGCGGAAAACTTGCTTGATACGCCGTATGACAACCGTGTGACGCAGTTTTACAGGTTGTTACAGGTCCCGTGTGCAGTCTCGCAGGATTGTGCAACGCGGCGGCAGGAATCGACTAACGGCTCCCGGCGTACGGCCCTTAACCTTTGATCCTGTCGCAGCCCGTCCCCCGGCTGCCACGCGACTCCCTGGGAGGGTTGAACATGTCCAAGCAGATTCCCGTCAGTCATATGGCCTTCGTTCGAGCGCGCGCCGGGCGTTCGGCGGAACTCGGTGTGCGCCTCAGTGCGTTGATCGATCCGTCCCGCGCCGCCCCCGGTTGCCTGAGCTTTGCCTTGCAGCATTCGCAGTGTGATCCCGAGTTGTGGCTGGTCTCAGGGTTCTGGAGCAGTCAGCAAATGATGACCAACTATTTCAACAGCCCGTCGATGGAAATCTTCGCCGAGCTGGTGCAGGAGCTGGTGGTCAATAGCCTCGACTTCCACACCTTCAAGGATGTGTCGGCGGCGCAAGCCCTCGGCCAATGTCCGGCGCCGGTACACAAACTCGTCGGTTGAGGGTTTAATGTCCGGCTTAATTTGTCTGAGCCGGGATGTGTGACATGGCACGTAAAGAGTTCGAGCACTTCGAAGCAGTTTCCGCAGTCGTCCCCGTCGAGTTGGGTGGCAACAAGGGCTATCACGCGGCAATCGCGGTCAAGGCCCTGGTCGATGGCGGCGCACCACGCTTTCACAAACTGCTGAATGATCAAGTCTTCCCCGGTGCGATTGCTGCCGATGAAGCGGCCATCAATGAGCTGGATAACCTCAAGGGCGTCACTGAAGACGCCGAGTTGATCTGGTAACGCGTTACTTGTTTGCGCCCGGACGCCACATCTTGAACAGGGCCTCAGGCCCTAACTGGAAATAATCCGCCGGCCCGCCGCCGCGCAGAATCGGTTCTGCCGCGGCGGTGTCGTAGATGCCGTCCTTCAACAGCCACTTGGCGATATGCACGGCAACCACTTCGCCGAGGATCAGCCAGCTCGGCACCGTCTCGCCATCGGCACGCTGCAACTGAATGATCTGCGTGACCTTGCATTCAAAGGACACCGGACTCTCGGCCACCCGTGGCACCGAAATCACCTTTGACGCGACCGTCGTCAATCCTGCCAATTCAAATTCGTTGACCTGCGGCGCGACCATCGCGCAGCTCTGATTCATCTGCTCGGCCAGCGGGCGGGTGGCGAGGTTCCAGACGAATTCGCCGGTCTGCTCGATGTTGTTCAGGCTGTCTTTGCGCCCGACGCTGGAAAAACCAATGATCGGCGGGATGTAGTTAAAGGCGTTGAAAAAACTGTACGGCGCCAGGTTCAACTGGCCGTTGGCATCCTGCGAGGAAATCCAGCCGATCGGGCGCGGGCCGACGATGGCGTTGAACGGATCGTGGGGCAGACCGTGGCCGTTGGCGGGTTCGTAGAAGTGGATGTCATCGGGCATGGCGGGTGAATTCCTGAGTCTGCGTTTCGGATGCAGCCATAGTGCAAGGGCGCCCCGCATATTTCCAGCCAGACACCGATATTCCAAGCTATGAAATTCCCCTGTGGGAGCGAGCCTGCTCGCGAAAGCGTCGGGTCAGTTGCATTGATATCGCCTGACACGACGTCTTCGCGAGCAGGCTCGCTCCCACAGTGTTTGATGTGAATTCAGGAAATCTTCATCCCCCAGAAATGACTAAGCCCGGCCGAAGCCGGGCTGTGAGAGGACTGCAGATACTTAGCTGATGGCAGCGGCGGTACCGGTCTTGTCGAAGCCGTCAGCCGCGACGGTTTTACCCAGGTTGGTTTTATCGAAACCATCGGCAGCCACAGCTTTGCCAAGGCTGGTTTTATCAAAACCGTCAGCGGCATAAGTACCGGTGTGGCTGGTTTCGATTGCGGCGCTGGCGCCGTTGATGAAGTCGGCGGATTTGGTGCGATCCGAGCCGTCGGCAGCGAAGGTATTGGCGGCCAGTACGGACAGGGTCAGGGCGAGGATCAGTTTGGTTTTCATGTCGGTTACTCCGGATTCGTTGGCGGTGTGTCTTGCATGGGTTTAATGCTACGCCAATTAAATTGATTAAAAAGTGCAAAATAATGCTAAGAACAATCGATTAACTTGATATTAAGGGCGATGCATTCGATTCGCTTTCGTCGTCGCAGCGAGCGTCGCGCAGTTCATCGATCAGGTGATTGCAGAATGCAGGGGCAGCATTAATTAGCGATTAATCGCTGTTTTGCGCTGTGTGACAGATTTTTCATACTTTGCCGACCGCGTTTTCACCGTTGCAACGCCAGTCTGCCCGTGGCCAGAAAACCAAGAACCGGCCGTCACACACTGGAGTGTTGCCTACGATGAATAAACTTCCTCAAATCACCCTGGCCTTCTGGGTCATGAAAATCTGCGCGACGACCCTGGGGGAAACCGCGGGGGATTTGTTGTCGATGACCCTCAACGTCGGCTACGCCATGAGCTCGCTGATTCTGATCAGCGTGTTTGTGCTGACGCTGATCACGCAGTTGATGGCCAAGACGTATAAGCCATTGCTGTACTGGCTGGTGATCCTGTCGACCAGCACCGCCGGCACGACCATGTCGGACTTCATGGACCGCACCCTCGGACTGGGTTACGCCACTGGCTCGATGATCCTTATCGCCATTCTGCTGGCGATCTTCGCCGCGTGGCGCCTTAGCGGTGATTCGCTCAATGTCAGCAAGGTGCAGACCTTCCGTGGCGAGATGTTCTACTGGATGGCGATTCTGTTTTCCAACACCCTAGGCACCGCGCTGGGCGACTATCTTGCCGACGATTCAGGGCTGGGTTTTGCCGGTGGCGCGCTGTTGATTGGCTCGACCATCGCGGCAGTCGTGCTGTTGAAATACTTCACCAGGATTTCCACGGTGCTGTTGTTCTGGGTGGCGTTCGTGCTGACCCGGCCGTTTGGCGCGACCCTGGGCGACTTGATGACCAAGCCACATGAAAAGGGTGGGCTGGACTTCGGCACCATCGGCTCGTCGGCGGTGCTGGCGGGGATTTTGCTGGTGATGATTATCGGCGCTTCGTATGCGCAGAAGCGTTATGGCAAGCCGCAGGTTGCCGAGTTGACTTGATACCGAGTTGCCCCAATCGCTGGCAAGCCAGCTCCCACAATGACAGCGCCGTTCACAGACCTTGTGTACGACGCGAAACTTGTGGGAGCTGGCTTGCCAGCGATTGGGGCCAGAACAGCCACCGTTGCAGTGGCTGTGAAAACCCGATCAGTCAGTGACGATGCGCGAATGCTTCTGGGTGTCCTTCATGGTGATGTACACCAGCAACGACACCGCGATGCACGCCGTCACGTACCAGTAGTAACCGGTTTCCATGCCGATGCTCTTGAACCACAGCGCGATGTATTCGGCGGTGCCGCCGAAGATCGACACGGTCAGCGCATATGGCAGACCTACGCCCAGGGCGCGGATTTCGGTCGGGAACAATTCCGCTTTCACCACCGCGTTGATCGAGGTGTAGCCGCTGACGATGATCAGCGCTGCCATGATCAGGAAGAACGCGCCCCACCAGGTCTGAATGGTGTGCAGGGTCATCAGGATCGGCACGGTGAAGATCGTCCCGAGCACGCCGAAGGCGATCAGGATCGGACGACGGCCGATCTTGTCCGAGAGGCCGCCGATGATCGGTTGCAGGCACATGAACAGGAACAGCGTGGCGGCAGAAATGGTGGTCGAGTCGGAGATGCTCATGCCGACGGTGTTCACCAGGTATTTCTGCATGTAAGTGGTGTAGGTGTAGAACGCCAGGGTGCCGCCCATGGTCAGGCCGACCACGGTCAACAGCTCTTTGGGGTGGCGCATCAAGGTGCGCATGGCGCTTTCCTTGGACTTCTCTTTCTTGGTGAACGACTCGGTTTCTTCCATACCACGACGCAGGTACAGCGCCACGACCGCACACAGCGCGCCGATGGCGAACGGAATACGCCAGCCCCACGCGTACAGCTGTTCAGTGGTCAGCACGTTTTGCAGCACGATCAGTACGCCCAGCGCGATGAGCTGGCCGGAGATCAGGGTCACGTACTGGAAGCTGGAGAAGAAACCGCGACGTTCCTTGGTCGCCATCTCCGAGAGATAGGTCGCCGAGGTGCCATATTCGCCACCGACCGACAGGCCTTGCAGCAGTCGCGCGAACACCAGCAGGATCGGCGCGCCGATGCCGATGGTTTCGTAGTTCGGGCTGAGGGCGATCAGCAGCGAGCCGAAGCACATCAGGTAGACCGAGGCCATCAGGGCTTTTTTACGTCCGACCTTGTCGGCGTACATGCCCATCAGCCAGCCACCGATCGGGCGCATCAGAAAGCCGACGGCGAAAATCGCAGCGGTATTCATCAGTTGGGCGGTGGTGGAACCGGCAGGGAAAAAGGTTTTGGCGAAGTACAGGGAGAAGGCGGCATACACATACCAGTCGTACCACTCGACCATGTTGCCGACGGAACCGCTGAAGATCGATTTGATCCGGCTGGCGGTGGTTCTTTCTTTGGCGGGCACAGCAGCCGACCCAAGTGGCAGGGCGTTGGAGTTATCCATTGAAGGATCCTTCGTTTAATTGTTTTTGTGGAGCGCGTAGAAACGCAGCCTGCGAGGGCTATAGCAGGAGGTGTGCCAACGGGGGGAGGGCCGGTTTAGAGGGGGTGACGGGATTGGGTGAGCGGATTTGTGCCGATGGAATTGATCTTGTGAGCGGATTTCCGCTTATTGGAGCTGAGATCAAAAGCCCCTCACCCTAGCCCTCTCCCAGGGGGAGAGGGGACTGACTGCGGTGTTTATTAAAGATTCACCGACCTGCAATTTCGGCGTCGAACTCAGGCTCTAAATCCAACAACGATCGGCTCCCTTTCCCCCTCGCCCCCTTGGGGGAGAGGGCTGGGGTGAGGGGGAAAGATGTCAGCCACACAGAAAATCCCAAGCCCGACTCACTCGCTCAAAAACATCTCCCGACTCAACCCATGCCGCTGCAGCTTTTCATTGAACGTGCGGCGCGGCAGTTGCAGTTCTTCAAGCACCGCTTTCACGTCACCCTTGTGCCGGGTCAGCGCGGCACGCAAACACTGCGCCTCAAACGCCTCCTGCTGCGCCGCCAGCGATTGCCCCGGATCGATCCCCGGTGCCGGCTCGTCCAGCCCCAACACCTGGCGTTCGGCAACGTTCGCCAGTTCGCGCACGTTGCCCGGCCAGTCGTGGCTGAGCAGATGACTCAATTGCGCGCCACTCAAGGGCGGAAAAGTGCGCCCCAGGCGTTCAGCGGCGTTGTGGGCGAAGGTTTCGAACAGCAGCGGAATGTCTTCACGACGATCGCGCAACGGCGGCAAACGCAGCTCGGCGACGTTCAGGCGATACGCCAGATCCTCGCGAAAACGTCCGGCCCGAGCTTCATCGAGCAGATCCGGTTTGGTCGCCGCGACAATCCGCAGATCGACGCGGATGCTCTGGTTCGAGCCCAACCGCTCAAGCTTCTGTTCTTGTAAAACCCGCAGCAGTTTCACCTGTTGCGCCAGCGGCATGCTTTCGATTTCATCGAGAAACAGTGTGCCGCCGTCAGCGTATTCCAGTTTGCCGATGCGCTTGCCCGAGGCGCCGGTAAACGCGCCGCTCTCGTGCCCGAACAACTCGGCCTCGAACAACTGCTCAGGAATCGCCGCGCAGTTCAGTGCCACGAACGGCTTGGCCGCGCGCGGGCCGAAATCATGCAGGCAGCGCGCAACCAATTCCTTGCCGCTGCCGGTTTCACCACGAATCAGCACGTTGACCGGCAACGCTGCCAAGTCCAGCACTTGCCGACGCAACGTCTGCAAACCACGGGACACGCCGAGCAGGGTCGCGTCGAGTTTCGCGCGGTTGTCAGCCTGCTCGTGCAGGGCGCGGTTCTCAAGGATCAGTCGGCGTTTGTCCAGCGCCCGGCGCAAGCTGCCGAGCAGGGTTTCCGGGCTGAACGGTTTTTCCAGAAAGTCGTAGGCGCCGTCGCGCATCGCCTCGACCGCCATTGGTACATCGCCATGGCCAGTGAGCAGAATCACCGGCAGATCGGCATCGCGTTTCTGCACTTCGGCCAACAACGCCAGACCACCCATGCCGGGCATGCGCACGTCGCTGAGGATCACCCCGGCAAAGTGCGCGGGCAGTGCGGCGAGACATTCTTCGGCGCGGCTGAACAACTGCACCTCGAACCCCGACAGGCTCAGCCACTGCTCGACGGCGCTGCGAATGCTGCTTTCGTCATCGACCACCATCACGGAATTGAGCATCAGAGGTGTGCCTCCAGATCGATCGGCAAAGTCAGGCTGAACACCGCGCCGCTGTCGCCATTTTCGGCGCTCAGACGTCCGCCGGATTCATGCACGATAGCGAAGGATACCGCCAGCCCGAGGCCCAGGCCGTCGCCCACCGGTTTGGTGGTGAAAAACGGATCAAAGACCTGGCCCAAATGATCTTCGGCGATGCCGCCGCCGTTGTCACAGACGCTCAGCCGCCACAGTTGCTCATCGGCTTCCAGACGGATTTCCAGGCGCTTGCACGCTTTGCCCTGCATCGCATCGAGGGCGTTGCGCAGCAGGTTGATCAACACCTGTTCGAGACGAATCGCATCACCGCGCACCCACGCCGGACGCGTTAGGTGCAGCACCAGACTGACCTGTTCGTCGCGCAGCCGTGCATCGAGCAACTGCAACGCCTGATCGACCACCGTTGCCAGATCCAGCCGCTCGCGCAAGCCGCTGGGGCTTTTGCGCGCGAAGGTTTTCAGGTGGCCGGTGAGGGCGGCCATGCGGGTGAGCATTTCGTCGACCGGTTTCAACGCTTTATAAGCATCGTCGACGCGGCCATGCTCGAGCAGCAGGCGCAGGGTCGCCAGTTGCATGCGCTGGGCGGTCAGCGGCTGATTGATTTCATGGGCCAGCGCGGCGGACATCTGACCGAGCGCGGCGAGTTTCGCCGACTGCACCAGGCCGTCCTGCGCTGTGCGCAGATCGCGGGTGCGTTCCTCGACCAGTTGCTCCAGTTCTTCGCGGTTGCGCTGGCGGACTTTCGACAGCCGCCAGCGCTGATTGAGGAACAGCAACAGAAACACCAGCGCCAGCCACACGCCGGCGGCGGCCAGCCCGGCGTTGCGCAGGTCTTCGAACGCCACTTGCGGATGACGCAGCAGATGCAGAGTCCAGCCTTCGGCGCTCAGGGGCAGTGATTCCCACAGATAATCCGCTGTACCCTCGGGGCCTTCGACACGGCGCAGGTCACTGTTGTCATCGAAACTGCGCAGCGACAAGTGGGTCAGGGGCACCAGCGATTGCTTGTCGTACTGCCGGGTGGCTTTGATCTCATCCATGTCGCGGGCGTTCAATGGCCGCAGCGCGCGATAACGCCAGCCGGGCTGGTTGGCGATGAAGATGATTCCGCGGGCATCGCTGACCAGCAGCGTGTCATTGCCCTGACTCCACTCGCGTTCCAGTTCGGGGAATTCCAGCTTGACCACCATCGCGCCAAGGAACTCGTCGTGATCACCCAGCACCGCGCTGGAGAGGAAGTAGCCGGGAATCCCGCTGGTCACGCCCACCGCGTAAAAACGCCCGGTGCCTTGGGTGCGGGTCTGGCTGAAGTAGGGGCGGAAACCGTAATTGTGGCCGACGTAACTGCTGGGCAGGCGCCAGTTGCTTGCCGCCACGGCGAGGCCCGTGTGGTCGAGCAGTTCAAGGGTCGAGGATTGCGCCGCGCCGTTGATCTTTTCCAGTTTGAGATTCAGCGCCGCCTGTTCGTCGGCATCGACCGGCCCGGCCAGCGCCGAACGCAATTGCGGATCCAGCGCCAGCACGGCGGGCAGCGCGCGGTAGCGGTCGATCAGGGTGTGCAGGGAATTGGCGTACAACGCCAGTTGCTGGTTGGCGCGGGCGGCGTCTTCCTCCAGCGCCTGACGTTCGGCGTGGCGGATCGCAAGCGTAGCGGCAAGCGCCGCGCCGGCGATGATCAGCAGGGTATACAACGACAGACGCAGGGTACGGGAAGTCGGCAGCATGCTGGGCAAACGAATGGCAGTTCGGGCGGGCACGATAGCATGGGCAAGCACGGCGTCCCACGGTTGTTCCGGTACCCGATTCGTAGTTGCCGAGTCCGTGTGTCAGACAAATGTCTCTTGTATTTCTTTGGACTGCAAATCTCGCCGCACTGGATTTAAAGCGAATGAGATCGCAGCAGAGGGTCCCGCTTCATTTAGCCCCGAAGTAACCCGGTTAATCGCTTCGTTCGCGGCATGCGCTATGCCCTCGGCTTGATGGGACACCTCGTCGATGGCGATCACTACGTCCATAGTTCGATTTTCTATTTCCAGGAACCTTCGTATCCATTCGTCTGTGGTCGAATCGGCTGTCAGGCCGTTCATGAAGTCCCATTGATCCTTCACTGACCAGGTGCCGACTTTCTCTTTCACGTTATTCAGAAGGGCTTCGTGCATGATTGGCAGTTGGTTCACGACACTCTCCGGCACCTTGCCTTGAGACATGTCAGCGAGCGCCTGGGTGGCGGCTTGGACTTTTCCCAAATGCAGGGCGGTCGCAAGGCGAACATCGCTTCTGAAGAATCTGTATCGAATATAGGACAACGCACCTCCTGCAATCAGGCCGATAGCTGGACCTAGGGTTGCCCCTAAAATTTCGACACTCACTTCAGGCACGTATTGGTTAATCGTGTAGGCGATCCCAGTTCCTGCTATTCCACCGAACGTTGCGCCTTGGCCAAATGCCCAAGCGCCGTGTCCTTTTTTCAGATACTCGCGGTAGGTAGTGTTCTGTCTTTGCTCTGGTGTCATTGGGTTTTGGTGATCATCAAACTCTTCGGCAAATCTACCCGTTTCAGAGGCGAAGCCTGAAATTTTGGCAATGAGACTCGTGAACTTGTTATTCGCTCGCCCATCCGGGTCGATGTACAACAGCGGGTTATTCCCCACCATCGCATACAAATTCAGCCCATCCACATCCCCCGCCGGGTCCGCACTCAACCAGCGCTGCAACCACGGTGCGTAATACCGCGCGCCGTAGTAATACAGTCCGCTGACATCCATTTCCTTGCCTGAATAACGCACAGTCTTGTAATCCACTGCGCTGCTGGAAGCGGGCAGCCAGATCGCCGTGCCACCGAAGGGATAGTAGGTTTCCTGACTGATCACGTGCGCGTCCTGATCGAGTTCAGTGGTGCTCGAACCCAAGTGATCTTCGAGGCTGTAGCGTATCTGGTTGTTCTCGACCTGCGCCGGTGGTGCGCTGCGCCAATGCAGGTAGCGGACGTTGCCGGGCAGGGTGATCACGTGCAGTTCTTCGCCGTTGTCCCGGGTGCGGATTTCCAGGTCTGGCAGGTAGCGCACCTGATGAAAGTGCGAAGCGGCGGGGTTATGGGTTTCATGACGTTTGGACACGCGCATGCCCTGACTATAAAGGTAGCTCTCGTGATCATCGGGCAGATCGTTGTTGTGCGTGAGAAAGGTCACCCGACGCAGTTGGTCCCGGGCGTTCCACAGCAGTTCCGGGCCGTGGCGAAGTTTGATCTGATTGCCATGAGCATCGAAGGTGGCGGCGAAATCCGGTGGCGGGTCGCCGGCCTCCCAGCGCAGCGCATGATTGCTGGCAGGCGCGACCTTCATCTGGCGGGTGTACCCCGTCGTCTCGCGGCCATGCACCAGTTCGATGAGGTTGCCGGCCCGGTCGTATTGGTAATGCTGGGTGTAGTTGTGCAGATTATTAGGGTCGCTCGGCGCAGGGCGCCCCGGCGTGTCAGTGGCGGTCGCGGCTTCATGACCGCTGGCAGCGAGCAGTCGATAGAGCGAGTCATAGCTGAACGCCCGATGACCATCGATGCGCCGGTTGGCGAAAAACACCGGTTCAAAGGTGTGGTCGTCGATGCGCAGGACATTACCGACAGGGTCGTAGGCATATTCGAGATTCTGCAGCAGCGCTTGTCCGGTAACGCCGGCCTGGGCGTTGATCGGCCAGTCGTTGGCAGGGTCGTAGCGCCAACGGTTGATGACTTGATTGCTGGCACGCTGTTCGACGCGCTGTCCGGCCGCGTTGTATTGCAGGCTCGCGACAATGGGTTTTGCGACGTTTTCACCCTGGCGCAGCAGAGCAACCTGCGTGAGCTGGCCGACAACGCTGTACAGGAAGTCCTGGCGATGACCGCCAGCGTCGGTGTGCGTCAGGCGCTGGTTCAGCGGGCCGAACGTCTGGCGACTGGTATGGGCCTCGCTGTCGTCAAAGGTGCGGGTCTGTACAAGCACCTGGCCGAGCAAGGAAAAACCCTGCAGGTTCAGCGTCCCCGCAGGGTCCTTGAGCGTTGTCATCTGTCCGCACAGATTAAAGTCGACGTCGGCCGAGGCATCGGCGTAGGTGAAGGTTTCGAAGCTGCTCTGATCGGCGCTGGCCTCGCTGAGTATTCGCAGTTGTTCATCGTGCAGGATTCGCCAATGGTTGCCGCGCGCATCCCAGCGCTCCACGACCTGTCCGGCCTCTCCCGGCAGGCTCAGCCGCCAGCCGGCGTCGACACTGTCGACACTCAGCGGTAGGCCCGACAGGTTGTAGACATGAGCGAGGTTGGGCTGGGGGCTGGTGCTGAACAGGCGCGGATCCCACTGCTCGGTCAAACGACCGACAGCATCGTGCCCTTGGCGGGAGATCAGGGATTCAGCATCAGCGCTGGCCACTTTGCACAAATAGCCGACGTTTCTGACGGGCAGCCCCCTGGGGTCATGAACGTGCAGCGTCGGCGTATGCCGATGCACTGACTGATTCATACCCGCTCACCCGCGCAGTCGGTCATCTCAGGCGGCCTTTTTCTTGTTGGTACGCGCCTGCTTCAGCAGAAACTGGTTGTCGGTGGTGCCCATTTCCTTGTACCAGGCCATTCCGAGTTGAGCCCTGGCAATGTTGTCTAGCACTGCCTTGTTCATTGAGCGCAATTCTGAACGGTTGATGGGAGCCAGAGTTTCCTTGGTGGTCGAATTGTTTACGTTCGGCAGCACATTGGCCGGATAAATCACGTCTGTACCGAGTGCGTCGAATGCGTTTTCGGCCCAAGCGGAACGTTGCTCTACCGCGGCCTTCCAGTCGCTGAGCATTTTCTCGATTTTTTCTATTTTCACTGGATCGAGCCGGTTCCTGATGTCCTCGACCTCAATCGCCCGGGCAAACATGTTAAGGGCACCGGGAATGATTCCGATCACCGAGCCGATGACTCTGTTCATCATGAAGGAGGGATTGAGAACCGCGTCCAACCCTGGGTGGATAAGTTCACTCTTCAAGTCACTCCAGGACTTGATATCCTTGACGGCGTCCTCGATGCCCAGTTTCTTGTCAATGGCGCTGACGGACATCTGCGAGGTTTGCGGGATGAGGGGGCCGAATTTCAGCCCGGTACTGTTCGCATATGGATTAGCGAGTGCACCGCCGGCATCGCCACCGATGTTGCCACCGACTAATCCAGAAACGCTTACGAAAGACTGTGCCTGAGACAATCCGGGCACTATGGCATCAAATACTTGACCTCCCACACCTCCAGCCTCGTGACCCACAACCCCTAGCACCACTTCGCCGACGAAATTTGTCAGCAGATCAAGTGCGATGTCTTCAGGATGAAAAATGTTGGTCAGTTGCCCTCCGAGTTGTCCGGTATTGTCATGGAGTTCTGAAATGAACTGTGAATACAACATGATCACACCTTCCGCTCGCGTGTTCCCGTCAGGATCGACGAAGCGCATCGGGTTGTTACCCACAAACGCATAAAGATTCAGACCATCCGCCTGTTCTGCGTCGGTGCTGATCCAGCGTTGCAGCCACGGCGCGTAATACCGCGCGCCGTAGTAATACAAGCCACTGACATCCATCTCCTTGCCCGAATAACGGATGAACTTGTAGCTGACTTCAGTCTCCGAAGGCGCGGTCATCCACGCCGTGGCGCCGAAGGGGTAGTAACCTTCCTCGCTGATTAGCTGTGCCTGTTGATCGAGTTCCATCACGCAGGAGCCGAGGTGATCTTCTAGGCTGTAGCGCAGTTGATCGGTGGCGATGCCGTTGGGCTTTTTCTCTGCCCAATGCAGGCAGCGGGCATTGCCCAGAGTGATGACGTGCAGTTCTTCGCCGTTGTCGCGGGTGCGGATTTCCAGCCCTGGCAGGTAGCGCACCTGATGAAAGTGTTCGGCGTTGGCAGCGAAGGTTTCGTGGCGTTTGAACACACGAATGCCCTGGCTGTAGCGGTAGTACTCGGCATCATTGGGGGCAGTTTCGCGCTGGACCAGGATCGCGCGCTCCAGCTCATCGCGGGCGTTCCAATGTAGTGGTTGTCCCGGTTGTATGGTCAGCTGATTGCCGTGAGGATCGAACAGGTCGTCGAACGCGGGGGGCGGATCGTTGGGTGTCCAGCGCACCCCGCGATTGCTCTTCGGGTCGATGAACATGTGCTGGGTGGAGTTGTTGCCGGCCCGCACATGATGAAGTTCGATCAGGTTACCACCACTGTCGTATCGGTAGGTTTGAGTGTAATTGAGGCGATTGTTCGGATCGGGCTGTTGCACAAGATCGGGAATGTCCGGTGACGGCGCGTCGTCGTGGCCGGTGGCGCAGATCAGCCGATAGCGTGAGTCGTAGACGAAATTGCGGTGGCCGTCGATCAACTGATTGGCGAAGTAGCGCGGCTGAAAAGCGTGGTCTGCGATGCGAGTGATATTGCCGACGCGGTCGTAGAAGTATTCGAGGTTTTGCAGGACACTGCCGCCGTCCTTGTGGCTGGACTGGGTGTGCAGACGACCGTCCGCCGGGTCATACGTCCACGTGCTGCGTACCCGATTGCCGGCCAGTTGTTCGATGATCTGGTCGTTGGCGTTGTATTGCGCATCCAGCAGCACCGCTTGCCAGTCAGACGATTCCTTGATCAGCAGTTCCGCTTGCTTGCGTTGCCCGGCCAGGCCGTAGCGCGAGCGGCGCCGATGGCCGCCGGCATCGGTCTGTTCCAGCAGCGTGCCGAGCGGGCTGAACACCTGTTCGCTGGTGAATGGCTCACCGTCGTGGAACGTGCGGGTTTCCCTCAACGGCTGGCCAGCCAGGGAAAAGCTGTCCGTGAGCAGTGAGCCGGCACGATCTTTTTGTTCCAGCAACTGGCCGCGCTGGTTGAGCCTCGCCTCGGTCGAGGCGTCGGCGTAGATAAAAACATCCACGTTGGGCTTGCCATTCTCTCCGACGGCGACCACCCGCAGTTGCTGATCGAAGATCGTCTGCCAATAACTGCCGCGCTGATCCCAGCGCTGCAAAGGCTCACCGGCCAGTCCCGGCAAAGTCAGACGCCAGCCAGCGTCGACACTGTCGGACTTCAATACCGCCCCGTTCAGGTTGTAAACCGTAGTCAGGCAAGGTGCCGACAGGCGCGGGTCCCATTGCTCGACCGGACGCCCGGCGTGGTCATGCTGCTGACGGGTTACCAGGGGGGCAGGGATGTCGGCCGCCACACTGCGCAAGTACTCGATCTGCCGTACCGGCAGACCACGCGCATCGCTCACCGCCAGCGCGGGTGTACGTCGATGCACGCTGGCAGTCATGACCTCAATGCCTTTGTTGGTGATGACGCTTCAGCGGTGTCGTTGAAGTCTAGACTGGCCTGATACCAAGGATGGTAAAACACCTGGGAAAAGTGGCCCTTGGCATTGACCACGCGGACCTGCCGATTCTGCGCGTCATAATAAATCTTGTCGTGATAGCCCAGTGTGCGCAGGGACTGATCGTTGACGTAGGTATGGGTATTGGCGAAAAACGCGCGGAACTGGCGAACCGGCAGACCTTTGTTGTTGTATTCGACTCGCTCGCTGATACGCCAGCGCGGGTCGGCATCGACCACTTTGAGCTGGCCATCCTCGACGATCAGCGAGCCGTCGGCGTCCACCGCATAGGCCTTGCCCGGGTCGACCAGTTGCTGGGTTTGCAGAGGGCGGCCAAAGCCGTCGACGCAGGCTTTGCTGATCTGGATCTGCGCCTTCACCGGATCATCGGGGTAGCGGTCGGCACTGAGAATGACGCTGTGAACCGGTTCGCGATGCACCGCAGCGATAGTCTCATGCAATACCTGTTCATCAGGCGTCAAGACGTTACTGCGCCGGGCAAGTCGTTGGCGCGTGCTGGCCCTGATGTGGCCGCAGGGCAGCAGATAATCTTGGGCAATCCATGCCACGGCGGCATGGGTGTCGTTGGCTATCTGCCCCATCCAGCTGAACAGATCTTTGCGCAGGGTACTGGCGGCTTTTTGCACGGCATCGGCCGGGTTGGCAATTGCTGCCGCCGGGCTCCGGTCCTCGGGAACCTTGTATTCGCACAGCGGCTTGAAGCCCGCTTCCTGATTGTTTTCGGTGCCATAAAAACTGGTCGCCAGAGGCTGACTGGAGGGTTCATGCAACGCCTGATGAGTGTTCAAGTTGGCATCGATGATTTCCAGCGGCTGCAGCGCGTGGTAGTCGTACTTTATGTGTGTGGTGCAGCCATCCGGTAATTCCACCAGGATGACAGCCAGCGCATACGCGTCGTATTTGGCGCGGGTGAAGCCATGGCTGAGGGTTTCGCGATAACGGCATACCTTGTAGAAACCGTCGAGGCGTGCATATTCGGCGTAGCCGAAATTCGCCGACCACAGATCCGGCTCCGTGCTGCCCAAGGGATTTACCCAGAACAGAAACGGCATCGGCGTGTAACCGATTTTCGCCAGTTCAGAGCGCACGTTGAAATTCGATAGAACGCTGTAAGCGTCCAGCGCCGTTTTGTCCAGTTGTGCCACTTCCAGTGGGCCGACCAAGGCCTCGAAGCCGGCAATGCCGTCGTCCAGCAGCACGCCATCGGTACTCACGTAACGCTGCACGGACTGCGTGGTCAGCACCCGTTCGGCATTCCAGTGGGGTGAATCCTCATGTTCCATCAGGCACTCATAGGACACTTGCGCAACAGGCAGGTTGCCTTTGGACAGGACCAGCGCATTGCCACGCTGTTGATACGGCAACCCCAGGCGCCAATGCTGCGGGTCTTCGTCCAGATCGATATACGCTGCACGGCTTTCATTCAGGTAATTGTCTTGCTGCGCCTTGTCATGGGCGTCATACCACCACTGCTGTTCATCAGGATCGTCGAATGGTGGCGTATCCGTTTCGGTGAGCCGCCGGGCGTAGCTTACTGTGATTGAATGCGTCGACTGGCCATAAGCGTTGTAGCGCAGGACCACATCCTTCCTGCACAGGGGATCATCGACGTATCCGTCGTACTGATAGCTGATTTTCTCCACCATCAGCGGCAGCAATACGGCGGCGGCATAAGCGCCTTGCTCGCGCACCTCACGCACCAGATAGCGCGTTTCTTCGACGGCGTAAGGTGTGGCGATTCCGGGGGCATCCACGTCTGCGTCGGCATAGGTCTCGATGCGTGTTACGGCGCCTGCCAGCGCCCGGGAGATCTGATACCGAGTGTCGTCATCGTGCGCAGGAATGATTTCGTCGACATCGTCTTCCCGGTGATGGCGACTGAACAGCGTATTGCCCAGCGCCACCGCATCCGCGTCGTGCTTGAAATAGTCGTCGCGCGACCGGTCCATCGATTGCCCGGTATGAAACCAGGTGAACACCCGCATCGGCTCGCTGAAGCCTTCGCCCTCATCGTCGCTGGCGCTCTCGCTGTCGGTTTGCTGCAACAGGCCGAAACCGCGGAACTCGCGCTCGCGGCTGTCGTAGAAACCTCCCCACCAAGTGAAAATCTGCGTCAGACAGTTGCCGGTGATTTCATCCAGTTGCTGCTGTTTTTTGACCACCGCCACCGGGAACGGCAGGTGGCAAGCCGGAAAACGTCTCAGGGGGGGCAAGCGGCGTTTCTCATCCAGCCATTCCTGCGCCGAGCTGCGGTAGACCACGCTGGCACTGCAACCCATATTGTTGTTGCTGCTGGTCAGCAGATACGGCTTGGCCGAAACGAAATCGTAGCGCCAGTGCTGCGGCTGCATGTGCGTCACCGTCAGGATCAAACTGGCGCAGCCCAGGCCTTGCAGGTCGGCGAAAGTCACCTGGCAGAGACGGTCGTAGCGCACGCCGGCGGGCCACGGCACGCTGATCGGCGTCTGCTCCAGACCGTTGCCACCCCGGTTCAAGTAGATATCGAAGGCCTCTGACTTCAGATAAATCAGCGACGCGGCACCGGAGCCGTCGAGGTCGGCAAGGCGTACCCGTGACGAGTCAAATTGCTCATAGCTGAACGGCAACGCGCTGATCTTGCGACCCTTGCCAAAGCGGCCATGGCCCAGGTTCGGCCAGCAGCGGATTTCATCGTGGCGAATCCGGCACAGCTCGGGCATGTCGCTGCCCAGCAGGTTGCCCAACAGCACCAGTTCTGTCGGGGAATTGCTGAACAGTGGCAAGCGATCGTCGTCGGGTTCGTGCCGCACCTCTTCAGGCGCCGCGAAGCCTTGTTCGCGTTCGTTGGCATACAGTCGCACCGAGTTCGGCCCGATCAATGCCAGGCTACTCAGGCCATCTCCACTCAAGTCGCCGAGTGTCGAGAGCGCGTTGAAAAACTCCGGGGGGAATTTGCCGAACGGGACGAAGTCGGCAAACGTGCGTTGTTCTGTCAGGGTGCGAAAACCACTGATACCCGGTTGCGCGGTGACCCAGTCGAGCCGACCGTCACCCGTCAGGTCGGTCAGCAGTTGCTGTACCGGACGGTTGCGATCAGCAAGCGGAATCTTGTCTAGCGCGATCCATGGCCCATAGCCGATTTCATCGGTTCCCTTCGTCGCGCGCCGCGGTTCGCGGTAGTACCAACTCTGGTCGTAGCGGCAGAGAAAACCCGGAACGCCTTCGCCATAAAGGTCGACGCACTGGTAAAAACCACCGTCCTCGATACCCGGCTGTATATCAAGTTCAAGGAAGCGATGTGGGGTTTTATTGATGTCGAAAGGGGCGTAGTCGAACTCGACTGGTGGCGTGTTTTCGACGACGCCGTTGGCATCGTACGCCTGATAGTGCGCCGCGCTGATCTGGCTGTAGGCCCACTGCGCGATATTTTGCGGTGGGTGGTATTCCAGTAACAAGCGGCGCACCAGTTTCGGTTGGTCAGTCGATTGCTCGGGGAAGTGATGAAACAGTAACGTCTGTTGGCAGAGCCTGCGAGTGCCCAGTTCAAAACCCTGACCATGGGTTGAAAAACGATCCGGGCGGACCGTCCAGGGTTTCAGGGGATCATCGTCGTACGCAGGGATATCGGTCAGTGATGTGCTGCGCTCGCCGTAATCGAACAGCAGATGAAAGTGCCAATCCAGTTCGGCAGGATTGTCCGATGTCCAACTGTACAGATCACTGCTGGCGGTGAAGTTGCCGTAGCACACGCGACGCAAGTAGCGCTGGGCGCGGTAGTCATGCAGCGGGTCAAAATCCTGATCGTCGGCCTTGTATTCGAAGCAAATGTGTTCGCCGCGCGCGTTCATGCTTTCGCACAGCAGCCATGTGGCGATTCGTCCAGGAGTGTCAGGATCGGCGACTCGTGCTGCTTCGGTTTTGCCGTAAAGGTGCAGCGAGCCGTCGGCGCCGTGGATCAGCCAGAACACGGGTGGATCGGCTTCTCGGGTCTGCCGCTGCCAGCGCTCGCGCAAGGCAAAATCGCTTTCCACTCGAGGCCAATAGCGCACGACTCTGTGCGGGCCAATGTCGACGCCGTTGTAGACGCTTTCCTCTCGGAACTTGAGTTCACCATGCTCATCGAGCTCCGGCATCCACACTTCGCCATCGACACCGACGATCTCGTCATGATCGGTATAGCGCGGCACACCTTTTTGGGTGCCGCGGCTGATCTGACCCGCGCCGGCCAAGTGCCAGAAAAGCCCGAATGAACCGTTGCCACTCTGACTGCTGTAACTCAGCGAAAACTGCGGGTCCCAGCCTCGCCCGGCGGACGTCGGAATCGGCAGTTCGAACGAAGCCGCACCGGTCGGCCCCACGGCGCCCCAGCTTTTGCCGATGGTGGCAATCGATGCGCTTTTGGCGATGGAGGGGGTGGTGATGCTCAGCTCTTGTTGATCAGGCATGGTCGGATCCATTGCGCGCGGGGTGGGCGTGAATGGATTGACGCTAACAATATTCGCGTTGAAATGGACCTGTCAGATCTGACAGGTGCGCAAGATCATTTTGTATGCATTGACGTGGTTTTTATCGCGACTGGTTTGCACATGCAAAAACGGCCGGGTCATCACTGCGGATGAACCAGCCGTTTTCATGGAGATGAAGGGCTTACTGCACTTCTACCGCCAGGCTTTCGCTGATCTTTTGTTGCCAGATCGCAGGACCGGTGATGTGAACGGATTCACCTTTGCTGTCCACCGCAACGGTGACCGGCATGTCCTTGACCTCGAACTCGTAGATCGCTTCCATGCCCAGTTCGGCGAACGCCAGCACTTTCGACTTCTTGATCGCCTGAGCAACCAGGTAAGCAGCGCCGCCGACGGCCATCAGGTACACGGCTTTGTTGTCCTTGATCGCTTCGATTGCGGTCGGGCCGCGCTCGGATTTGCCGATCATGCCCAACAGGCCGGTCTGCTCAAGGATCTGCCGGGTGAACTTGTCCATCCGCGTCGCGGTGGTCGGGCCAGCCGGGCCAACCACTTCGTCACCGACCGGATCAACCGGGCCAACGTAGTAGATGAAGCGACCTTTGAGGTCGACCGGCAGTGTTTCACCTTTGTTCAGCATCTCGACCATGCGCTTGTGCGCCGCGTCGCGACCGGTGAGCATTTTGCCGTTGAGCAGGACGGTTTCGCCCGGCTTCCAGCTCTGCACGTCTTCCGGGGTCAGGGTGTCGAGGTTGACGCGACGCGCCGACGGGCCGGCTTCCCAGACGATTTCCGGGTAGGCGTCCAGCGGTGGCGCTTCCAGCGAGGCCGGGCCGGAACCGTCGAGCACGAAGTGTGCGTGACGGGTGGCGGCGCAGTTCGGGATCATGCACACCGGCAGCGAGGCGGCGTGGGTCGGGTAGTCCATGATCTTCACGTCGAGCACGGTGGTCAGGCCACCGAGGCCCTGGGCGCCGATGCCCAACTGATTGACCTTCTCGAACAGCTCCAGGCGCATTTCTTCGATGCGGTTCTGCGGGCCACGGGCTTTCAGCTCGTGGATGTCGATGGACTCCATCAACACTTCCTTGGCCATGACCGCGGCTTTCTCGGCGGTGCCGCCGATGCCGATACCGAGCATGCCCGGTGGGCACCAGCCGGCGCCCATGGTCGGAACGGTCTTCAATACCCAGTCAACGATCGAGTCGGACGGGTTGAGCATGGCCATTTTCGACTTGTTCTCGGAACCGCCGCCCTTGGCCGCCACGTCCACTTCCACGGTGTTGCCCGGGACGATGGAGTAGTGAATCACGGCCGGGGTGTTGTCCTTGGTGTTTTTCCGAGCACCCGCCGGGTCGGCGAGGATCGAGGCACGCAGGACGTTTTCCGGCAGGTTGTAGGCGCGACGCACGCCTTCGTTGATCATGTCGTCCAGGCCCATGGTGGCGCCATCCCAACGCACGTCCATGCCGACGCGCACGAACACGGTGACGATACCGGTGTCCTGGCAGATCGGGCGGTGGCCGGTGGCGCACATGCGCGAGTTGATCAGGATCTGCGCCATCGAGTCACGGGCCGCTGGCGATTCTTCGCGCAGGTAGGCTTCGTGCATCGCCTGGATGAAATCCACGGGGTGGTAATAGGAAATGAACTGCAGGGCGTCGGCAACGCTCTGAATCAGGTCGTCTTGCTTGATCACGGTCATGAGTCGCGCTCCTCTAAAAGACGGGAACATTTTAATAGGGCAGCTTTGAGCTTCTAGCTTCGAGCGGCAAGTTGGAGCAGTACGCGGACTGTTCGAGCTTGCGGCTTGGAGCTTGCAACTTGAAGCTGGCCCTTTGGGCCGGGCACGCCGGGGCTGCTGGCGCGACGCTAAAAAGGCGCGGCAGTATACCGCGCCTCGGTGGGGCATACACGCGCCGGCAGTCATTCGTTGGTCGCATGGGTGGGCGAACATCGGACAGCGGGTTTGCACTTCAAGAGCCACCCCCTCACCCCAGCCCTCCCGAAACGTCGGACCGCCCCCAAGGGGTCGAGGGGGAAAGGGAGCCGATCTTCATGTAGTTCAAACCTGAGTTCGACTCGGGAAAGGGAGCTGATCTTCATGCTGTTCAGACCTGAGTTCAGCTCAGGAGCGGGAGCCGATCTTATGCTGTTCAAACCTGAGTTCGGCTCGGTAATTCAGGTCGGCGTATCGCCAACAATCGACTCGGTCAGTCCCCTCTCCCTCTGGGAGAGGGCTAGGGTGAGGGGCTTTTGGCGGTATACGCAGGCCACACTTTTGACGTCAAATTTCGAGCCCGAAAATCGGTGGTCATTTATCGACTACGCCTCTAAAGTGGCAGCCGGTCTGTAGAGTAGGACACTCGGTCAGCCTCCTATCGCACGGTGAGTCAACGATTGACCCATAACGCCATCCAACGTCTTTTGCTCAAACGCTTTGCCCTTGCTGCGGCCACCTATGGATTGGCTTTGCTGCTGCTGTGGCTGGCGTTTTTCACCGGTCATTACGACCAGACGCTCAGCTCCGTGGCCATCGGCAGTGCGCTGGTGGTGATCAGTCAGTCGGCGCTGTTCGCGCTGTTCTGGAGCGGGCGCAACCTGCGCTTTGCCGATCCCAGCCTGACCGAAACACAAGTGCTGCTCGGCCTCGGCTGGCAGACTTGGTTGATCGCCCATCTGGATGAAGCACGCGGCGCCTTTCTGGTGTTCTATGTGCTGATTCTGCTGTTCGGCCTGTTCCACCTCAGTCGACGGGCGTTCGTGCGTTGCGCGTTGCTGGTGTTCTTCAGTTTCTGCGCGATCACGCTGTGGGACGGTTACCACTTCCGTTTGCGCGAGCCCGCGCTCGCGGCTTTGCAGGTATGCATTCTGGCGATGGTGCTCGCGTGGCTGGTGCTTTATGCGCGCTTCGTCCAGGTGTCGCGACAACGCCAGCGCCAGCGCCGGTTTGCCTTGCAGGCGCATCAGGACACCCTGCGCGGGATGATGCGTCAGCTCGAAGATCTGGTCGCCACCGATGAATTGACCGGGCTGTTCAATCGCCGGCATTTTCTGCGTCTGGCCTCGCGTGAGCTGAATGCGATGGACGACGACATCGTGCACGGCCTGGCACTGATCGACCTCGACCACTTCAAACGCATCAACGATCTGCACGGTCACGCCGCGGGCGATCAGGTGTTGCAGGCCTTTGCCGGCGTCGCTCAAGCGTGTCTGCGCGACGGCGATGTGCTGGCGCGTTATGGTGGTGAGGAATTCGTTGTGTTACTGCCCGATTGCGACGCCGAACGGCTGACCGCCTGCTGCGAGCGTCTGCGTATTGCCTTCACCGACGTCGAACTGGTGGGCCTGAATGTGCGCAACCTCAGCCTGTCGGCCGGCATGACGCTGTTGGCGTTGGGCGATGATCTGGACGACGCCTTGCAGCGCGCCGATCAGGCGCTGTATCGGGCCAAACGTGATGGACGCAATCGTTGTGCGGCCGCGTGGGAGAACGTCGATGCCTGAACTTCGCGTCGGTGAACGACAATGGTCGGTGGCCCCGGGCAGCAATCTGCTCGATGCCCTCAATCAGCATGGCGTCGCGGTGCCTTACAGCTGCCGCGCCGGCAGTTGCCATGCCTGCCTGGTGCAATGCGTGCAAGGCCTGCCGGCTGACAATCGGCCGGACGCCTTGAGCGTTGCGCAGCGTCAGGAGGGCTGGCGCCTGGCCTGTCAGTGCCAGATCGTCGAAGACTTGCAGGTGCATACGTTCGACCCGATCACCGACGGTCGCCCGGCAGTGGTCGAAGCGCTGGACTGGCTCAGCGACAGCGTGCTGCGCTTGCGTCTGACCCCGCAACGGCCGCTGCGCTACAGCGCCGGGCAACATCTGGTGCTGTGGATCGAGCACATTGCGCGGCCGTACTCGCTGGCGAGCCTGCCGGAAGAAGACCGTTTTCTTGAATTCCATCTCGATTGCCGCCAGCCCGGTGAATTCAGTGATGCCGCGCGAAGATTACAGATCGGCGACCCGATCCGCCTCGGCGAACTTCGTGGCGGCGCCTTGCATTACGACCCGGACTGGCACAACCGGCCGCTGTGGCTGCTGGCCGCCGGCACCGGTTTAGGCCCGTTGTTCGGCGTGTTGCGTGAAGCCTTGCGCCAGGATCACCAAGGGGCGATACGCGTTATTCACGTGGCCCATGATGCCGGGCAGCACTATCTGGCCAAACCCCTTGCTGCACTGGCCGCACAACGGGAAAACCTCACTGTCGAGCTGTGGGCAGCGGCCGAGTCAGCCGCCGCTTTGGCGCAACTGCGCCTTGTTTCCCGACAAACCCTGGCCTTAGTCTGCGGCTCGACGGCCAGCGTCGACGCCTTCGCCCGGCGTCTTTACCTGGCCGGATTGCCGCGCAATCAACTGCTGGCTGACGTATTTTTGAGCCGTGGTTGAGCGCTGATATTTCAGACGCGAGACACGCCATGACCGATGCCATCCTGCTGGAACGCGAACGCGGTTTACTGACCCTGCGCCTCAACCGCCCGGACAAGAAAAACGCCCTGACCCGCGCGATGTACAGCCGCCTCGCCGAGGCGTTGAAGCAGGCCGATGGCGACCCTGAAATCAACGCTGTGCTGATCACCGGCAGTGCCGAGTGCTTCACCGCCGGTAACGACATCGCCGACTTTGTCCAGCAACCGCCGAGCGACCTCGACAGTCCGGTGTTTCACTTCATGCTCAATCTGCTGGAGTGCCGCAAACCGGTGATCGCTGCCGTCGCGGGTGCAGCGGTGGGCATTGGCACGACATTGCTGCTGCACTGTGATCTGGTTTACGTGGCCCGCGATGCGCGTTTGCGCATGCCGTTCGTCAATCTCGGTTTATGCCCGGAATTCGGCTCCAGCCTGATTCTGCCGCGTCTGCTCGGGCAGGCCAAAGCGGCGGAGCTTCTGTTACTGGGCGAAGGCTTTACCGGTGAACAGGCTGCGCAGTGGGGGATTGCCACCGAGGCGTTGGGCAGTGGTGATGCGGCGTTGCGCAAGGCACGGGAAGTGGCTCTGCGTTTCGATGAGTTACCGGCCGAAGCGGTGCGCATCAGCAAGCAATTGATGAAGGCGCCGGATCGCGAGTTGATCCGTAAGGTGATCGAGGAGGAGGGCGAGTTATTCACGCAAAGGCTGCGTTCGCCGGAAGCCTTGGCGGCGCTGACCGGGTTTATCAAACGGCATTGAGATATTCGTTGATTATTCCGGCCCCTTCGCGAGCTTGCTCGCGAAGGGGCCTGGTCAGCCAACACAGTTGTCAGGCCCAATATAAAGCGCCCTGCCATTTACATGGCAGGGCGTTGCACTTGAGACGGTTGTAGAAACTCAGGCGTGGTAGCGCAACAGTGCGGACTGATTATTAGGCAATTTCGCGCAAATCAGAATCTTGCCGTCTTCCTGCAGGGTCAGGCCTGTCGCATATTCCACACCGTCCTGCACGTGAGTGCGTACCCAGCCTTTGCCTTCATTGAAATCTCCATCAAATAGCGCATTGATAAACCTCGCCACAACGATGTCAACCTGACTATTTGCGTGGCCAAGACCACCGGCCACGACAATTCTTCCGTTCTTTTGAATGGCCCCGCCGAAAAATGAAGTGAGGGCGCCGGGTTCCAGGTCTATGTCGAACGGTTTCCCGCCGTTGAACTGAATATTGGGCGTGCCGTCTGGTTCGATGCTGATCATAAAGGCCTTATCGCCTAGCGTATCGCAGACCCCCAGAATACGTTGATTGGGCTGCTGAACCATAAACTGGACCAATAGGTCCAGGCCTTTACCGGGGACGGTGACGAAACCATTCTTTCCGAACTTCGGGTCTTCTTTGCCGTTGGTGTCAAAGCGAACAAACATGGCTGAGGCGGGGGAGGATGAGTCATGTACCCAGCCGCAACCCAGATACTTGCCGTCGGCCTGCACCATGATGCTCTTAAGGATCGTGGCGTTAAGCAAGTAATCGGGGTGAGAGACGGTTATATACCCGATCTGGTTGAAGCTCGTGTCCAGATGACCTTTTTCCTCGAGGCGAATCAGTAACCCTTGAGATTTTCCAAAGTCGAAAAAATAGCTTACAGATGCCAGAATTTTTCCATCCGGCAGTAGTTGCAATGGACAGGCAAGGGTTGCTTGGCCATGGGCTTGCACTAACCCGTTGCGACGGCTTTCGTTCGGTTCGATTGGAGGCTGTTGCGACGTTGGCGGCGACAGCACGATATCCGGAACAAAATGGCCGTCATTACCGAAACCCACATCGATCTTGCCATTGACATCAATGCGTGAGAACGCAGCGCCCTGCTGTCCGGCAGAACCGAGCACCGCGCATTGGACCACGACTTTCCCATCCGGCCTGAAAGCAAAAGAGCTGACGCCTGCTCCCGCCATGTGGAAACCGTCATAAGCCCAGTCAACGAACCCTGCATCGCCATAGCCGGTATCGAGAGTGCCGTCTGCGTGACAGCGACCCAGCACGAAAGCGCTCTCTACGGTACCCGCTACATAGATTTTTTTATCCGCGCCTATTTGTATGCCGGTGATGTCGATCGATGAATACTTCGACTGGATGATTTCAATGCCGTCTGTGCCAAATTCCAGATCCAGCTTCCCTGCATTTTCAAGGTTGTGCATGTCCATGTTGTACTCCGCCTGCAAGCGAGTGGCTTCAGGCGATCCGGGAAGGATGGCCCGTTGAAGGAGTGCTCATTGGATACCGGCCACCCGCAAGCGTCTACTGTAAGACCTGACAGTTGACGTTTCGGAGATTTGCAGAATTCAAACAAAAAGCCCTGCCATTTACATGGCAGGGCGTTGCACTTGAAACGGTTGTAGAAACTCAGGCGTGGTAGCGCAAGATCAGGCCTTGAAGATTTTCGTGGTCGTACCGATAACCGGCCACGACGATCTTTGTGTCTTTCTGCAGCGCCAGCGCATTGAAAATGGTCAGACCGTTTACTCGAGTGCTTGTCCAGCCGCGCCCTTGGAATGTCGTGTCCAGCGAGCCGTTGTCCAGCAAGCGCGCCACCACGCCGAGCGACGATTCATCCGCGGGCTTGATGGCTCCGCACAGGACAATTTTCCCATCGGGTTGCATTGCGCCTGCTGTCCAGTAGGTGCTGCTGTCGTCCAGCCGGGTGAGCAACGGTTTTGCGCCATTGAACTGAATGTTGTATTTGCCATCCGCCTCAAGACTGATCAACAGGCCTCGCCCATCGTCGGTGGAGCCGATCCCCAGCAGCCGGTTGTTCGGCTGGCCAATGACTGTTTTGAATTCGGCGGATTCGAACAAGGTTTGTGGTGGGGCGAAGAAACCGCCAGTGCCAAATCCTGGAACCAGTTTGCCGTCGCGCGCAAAGCGCGCCAAAAGTGGCACCTCCGTTTTCGAGTTTGAATGCAGGCCGCCTGCCACGACGAAAGTGCCGTCCTGATCGACAAAGCCACTGCGCAGTTTCACCCGAGTTGGATCTGCTTCGGGATGAATGAGCTGGACATAACCTGTGCCGTTGAAAGACTTGTCGTACGAACCGTCGCTGTTGAGCAGAAATACGTAGGCACGGGTGTTTGCCAGGTGAGTGACGACATAGGTATGAACGACGAGAATTTTTCCGTCGGCCAGCGGTGTGACGCTTGTCGCCCCGTCCTGATTTTCATCTTCGGCTGTTTTGTCAACCAGGCCTTGAGCAGTGTCGGGAGCTGGCATATCGAGAATTGCGTAACCGTTGGAACCGAATTCAGGATCGAGCGTGCCTTTGGAGGTGAATCTGGCCAGTGCCGGAACAGAATTCCCACGCACGCGCCCGATCAGCAGGATTTTCCCGTCATTGAGCAACGTGATCGATGTACCCACTGACTCTGCTCGATTAATAAAATAGTCGCTGGTGATACCGTTATCACCAAAGTCAGGATCAAGCGTGCCATCGGGTTTCAGGCAGCCAAGCAGGTAGGGCCTGTTGGTGACGCCCGAGCGTGCCTGACCCGTGAAATAGATTCGTTCGGCACTAGGGGAGTATTGCGTCTTGACGCCATGCAGTATGGATTCGCGTCCCAGGGAGAGGCGTTCCAGTAAGAAACAACCGTCGTCGGCAAAGGTTTTATCACGCCCATCGTCATCCTGCGTTAACCGCATCGAGTCGTTCATGCCGCTCTCCTTGAGTGGGTGGTTACGGCTCGATTAGCTACCGAACAACATCCTCGGTCTACTGTCAGGTCTGACAGTAGACGTCAGTGTCGGCATTGTGCGTTGCCAACAAAAAAGCCCCGGCACTCACATGCCGGGGCTTTGGTTTTTCAGCGCGTCACTCAGACCTGCGGGTCGCCCACGTGCAGGATCTTCATGCCGTTGGTGCCGCCGGTGGTGTGGTAGCTGTCGCCCTTGGTCAGGATGACCCAGTCGCCTTTTTCCACAACGCCGCGCTTGACCAGTTCGTCGATCGCCTTCTGGCTGACTTCGTGCGGTTCCAGCGAAGCCGGGTCGAACGGTACGGTGTACACGCCACGGAACATGGCGGCACGCGCCTGGGTTTCACGGTGCGGCGAGAACGCATAGATCGGCACCGAAGAACGGATACGCGACATGATCAGCGGGGTGTAGCCACTTTCGGTCAGGGCGATGATCGCTTTGACGCCCGGGAAGTGGTTGGCGGTGTACATGGTCGCCAGTGCGATGCTTTCGTCGCAGCGGGTGAATTCCTTGCCGATACGGTGGCTGGAGGTTTTGCCGGTCGGGTGCTTTTCAGCGCCGACGCAGATGCGCGCCATTGCCTGCACAGCTTCCAGCGGGTACTGGCCAGCGGCGGATTCAGCCGAGAGCATCACGGCGTCGGTGTAGTCGAGCACGGCGTTGGCCACGTCGGATACTTCGGCGCGGGTCGGCATCGGGTTCTGGATCATCGACTCCATCATCTGCGTCGCGACGATCACAGCCTTGTTGTGGCGGCGTGCGTGCAGAATGATTTTCTTCTGAATGCCCACCAGCTCGGCGTCGCCGATTTCCACACCGAGGTCACCACGGGCAACCATCACCGCGTCGGACGCCTTGATCAGGCCGTCGAGGGTTTCGTCGTCGGCCACGGCTTCAGCGCGTTCGATCTTCGCCACCAGCCAGGCAGTACCGCCGGCTTCGTCGCGCAGTTGACGGGCGTATTCCATGTCGGCGGCGTCACGCGGGAAGGACACCGCGAGGTAGTCGACTTCCATTTCCGCAGCGAGTTTGATGTCGGCCTTGTCTTTTTCAGTCAGGGCCGGTGCGGTCAGGCCGCCACCGCGACGGTTGATGCCTTTGTGATCGGACAGCGGGCCGCCGATGGTCACGGTGCAATGCAGTTCTGTTGCGGTGGCGGTATCAACGCGCATCACCACGCGGCCGTCGTCGAGCAGCAGCTCGTCGCCCACACCACAGTCCTTGACCAGGTCCGGGTAGTCGATGCCGACCACTTGCTGGTTGCCTTCGGTCAACGGATGGCTGGTGGAGAAGGTGAACTGGTCACCGATCTTCAGCTCGATTTTCTTGTTGGCGAATTTGGCGATACGGATTTTCGGGCCTTGCAGGTCGCCCAGCAGGGCGACGAAGCGACCGTGCTTGGCAGCGAGGTCACGCACCAGCTTCGCGCGAGCCTTGTGCTCGTCGGGGGTGCCGTGGGAGAAGTTCAGACGGGCAACGTCCAGGCCAGCCAGAATCAGCTGTTCGAGAACTTCCGGCGAGTTACTGGCCGGGCCAAGGGTAGCGACGATTTTGGTACGACGGACGGACATGCAAAGACTCCTGAGTTCAAGCGCTAGCGAAGGCTACTATGCTCTTGGGGTGTAGTCATTGTTCGAATGCACTACTTATTACTTTCTTTATTGAACACGACGATTGGCGCAAACACTTCTGAAGATTTCTCGGCAAGGGTCGATAAAGAACTCAAGACAGGAGAACCCTCATGCGATTCGTACCCATTGCCGCCCTTGCCCTCAGCGTCCTCGCCGTGACGGGCTGCACCCGTTGGTCGATGAACCATCATTTGAACAACGCCTACAGCGCCTATGACCGCGGCAACTGCGAGCAGGTCATGCTCGAACTGTCCAAGGTCGAACGCGCCAGCCGAGCCCGGCCGTACGTGTGGCCGGAAGTGTCGATGATGCGCGGCCAGTGCCTGGAACGGCAGAAAATGTTTGTCGATGCGGCGCAGACCTACCAGTTCATCATCGCCTCGTACCCGAACAGCGAATACGCCTACCGCGCCCGCGCGCGTCTGGAAACCTTGCAGAGCCTGGGCCATTACCCGACACGCAGTGCCGCTGCCGTGGTGCGACCGACCCGTTTCTGATGACAGTTGTCATACAAAATCTGGCTGCGTGTACAAGCTGAGCTATAGTCGAATAACCCGGGTTTAGAGTCGAACCTGTAAACCCGGAGCAACACCTGCGACTGGCAAGTGGTCAGGTGACGGCGACGTAGCGACCGTCACACCGGAAGCGGGGAGAGCGGGCCGGCGATACCGGCACGTTCCGAAGCAAAGGTGCGGCTCTGTGAAGGAGCCTTGCATGGCGAACTGCGCATGTTTACCGAACGGATCGAACGGCATCAGTTGCCGTATTTCCTCAGAGTGTTCAACAGCGTCACCGACAAGCCCATCGGTTTTCTCGGCAACCTCTCCGAAGACGGGCTGATGCTGATCAGCCAATTGCCCATGATGATCGGGGTGGACTTCCAGTTACGCCTGAAAATCCCCGCCAGCGATGGCTGCCAACAGGTGATCGACTTCACTGCTTGCTGCGTGTGGTGCCATGAAGACGCCACGCCGCTGCACTACGACGCCGGCTTCGTCTTGCAACGCGCGCCGCCGGAGTTTGGCCAACTGGTGCAGGCGTTGCAGCGTTATTTCAGCTTTCAGCCGTTGCCGGCCTCGGCTTGATTTAAAACCGCTAAAAGCTTTGCGAGCAGGTTCACTCCCACACTGGATCCGGTGCACCTGCATCCTGTGAGAGCGGGTTTGTCCGCGAAAGCGTCTTCACTGGCACGCGCTTATTAACGGTCGGGTTGCATCAATTGCGCCCGCTCGTTATTCAGCCTTCTCTCTCAGAAACAGTTTCCGATCAGTCAGTTGATCGACAACTGATCAGGGGTTATCCGACCGAAACAAGTCGGTTTATTCGCTGGAAAAAATACCGTTCGTCGGGACTGTCAGATCTTACAGGTGTGCACTTGCACAGGCTGAGCGTTCAATGTTTTTGCAACAGGAACAAATCAGCTCAGCAAAGTGCGGAGGTTTTTATGAGTGACAAGAGAGAAAAACTGACAACTTCAAATCCGGACGGTCTTGAGGACGTCAGCGCTACTCAGTCGATTTCAGAGGAGGAGTTCAAGTCGATCGATAGTGCTCAGACAGTCACCAAAACACTGCGCGTCAGTGTGGGTAACTTTATAGGTGATCTGACTTTTAGCTATTGGTGGAAACATGGTGGAGGTTTGTTTTATTGCTATTCCTCACAATATCGTATTACCCAGTTGGTTAATCAAGGAGGCAACAAAGCAAACTTGCATTTTAGTTTCGACTCTAGGCAATGGTGGGGCAACGACTCCCCTGATGCCATGTGGCAGGACGGCGAGTGGCATAGCTATCCTCGCGGTGGATGGATTGCTGCCAACGGACGTGCTCGAGTCTTTATCAGATACATCTTCGATAGAGGGGATGCGTCTGATCCAGTGGGCTCCAATGAAATTTGGGTGGACTTTAGTATTTGAATGATGTTTGGCTTTTTTATGTAAAGTCTTAAACAACAGGGAGGCTGCAGATGATTA
The DNA here is from genome assembly GCF_000783395.1 of Pseudomonas chlororaphis. GTDB lineage: Bacteria > Pseudomonadota > Gammaproteobacteria > Pseudomonadales > Pseudomonadaceae > Aquipseudomonas > Aquipseudomonas chlororaphis_H. The sequence goes on along the minus strand of NZ_JSFK01000026.1, from coordinate 96,895 downwards.
CTGAAGGCGAGTCAGAGGGAGTGCTGATTACTTCGATTACAAATCCGGTGAATAATGCCTATGTGAGAAATGGCGATATTTTCGTTGCCGGTAATTCAGATGTTAACTTCCCTATCGTTTTGCGTATGTTCAGTGTAAATGACGAGGTCGCTGCCGAAACGATTACGCCAAAAAATGGGCGCTGGGACACTGTGATAAAGGGCGTGTTCCGACCCGGTCAATACAGGCTTGAGCTCCAGCCGGTTGGTGGCGTGAAGGTGACGGTGAATCTACGCGTCACACCAGTGACGATCATCTCTCCCGTTTCCGGAGAGGAAGTCGACGAACAATTCTCCATACGAGGAGCCGGTGGCGAGTATGGCTTGGGGACGGTGAGGGTGCATAACGCATCGACTGGCGGGGTCTTGGGCAATGCTGACATTCAACCCGATGGGACGTGGGAAAAGCGCTTGACGCTATCAGGTAACAGCGCGTCTTACTTTGCCACGCAAATCATCGGCGATTTTCCTTCGCCCCTATCTGCAACGATCAATGTCACGAGCAGATCGACGCCCGTCATCACCAGCCCGGTTGAGCCTTTACAGAATTGCTCTTTCTCGATCGGTGGCACGCAGGGCTGGCCCGGCTCAGTCATGCAGATTTTCAAGGATCTATCGACCATTCAAGTGGGGGAAGATGCAGTATCCGCTGCCAACTGGTTTGCTCCAGTCATTGTCGAGCCAGGCCCCGTCTCGCTTGTCGCGATGCAAACCTTTGGCGGCGTACCGTCCAAGAGAAGCGCCCCCCGCTCTTTCCGAATCCGCCCTCCCAAATTGGCAGAACCTGAGGTCACCTTTCTTCCTGATACAAGCTTGAAATTCTCCGGCTCCGGCCATTTCGATCAAAACCTCACGACCGAAATCCAGTTCTCTGCCAGCGACGGCTCGCTGCCTTTGCCTCCCAACGTCCGCGTCAATGCCCAAGGCCAGTGGGAAACAGTCCCCGTTGTCTGGCCTCTGGGCAGCTACGATGTGAAGGTGATTCAAAAGATCGCCGACAACGCCAATGGCTGGATCGAATCGCAGCCTCTTGAGTTCAAAGTCCACAACGACATGCCCAATATCACCGAGGCGAGCTACACCGAGGAGTATCTGCCCGTCTTCAGCGGCAAAGGTTACACAGACGCCACCGTCTCGCTCAGAGATCCCGATGCACACGAGGTTGCGCGAAGTGTAGGGGTCGTGAATGGCCAATGGTCGACGCCTGCATTGGTGGAGTGGGGGCCGACCAACAAGCGGGAGGTCCGCATTACACAGCATCTGGGAGACCATCCCTCGCAACGTCCTTTTATCCTGTACGTCACGATTCCACCGCTGGCGCCAGGCCTGGACGATCCTGCCGAAGAGGGGCTGGAGCCGATATTCAGCGGCGCTTGCTGGTCTGAAGCGCTGGTGAAGCTCCGGTTCAGCGACGACGACATGGAGTACGAAGCGGATGTGGAGGGTGAACGCTGGACGTTTCAGCGAACCAAAGCGTTTGAACCAGGTGTCCTGCACCGCGTCAGCGTTACCCAGATCGTGGTCGATCTCACTTCAGTGTCGGCATCGAAAACCTTCACTGTCCACAGAGTCATGTTGCAACCGCTCATTGTCGCGCCGGTATCCGGCTCGGAAGTGGGGTACGACGTCATCATTGAAGGTGATAACGGCATGCAGGGCGCGGAGATGCAATTGCATGACAGTCAGATGGGAGGAAAGCTGGGTGCTCCGCTCGAATTGCTTGAGGAGGGCAAATGGTCGATCGAACTACGGGATCTGGAGCTGAGACATTATGTCCTCCACGCGCAACAGACACTCAACGGGCAAGAGTCGACCAGCGCTGAACACGAACTCAAGGTGGTGGTGCCACCGCCTCGATTCACCTCGCCGATCCCTGGCGGGAAAGCGCCGCGCACCTCGAAGATTGCTGGCACTGGCAGACCTGCCGCGCGGGTGGAGGTCTGGCTGGAGGGCGCTACTGAGCCATTGCTGACGGCTATCGAGGTGAACGCGTCAGGCAACTGGGAAGCCGAAGTGAGTTTGCCGGTGGGCAACACAACCATCTGGGCCTTTCAAACCTTCGTCCTCAATGGCACTCCACAACGCTCACAGCCCAATGAGCGTTTGCGTTACAAGGTCGTGCCGGCGACGCCGTTTATCGAAACCCCGACTGCCGATGACCATGTCGGCCGACGGGTCGTGGTGTCGGGATTCGCGACGCCCGGCGACACCGTGACCGTGACGCTGGGTAGCGACCAGGCCAGCGCCAAGGTGCGTGAAAACCGGACGTGGTCGGTAACGCTGGAGCCTGGGCAAGACGAGGGCAATCATCAACTGGATGTTGTGGCGGCTTGCGAAGGGTTTGCATCCGATAGCGCGAAACGCACGGTTCAGCTGGCAACTTATCTGCCCACCATTGAGATACCAGCGCCGGGACGCTGGGTCAGCAACCCGGTGCTGTTTGCCGGCAGGGGGCGTCAGGGCGTCGGTGTTCTGGTTGATCCATTCAATCCGGACAAAACCTGGGTAGCGTCGATTCAGGTCGACCCTGACTGGCAAAGTGTGTCCGACCACGTACTACCGTTGGGTGGCAACTGGTGTCGTTTCAAGCTGCAGCCGAGCGACACCGATCCGATGGGTTCTGACTGGGTCGTCAGTGAGCGCTTTGAAATCGAATCAGCGCCGGCGGATAAAGCGCGGTTGTAAATTTCCGATGAGTGGTCATAAAACCTGTCATTTCTGACAGTTGGCAGTTGCTACGTTCAAGCGCTAAATCCTTATGCAACGCTGGGTCCGCCTGACACAACAGTCAGGCGGCCCGGGCCAGTTATCGACTCAAGGAATGTGACCATGGCTGATTCACTCCGTCCCGCTGCGCAGTTGTTCATTCAGCTGTTTGGTGAGCAAACGCCCGCTGTGCAAAACCGGCTTTCGAAACTCTGGAGTTACGTTGAGCAGGGGGGATCATTTTTCCCTCTGGTCGAAAAGGGGCTTGCGGTGCTGGTCGGCGAGTACGGACTTGAGCAGGAAGAGGCCCGGCGCTTTTTGCGCCGGGCCAACAGTCTGGCGACCTATGTGCGGCGTCGGTTTATTGAACATCACGCGCAGATGGACAAAGTCGGGTCGACAGGACCTTCCAGCGGTTTGATGTCGATCGTTGTCGGGCCGCAACTGGAGCGAATATTCGATCTGCAATTGAGAGCCAAATGCCCCTCGGATTCTCTGGAGTCCATGTTCGGGCCTTCGGCGTATCTCGTCTTCTTGTATCGCTTGATTCGCGACTTGATCGAATCCGTTGGTGACGACACCAAGCTGCCGTTGCATGAACGTCGCACGGATTTGATGAAGTTGACAGTCGACAGTAAAACGGTGAACGCGCCGGAGTCATCAGTCGACGTGATCGTACGCGTGCTACAGGCGTTCATCGCCGCGAACACGACGGTTCCCATTGAACAGGCATTGATCGAAGCTCGCTATCCCAATGGTCTGCCGTATTACCAGCACTGGGTCACGGTCGATGGTGTTGCCGGTTTCAACGATCGATCAGTGGGGGATTTTGCCAACATTGTTGACGAGAAATTCCCCAATTTCCTGCACTCCGGGTCCCTGACCAGGCTAGCCGCTGCTGCCCTGGCTCATGCCTCTCGGCTTGGCCCGTACCAGCAGCGGTTGGTGACTGAGGAATACAAACACCCCGACGATAAGTATCAGTTCTATCGGGAGAACTTTGGTTCCGACGGCCTGGAGTTCAGGAATCTCAATCAGATATTTTATTTGGCTCAACGTACAAATCTTGTGGCCGAGGAGGTTATAAGTCTTTTTTCGGTTGGAGACTACGCGCCGCGGCGTTCGGCCAATGTCAAATACTCCAGTGAGCCCGATGTCCCGGAAGGCGGCCGATCCGGCTCGGTTTACATCAATGATAATGCTCACCCTGCTATCGGTGTTACCACGCAGTCAGGGAATAATATTCATCGGATAATCGTTAATCCCGATTCTCCAAAAGGCTTGAATACATTTGATCGACTCAACCGCAAGTTGCGTCTGGACAAATGGCTGAGTCTGCCCCCTGAGCAGACTGACGCCTTGTTGGTGGCAGCGATCAGGGCTGAGGCACGTGGTGCCGAAAAGCCTGAGGTGTGGGCGATTTCGGTAAACGTGATCCACGCACTGGGCCTGTTTCAGCGACTGCGTGAACGCTACAACTGTACGGCGGCGGATTTCGCCGTGTTTCTCGATGAACTGTCACTGTACGGTCGCGGTGATGCACTGTCGCAGTTTGATCAGGTCTTCAACAATCAGGACAATTATCGCGAGCCGCTGAAACTCGACGGCACACCGTTTGCCCTGATACCGACATCGGAAAAAGACAATCTTACGGTCAGCCAGCTATGCAGTGGTTTGGGGATCGATCTTCAGACTTACCATTACCTGGCGCTGGCCATAGCTCAGGCTCATGACCTTACCGATAATCTGGTGCGCAGTCCTGCGGTCATTTCCAGTTTTTACCGTTTGGTAAAACTGCCCCGGCTGTTGAATATCACACCGGTCGAAGGCGTGTTGATGCTCAGTGTGCTGGGGGGCGAAACCTGGCTCAAAGGGCTGGCGGGCAAGCCGCGTATTGTCGACGTGGTGGATGATGACAGCCGCACTGACGCCACGGCTGGCGGTCCGGGCGTGCTGAGCCTGATCGAAGCCATGCAGGCCTGTGTGCAATGGTGCGAGCAAAGCAACATATCGGTGTTGTGGATGTTGCAGCACGTGAGTGCACCACTGCGTCTCAACGAGTTCTCCCAGCAGGACCAGCAGTTTTTCGACAAGATCGGCACCCTCCTGCCCAGCGCGCGATTATCCAATAATTCTTTTCTCATGGCGGGTATTCCACCGGCCGGAGAAAGCGACTGGCTGGATTTACTTTCGATTGACAGTGAGGGGTTGGCGCCGCTTGTCGATGTCAATGGCCTGATTCTGCCCTTTGCCATGACGCCGGAATACTATTTGGCCTTTGCCCGCGTGAAGCTCGAATGGGCCGTCAGGAACGGCCTGGGCATAGAGGAAAGCCAGGTCAGCGTCTTGGCCGAGATCATGCTCACCGTTCTTCTGCAGGCCAGAGACGCTCAGGTGTCGCTGGTCAGGGAGTCGCTGGCAGTCTACGCCGGCATAGAGGGCGAATTGGCTGTTCTGGTGCTGAACTGGGTCGATGCCTCGGTGTATCAACTGTTGCGCCAGGTGTATGACCGCACCGACCTCGAATCGCCAGCGACGGAGCGCAGGGGCGATGAACCTTCAGATTCGTTACTCGAATTGCTGGCTGTCGTGCGCCAGCGCGCTGAAGTTGTTTCGACACTGGGTTTGAGTGCGGCCCTGGTCCGGGATTTTCTGGATTATGGGTATGAGGCGTGGGTCGACCAACTCACCATCATCGATCCCGCTCAAAAATATGTGTTCTCGGTGCGCATACTTTACGCAATGACCACGCTGACCCGCGCGTTCAGCATGAGTGAACAACCGGAGCAGAAATTGCTCGACTATCTGCGTCAGGTCCATTCGCTACCGTCCACGCTTAGCGCCGATGCATTGCGCGTGGTGCAACAGGCAGCGGCCATCAAGCTGGCCGAATTCTTTGCCTGGAGCGCGCAGGAAGTCAGCGAATGCGTTCGCCATATCGATCCTGAAACCCAAGTGTTGAAAACTCTGGATCAACTGGATCTGCTGATGCGCGTTTACCAGTTGTCGATGCAGACTGGTATGGATGCCCGGACCATTTTGCGGATCGGTACCTTGCCGGAGACCACCGATGCCAGTGAGGCCTATGCCCAGGCGGCTGAACTGGCCTTGCTCAGTCAAACCCAGACGCGTGTGCCGGTCGTGCAAATACCGGGTGAACTGAACCAGTTGGTCAGGATGACTTGCACAGTAGCCCCTACAGAAGTCTTCGCTCGTAAACAGGATGAGAAGGCGCTTATCACGATGACGCTCACCGACGCCCGAGGCACAGCCTTGAAAGGTGTCGCTGTTGACTGGCACTCCGAGCTAGGGACCATCAGCTCGGGCATTACCGGTACCAACGGAGTGCTCACGGCTGAGTATGTTCCGGGCAAAGTCCTGGGTACCGATAGCCTTTATTTTTCCATGAGCCTGCTCGAGCCTGAATGGGCAGTGAACATCAACGTTATCGCCGACGCCAACAGCATGAATTTCCCGACCGTGCTTATGTCTCCAGTGCCAGCGGGGGCAGTACCTCTCGGTCAGGAAATCGAACTCTACGCGACGATGATGGACCAGCATGGAAACCTTGGCGCCAACATGCTGGTGGACTGGGCTTGGGAAGTAGAAACAAATCGAGATGCCAAACCGACGATCCGCCCGGCACAAGGTTTCACCAATCAGCAAGGTGTCACCCGGGTCCATGTTTCCAGCGCTGTCAGCGGCGAATTCGTGCTGGGTTTACGCAGTCTGGCAAGCGGGAACGGTGCTCACTTCGAACCCATCACTTTTGCGGATACGAACGTCAGCCACTCACCTGAACAAGCGGCACCGCCTTCCGACAGTGACACGGGAACCTCTTCCACGGAGCAAGGATCATGACCTCTAACAACATTGACCTGTTGCAGGAAAAACGTCGTACCGCGTTGCTTGAGTACTGCATCGGGCAAGTAAGGGCGGAGCGTTACCCGCCTTTGCGGACCGCGGAGGACGTGTTCGAATTGCTGCGCATCGATCCGCTGGACAGTGCCCGGGTGCAGACATCGGGGGTGGCCGAAGCGATCAGTTGTGCGCAGCTTTACATCAGTTCGGCGTACAACAAAATGGAGCCCGGTTTCGAAAACCACGAGTTTCCCCCTGAACAGCTGGAAAACTGGGCGCTGTACAACAACTACTCGGACTGGGCAGCGGTGCAGATGATTGCGCTCTACCCGGAAAACTACATCAATCCGTTTGTGCGTCAGCGCAAGACGGATCTGTTCAAGACCCTTGAAAACAATCTCAACCAGGCCCGTCTGAGTACCGATTCGGTTCAGGCAGCGTTGCAGGATTACCTGCAAGCCTTCGAGCAGATCTGCGATCTGGATGTCGTCAGTGGCTACATGGACGGCACAACCCCCGAGCGCGCCGATTATTATTTTGTCGGGCGTCAGCGGGTGCCGCCGTTCCAGTACTTCTGGCGCAAGGCGCAAATCGAGATCACGCCGACTTGCGTTGGGGTCAACCCGGCCGCGTGGAGTGAATGGAAAGCGGTGGACATTCAACCCGCCGGGCGGGTGCTGGACATGCGTCCGGTGGTCTGGAACGGCCGGCTGTGTCTGGTCTGGGCGGAGTGGCGGGACAAGGTCGGCGAGATCATCAAAGCCGTCCCTGCGGATCCAGCTAAGGACGACAGATCCCGATTCGTGCCCCATCAACTGGATATCAATGTGGCCTTCTTGAGGCAGAACGGCCAGTGGTCAGCGCCGTTGGGTTTGCGCCATGGCGAGTTTGACGAGGATCTCTCCGCAGGTGCCCGCTTGATTGCAACCGTATGGGGCGACTCGCAGAATCCCAAAGGCAAGCTCGGGGTATTGCTGGACAATGATAAAACCGGCACAGGAGCCTTGAAAGAGACGGCGATCATCGATGTGCTGATGCGCCCTGTTGTCGAAGACAGTGGTACCTGGCTGGAGCTGGCCAAGAAAAATCGATTTGTTTCTGCATTGACGGTTGAGCACCCCTTGGGTCTTGAGGTTACGGTGGTCCCAAGTGAGTCACCGTCAGGCTCCATGGCGGCTTTTCTGGGGCTGAACGTCTTCGCCATCCGAGTGGGTGACAACGACGTGCTCACGGTTGAGGGCTTTTGCAGGCCCACAGGTTTGTCAGAGAACAAGGATACAAACTTTACTTTGCAGTTGGAGAATTCCGCCGCTGATGACCCAGCGCCAGTGAAGCGTGCGGTGTCTACAGCCGGCGGTTGGACAATGAATTTTCTGGGTGATTTCGCTCGACCAAAGGGGACCTGGAACAACGTCAAGTTCACTCTAAAGAATGATACTGAAGGCTTTGGCGGTAAACAGTTTGACCTGACGATTGTCGATCTCGCGGATTTTCTCGCGCCAACGCTGCTGAAAAACACCACGGATGCCGCCCAGTTCCTCGACTTTCAACTTGGCGCTGACTGGGCGCTGCAATACGTTCGGCTCAATTCGCTGTTCGGCCCCGAGTTGGTCACACGCTCCACTGTCTCTCCGGCGACTCTGATCAATTGGGACTCCCAGCATCTGTCAGAACCGCCGCCTACCGGTGTTGATTTCGAGGAACGCAATGGCGCTTTCGACGGTGCCAACGGGCTGTTTTTCTGGGAGCTGTTTTTCCATTTGCCGCATTTGATCGCGACACGCTTGCGTGATGAAGAGCGGTTTGCCGAAGCACAGACGTGGTTGCATTTCGTCTTCGATCCCCGGGCTACTGCCGACAGCAGCTCGGTTCCCGCGAAACCGAATTACTGGCGCTGCCGACCGTTGATCAACGATCTGGGCAATGCCGGCTGTGAAGCCGCGGCGCCCGCCGACCCGGATGCGATTGGATATTCAGCGCCTGTGCATTTGAGGCTGCTGATGTTCATCGAGTACGTGAAGAACCTCATGGCGTGGGGGGACTGGCATTACCGTCAACTGACCCGCGAAAGCCTGGTGGCGGCAAAGTTGTGCTATGTGCAAGCGGGATCATTGATGGGCAAACCGCCTCTGACTCAAACGGTGAACCTGTGGCAGACCGCAACACTGGGGAGTCTTCTGGAGCAGAGTTGTACGCGGCCGGCACTGGAAATGTTCGAGCAGACATTGAATTACAGCCTGTCAGATGTTCCGGCCGGCTCCGATACGGCTCCCATGATGGGCATGTTGGGGTGTCCGCCGTTCAGGGCGCCCATCAATGATGAGTTGCTCACTCGGTTCAACGAGCCGCAGTACCGCATGAACAACTTGCGCAACAACCTGACAATTGATGGCAAGCCCATGCTCCTGCCGTTGTTCAACCCACCGACTGACCCGAACCAATTGCTGCGCGATCTGGCCGCAGGTGGTGTCGGTGGCGCCAGACCGATGGGCGGACGGCTGGTGGTGATTGCGTTTCGCTGGCGCACGATCTTCGAGGTTGCCTTGCGTGCGGTGCAGGCCTTGCAGGATTACGGCAGCCAGGTACTCAATCTGCTTGAGCGGCGTGATCGTGCCGAGCAGGAAGAGCTGCAGCAAAACCATCTGGTGGAGTTGGGCAACTACGCCAGAACCATGCAGGAGCAATCCATCGCTCAGTTGGAAGCGAGCATGACGGCGCTTGAGCAGAGCCGGGCGGTGGCGCGGGAACGGGCTGACGCTTACGCAGCCCGCTATGACGAAAACGTCTCGGCTGTCGAATATCAGGTCATGGCAAACCTGGACCAGTCCAAAGAGCTGGCGCTGACTGCCAAAATCCTTAAACCGGTAGGCGCGGCGGTGGCGGCTGCGCCTAATATTTTCGGTATGGCGAACGGTGGTTTTCGGGTCGACAAAGTCACGGATGCCATCTGCTTTGGCCTGGAAATAGCTTCGTCGATGCTGCAAATCGATGCAGACAAGCAAGCCACAACCGAAGGCTATCGCCGTCGCCGCAATGAATGGGCGCTGCAGCGCGATCAGGCGCTGGCAGAAATCGCGGCCATCGATGCGCAGATCGTCGCGCAGAGCCATGCGGTTGATGCGGCCAGAACCAACCTCGCGCAAACGCTGCGAGCTAACGCTCAGGCGTTGACGATGTACAACTATCTGAAAAAGCGCGCGACCAATGCCGAATTGTTCGGCTGGATGCTGGGCCAGCTCAAGACTTTGCACTATCAGGCTTACGACGCGGTGGTCAGTCTGTGTCTCAGCGCGCAAGCGGCGATGAATGCCGAAACCGGCGATTACGATTCCAATATTCCCTTGCCGCAGGTCTGGCAGGATCAACGCCACGGTTTGACCGCTGGCGAGCATCTGCGCGCGTTTCTGCTGCGCATGGAGCATGAGTACCTGCAGCGCACCGAGCGACGGCTTGAACTGGTAAAAACCGTCTCCTTGCGTCGCCTGTTCAACGATGCAATAGACCCTCAGCTCGGCATCGACAGTTGGGAAGCTGCATTGGAACAGCTGCAAACCACCGGCTCGCTGGATTTCAGACTGACGCAATTGCTGTTCGATCGGGATTATCCGGGACATTACTGCCGGCAGATCAGTTCGGTGGAAATCGACTTGCCAGTGCTGACTGGACCCTTCGAGGACGTGCGCGCGACCTTGCTGCAGGTCGGCAGCATAACCGCCAGCCGGGCTTCGGTGCAGTCAGTGCAGTACTTGCACAATCCTGATCCTGAAGTAGTGGCCCCCTCCGATATGCTGTTCAACTTGCGTCCGGGCCAGCAGATTGCCCTGTCGGTGGGGATTGCCGACAACGGCATGGCGGCGGCGAAGCCAGATGAAGGTTTGCTCTATCCATTTGAAAATACCGGTGTGGTGTCCACCTGGGAGCTGAAATGGCCATGGCATAAAGAGCCTTCGCAGGTGGCCACACTGCACTCGATGAACGATTGCATCTTGCGCATTCACTATACGTGCAAGCGCGGAGATCAATCGTTTACCGATTCAGTGAAGGAGTTGGTCAATGCAGCGCAAGAGGGCCGGGCCGGCAAGGGCAAAGGAGTGTGCAGCCATGAATGATCCTCTCGTTCAGGTGAATGAAAACCTGGTGTGCAACGGTGATTTCGAAGAACGGTTCGAATGTTGGAAAAAGACAGGGGCGGTTGGTCTAGGCACGGCGTATTACGACAACACAGATATCAGGCACATCAAAGCGCCGAAGGGCGCGGGTGTCACTCAGGACGTCACACTTCCCAGAGATCCCGATGGCAAGGGTGCTTATTGGCTGAGTTTTCTCTGGGAAAGCAGTTTCAGCCAATCAGGCTGGGTGAGGATTTCTCAGGGTGAAACCGAGCATTACCGCGTCGAACTCACACCCGCCGGTAATCCTGATCAGACACAGCGAGAGGGTTTCGGATCCGGGCCAGAGAGGCGATTCAGTCCGACCCTGCATGAAGTAGAACTGACATCGGACATCTCAAGCTCAAAGCCGCTGCGCATCGAAATATACAGCTCGACAGAGTCTTCCAGTCCATATGGCGAACTCTGGGTTACCCGCGTCAAAGTCGAGTTGAAACTCGCGCCACTTGAGTTGCAGGAAATTGAGCTGGACGGCATGTCGTTCCAGCCCTTGCGCAAAATTTACCTGTGTCAGGGCGCCAGCAGCGGCGGAGCTTTTGGCTGCGACGCATTGATCACGCCCCACATGCTCGGTTTTGTACCTGTGCCGGATAACCCTTGGGACGGCACTCCGGCTGCATTGAGCATCGACAATAATCCGCAGGGCGCGATTGTCGCGACGCCTGCCTGGGACACCCAGCAAGCGCTGGACGCGACATGGACGCTCGATTGCCCGTTGATCGATGATCAGGAATATGAATTCACCCTGAGTTTGCGCAACCGCTACACCGCGCAAGCCTACGAGATCCCTGTATCGCTGGGGCATCACCGACTGATTTTTCGTGAGGTGGTCGAGGCTGCTTACTACCCGTTGATTGAGCAGACTGTTCGCTTGGGTGTGCAGGTGGCGTCGTACTACACCGGCCAGCCATTTGCCGGGCTTACGGTGAACTGGGCGACCACCGAGCACGGGGTGTTGGCGGCTGCCCTTACTGATGAACAAGGTTGGGCCTACTTCGATTATGAGGCGAAGGCAGCAGGGGACTTCGTTATCGAAGCCTCTGTGGTCAGCCTTTATTACGAGCAGGGTGTGTGGACTCAGACGTTTGACGTGCTGGTACTGGGCGAGGATCCGTGGGCAAGTTTGACTGTCTTTGAAAACAACGAAATCAGGAACTGGATTGATAACAGTTATCCGAACCGAGGTTCTACCCATTTCATTGAAGTAATGCTGGCGAGAAACAGTCGTCTGCGCGGCAGCGACTTCTATCTGCACTGGCACGGTGACAGGCATGAGCAACTGGGTGTCGTTGTCAGTCCACCTCTGGAAACAGCAGTGCCCGTGCCGATCGATGGCCAGGTGAATGCATCCTGGAGGCTGAGTTGTGAAGACCGGCGCGACGGGTTATTCGAATTGTCGCTGGTCTGCTCGAAATTGTTGCTGCCATCGCCGAGGAAGCGCATGTCGCTGGCGCGCAACAGGATCAGGATCAAAGAGGTACGCCAGGCCGAGAATAGTCCGGTGGTGGAGGAGCACGAAAGTGCGTACCTGCGCTTACAAGTGGTGCATGTTACCGATCAGGGCGACGGCGAGCCGGTGATCGGTGCGAAGATCGAGTGGCAAACCGACAACGGCATTTTGCGCAGCCAAACGGGAAGCGCTGGTTGGGGGAGCCTGAGGTTTTACACCAGAGAACCCGGGATGCATACGATCACCGCCACGGTCCGGGCCCATGAGTCTGCTGCGCCGCATGAGTGCGAATTCAGCGTGAGCGCGATTGCCAGGAGTTCGTGGAAAGACAAAGTCAACATCACGTTTGATCGCGGCGACATCGACAGTGTTCGCGGGCTTTTCTGCCGACGAGGTCAAATCCATTCTGTGGAGGTCACGGCGCTTGCCGACAGTCCTCTTATCGGCCAGGAAATTACGTTGGCATGGGGCGTTGACGAATCAGACATCGGGTTGGCGGTAAGTGAACTTGGCGAACCGAGGATATTGCGCGCAGATGTACCGCTGGTCTGGACCCTGAGTTCTGAATTCGCAACGAGCCGCAGCAGTATGTTCGGGCTTCGTTTGTTGAACGATTCACTGGAGGATCGGGAGTTGCTCGGTCGTTTGTCATCGCCGGATATCTACGATGAGTTCACGCTGGTTCTGGATCAACTGAGCACCGTACGAGGTCAGCGGCTGTACCCCTGCATTGGTGCCGTACACCGATATATTTTCAGAACCCATGCGTTAAGCCCCTTTGTGGGTATGGATATGGATCTGCATTGGAAGGGCAGTACGGCGGAAGAACTGGGGATCGTCCGTGACCCTCCTATAGGGAGCGACAATTTTATTGATGAAAGTGGCGTGACCTGGACGCTGGATTGTTCCAGGAGCCGGGGGGAAGGGGAGTTCAGTCTTAAGTTCGCATTCGTGCCAGATTCTGATTGGACCGAAATGCATTTGGGGCATAACAAACTCAGCATTGAAACCGTGCGTGAGTCTGCCGTTTTTCCGATCGTGGGTCAGGACCCTGCATGGATGTGGGCGAAGGTACGTTCGGACTTCTTGGACGATGCCATGGTTCAAGTGCCAACGCAGTGGAAGATTGATGGTCACTCTGAAGAACATGTGACTGCTGACGATGGCTGGGCAGGCTTTGCGTATGGGGCAACCACAGGCGGATCGGCAACGGTTGAAGTGTCTGTCACCAGTCCATATGACAATGCTACAGATACACGTTCGATGGAGGTCTGTGCGCTGGCCGACGATCCGTGGGCTCGATTGCAATTCAGTATGGATTTCAGCCTGGCACAGCCTTTCGGCCAGGACACCGGTTTTGCGCGTCGAAAACTGACCCATAGAATCGATGTAACTGCCCCGGGTGACACTTTCTTGTCTGGGCGCAAATTGACGTTGGGCATGGTCGGTGCCGGCCCTCAGGCACTGGGTATCCGCTTTGCTCACTCGGTACTCGGTCTGCCAAGGGTTTTCAGCCGCGAAGCGGGATTCACCGATTACTTTTCAGTCGATGACAAGAACGATGGGAGTTTCGGCTTGTTTCTGGCCTGCGACAAGCTGGCTCGATGGTCGCCTGTCAATGCCATGTCAGTGGGTGAAGGCGCGCAAGTGGTGAAGATCGCCGAGCGTTCGCGAGTTAGCCAGACGCTGTACTGGGGCGAGGCTGTGTCTGAGCAGATCACCATTGTTTCGGCCATCAGCGGCAGGCCGATGGCGGGGATGAATGTTGTCTGGCGCACTCCGGATCTTGGCGAGGTGACGACGACCACCAACTTCTACGGCGTGGCGCGGATCCGTTTTGTGCCCAAGACTCCCGGTGCGGCGCAGCTGACCGCGACGGTGGGGGAGGTGCATTATTCGGAATCGATTTCGTTGCCGTATTTCCTCCATGAGCCCCGGGAAATCAAGGAACTGCTCAGTGAGGATTTGACCGGTTATCCCGGGCAGGAAATAACAGCGCGGACCTGGGTGGTTTCAGCCAACACCGGCGAGCCTCTGGCCAATGTCGAAGTGATGTGGGAATACGACAATGCAGCTTTACCGGCAACATTGACGGATGCCGATGGCATGGCAACGATGCGCTTTGTCTTGGGCCCAGCAGGTGAAGCTGCGTTGTGGGCGTCGGTAAAGGGCGGCTTGGCTGGCTGGGACGTGAAAGCGCTGCGGTTGACTGTCAATGAACGTCCTGCGGCCGTGAAGTCCGTTGTCGCCTCGCCGAATCCGGCCTTCGTGAACGACTGGGTAACCATGACCGCGTTAATCGTAGACAAGGCTTATGAAGAACCGATGCCGAAGAGGAAAATTCTTGTCTCCATTAACGGCAGGTTGCCATTCATTGAGTCCAGTACAAATGGCAACGGTAAATACGAAACCTCTTGGAGGGTGATGGACCTGTCGGAAACCGTTTCCCTTGACGTCAAAGTCGAGAATCCTGACGGGACCTCGAGCAGCGGATCTGTACTCGTCCCGATCGAGAGATGATTAAAGCGCCGCACTTCTCTTCCAACTGAGATAGAGCGTCACCAGTTCGGCCCCCAACTCCGCGGGCCGGACATCCACCACCGGAACGCCATGAGCGCTCAACCGCTCATGGAGTTCTGCCCGTTCATTCAGATAATTCACTGTGCCGCAGTAAGCCAACGCTTCGGTCAGTGTTTGCACCGTGGTCTGGCGTAACGTATCCAGCGTCTCTTCGCGCAGACTGGCGACCAGCACCCGATGCTGTGCGCTCAGGCGTTTGACCGCACTCAGCAGTTCCTCATCGTCCTCATCGCGCAGGTTGGTCACCAGCACCACCAAGGCCCGGCGTTTCTGTCGCGTCAGCAGTTGATTGGCGGCGGCCTGAAAATCGGCGGGGCGTTGCGTGCTGTCGAGGTCATAAACCGTGTTGAGCAGCACGTTCAGTTGGCTGCTGCCTTTGACCGGCGCGAGATGACGTGGCTGCTCGCAGGCAAAGGTACTCAAACCCACTGCATCACCCTGGCGCAGCGCGACATAACTGAGTAGCAGACAGGCATTGAGCGCGTGGTCGAAGTGCGACAGTTCATCGTCCTGGCTGCGCATGCGTCGGCCGCAATCGAGCAGGAAAATGATTTGCTGGTCACGCTCGTCCTGATATTCACGGGCAATTGGTGTGCGTTGGCGCGCGGTGGCTTTCCAGTCGATCTGGCGCAGGCTGTCGCCTTCACGGAATTCGCGCAGTTGATGGAATTCCAGGCCCTGGCCGCGACGTTGCCGCTGGCGTACGCCGAGCTGGCTGAGCCAGTTGTCCACCGCCAGCAGCTCACCGCCGTAGAGCCGGGCGAAGTCGGGGTAGACGCGGGTCTGGTCGCTGACAGTGAGCAGGCGTTTGCCTGACCACAATCCCAAGGGGCTGGGCAGGTTGACTTCACAGTGAGCGAAGCTGAAATGCCCACGCTTGAGCGGGCGCAGGCGATAGCCGAGCAGGCTGCGCTGGCCGGGTTGCAGTTCAATCGACAGCGGCAGGTGTTCGAAACTCAAACCTTCTGGCGGGTGGTCGAACAGTTCAATGTGCATCGGCTCAGTGAAGTCATGTTCGACCTCCAGCCGCACCTCACCCCAACGGCCGAGCGCCAGACTGCCGGGCATTTGCCGGGTGATGCGCGGTGTTGGCAGACGTTGCAGGCGCAACGCATCCAGCACCGCCAGGGCCAACAGCGCCAGCAGCAAACCCCAGTTGATCGATACCAGGCTGGCCGGGATGTCGATTTCCATTGCGCGCAAAGTGCCCAGCACAATGCCGATCACCAGCAGCAATGCCAGCCAGATCAACAACAGGCGCGAGGGTTTCACAGGCGCGGCGCCGGGACTTGGTCGAGCAATTGTGCGAGTACCTGATCGACCTGCAGACCTTCGATGTCCAGCTCCGGGGCGATGCGTACGCGATGACGCAGCACGGCCAGCGCGCAGCCCTTGATGTCATCGGGAATCACGAATTCGCCGCCACGCAACAAGGCGCGGGCGCGGGCGCAACGCACCAGGGCAATCGAGGCGCGCGGCCCGGCGCCAAGGGTCAGCCCCGGCCAGGTGCGCGTGCTGCGCGCCAGGCGCACAGCGTAATCGAGGACCTGATCGTCCAGCGGCAAATCACTGGCGATGCGTTGCAGGGCTTGCACATCCTTGGCTTGCAACACCGTGCGCAGCGGTTGCACATCAAGCATGTCAGCACGGGTCGAGCGGCAGACCTGACGCACCATGTTCAGCTCTTGATCGGCGTCGGGGTAGTCCATGCGCACCTTGAGCATGAACCGGTCGAGCTCAGCTTCCGGCAGGGGATAAGTGCCCTCCTGCTCGATCGGGTTCTGCGTGGCCAGGACCATGAACGGTTGCGCGATCGGCAGGGCCCGACCTTCGAGCGTGACCTGACGTTCCTGCATCGCTTCGAGCAAGGCTGCCTGGGTTTTCGCCGGGGCGCGGTTGATCTCGTCGGCCAGCAACAGGTTGGTGAACAGCGGACCTTTACGCAGCTTGAACTGCTCGGTTTGCAGGTCGTACACGGCGTGGCCGGTGACGTCGCTGGGCATCAGGTCCGGGGTGAACTGAATCCGCGCAAACTCGCCACCGAAGCAACGGGCCAATGCGCGCACCAGCAGGGTTTTGCCCAGCCCCGGCACGCCTTCGAGCAATACGTGGCCACCGGCGATAAGCGCTGTCAGCACATCGTCGATCACCTGGTTCTGGCCAATCAGGGCCTTGTGCAATTCGCCGCGCACCGCTTGCGCCAACTGGCTGGCACGCTGGCGTTGCTGGGCGGCGTGGCTGGCGCTGCCGGGCTCGATCGGTTCGGTCATAGCGTGTTCCTCAGGGTTTGCAGGTGGGCGACCTGGCGGCAGAAATCGGCGCTGGAAACCCGCCGGTTCGGCACCGGGCTCAGGGCCTGGCTGATAGCGCGGGTGGGTTGCCGGGTCAGGCGCGCCACCGCCAGCCATTGTTCGGCAACGTTCAGTTGATCAAAACCAGGATGCCGGCGACGGGCGCGGCGCAGTACATCCTGTTGCAATGCTTGCAGCAGCGCTTGCTGGCCGTTGTGGCGCAACAGGAAATCAGCGCTGGCGCGCAGGTGTTCCTGCAATTGCCGACGTCCGCTCGGGGCCGGCAGCTGAAGCGGACCCTGACGCACAGCGACGTGCCAGAGCCACAGGCCGATCAACGCGAGCAGGGCGACAATGGCTTGCGGGAAGTAGCGCCAGAGCAAGGTCAGCAGGCCATCGTGCTCGGTGTTGTAGATCAGCGTGACGTCGGTGTCGGCGCTCAGGTACCAGAGCAGCCAGGCGTTGTCGTATTGGCTGATGGTGTTGTTCTTCCACAATTCGGCGTCGGTGACCACAGTGATCGAGCCAAGGCTGTAGGGCAGTTGCATCATGTGCGTGGCCTTGGCGCTGTTGGCCCAGGCTTGTGCAAGGTTCTTCGGGTCGTCGAGGTGGAAGTCGGTGTCGAAACCGGCGTAGGCCGGAGCGTCCTCGTCTTCCAGATAGAGTTTGGTCAGTTTCGGGAAGCGCTCTGGTTCAGCGTCTGCGGGTAAATCTTTCAGATCCTTGCTCAGGGATTGATGCAATTGCACCCGGTCGAGTAACAAGTCGTTGCTCTGTTTGGTCTGTTCATCCCACAACGATTCGGCGACGAACACCAGCCGCCCGCCGGCGCGGGCCCAGTTCAACACTTGGTCAACCTGACGCGGGGTCATGCGTGAGCGGTCGTTGAACAACAGCAACGTGTGACTGCGTGGGTCAATGTCCGGGAGCACCGCGAGGCTTTCGGCATGGCTGACCATGAGGCCACGCTCACGCAAAAACAGCTCGGCCGCCAGATAAGGATTGGCTTGCGCGGCAGGCGCAGGGCCGTGATCGACCTGTTCCTGATAAGGCTTGGCGTTGAGGTAGAGGAACACGCTCAGCGTCCCGATCAACAGGGCGATCAACGCCGCGACCCACCACAGTGTCCGGCGGCTCAACGGGCGACTCCGGGGCCAAACAGAGCGCGCCAGCCATCACACAATTCCTGTTGCAGCGGTGCCGCCGGCACGCGATGTCCGTAGGCCATGTTCTGCCAGTGGGTGGTCAGGCTGCGGCTGAAGGCGAGCAGTTCGGGGCGCTGCAATTGCTCCACGTGCGTCAGCACCTGAAGTTCGGTATCGGCGGGTTTCAGGCTCAGATCGAAGTCATGGAGCAGATGGCTGAGCAACCCTCGATAGAGCAGGCCCAACGCTGCACGAGGCTGGCTTTGCCACAGTTGTTCGGCGTGGGCAGCGATGTCGTCAGGCAAGGTGTCGCGGTTCAAATCCAGACCGAAGGCCTGCTGCGGCGCCGCCCGTTTCGGTTTGGAAGGCAGTCTGGGGCGGCGGCTGACAAAGGCTTGGAGAAACTCGCGATACCGCCAGATCAGCCAGCCCAGCGCAGCAATGAGCGTGCCCCACAACAGCACTTCAATGATCTTCGCCAGTCCATTCAAGTGTTGCCCGTCGAGCCAGCCCAGCAGGGTTTTCAGCCACTGCGGCGCGTCACCCGGTTTCTGCGCTTCGGCAGGTTTCGCGGGGTCGTCGCCAAAGCGATAGCGGGTGACGACTTCCTTGTTCTTGAACGGCGGCTGTTCAAGCAACGCCTTGATATTGTCCCGTGAGGCCTGGCTGGTCAGCGGCTGATTCAACAAGCGCGGCGCCTGCGGACTGTCATCAGGCTCGGCCGCCCAGACAGAAGGCGCATTCGGCAGCACCAGACAGACCGCCAGCAGCAGTCCCAGCACAGCGTTGTTCAGACGTTGACGCAAGCGACGGAACACCAGTTCGATGTCCCATGCTTCCAGTTGTGTGCGCCGGTTCAGATAAAGGCTGAAGCCGCAGGCGACGTAGATCGGCTCCCACACCACCAGCACCAGCGCGTAGAAAGCATTGGTCAGGTGTTCGAGCCAGCGCCAGTCTTGATCCGCCGCGAGAATCAGTGACTGCCAGCTCCAGTCCGTTTCGATTTGCTCCGGAAGCAACATGTAAAACAACACCATCAAGCCGATCCACAGCGCGGTTTCCAGATGCACGCCAATGATGGTCAGCCACTGCGCGGCGCCGGCGTTGCGTTGCAGCAGCACGTGCAGACGTTGTTGTCGGGCGTTGCCATCAAGGCCTTCGAGTTGCACCACCGGCAGCAGAAAACTGCGGCTGAAACTCAGGCGGCGCCAGGTCAGGCTGGCCAGCAGTTGCGGTTTGAGCAGGCGCGGCCATTCGCGCAAGGCTTGTCTGAGCGTCGGCGTTTCGCCAAACAGCGCTTTCGACAGGATGTACAGCGGCAGGCGTTCGTACGCCGGTTTCAGCCACCAGAAGATAAACACCGCCAGTGATGGCGAGTCCCACAGCAACAGGCTGAGCAAGGCGAACAGCGGCAGGGTGACGATCGCCCAACTGGTCATCAGCAGACGCCGATGTTGCTGGCTCATCAGCACGCCGAGGTCCATGGCCTCCCAGGTCGTGCGCGGGCGGATCACCACGGTGGCGTCACTCAGGCGCATGACGTGTCCTTCCGGCGAACGACAGATAGAGCGCAACCAACGCCCAAAGCCCGGCGCCGACCAGATATTTGGTCAAAGGTGTGACACTGGTTTTCGACGACCAATAGGCTTCGATAAACGCGGCAATCAGCAGGAACAACATCAAACCGCAGACCAGCAATACGCTCTTGCGCGCGGCCCGTTTCAGCGCTTCGCCGCGAGTCAGCCGTCCGGGTGCGATCAAGGCCCAGCCGAGTTCCAGGCCGGCAGCTCCGGCGAGGGCGATGGCGGTGAGTTCAAAGGCGCCATGGGCGATAACGAATGACCAGAAGGTCTGGCCGAAACCGATCTCGCTGAGATGCCCGGCGACCGCGCCGATGACCATGCCGTTGTAGAACAGAAAGAACGCACTGCCCACGCCCAGCAACAAACCGCTGGCGAAGGTCTGGAAGGCAATGCCTATGTTGTGCATCACGTAGTAACCGAACATCACCCAGTCTTCGCTGGCCGCGCGCTCGGCGGGGCGTCCGAGGTGGCCGGCGACCGGGTCGTACATGCCTTGCATCTCGCGCACCTGATCGGCGGGGATCAGGTTGTAGACCAGTTCGGGAAATACATACACCAACACGCCGACGCCGATCAGGCTGCCGAAGAACAGCAGGCTGGCGACCAGCACAAACGGCCATTCGGCGCGCACCAGTCTGGGGAAATCGGCGAGGATGAAACTCAGCAGACTGGCGCCGAGCCTGCTGCGATGACGGTACAACTGTTGATGCCCGCGTAGCACTTGTTGTTGCAGCGAATCAATGAGGAAACTGCTGTAGCCACGCTCCTGAGCCAGTGCCAGATGTTGGCAAAGCCTGCGATAGGCCTTGGGGAAACCGCCGACTTGCGAGGTGTCCTTGCCACGCTCAAGGCGTTCGAGGGCTAGCGCAAAACGCTCCCATTCGGCCTTGTGGCGCATTTCGAAAAGGCTTTGCTTCATGTCGGACCCAACAAACCACGCGCGATGCCGTTGAGTTCAACGACAGCTTTGGGCGCGGAAATATGCAGTGGCTGAGCGAGCAGTGCTGCCAGCTCACTGACCCGCGCTGGCGATAATTCACCTTGGCGCTCGGCAAAACCCAGCACGGCGCGTTGTTCCGTGAGCGTCAGGGGGACGGGCGAACGCCGTGGTTCGGCTTCAGGCAGTTGCGGGCGAGTCAGCGGGCGTTCGCTGTAGACCACCAGTGTGCCGGCAGCGATGTCGCCGAGGCGTTTAAAGGTCGGGTGGTGCAGGCAACTGAGGGTGCCGAGGAAGTAGCCGAAGGGCAGCAGATCGACAAAACGCAGCAGGTTGCGCAGCAATGACGCCGACCAGCCAACCGGGGTGCCGTCATCGTGCACCACGCGCAGGCCCATCCACTGCTTACCCGGCGAGCGGCCCTGTCGCAGCACTTCGAACAGCACCATGTACCACCAACTGATCGCAAACAGCAGCAACGAACCGAGACCGATGCCGAGCTTGCCGAGAAATGCCAGAGCGATGAACAGCACGCCCATGATCACGCCGCGTATGCCCAGATCGATCGCGAAGGCCACGGCACGCACCATCAGCCCGGCGGGACGCAACGGCAGGTCGATGCCTTCCGGCGTTTCGACCTGGTGCCGCGTATCCAGCGGCGGCGGCAGCGGTGCTTTCCTTGGCGGTGCTGTGGGCTCGAGCATGGGCTACCTGATGTTCGCCTGTTCGGGGTGCAAGTGAGGCCGATGCTAGCAGCCTCTCGGGGGAAAACGACATAACTATGTATTGCACATCGTAAAGCGCGAAGTGTTTGAATGACGCGAGGCTGGCCGCGAGCGCGGTCGAGCGCCTAGACTTTGCCGATCTTCAGTTCAGGAACCGCCCGTGACTTCAATCTTCTGGTACGACTACGAAACCACTGGCATCAATCCGCGTAACGACCGCCCGTTGCAGGTGGCCGGGATCCGCACCGACCATGCGCTCAACGAAATCGACGAGCCGGTCAATCTTTATTGCCAGCCCAGCGAAGACATCCTGCCGCATCCGGCGGCTTGCGCGATCACCGGCATCACCCCGAGCCAGCTCGCCGAAAAGGGCTTGAGCGAAGCTGATTTCATGACTCGCGTGCATGCCCAACTCGCGGCACCTGGCACCTGTGGCGCCGGTTACAACACCCTGCGCTTCGACGACGAGATGACCCGTTACAGCCTGTATCGCAATTTCTTCGACCCGTACGCCCGGGAGTGGCAGGGCGGCAATAGTCGTTGGGATCTGATTGATGTGGTGCGCGCCGCTTATGCGCTGCGTCCTGACGGTCTGGTCTGGCCCACCGATGACGAAGGCCGGGTGACGCTCAAGCTTGAACGCCTGACCGCCGCCAATCACATCGATCATGGGCATGCCCACGAAGCGTTGTCAGACGTACGCGCGACCATCGCATTGGCCCGGTTGATCCGCGAGAAACAGCCAAAACTGTATGACTGGCTGTTCCAGTTGCGCAGCAAGCAAAAAGTCATGGACCAGATTCGTCTGTTGCAACCCATGGTGCATGTCTCGGGGCGCTTCTCGGCGGCGCGCAGTTATGTCGGTGTGGTGCTGCCACTGGCCTGGCACCCGAAAAACCGCAATGCCCTGATCGTCTGCGACCTGCACCTCGATCCCCAGGGGTTGCTCGATCTGGACGCGCAAACCCTGCGCCAGCGTTTGTACACGCGTCGCGACGATTTGCTGGAGGGCGAGTTGCCGGTGCCGCTCAAGCTGATTCACATCAACCGTTGTCCGGTGGTGGCGCCGCTTGCGGTTTTGCGCGCGCAGGATCAGCAACGTCTGGGGCTGGACATGGCGCTGTATCAACAGCGAGCACTGCGGCTAACTGACGCACAACAAGTTTGGAAAGATAAAGTAGCGGAGATTTATGTCAGCGAAGATTTCATTCCGAGCGAGGATCCGGAACAACAGTTGTACGACGGATTTATCGGTGACCGCGACCGGCGTCTATGTGAGCAAGTGAGAAGCGCTGACCCGGCACAACTAGCGCAAGAGCAATGGCCGTTCGATGACGAACGTTTGCCTGAATTACTCTTTCGATATCGCGCACGTAACTTTCCAGAAACGTTGAATTTCGAAGAGCAAGAGCGCTGGAGACTATTTTGTCAGCAGCGCTTGTCCACGCCTGAATGTGGCGCACCGAATACCTTGAAATCTTTTACCGAGGCGGCCGAGCAATGGTCGCTTAATGCCACGCCGATGCAGAGTGAAGTGCTCAATGAATGGAAGAATTATGTCCAGGCATTGCGCAAACGTTTGAGTCTTTGAAATCGAACATGAACGGGCTTAAATGCCGGGCATAAAAAAACGCCAGCATTCGCTGGCGTTTGTTTTTTCGCGGATCGCTCTGCGAAGGCGTTGCGGCTTAGCCCAGCAGGGTAGCCCAACCTTCAACCACGTCACCGCCCCACTTGGCTTTCCACTCTTTCAGAGTTTTGTGGTTGCCACCTTTGGTTTCGATGACTTCGCCGTTGTGCGGGTTTTTGTATTGTTTAACTTTGCGAGCACGCTTGGTGCCGGTAGTTTTTACTGCGCCGCCGCGTGGAGCTTTGGTTTTTGCATCCGGATCCAGCAGCGCGATGATGTCACGCAGGGATTTGGAGTACTCGCCCATCAGGGTGCGCAGTTTGCCTTCGAATTCCAGCTCGGCTTGCAGTTTGTCGTCTTGGGACAGGTTCTTCAAACGGGCTTGCAGCTCTTTGATAGCTTCTTCGGTGGCGCGATATTCGTTGATCAAGGACATGATTACTACCTTAGTAGAGTGCTGAATGGCAGGGGACAGTGCCGCAATAATAGTCAGGCTGTTTCATCAAGTAAACATTTAACCGGGGTTTTTATTTAAATTAGTTACGAGAAACTGCCTTCTATTGAATATTCAGTTAAATAGTGTGATCCAGTCATCACAGATATTCACAGTTGTCTGATCAAACGATGTCACCGGATCACCATCAGGTTGACGGTTACTCCATCGAAAAGCCGCAACGCCGGGCCTGGCTCCAGCGCGTGCTGATCAATACTGCAGTTTTCCTGCGCAGCCGCTAGAATGGCGGCCTTTGCGAAGTTCTGGAGTTTTCCCCTCATGCGCACTTTTCGGCTGGTGATATCTTGCCCGGACCGCGTTGGCATTGTTGCCAAAGTCAGTAATTTTCTGGCAGCCCACAACGGCTGGATCACCGAAGCGAGCCACCACTCGGACAACCAGGTGGGCTGGTTCTTCATGCGTCACGAAATTCGTGCCGATTCGCTGCCTTTCGGCATTGAAGTGCTGCGCGAGAAGTTTGCGCCGATCGCCGAAGAGTTTTCGATGGACTGGCGCATCACCGACACCGAGCAGAAAAAGCGCGTTGTGCTGATGGCCAGCCGCGAATCCCACTGCCTCGCTGACTTGCTGCACCGCTGGCACAGCGATGAACTGGATTGCGAAATCTCCTGCGTGATTTCCAACCACGATGACCTGCGCAGCATGGTCGAATGGCACGGCATTCCTTACTACCATGTCCCGGTCAATCCGCAGGACAAGCAACCGGCCTTCGACGAAGTGTCGCGTCTGGTCAAACAGCACGACGCCGAAGTGGTGGTGCTGGCGCGTTATATGCAAATTCTGCCGCCGGACATGTGCCGCGAATACGCGCACAAGGTCATCAACATTCACCACAGCTTCCTGCCGTCGTTCGTCGGCGCCAAGCCCTATCACCAGGCGTCGTTGCGTGGTGTGAAGCTGATCGGCGCCACTTGCCACTACGTGACCGAAGAGCTCGACGCCGGTCCGATCATCGAGCAGGACGTGGTCCGCGTCAGCCACAGTGACAGCATCGAAGACATGGTGCGTTTCGGCCGTGATGTCGAGAAGATGGTGCTGGCTCGTGGCCTGCGTTATCACCTCGAAGATCGCGTGCTGGTGCACGGCAACAAGACTGTGGTGTTCTGATCGAACCCACGCAGGCTTGAAAAACCAAGGGTCTGGGCGTTCAATCGCTCAGACCCTTTTTCATTCAAGCCTCGAGGAAACTCTCATGAGTGATCCACTGGACAAAGCCACTTCCAAAGCGCCGGCGACATTGGGCGAGGGGTGTTTGAGTCGATACGATCCCGAGGACATGAGCCCGGAGGATGGCACCGAGTTTCCCGGCGCTGCCGAGTTGTGGGAACAACTCCAGGAAGAGCGTCAGGACGACGTCAAGAAGCCTGTCTGACGTTCATCAGCTTCTTCAACAGCGGCCGACCCAACATCAACAGAAACACCGGGCCACCGACCAACAGATAAAAGTAATACGTCACCACCCGCCAGATCAGAATCGCTGCTGCGGCGGTGGATTTCCCTACCATCGGTGCCAACAGTGCCGCCGAGGTCAGCTCCGCCGCCCCCGCACCGCCCGGCAGCAAGCTGAACTGGCCAGCGCTCAGCGAAAGCATCTGCACCAGAAAACTCCACGCCCACTGCAAGTCCGCGCCCAGGCCGCGCAACGCCAGATACAGCACGCTGTAACGCAGCAACCAATGCACGCAGGTCAGGGCGAATACTTTGCTCAATGTTTGCCAGGGCAACTTCAACGTATCGGTAAACGCTGCGAGAAAATGCAGCAACTTGCGCGCCCAACGACGACGCGTGCCGGCCTTGACGTTGATCCTCGCCAACAGACGTCCGCTCAGGCGAATCAAGACGCGGTGATAACGCGCGACGAGGACACAACTGAACAGTCCGCCAAACAGCGACACGGCGCTGACCGTCAGCAGCCACTCCAGGCGATCGCTGAGGTGCTGAAACAGCGCATAGATCAGAATCCCGCTCAGGGCGCAGAGAAAGAACAGCAGATCGCTGAGCTGATCCATGGCAAACACTGCGCTGCCGCGAGCCGGGCGCACACCGGAGCGGGCCAGCAGGGCCATGATCGTCAACGGCCCGCCGCTGCCGCCGGGCGTCGCGCAGTAGGCGAACTCGGCGGCCATCACCACGCCAAGGCTTTGCAGCGGCGTGACGCGCTCGCGCTGATCGCCGAGCAGCAAGCGCAGGCGCAGGGTATTGATGCCCCAGCACAACAAAATCATGCCGAACATGATCAGCAGCCAGTGCAACGGGAAGCTTTGCAGCCGCGCCCAGGTTTCGCCGCCGCCCAGTACAACCGGGATCAACACTGCTGCGAACAGGCCGATCAGCAAGAGAATGCCGCGACTCATGCGGCGCATCCCTGTTGACCGCGCTGTTGGGCGAGCCAGTGGATTTTGCTCATCGGTACACGTCCTTCATTCAGTAGTCGTTCGAGGGTGTGCAGCCAGTAATGACGGGAAAAATCGTGGCGCATGTCCACTGGGTGCAAGCCTAGCCGAATCACCGGCGCCTCGCGCCAGCGCTGTTGACGCTGCTCGCTGACAATCTTCGACAGGCCACGGCGCCAGGCACTGCGGGCGCTCCAGACCAAACCCGGCGCATCAATGGCGGTGAACTCCGGCAAACGATAAAGATGCTGCGGATCACTGGTATAGCGCAACGGCAGCTCGCGCAAAGCCTGGCGGGTGCCGTCGCTCATCAACCATGCCGGGGCAACGAAACCGTGCAGCGGCCAGTCGTGGTGCTGGAACACGTCGATGCCGGCGCGCAGGCGGGCGAGGGCGGTTTCACGGGACAAACGATAGAACTCGCCCTCATGGGTGTAAACGCGGCGCATGAACCAATCGCGCGGTGTCATCGGGCCGGGCTCCTGGTCATCGTGGAAGTAACCATGCAACGCCAGCTCATCGCCACGGGCGACGCGCGCATCGAGCATTCGACAAAATGCCGGGTGATCGTCGAGGGCGTTGTGCCGGTGGAAGTCCGGTACGAGCAACCACGTCATCGGCACATTGCCCAACGCGTCGACGGCCTCGACAAACGGTTGGTAATCCGCCCACGTCGACGGGGCCACGTCGTGCAGCACCAACAACAGGGCGCGGCGATTCATCGACTCAGCCATTGGCCACCCGTGGCAGGGTATGCCCGAGCACGGCGTGATAGTGGCCCAGCAGGCTGTCGACCACCGTGTCCCAGGCGTAGTGAGTTTCGACATGCTGGCGGGCCTGAGCGCCGAGCCTGGTACAGCCGCGACTCAACAGTTCGCGCACGGCATTGGCCATTGCTTGCGGGTTGTTCGGTGTGCAAAGCAGCCCGCAGGACTCCGTGACGATCTCTTCGAACGCGCCGGCGGCAACCGCCACCACCGGAATGCCGCAGGCCATTGCCTCAAGGATCACCAGACCGAAGGTTTCCTGATCGCCGGCATGCAGCAGTGCATCTGCACTGGCCATCAACTGCGCGACGCGCGGCGCGGGGCAGAATTCATCGATCACGCTGACATTGTCCGGCACGGCCACGGGCATCGACGAACCGACCAGCAGCAAGTGATAGCGCGGGCCGAGGCGCTGCATGCATTTGAGCAGTACCGGCAGATTTTTCTCTTTCGAGCCGCGACCGGCAAAAATCAGCAGCCGGGTGTCTTCGGCGATGCCCAGTTCTGTGCGCAGTTGTGGGTCGCGGGCATTGGGGTGAAAGGTCTGCAGATCAACGCCTAGCGGTTGCACGAAGACATTGCGTACGCCGAGGTCGGTAAGCTTGTTGGCCATGACCTGACTGGGTGCGAGCACCCGGTCGAAGTTGCCATAAAGCTTGGTGACATACGCCTCGATATTTGGCGTGAGCCAATGGCCCATGCGATTACCGACGAGCAATGGCAGATCCGAGTGATAGAAACCGATCACCGGCACATCCAGCTGCCGTCGCGCATCCAGCGCGGCCCAGGCCGTCAGGTAAGGGTCGCCGACTTCAATCAGATCGGGCTGCAAATCCCGCAGGACATTTCGCCATGGCGCCAGGCGCAGCGGAAAGCGATAACCTTTGCCGAAAGGCAGGGCGGGGGCGGGAACTGTGTAAACGCCGTCGTGTTCGCCGAAGTGCGCGCCGGGAATCAGCAGGCTATGGCGAATGCCGGGTTTGACGCCCAGCCGGCGGTGTTTGGCATCCAGATAAGTGCGCACGCCACCGCTGGCCGGGGCATAGAACATGGTGATGTCGGCGATATGCACAGTGATCAACCCTCCGCTGCGTGGTTCTCCCTTGGTTGACCTTTATCAAGAATAGATGTTCGGTCGGGATTGCGCGGTGGGTTTGAAGAGCGCCCTCACCCTAACCCTCTCCCGGAGGGAGAGGGGACTGATCGAGGCGTTTGGGCTTGATACATCGACCTGAAAGTCTTCAGTCGAACTCAGGTTCTGAACAGCATGAAGATCGGCTCACTTTCCCCCTCGCCCCCCTGGGGGCGGTCCGACGTTTCGGGAGGCTGGGGTGAGGGGGTAGGCCTTTGATCTTAAATGCGGAAGCTGCCAACCAGTTGTTTCAGCCGCGAAGCCTGCTGCTCCAGGTCCGAACACGCCCGCAACGTCGCCTGCAGGTTCTCCACGCCTTCCTGGTTCAGCGTGTTGATCTCGGTGATATCGACGTTGATCGACTCGACTACCGCCGTCTGCTCCTCGGTCGCGGTCGCCACCGACTGGTTCATTCCGTCGATCTCGCCAATGCGCTGAGTCACGCTGTTCAAGCGCTCCCCGGCAAGGTTGGCAATCTCTACGCTGTCCTGACTGTGGCGCTGGCTGTCGCTCATGGTGCTCACTGATTCACGGGCGCCGACTTGCAGCTCCTCGATCATGGTCTGCACCTGCTGCGCCGATTCCTGGGTGCGGTGCGCCAGATTGCGCACCTCATCCGCGACCACGGCAAAACCACGGCCGGCCTCACCGGCACGCGCCGCTTCAATCGCCGCGTTGAGCGCCAGCAGGTTGGTTTGCTGGGAAATACTGGTGATCACTTCGAGGATCTGGCCAATGTTCACGGTTTTGCTGTTCAGCGACTCGATGTTGCTGCTCGAAGCACTGAGCATGCTCGACAGTTGATTCATCGCTTTAATGCTGCGATCCACCACCTGCTGGCCGTCTTCAGCCAGACCGCGTGCGTCGCTGGCCTGATTCGAAGCCTGGGCGGCATTGCGGGCGATTTCCTGCGCCGCAGCACCAAGCTGATTGATCGCTGCAGCGACACTGCTGGTGCGCGAGGCTTGCTGATCGGAGTTGTACATCGACGAGTTCGACGCAGCGACCACGCGCAGGGCGACTTCGTTAACCTGACCGGTTGCCGAAGACACTTCGCGGATTGAGGTGTGAATGCGCTCGACGAACCGGTTGAACGCAGTACCGAGTACGCCGAATTCATCGTTATTGACAATGGTCAGGCGTTTGGTCAGGTCGCCTTCGCCGTCGGCGATGTCTTCCATGGCGCGGGTCATCACATGCAGCGGCTGGATCAGCAGGCGGATCAGCATGCCGAGCAGGGCAATGATAATCGCCACGGCAATCACGGTCGCGATCACTGCGGAGGTGCGGAATTCGCTGAGCATCGCGAACGCCTGGTCTTTATCCACCGACAGGCCGATGTACCAGTTCACCGACGGCAGGCCTTTGATCGGCGCGAAGGTGACGATGCGGGTTTTGCCGTCGACGGTGACTTCACTGAAGTCGCTGCTGATGCGTGGGGTGTCCTGCGGATAGGCTTCTTTCAGTGATTTCATCACCAACGCCTTGTCCGGGTGCACGAGGATCTTGCCGTCGGCGCTGACCAGGAACACATAACCCATGCCGTCGAAATCCCGGGCGGCGAGGGTGTCGACCAGCGATTGCAGGCTCAAGTCGCCGCCAACCACACCCACGCTCTGACCGGCCCTTTTCGAGGCGGTGGCGATGGAAATGATCAACTGGCCGGTGGCAGCGTCGATGTACGGTTCGGTCAGGGTCGAGGTGCTGCTGCTCTCGGCACCTTTATACCAAGGGCGCACCCGTGGATCGAAACCGTCCGGCATCTTCGCATCCGGGCGGATGGTGAAGTGGCCGGTGGCATCACCGAGGTAGGACGCCATGAACGTCGACGTCAGGGCTTTCTGTTCCAGCAGACTGGCGACGTTGGCAGGCTCGGGGTTGATGGCGATGTTCTGGGCGGCGTTCTCGATCAGCAGAATGCGACCGTTGAGCCAGGTCTGGATATTGCCGGCAGTGACCTCGCCCATCTCGTTGAGATAGTTGTTCAGGTCATCGCGGATCGCATTGCGCTGTAGCCAGTCGTTGTACAGCGTAAACGAGGCGAAGGCGGCGATGACGATGAGGGCGGCGGCAAGCAAAATTTTATGGCTGAAGCGCAGATTTTTGTTCATGGCTTGGGGTTCCGCTAAGGTCTTAATGTCCAGGGCGTGCTTTTATAGAAGCGCGCAAAATGGGCAAGGGTGAAAACAAGCTGATATTTCCGTCTCTCCTTAGGGAAATGTCCGGCCTGACTTGTGGTCGGGTCTCTCACTCTTCTTTATCGGCCATGCGTAATCAAAGATTAACCATTGGGTGACAAAATGCCTGACTCCTCGCAACTCGTAATCGGCGCCGATCTCGCGGGCCAGCAGATTGCTCAGGCCATGCGCCTGGCGAACCGCCACGGACTGGTCGCCGGCGCCACCGGTACCGGTAAAACCGTCACTTTGCAGCGTTTGGCCGAGGCGTTCAGTGACGCCGGGGTCGCGGTGTTTGCCGCGGACATCAAGGGCGATCTGTGCGGCCTCGGTGCCGCCGGCAATCCGCAGGGCAAGGTCGCCGAGCGCATTGCCGGAATGCCGTGGCTCAACTTCAAGCCGCAAGCCTATCCGGTGACCTTGTGGGATATCCACGGTGAGTCCGGTCATCCATTGCGCACCACGCTGAGCGAAATGGGCCCGCTGCTGATCGGCAGCCTGCTGGAGCTGACCGATAGTCAACAGTCGGCGCTCTACGCAGCGTTCAAAGTCGCCGACCGCGAAGGCCTCTTGCTGCTGGATCTGAAAGACCTGAAAGCGCTGCTCAATCACCTCAAGGACAATCCGCAGCTGTTGGGCGATGACGCGGCGCTGATGACCACCGGCTCCAGTCAGGCGCTGTTGCGTCGCTTGGCGATCCTCGAGCAGCAGGGCGCCGAAGCCCTGTTCGGTGAACCAGCGCTGCAACTCGAAGACATTCTGCAACCGACTGCCGATGGCCGTGGGCGCATTCACTTGCTCGACGCCAGTCGTCTGGTACACGAGGCGCCGAAGGTCTACGCAACGTTCCTGTTGTGGCTGCTGGCTGAGTTGTTCGAACAGTTGCCGGAGCGCGGCGATGCCGATAAACCGCTGCTGGCGTTGTTTTTCGATGAGGCGCATTTATTGTTTGGCGATACGCCCAAGGCCTTGCAGGAGCGCCTCGAGCAAGTGGTGCGCCTGATCCGCTCCAAAGGCGTTGGTGTGTATTTCGTCACGCAATCACCGGCGGATTTGCCGGATGACGTGCTGGCGCAACTCGGCTTGCGCATCCAGCATGGTTTGCGCGCGTTTACCGCCAAAGAACAGAAATCCCTCCGTGCGGTGGCGGACGGCTTCCGGCCGAATCCGGCGTTCGACAGTTTGTCGGTGTTGACCGAGTTGGGGATTGGCGAGGCGTTGGTGGGGACGCTGACGGAGAAAGGCACGCCGGAGATGGTCCAGCGCGTACTCGTGGCGCCACCGCAATCGCGAATCGGGCCGTTGACTGAAACCGAACGGACGTTGCTGATTGCCGGCTCGCCGTTCAAGGGGCGCTATGACAAGCCGATTGATCGCGAGTCGGCGTATGAAATTCTGATGGGGCGTAAAGGGCTGGCGCCGGAGGCCGAGGTGCCAGCGGGTAAGCCAGCAGTTGAAGAACCGAGCCTGGCCGACAGGGCAGGGGAGTTTCTCGGGACGGCAGCCGGGCAGGCGCTGAAGTCGGCCATGCGCCAAGCTGCCAATAACCTTGGCAAACAACTGGTGCGCGGTTTGATGGGCTCATTACTCGGAGGCAGCAAACGCCGCTAAAAGCAAAGATCGCAGCCTGCGGCAACTCCTACAGGAGAATTGCGTTTCATCTGTAGGAGTTGCCGCAGGCTGCGATCTTTTGTTTTTTCTTCAGGTTTTGGCCTTGGCGTGCGCCGCCAGACGCTCCAGCGCCGCGCGCAACCCCGGATCAGTGATCCCGTCCGCCGTGGCCTGAATCGTCGCCGCGGCATCCGTGGACAAATCCATCGTGTGCCCGGCCGCGCCACGTTGAACCGTCGGCGGCTGCACCTTGAACAGAATCCGCGTCAAACTGGCGAACTCGTCAAACATCTGCAATTGTCGCTGCAAGCGTTTTTGCTGGTAACGCAGACGTGTGGCCCAGTGGCCATCGGTGACAATCAGCAACAGACTGCCCTCACGCCACGACGCTACATGGCAATGTTCACGGGCGGCAGGTTGCAGTTGGCTTTCGAGCAGGCGTTGCAAATGCCCCAATCGCTGGGCATGGCCGAGGATGGCTTTGAGCGGCTTGGCTTCGCGTAGCAAAACGGCGGGTGCTCTGGCCGTAAGAGGGCGAAATGCCATGATCGAACACCTGAAGTAACAGAAACGCCATGGTAGCAGAAAGCACTATTTCACTCGCCCATTGCTTTTGCCCCCGCTTTACCCATTAAATCAACGACTAACTTCTTCCTTGTATGACTTGAAGTTGAGCAAAACGCCCCTATTTTAAGTGAGCCCCGTCAAAGCGCAGTGCCAGCATCGTGGAACATCGCCACTTTCCTCACTTCCGTTTCCGGGTAGAATGCTCGTTCGCATGCGGCCATGAGGGCTGCACGGGCGACGCTCACGGGGCCGCCCTCCATCCCTTTAGTGTGGAAGATCCTGCCGATATGTTTGCGCCTTTGTTAAAGAAACTTTTTGGAAGCAAGAACGAGCGTGAAGTCAAACGCATGCTCAAGACGGTGCAGCTCGTCAATGCCTTCGAAGAGCAAATGGTGGCCCTTTCGGACGATCAATTGCGCGCCAAGACCAATGAGTTCAAGGCTCGCATCGCCAAAGGGGAAACCCTCGACAAGCTGTTGCCAGAAGCCTTTGCGGTCGCCCGCGAAGCCGGCAAGCGCATCATGGGTATGCGCCACTTCGACGTGCAACTCGTCGGTGGCATGACCTTGCACGAAGGCAAGATCGCCGAAATGCGCACCGGTGAGGGTAAAACCCTCGTAGCGACCCTGGGTGTTTACCTCAACGCACTGTCCGGCAAGGGCGTGCACGTTGTGACGGTGAACGACTACCTGGCGCGTCGTGACGCCAACTGGATGCGTCCGCTGTATGAATTCCTCGGCCTGACCGTCGGCGTCGTGACGCCGTTCCAGCCGCCGGAAGAGAAACGTCTGGCCTACGCCGCCGACATCACCTACGGCACCAACAACGAATTCGGTTTCGACTACCTGCGCGACAACATGGCGTTCAGCATGGAAGAAAAATTCCAGCGCGAACTCAACTTTGCCGTGATCGACGAAGTCGACTCCATCCTCATCGACGAAGCGCGTACCCCGCTGATCATCTCCGGTCAGGCCGAGGACAGCTCCAAGCTGTACATGGAGATCAATAAACTGATCCCGCAGCTGGAACTGCACGTTGAAGAAGTCGAAGGCGAAGTCACCAAGGCTGGCCACTACACCGTTGACGAGAAGACCCGTCAGGTCGAACTCAACGAAGCCGGTCACCAGTTCATCGAAGACATGCTCACCCGCGTCGGCCTGCTGGCTGAAGGCGAGAGTCTGTACTCGGCGCATAATCTGGGCCTGTTGACCCACGTGTATGCCGGCCTGCGTGCGCACAAGCTGTTCAATCGCAACATCGAATACATCGTGCAGGACGGCCAGGTCGTACTGGTCGACGAACACACCGGCCGTACCATGCCGGGTCGCCGTCTGTCCGAAGGCCTGCACCAGGCCATCGAAGCCAAGGAAGGCCTGAACATCCAGGCCGAGAGCCAGACCCTAGCGTCGACCACGTTCCAGAACTACTTCCGTCTGTACACCAAGCTGTCCGGCATGACCGGTACTGCTGACACCGAAGCGTTCGAATTCCACCAGATCTATGGTCTGGAAGTCATGGTCATTCCGCCGAACAAACCGTTGGCGCGTAAAGACTTCAACGACCTGGTGTTCCTGACCGCCGAAGAGAAATACGCGGCGATCGTTACGGACATCAAGGAAAGCATGGCTGCCGGTCGTCCGGTGCTGGTGGGTACTGCCACCATCGAAACCTCCGAGCACATGTCCGCATTGCTCGTGAAGGAAGGCATCGAACACAAGGTTCTCAACGCCAAGTTCCACGAAAAAGAAGCCGAGATCATCGCGCAGGCCGGTCGTCCGGGCGCTCTGACCATCGCCACCAACATGGCTGGTCGTGGTACCGACATCCTGTTGGGCGGTAACTGGGAAGTTGAAGTCGCGTCGCTGGAAAACCCGACCCCTGAGCAGATTGCCCAGATCAAGGCCGACTGGCAGAAACGTCACCAGCAAGTGCTGGAATCCGGCGGTTTGCAGGTGATCGCGTCCGAGCGTCACGAATCCCGTCGTATCGACAACCAGCTGCGTGGCCGTGCCGGTCGTCAGGGTGATGCTGGTTCGAGCCGCTTCTACCTGTCGCTGGAAGACAGCCTGATGCGCATTTTCGCCTCTGACCGGGTGAAGAACTTCATGAAAGCCTTGGGCATGCAGCCGGGCGAAGCGATCGAACACCGCATGGTGACCAACGCGATCGAGAAGGCGCAGCGCAAGGTTGAAGGCCGCAACTTCGACATCCGTAAGCAACTGCTCGAGTTCGACGACGTAAACAACGAACAGCGTAAAGTGATTTATCACATGCGTAACACGTTGCTGGCCGCCGACAACATCGGTGAAACCATCGCCGATTTCCGTCAGGACGTGCTCAACGCTACCGTCAGCGCCCATATTCCACCGCAGTCGCTGCCAGAGCAGTGGGACGTGGCCGGTCTGGAAGCCTCGATTGCCAGCGATTTCGGCGTGACACTGCCGATCCAGCAATGGCTCGACGAAGACGATCATCTGTACGAAGAAACCCTGCGCGAGAAGCTCATGACCGAGCTGATGGCGGCGTACAACGAAAAAGAAGATCAGGCCGGTGCCGAAGCGCTGCGCTCGTTCGAGAAACAAATCGTGCTGCGCGTGCTGGACGATCTGTGGAAAGACCACCTGTCGACAATGGACCACCTGCGTCACGGTATCCACCTGCGTGGCTACGCTCAGAAGAACCCGAAGCAGGAATACAAGCGCGAGTCGTTCACGCTGTTCTCCGAGCTGCTCGATTCAATCAAGCGCGACTCGATCCGTGTGCTGTCGCACGTTCAGGTGCGCCGCGAAGATCCGGAAGCCGAAGAGCAACGTCTGCGTCAGGAAGCCGAAGCACTGGCCGCCCGCATGCAGTTCGAACACGCTGAAGCGCCAGGTCTGGAGCAGCCGGAAGTACTGGGTGAAGAGGTTGATGTCGCCCTTGCTACCGCCCCGGTTCGCAACGAGCAGAAGCTGGGCCGCAACGAACTGTGCTACTGCGGTTCGGGCAAGAAATTCAAGCATTGCCACGGGCAGATCCAGTAAAACCCGTTTCAATCGCTGAAATACCCGCGCCGCGACCGGCTTCTGCCGTCGCGGCGTTTTGCCATTTAAACCACCGTTGCAGCGCGTGACGGTGCTGACATCATTGAGTAAGGAGCGCATTCATGGCTGTTGGTCTTGGTCCTTTGCCAACGTTGCACCCGGTTGCCGGTTTTGAACTCGGTATCGCCTCGGCCGGCATCAAGCGCCCGGGGCGCAAAGATGTCGTTGTGATGCGCTGCGCCGAAGGCTCGACCGTGGCGGGCGTGTTCACCTTGAACGCCTTTTGTGCCGCACCGGTGATTCTGGCGAAAAAACGCGTGCAGAACGCTGTGCGTTATTTGCTGACCAACACTGGCAATGCCAACGCTGGCACCGGTGAGCCTGGTCTGGCCGCCGCTGAACGCACCACTGCGAAGCTGGCTGAGCTGACTGGCGTCGATGCCAGCCAGATCCTGCCGTACTCCACCGGTGTGATCGGCGAGCCGCTGCCGGTCGAGAAGATCGAAGGCGCGCTGCAAGCGGCGCTGGACGACCTCTCGGAAAACAACTGGGAAGCCGCTGCCACCGGGATCATGACCACCGACACCCTGCCGAAGGGCGCCAGCCGCCAGTTCGAGCATGACGGCGTGACCATCACCGTCACCGGTATCAGCAAAGGTGCGGGAATGATTCGCCCGAACATGGCGACCATGCTCGGCTACATCGCCACCGACGCCAAAGTCTCCCGCGACGTGCTGCACAATTTGATGCTCGATGGCGCGAACAAGTCGTTCAACCGCATCACCATCGACGGCGACACCTCGACCAACGACTGCTGCATGCTGATCGCTACCGGCAAGGCTGCACTGCCGGAAATCACCCGCGCCGAAGGCGAGCTGTTCGCCAAGTTGAAGCAAGCGGTGTTCGAAGTGTGCATGGACGTGGCCCAGGCCATCGTGCGTGACGGCGAAGGCGCGACCAAGTTCGTGACGGTTGAAGTGAATGGCGGCGGCAACCATCAGGAATGCCTCGACGTCGGCTATACCGTGGCGCACTCGCCGCTGATCAAGACCGCGCTGTTCGCCTCCGACCCGAACTGGGGCCGTATCCTCGCCGCTGTTGGCCGTGCCGGCGTGCCGGATCTGGACGTGAGCAAGATCGACGTGTTCCTCGGTGACGTTTGCATCGCCAGCCGTGGCGCCCGAGCGGCGACCTACACTGAAGCCCAGGGTTCGGCGGTGATGCAGCAGGAAGAGATCACCATCCGTATCGAGTTGGGTCGCGGCGATTGCAGCGAAACCATCTGGACCACCGACCTGTCGCATGAGTATGTGAAGATCAACGCTGAATACCGCACCTGATCCAAAAGGTGGGAGCGGGCTGCCGGCCTCTTCGCGAGCAAGCTCGCTCCCACAGTGGTTTCGGCCGTTCACACATGTTGTGTACACCCAAGAACCTGTGGGAGCGAGCTTGCTCGCGAAAGCGATGGTTCAGACACGACAAGTTTAGAAGCTTCCTCTGACGAAAAGGCGCCACACCATGTCCCTGCACCTGATCATCGGCGACAAACTGCTTTCCTCCTGGTCCCTGCGCGCCGCCCTGGCACTTGAGCTGACCGGCGCTCCCTACAGCGAAGAACTGATCAAGCTCGGCAAACCCGACACCCGCGAGCTGCTGCTCAAGCATTCGCCGACCGCCAAAGTCCCGCTGCTGCAAACGGCGCGCGGCACCATCGCTGACTCGCTGGCCATCGCCGAATACCTCGCCGAAACGTTCCCGTCCGAGCAACTATGGCCCACCGACATTTTCGCCCGCGCCCAAGCCCGATCCGCCTGCGCCCAAATGCACAGCGGTTTCTTCGCCATGCGCAATCACATGCCGTTCAACCTCAACCATGACGCACCGCTGAACCCGGTGCCGCCGGAAGTGAAGGTCGACATCGAACGCATGCTCGCGCTGTGGGCCGAATGCCGTGCCGCCGCCACCGAGAGCGGGCCGTATCTGTTTGGTCGTTTGAGTCTGGCCGATGCCTTCTTCGCGCCGATTGCCGTGCGTCTGCGCACTTATCAGGTGAAGCTGCCGGCCGCCGACGAAGCCTATGTTGAAACCGTCTACCAATGGCCCGCCTTCAAGGCGTGGCAACAGGCTGGACTGGAGGAGTTGAATCCGTGAAACGCGTCCACGTCGCCGCTGCCGTCATTCGTGACGACAGCGGCAAAATCCTCATCGCCCGCCGTGCCGACACCCAGCATCAGGGCGGCCTGTGGGAGTTTCCCGGCGGTAAGGTCGAGGCTGACGAGTCGGTCGAAACGGCGCTGGCCCGGGAGCTGCACGAAGAGCTGGGTATCGTCGTTGGTGCTGCTCGACCGCTGATCAAAGTGCGTCACGACTACCCGGACAAGCAGGTTTTGCTGGATGTCTGGGAAGTGTCGGCCTTCACCGGTGAACCGCACGGTGCCGAAGGGCAGCCGTTGGCCTGGGTCACGGCGAAAGAACTGGCGAACTACGAGTTCCCGGCCGCCAACCAGCCGATCGTTGCGGCGGCGCGTTTGCCGGCTGAATACCTGATCACCCCGGAGGATCTGGAAACCCCGGCGTTGCTGCGCGGTATCCAGAAGGCGATTGCCGGCGGGATCAAGTTGATTCAGCTGCGTGCACCGAACGGTTATGACCCCAAGTATCGCGATCTGGCGGTCGATGCGGCCGGGCTGTGTGCAGGCAAGGCGCAACTGATGATCAAGGGGCCGTTCGAATGGCTCGGTGATTTCCCCTCTGCCGGTTGGCACATCACCTCCGCGCAATTGCGAAAGTACGCCGCTGCGGGACGTCCGTTGCCCGCAGAACGCTGGCTGGCGGCTTCGTGCCACAACGCTGAAGAGCTGGCACTGGCCGAGCAGATGGGCGTGGATTTCGTCACGCTGTCGCCGGTGCAGCCGACGCTGACCCACCCGGATGCGCAGCCGCTGGGCTGGGAGCAGGCTGAGGCGTTGATTGAAGGCTTCAGTAAACCGGTGTTTCTGTTGGGCGGGGTTGGTCCGGCGGAACGCGAAAAAGCCTGGGGCATTGGTGCACAGGGTGTGGCGGGGATTCGCGCGTTCTGGCCTGATTCTCTGTAAAGGCTGCAGGCCTCATCGCTGGCAAGCCAGCTCCCACAAGGTTTTGCGTCGTTCACAAATGTTGTGTACAACACGAAACCTGTGGGAGCTGGCTTGCCAGCGATGGCAGCCGATCAAACACTACATCTCTGCAGGTTTGGCAGCCGGCTGCCAAAGAATCTCCGCAATGCCCTGCCGCCGCGCAATCATCCGCGCCGCGACAAACAACAAATCCGACAACCGATTGATGTACGCCAGCCCAACCCCGGCCAACGGCTCAATCGCATTCAAATGCTGACAACGCCGCTCGGCACTCCTTGCCAGACTCCGGCACACATGGGCTTGGGCAATCAGCATCGAACCACCCGGCAAAATGAAATTCTCCAACGGCCCCAATTCCTCGTTCCACACATCGATCGCGGCTTCCAGTCGCTCGATTTCCGCTGCATTCAACGCCTGATACGCCGGCATCGCCAGCTCGCCACCCAGATCAAACAAGCGATGCTGACAAGGCGCCAACACCTCGATCAGTTCATTCAGCCCTGGAAACGTGTCGCGCTCGGCAATCAACCCGGCCAGCAGCACGCCGACCTGACTGTTCAGCGTATCGACCTCGCCGATGGCCTCGATGCGCGGGTGATCCTTGGGCACGCGGCGGCCATCGCCCAGGCCGGTTTCGCCCTTGTCGCCGGTGCGGGTGTAGATTTTCGACAGGCGAAAGCCCATGGGTTACCTCGATAATTGATTGGTTTCGGCAGCGATGGGCAGCGGTTGCGACAACGGCAGGCGCAAGGTGAAACAGGTGCCCTGGCCCGGTGCTGACTGCACCTCCATCTGCCCTTTGTGATTGTTGGTGATGATGAAGTACGACACCGACAAGCCAAGCCCGGTGCCCTGACCGATTTCCTTGGTGGTGAAGAACGGCTCGAACGTGCGTTTGCGTACGTTCTCGCTCATGCCGATGCCGTTGTCCTCCACCTGAATTTCGGCCCACGGTGGATTGAGCTTGGTGCGCAGGATGATTCGCCCCGGCTCGCTGTCGTCTTCACGCTGGTGAATGGCTTGCGCGGCATTTTTCAACAGGTTGAGCAGCACTTGCTCAAGTTCATTGGCGGTGCCCGGCACCGGACCGAGCGCCGGGTCGAACTGACGGATGATCGCCTGGCCCTTGAAGTCGAAACCGATGGCCAGATCGAAGTCGTTGCCGGCGATTTCCACCGCTTGATCGATCAATGCCGGCAGATCGCACGGCGCCATTTGTCGGGTGCTGCGGCGGCTGAAGCTGAGCATGTGCGTGACGATTTTCGCCGCGCGAGCGCCGGCCTGCTGGATACCGTCGAGCAACTGCGGGACTTCGCGGCCCTGCAAATAGCGGTTCACGGTGTCCAGCTCAATGCCCAGTTGCTCGGCGGTTTCGAGGTTCTTCGGCAAATCGGCGGACAGGCGTCGGCGGATGTTCTGCACGTTGTGCAGAATCGCGCCCAGGGGGTTGTTGATTTCATGGGCCATGCCGGCGGCGAGACCACCGACCGAGAGCATTTTTTCCGATTGCACCATCATTTCTTCCAGCGACAGACGCTGGGTGATGTCATCGATACGGATCACCACGCCACGCCCGGCACCGCCCATCAATGGATAGAACGTCAGCGCGTAATGCTTCGGTTCATCGTCCTTGAACCACGTCACTCGCTCGATTTTCGCCACGGTGTGCTGCTCGACAGTCTGCTTGAGCTGCGGCAAAAACGGCTTGAGCGGTTCGAAGGCAAGGAAAATTGGCTGGTTCAGTGCCTCGTCCAGTCGTGTGCCGGAGAGGGCACTGGCTTCCTGATTCCACTGGGTGACGTAGAGCTGCTCGTCGAGGGCGATCAGCGCCGAGGGCATCGAGTCGATGATGCTGTTGAGGTAGTTCTGGAAGCCGGTGAGCTTCTTCTCGATCTTGCTGCGCACCTGGACTTCCAGTTCCAGTTTGCGGTTGGTGTGGCGGGTTTCCTCGGCCAGCCCCTGCGCCTGATCGTACGCGGCTTGCGAGTCATCGCGGGCACGCTTGAGTTGCTGCTCGCGGGCTTCGATGCGCGACAGCATGGTATTGAACGCCTCGGCGAGACTGCCGATTTCGTCATGATTGCCGCGTGAGGCGCGCAGGGCGTAGTTCTCTTCGCGGGTCACCTGACGGGACAACTCCTCGAGCTGATGAATCGGTCGGGTGATCAGGCGTTTGATCTGCCGGGCAATCACCAGCCACAACAGCACGCTGAAAATCAGAATGCCGAGGCTAGCGGTCAGGGTGCCGGTATAGAACGCCATCGGCAGTTCGCTGCTGGCCACCAGCAACAGATGGCCCGGTGCGGTGCCGGGGCGGGGCAGGGTGATCAACTGGTTGCTGCGAAATTCGGTGAGTTGCCACGCTTCGATGTGCCTATAGCGCTCTGGCAGGCTGAGTTTGTCGCCGTGCTGGACTTGCGCCAGGCGTTCGCCCTTGCCGTCATACAGTGCGGCGGCGCGCAGCGGTGAGTAACTGTCGAGTTCTTTGAGCAAGCGCTCGGCGCTTTGCGGTGATTGCAGGGCTTCGCTGACCAGACTCGGGTTGGCAATCAGCCGGCCGATGGTCTGCAAGGCCTGCGGTGCCATGCTTTCCTGGGAGATGTAATAGGCGGCGCTGATAAAGGTCAGGTTGGCGACCAGCAGGACGGTGGTCAACAGCACCAGCAGGGCGGCCAGCAGTTTCTGGCCGACCGGCAGGTTTTCGAGACGCTGGCGCAATGGCATCAGGTTTATCGCAGCAGAGGAACAAGTGGCCAGCGTAGCCGCTGCTCAGTCGCTGGGCAATCCGAGGCTGCGTAGATGAGCGACCAGTCGTTGCTGCAATTGACTGAGGTGCGGCAGATTCAACTGATGGCGCGCGGCGACTTTGCAGGCGTGGCCCAATAGATAGCTGATTTCGGTACGGCGCTGGTTGGCGACGTCCTGGTACATCGAGGAGTAATTGGTGGCGGTCGCGTGGATGACCCTCTCGACTTCCTGTTGCAGATTGTCGGCGGCGGCCGGCTGGCCGCAACGCTCCAGCAACTCAGCGAGTTCGGCGCACAGGGTGGCGACCTCGCAATGGTGTTCCTGCAAACCACCGTTGCGGCAATTGTACAGCACGGTCAACGGATTGATCGCACAGTTGAGTGCCAGTTTGCGCCACAAGCGCGTGAGGATGTCGGTGCTCCATTCGTGGGGGATTTTCGCCGCATCCAGATCGTCCAGCCAGATCGGCGCGACCGGATGGCCAGCGTCGCCGAGCCAGGTAAAGCCGTGGCCGGCAAACACCACGCGCCAGTCGCCATCGCGAAACGCACCCTCGGTGCTTGAAGCGCTGATGCAGCGTGCCATTGGCACCCGGTTGGCGACGGCGTCCTGACTGCCGAGGCCGTTTTGCAGAAGGATCAGTTCGGCGTCCGCTGTCAGTCGTGGGGCGAGGCGGGCGACGGCGTTTTCTGCGTCGTAGGCTTTGCAGGCCACCAGCAAACGGCGGATCGGCTCGGGGCTGTCGGGTGTTTCGCCGGGAACCGCATAGGTGCTGGCCACACCTTGCTCCACCAGCGTCAAACCGCCCGCAGCCTGATAGCTTTGCAAGCGTTCGGCATCACGCACGATCAGCCTGACCGGCAGGCCGGCGCGAGCCAGACGCGTGGCCCACAGCGTGCCGAGACTGCCCGCGCCCAGTACATGCCAGGTGGTGGCCATCAGTTTTTTGCTCGATTGCGTACAGGCATGTGCGGCTCGCCGTGTCGGTGGGAAAAGACCCGTTATAATGAGCCCGATTTTAACCGCAAGCCAAGCGCGCTCCATCCACATCGAGCGCGCCTTTTTATTGGAGAGATTACATGCCGTCGTTCGACGTGGTATCCGAACTGGACAAACACGAACTCACCAACGCGGTCGAGAACGCCGTGAAGGAACTCGATCGTCGTTATGACCTGAAAGGCAAAGGCAGCTTCGAGTTCAAGGAAAAGGACCTCACCGTCAGCCTGACCGCTGAAGCCGGATTCCAGCTGGAAGCGATGATCGAAATCCTCAAGCTGGCGCTGGTCAAGCGCAAGATCGACGTGCAGTGCCTTGAAGTCAAAGACGCCTACGCTTCGGGCAAGCTGATGAAGCAGGACGCCGTGCTCAAGGAAGGTATCGACAAGGAACTGGCGAAGAAAATCGTCGGCCACATCAAGGATGCCAAGCTCAAAGTACAGGCCGCCATTCAGGGCGAGCAGGTGCGTGTGACCGGCAAGAAGCGCGATGACCTGCAAGAGGCCATCGCGGCACTGCGGGCCAAGGAATTCGGCATGCCCCTGCAGTTCAACAACTTCCGCGACTAAGCTTTTCGGTCGGGAACCTCTCGGCGTTTTCAGCGTCCGAGGCCCAAGCAACGGCAGAAACGATTGAGCCCCAGCGGGGTCGGTCTTTCTGCCGCTGATTTTTTACAGCCCGGGAAGCCGGAAATCAGGAGATAGAACATGGATTTGAATGCTGAGGTGGACAACCTGGTCAAGGCGTCCCAGGCGTGGATCCCGATGATCATGGAATACGGCAGTCGCGTGCTGCTGGCCGTGATTACCCTGGCCATCGGCTGGTGGCTGATCAACAAGGTCACGCAAAAACTCGGCGGTCTGCTGGCCCTGCGTAACGCTGATCTGGCGCTGCAAGGCTTTATCAGCAGCCTGGCGAACATCATTCTCAAAGTGCTGCTGATTGTCAGCGTCGCTTCGATGATCGGTGTAGAAACCACCTCGTTTGTTGCTGCGATCGGTGCTGCCGGCCTGGCGATCGGTCTGGCCTTGCAGGGCAGCCTGGCGAACTTCGCTGGTGGCGTGCTGATTCTGCTGTTCCGTCCGTTCCGTATCGGTGACTGGATCGAAGCACAAGGTGTGGCGGGTACCGTCGACAGC
The DNA here is from genome assembly GCF_000783395.1 of Pseudomonas chlororaphis. GTDB lineage: Bacteria > Pseudomonadota > Gammaproteobacteria > Pseudomonadales > Pseudomonadaceae > Aquipseudomonas > Aquipseudomonas chlororaphis_H. The sequence goes on along the minus strand of NZ_JSFK01000026.1, from coordinate 53,597 downwards.
ATCCAGATTTTCCACACGGTGCTGCGTACCGGCGACAACAAGACCATCATCGTGCCGAACGGCAATCTGTCGAACGGCATCATCACCAATACCAACCGTCAGCCAACCCGCAAAGTGGTATTTGATGTCGGTGTCGATTACGAGGCGGATCTGCAGAAGGCCCGTCAGGTGCTGCTGGATCTGGCCAAGGATGAGCGTGTGTTGCAGGATCCTGCGCCACAGGCAGTGATTTCGACGCTGGGTGACAGCTCGATCACTGTTTCCCTGCGTGTGTGGGTTAAAACTGCAGACTATTGGGACGTGATGTTCATGTTTAACGAACAGTCGCGTGATCGTTTAAAGACTGCCGGCATTGATATTCCTTTTCCGCAACGCGTGATTCGTGTGGTGCAGGAATCGGCAACACAATGATAGGTTGCTAATTAATTGCCTGACTTATCGGTCAGGCAACTATTGCAAGTGACAGGCAATAAAAAAGGCCCATCGCAAGATGGGCCTTTTTGTTGTTACCGCAAACTAAATGTTGGCGATTACAGGATCGACAGTGGGTAGTCGACGATCAAACGGAACTCGTTGACATCGCCTTCAGCCTGGTCGGTGTTACCACGGTGCCATGCTTGACGAATACGGAAGGACAGGTCTTTGGCAGGGCCGGCCTGAACAACGTATTTGGCTTCAAGGTTGGTTTCGTGATGCTTGCCATCTTCGCCATAACCGTAAGCACGGTATGGGCTGTCAGCAGCCATCTTGTCGCCGTCGATGTCCCAGCCCTTCACGTAACGGGTCATGAAGCTCAGGCCCGGAACGCCGTACTCAGCCATTTTCAGGTCATAACGAACCTGTGCAGATTTTTCGTTCGGACCGTTGAAGTCGGAGTACTGGATGGAGTTGGCCAGGAAGATCGAGTCGCCACCGCGGTTGTTGTCACCCACACCGACGTAGTCGAACGGCGTATCACCGTTGACCTTCTGGAAGGCCAGGGTAACGGTGTGTGCTTTCAGGAACGAGAGCGCAGTTGCCAGGGAGAACGTGGTGTTGCTGATTTCGCCTGCTTTTGCATCCCCGGTGTCGGTGGTGCGATAGATGTTGAAATCGGTGTTCAGCGAAGTGTCACCACTGATCGGGGTGGTGAGGTTCACGTTGCTGTAGTACTGGTTCCAGATGTCCTTGAACTTCGAACCATAGAGCGAGACGCTCAGGTTGTCGGTGATGCCGTATTTACCACCGGCGAAGTCCATGGTTTTGCCAGTGACAGGGTTTTCAGTGGTGCTGGAGTACTGCGAGTGCAGTTCGCCGCTGCTGTTCATCTCGTCCTGGCTGGAGGCCGAGTAGAAGTGACCTGCTTCCAGGTCCAGATTCTGGATTTCGCTGCTCTGCAGTTGGAAACCGGTAGCGGTCTGAGGAATCAGACGGGAGCCGCCGACGGCGAAGACTGGAGCGGTGCTTGGCTGGAACTCACCGAATTTCAGCTCGGTCTTGGAGATACGGGCCTTGATTGCTGCGCCTGCTTTACCGAGGGAGTCGTGGTTATGACCTTGGGAGTCAGTGCTCATGTTGCCCGAGCCGGTGGTGCCGTCGCCGCCATCAAGCTTGATGCCCAGGTAACCGAATGCATCAACACCAACACCGACGGTGCCTTGGGTGTAGCCGGAGCTGAAGTTGCTCAGGAAACCCTGGGTCCAGTCTTTCGAATCATTGGAGGTGGTGTTCTTCTTGTCGCGGTTGAAGTAATAGTTGCGCAGCAACACATCAAGCTTCGCGTCTTCAACAAAGCCTTTCGCTTCAGCCTGGTCACTTACAAACGGTGCGGCCGTAGCCACTTGAGTACTGGCGGCTGCAGCAACTGCCAGTGCGATCATGCTCCACTTCATCACGCGCATCGTGATTTGCTCCTTTGGTTTTAGAAGAGTACTGCCGTCCCACCTGTTTTATTATCTGGGCGGCTCTTTCTTTTTGTGTCGGCGCAAACTTATATCACGCCGACAATGTTGGCGATACTTGCTAATCCAACCTTTCAGCATCTTTACGACGGTGTCGCAAATGGCGTGGTGGATGTCGCAAATTCACAGTACCGACGCAGCCGGACTGACAACTTTCTCGCTGTTTATGGGCCTTTTTGCATCGGTAAAAAAGAGTCCCTGGCAAAACACTTGAATCTCCATCGGGCAACCCTGCCACTGTTCTTATGGGGCTTAAGGCATCCACTTCCAGTGGTGCGCTTATAGTCCATATGGGTACGAATGCAACAAGCGTGCACAAACCGCAATTTCGCTGCGGTTATTTTTCTGAACGCCCGCCTGTCACTGTAAAAACCTCATAAATGCTGGATGCCAAGCCCCTTTTTATCAGGGCTTGACGCCATTCCTTCTATGGTGTTGCCACTCGCAGGATCGAGCGTGACAACCAAAAACGTTACCGGTTCACCCCGCCAGTGAGTATTTGGCGGATGCCTGACGCAGTGAGCGTAGACGCACTGTGCGTTTTTGGTGCAAAAAATTTTACAGCTGTTCGGTATTCATACAGTTGAGAGCTGGCTGGATGCTGAACGAGTCAGCCTTTCTCGGTCATTTCTCCACGCTTGAAGTGTGTCTTGGTGCTGTGCTGGTGCATGGCGCGAGTAAATGTCCCATCCTGGGGCGTTTGCAGCGGTTCGTCATCAAGCCTTCGTGAAGGCTGGCGCATTCGCAGGTATGCTGCCGTCCTGTCGCTTGGTTGCGCCGTTCGCGAGGAGGGCCGCTAAGCTGAATAATGAAGATCAGCCGGGAGTGCGCGCAGTGTTTGCTTTAGATTCACGACTTCAACAGGACACGCTGACCATCGGTGATTTCCCTCTCTGCCGACTGCTGCTGTCCAATGATGCCAACTACCCTTGGTTCATCCTGGTGCCTCGTCGCGACGATATCAGTGAGTTGTTTCAGTTGGATGTCGCCGATCAACAGCAGCTGTGGCAGGAAACCACCGCGCTCGCGGAGCTGCTCAAGGATCTGTTCGATGCCGACAAGATGAACGTCGCGACCTTGGGTAACGTTGTCAGCCAGATGCACATGCATGTGATTGTGCGCAAACGCGACGACGCAGCCTGGCCGGCACCGGTCTGGGGCAAGCACCCGGCCAAGCCATATAGTGCCGAGCAGGTCGCTGCCATTCGCGAACGGTTGCGGCTGGTCCTGACCGAGCATTTCACCTTTGTGGAGGGCTGAGTCATGAGTCTGGAAGAACGCGTTACCGATCTGGAAAGCCGCCTGGCGTTTCAGGATGACACTATTCAGGCGTTGAACGACGTGCTGGTGGCCCAGCAGCGTGTGGTCGAGCGTCTGCAGTTGCAGATGGCGGCCCTGCTCAAGCGTCAGGAAGAGATGGTTGGCCAGTTCGAGTCCTTTGAAGATGAGGCGCCGCCGCCACACTACTGAAGCGAGTGGTTTTCATCAGGCGAAAAAAAACCGCGAGCAGCAAGCTGTTCGCGGTTTTTTTATGCCTGAATCAGCGTCGCGGCAGAGCGGCGATCACGTCCTCGGCTTGCAGGCCTTTGTCGCGGTTCATCACCGAGAACTCCACGCGCTGGCCTTCGACCAGTACGCGGTGACCTTCGCCACGGATCGCGCGAAAGTGCACGAAAATATCATCGCCGGAATCCCGGGAGATAAATCCGAAGCCTTTGGAAGTGTTGAACCACTTGACGGTACCGGTATCGCGATTGGTCATGTCATAGCTGGTTGGAGCGGCAACAGGTGAAGAACGATAGAAGCTCACAGCCAGATGCAAGACCACGGCAACCAGTGCAATCACCAGGGTGAACAGCACGGCTGGCTGGCCGGCGATGACGGGCATCGGGGCGATCAGGGTCAAGGTTTGCAGGACGACGGTCAGCACCAGAAGAGCGCTGACGAGGTTTTGCAGATGCTGACGAGGGCCTTTGTTCCAGTAAGGAATCACTGGGGCAATCACCAGGTTCAGCAGGCCGAAAAAGGCCAGGTAAAGTGCATCGGGTTGTTGCAGGTAGGGAACGGCTTCGGATTTCAAGCTGGGTATGAACGACAGCAGCAATGCCGCTGCGCCCATTAGCAGGTGGACGATTTTCAACATTTTGATTGGCTCACGTTTATGACGGCTCACAAGGAAGAGCTGAAGGCGCACGGTTCGCTTCGGAACAAAATAAGAGGCGGTGGACACGTTCACGGCATCAGCCTATGCGCAACGCCCCGAAAAATGGGGCATGGCGACACACTGCCTATTTAACAGCAAAGCCTGCGGCTACTCAAATCAGCCCGGCCAGCGGCATGGCGTCGGTCGATTTGTCGCAGCGCCTGAACCCGATCCGGGCTGCGGGGTGTCGGCAGGCTTGCTAGAGTGGGTCTGCACCTGTTGGATGAATTCAATCGCCGTTAGGGGGTAAACATGGCAATCGATATCGGTATCAGTGAAGAAGATCGCAAGTCCATCGTCGAAGGCTTATCGCGTCTGCTGTCAGACACCTACGTGCTGTATCTGAAAACCCATAACTTCCACTGGAACGTCACCGGTCCGATGTTTCGCACGCTGCACTTGATGTTCGAAGAGCAGTACAACGAACTGGCGCTGGCCGTAGACTCGATCGCCGAGCGGATTCGCGCCTTGGGCTTTCCGGCGCCGGGCGCCTATGCCACGTACGCGCGCCTTTCTTCGATCAAGGAGGAAGTCGGCGTGCCGAGTGCCGAGGACATGATCAAGCAACTGGTCGATGGCCAGGAAGCCGTGACCCGCACCGCGCGTGGCATTTTTCCGCTGCTCGACAAGGTCAGCGATGAGCCCACCGCAGACCTGCTGACCCAGCGCATGCAGGTTCACGAGAAAACTGCGTGGATGCTGCGCTCACTGCTGGAAGCGTAATCCTCGGGCGCGCGGGCCCGTCAGCAGGGGGGGGCTCGTGCGCTGTCCGCAATCCTACCTGTGTCGTTGGCTTATCCTACGGTGACGGTCAATAAGTCGTCTGGATATAACTTTGTGTCTGCGCTTTTATGAAAGCCACAGGATGTGACTTTTCAAACAAGCAGAGATGGCAAAGGAGTGTCACCGATATGGTAGAGGGAGACAGGCGAGGCGACAGGATTGTCGGCTTGCCGCATGAATTCAAAGTTGATCCGTTCGTCCACGAATTCGACATGGCATTGGTTCAGCCATCGTCGCGATCCGTGCGTCTGAACGGTTACGCGACCTGCCTGCGGCTGGAGCGGGTTTACTGGAACATCCTTGGCAATATGGCCGCAGACAACTGCTGTTCGATCAGCTCGCTGTTGTCCCACGTCGACCGTGAAGTGCATCTGCGTCACGGCGGGGTGAGAAATTTCAGCGCGCTGGTGCGGGTGGTGTGCGTCATGAATGGTGTGAAGGAGACAGCACCGGCCGAATCGCTCTGAAACGCCGGTTGCAAACAAGGGTGGGGCCTGTGCAGTCTTACGGCTGCACAGGCCGCATTTAATCGATATAATCCCGCTCTTTCGCCGCAAAGCCCCGCGCGCGGTGGCAATCTGATCGCCGAGACACCCCCATGCCGATGTACGATTATCAATGTGCTTCCTGTGGTCATCAGTTGGAAGCCATTCAAAAGATCAGCGAGGCCCCGCTGGTCGACTGCCCTGCCTGTCAGGCACCAGAGCTCAAGAAACAACTGTCGATGCCAGGCTTTCGCCTGAGTGGCGGCGGTTGGTACGAAACCGATTTCAAGACCGGCGCCAAGAAGAACCTGGCCGGTGGCGACAAATCTGACTAGGGTTCAACCTCAGGTTGAACGACACGCGTGAGTTCCGCATTGCTTGAAAAGCAACGGGAGCTCCACCGAATTTTTCGAATTACGAGAAGCGAACCACGACCATGATGCGCAGCCACTATTGCGGCCAACTGAACGAAAGCCTGGAAGGCCAGGAAATTACCCTTTGCGGATGGGTTCACCGTCGTCGCGACCACGGCGGGGTGATTTTCCTCGATATCCGTGATCGTGACGGTCTGGCCCAGGTGGTATTCGATCCGGATCGCGCCGAGAGCTTCGCCGCTGCCGATCGCGTGCGCAGCGAGTACGTCGTGAAGATCACCGGCAAGGTGCGTCTGCGTCCGGCCGGTGCCACCAACGCCAACATGGCGTCGGGCATGATCGAAGTGCTGGGTTATGAACTGGAAGTGCTGAACGAGTCGGAAACCCCGCCGTTCCCGCTGAACGAGTTCTCCGACGTTGGCGAAGAAACCCGTCTGCGTTATCGCTTCCTCGACCTGCGTCGTCCGGAAATGGCCGAGAAGCTGCGTCTGCGCTCGCGCATGACCACCAGCATCCGTCGCTTCCTCGACGAGAACGGCTTCCTCGACGTTGAAACACCGATCCTCACCCGTGCAACTCCAGAAGGCGCACGTGACTATCTGGTGCCAAGCCGTACCCACGCCGGTTCGTTCTTCGCGCTGCCGCAATCGCCGCAGTTGTTCAAGCAACTGCTGATGGTTGCCGGTTTCGACCGTTACTACCAGATTGCCAAGTGCTTCCGCGACGAAGACCTGCGTGCTGACCGTCAGCCAGAATTCACCCAGATCGACATCGAGACCAGCTTCCTCGATGAAAAAGAGATCATGGGTCTGACCGAAGAAATGATCCGCAACCTGTTCAAGGAGGTGCTGGGTCTGGAATTCGGCGACTTCCCGCACATGACTTTCGAAGAAGCCATGCGCCGTTACGGTTCCGACAAGCCAGACCTGCGTAACCCGCTGGAGCTGGTCGACGTTGCCGATCAACTCAAAGAAGTCGATTTCAAAGTGTTCAGCGGCCCGGCCAACGATCCGAAATGCCGTATCGCCGCACTGCGCGTTCCAGGCGGGGCGAGCATGCCGCGCAAGCAGATCGACGACTACACCAAGTTCGTCGGCATCTACGGTGCCAAGGGCCTGGCGTACATCAAGGTCAACGAGCGTGCTGCCGGTGTTGAAGGCCTGCAATCGCCGATCGTGAAAAACATCCCTGAAGACAAGCTGAACGTGATCCTTGATCGCGTTGGCGCAGTCGATGGCGACATCGTGTTCTTCGGCGCCGACAAGGCCAAGATCGTCAGCGAAGCCTTGGGCGCACTGCGTATCAAGCTCGGTCACGACCTCAAGCTGCTGACCTGCGAGTGGGCGCCAATGTGGGTCGTCGACTTCCCGATGTTCGAAGAAAACGACGATGGCAGCTTCTCCGCGTTGCACCACCCGTTCACCGCACCGAAGTGCACGCCGCAAGAGCTCGAAGCCAACCCGGCTGGCGCTCTGTCCCGCGCGTACGACATGGTGCTGAACGGCACCGAACTGGGTGGCGGTTCGATCCGTATCCACCGCAAAGAGATGCAACAGTCGGTATTCCGTCTGCTGGGTATCGATGAAGCGGAACAGGAAGAGAAATTCGGCTTCCTGCTCGACGCGCTGAAGTACGGTGCACCGCCGCACGGTGGTCTGGCCTTCGGTCTGGACCGTCTGGTCATGCTGATGACTGGCGCCCAGTCGATCCGTGAAGTGATCGCCTTCCCGAAAACCCAAAGTGCTGCCGACGTGATGACGCAGGCGCCGGGTGTGGTGGATGCCAAGGCATTGCGCGAACTGCACATTCGTTTGCGCGAAACGCCAAAGGCTGAGTAAGACGGGCCTGAAGGCGCATCTTCGGATGCGCCTTTTTTCTATCTATAGAGAGCAGGTCGAGATTTTTTGTTTGCTGGCCACTGCATGAGCAGGGCGGGCAACGTTTCAAAGAGAATTCGGAGCGAGTTATGGCAGGTCATTCCAAGTGGGCGAACATCAAGCACCGCAAAGAACGTCAGGATGCCAAGAGAGGCAAGATCTTCACCAAGTGGATCCGCGAACTGACCGTTGCGGCCCGCCAAGGCGGCGGTGACCCGGGCTCCAACCCGCGTCTGCGTCTGGCGCTGGACAAGGCGTTGAGCGCGAACATGAGCCGCGACATCATCGACCGTGCCGTCGCGCGCGGCGCCGGTGCCACCGAAGCGGACAACGTAGAAGAGCTGACCTACGAAGGTTACGGCCCGGGCGGCGTGGCGGTGATGGTCGAGTGCATGACCGACAACCGTAACCGTACCGCAGCCGCTGTGCGTCATGCGTTCAGCAAGTGTGGTGGCAACCTCGGCACCGACGGTTCGGTGGCTTACTTGTTCGAGCGCAAAGGCCAGATCAGCTTCGCGCCGGGCGTCGATGAAGACGCGCTGACTGAAGCGGCGCTGGAAGCCGATGCCGATGACGTGGTCAGCCACGAAGACGGTTCGATCGATGTGTTCACCTCGTTCACCAGCTTCTATGCGGTGCGTAACGCGCTGGAAGCCGCTGGATTCAAGGGTGATGACGCGGAGATCGTCATGCAGCCGACCACTAGCGCCGAACTGGATCTGGAAGGCGCGGAGAAGGTGCTCAAGCTGATCGACATGCTTGAGGATCTGGATGACGTGCAGAACGTCTATTCCAATGCGGACATTCCGGAAGACGTGGCTGCTCAGCTCGGTTGATGCAAATAGAAAGGTCGCAGTTTTTGCTGGCTCTACACTTCACCTGTAGGAGCTGCCGAAGGCTGCGATCTTTCTGTTTTTGAAAGATCAAAAGATCGCAGCCTTCGGCAGCTCCTACATGTACCCTCAGCTTTCGCATCAATTTCTGCAGGCGTTATGACTTTAATTCTTGGTATCGACCCCGGTTCGCGCATCACCGGTTACGGGATTGTTCGCGATACCGGGCGTGGCGGCTGTATCTATGTGGCTTCCGGCTGCATCCGTACCGGTGCGGGCGAGCTGCACGAACGCCTGCAAATCGTCTATCGCGGCGTACGCGAAATCATCCAGACCTACGGCCCGGTGACCATGGGCATCGAAAAGGTGTTCATGGCGAAAAACGCCGATTCGGCGCTGAAGCTCGGCCAGGCCCGTGGCGCCGCCATCGTGGCGGGCGCAGAAGAATGCCTGGAGATCGCCGAGTACACGGCCACTCAGGTCAAACAGGCAGTGGTCGGCACCGGTGCCGCCAATAAAGAACAAGTGCAGATGATGGTCATGCACATGCTCAAACTGACCAGCAAACCACAAATCGATGCCTCGGACGCCCTGGCCATTGCCATTTGCCACGCGCACACACGTTCCAGTCTGCTGCCACACGGCTTGGGAACCGCACGCAGTCGTGGCGGGCGCCTGCGTCTCTGATAGCATCAGCATCAAATTTATGGAGTGTGGACTTTCGCGCCTGTGTCGTCGGCCCGAGTCTTTCGCTCCGATTGTCGCCAGCCCACGGCTGGCCAACGCTCAAGGATCTTAAACGTGATTGGACGCTTGCGCGGCACCCTGGCTGAGAAGCAGCCGCCGCACCTGATTCTGGATGTAAACGGCCTCGGGTATGAGCTGGAAGTGCCCATGACCACCCTTTATCGTCTGCCGTCGGTCGGTGAACCGCTGACCCTGCACACCCATTTGGTCGTACGCGAAGACGCGCAGTTACTCTATGGTTTTGCCGGCAAGCGTGAGCGAGACTTTTTTCGCGAGTTGATCCGTCTCAATGGTGTCGGGCCAAAATTGGCCCTGGCCTTGATGTCGAGCCTGGAAGTCGACGAGCTGATCCGCTGCGTGCAGTCGCAGGACACCTCGGCGTTGACCAAAGTGCCCGGTGTTGGCAAGAAAACCGCAGAGCGCTTGCTGGTTGAGTTGAAAGACCGCTTCAAGGCCTGGGAGACGTCGCCGGCCATGTTCGCGCTGGTACCGAATCAGCCGGACGGCCCGGCGCCGGTCAATACCGCCGAGAACGATGCGGTCAGCGCGCTGATTTCCCTGGGCTACAAGCCGCAGGAAGCGAGCAAGGCGATTACCGCCATCAAGGACAAGAATTTGAGCAGTGAAGACCTGATCCGCCGCGCCCTGAAGGGAATGATTTAAGTGATTGAAGCTGATCGTCTGATCACCGCCGCGCACAGTCCGCGCGAGCGCGAAGAAGTCCAGGACCGCGCCATTCGCCCGGTCAGTCTGGCCGACTATATTGGCCAGCCGACCGTGCGCGAGCAGATGGAGCTGTTCATCCAGGCTGCTCGCGGCCGTAGCGAATCCCTCGACCACACGCTGATCTTCGGCCCGCCGGGTCTGGGCAAGACCACGCTGGCCAACATCATCGCCCAGGAAATGGGCGTGTCGATCAAGAGCACATCCGGGCCGGTGCTTGAGCGTCCGGGTGATCTGGCGGCGTTGTTGACCAATCTTGAACCGCATGACGTGTTGTTTATCGACGAAATCCATCGCCTGTCGCCGATCGTTGAAGAAGTGCTGTACCCGGCGATGGAAGATTTCCAGCTCGACATCATGATCGGTGAAGGGCCGGCCGCGCGTTCGATCAAGCTTGATCTGCCGCCGTTCACTCTGGTGGGGGCGACCACTCGCGCCGGCATGCTGACCAACCCGTTGCGTGACCGCTTTGGTATTGTCCAGCGTCTTGAGTTCTACAGCACGGCTGATCTGGCGACGATTGTCAGTCGTTCGGCAGCCATTCTCGGCCTGCCGCTGGATCCGGAAGGTTCGTTCGAGATCGCACGTCGCGCCCGTGGCACCCCGCGGATCGCCAACCGTTTGTTGCGCCGGGTGCGTGACTTCGCCGAAGTGCGCGCCAAGGGTCACATCACCAAAGCGGTGGCGGATCTGGCGCTGAACCTGCTGGACGTCGACGAACACGGTTTCGATCATCAGGACCGGCGTCTGCTGTTGACCATGATCGAGAAGTTCGATGGCGGCCCGGTCGGCATCGACAGTCTGGCAGCGGCCATCAGCGAAGAGCGCCACACCATTGAAGATGTGCTGGAGCCGTACCTGATTCAACAGGGCTACATCATGCGTACACCACGGGGCAGGGTGGTGACGCGGCATGCGTACCTGCACTTCGGTTTAAACATTCCGTCACGAATGGGTGAAATGCCCGTGGCAGACGAGTTTCTTGATGCCGTGGACGATTGATACACATTTTTTGGCGATTTATTCAGGGTTTGTACTGTCAGACGACGGTACTTTTGCGGTAATGCCCTGAAACCATGAAAAACAGTTGCCTGGCCGGATTGGCAACCTGAGGAGTAAGCACTAGAGTATGCGCGCGCAAAACGGGCTTGAGCCGTTCGCACATCGTTGTCGCGTTTATTACGAGGACACCGATGCGGGCGGCATCGTGTATTACGTTAATTACCTCAAGTTTATGGAACGGGCTCGAACAGAGCGGCTTCGCGAGCTGGGCTTTGCCCAATCTGCGCTTGCCGGGGAGGACCTGTTGTTTGTCGTGCACTCCAGCGAAGCGCGCTATCACGCGCCGGCGCGACTGGACGACGAACTGCTGGTAAGCGCTGATGTAATCGAATTGAACCGTGCCAGCCTGCGCTTTAAACAGCAGGTCAGGCGGGCGACGGATAATGTGCTGCTCTGTGAAGGGCAGTTTTTGGTGGCCTGTGTGCGCACTAACAGTTTGAAACCCCGGGCCCTTCCCGAAGACTTGCGTGCGGCCTTCGCCGACGCGGTCGGCCCGGGTACACACTCAAAGCAGGAGATAAAGCGTGGAAGCTAACGTCGTCGACCATTCCTCCATGTGGAGCCTGGTCAGCAATGCCAGCATCGTGGTGCAGTTGGTAATGTTGACCCTGGTGGCCGCATCGGTGACCTCATGGATCATGATCTTTCAGCGCAGCAATCTGCTGCGCGCCGGTCGACGCGCCCTGGAGAGCTTCGAAGAGCGCTTCTGGTCGGGTATCGACCTGTCCAAGCTGTACCGTCAGGCGGGCAGCAACCCGGATCCGGACTCGGGCGTCGAGCAGATCTTTCGCGCCGGCTTCAAGGAGTTCTCCCGTCTGCGTCAGCAGCCAGGTGTCGACCCTGAAGCAGTCATGGAAGGCGTGGCCCGTGCCATGCGCGTCGCCATCTCCCGCGAAGAAGAGAAACTGGAGCAGAGCCTGCCGTTTCTCGCCACCGTCGGTTCGGTCAGCCCGTACATCGGTCTGTTCGGTACCGTGTGGGGCATCATGAACTCCTTCCGCGGACTGGCCAGCGCTCAGCAAGCGACTCTGGCCACCGTGGCCCCGGGTATCGCCGAAGCCCTGATCGCCACCGCGATCGGTCTGTTCGCCGCGATCCCTGCGGTAATCGCTTACAACCGTTTCGCCGCTCGCAGCGAAACCTTGCTGGGCCGCTACTACACCTTCGCCGATGAATTCCAGGCGATCCTGCACCGCAAAGTGCACACCAGCGAAGAATAAGCAGGTAATTTCCAATGGCTTTAATCGCTCGAGCTCGCAAAAAGCGCAAGCCGGTCGCCGAGATGAACGTGGTGCCTTACATCGACGTGATGTTGGTACTGCTGGTCATCTTCATGGTGACCGCGCCGATGCTCAATCAGGGCGTGAAAGTTGATCTGCCCAAGGTTTCCAGCGAAGCCTTGCCGCAGGACAACAACACTCAGGTCCTGACCATTTCGATCAAGGCTGACAAGACCTATTACTGGAACCTTGGCAGCGAAGTCGATACCGAGAAGCAACAGGACAGGGCCATGACCCTGCCGCAAATGACCGACGCGGTGACCAAGATCATTCGTGCCGGCACTGAAGGCGGCAAGCGAACCCAGGTCTTCATCCGCGGTGACAAGACCGTCGACTATGGTTCCGTCATGGGCGCCATGGGCGGGTTGCAGAAAGCCGGGGTCGGTAATGTTGGTTTGATTACCGAGGCCCCCTGATGCAGCAACAGCGAGAGCCGTCCGCCTCGGAGAGCTACTTCTGGCCTAGTGTTCTGGCAATTGTCCTGCACGTGCTGGTGTTCGGCATGCTGTTCGTCAGTTTTGCCTTCACACCAGAGCTGCCGCCGGCCAAACCGATTGTCCAGGCGACCCTCTACCAGCTGAAATCGAAAAGTCAGGCAACCACCCAGACCAATCAGAAGATTGCGGGTGAGGCGAAGAAATCCGCCGCGCGCCAGACCGAAGTCGAGCAGATGGAGCAGAAGAAGGTCGAGCAGGAAGAGATCAAGGCCGCTGCGGAACAAAAGAAAGAAGAAGCGGCTCAAAAAGCCGAGGAGGCCAAGAAGGCCGACGAGTCGAAAAAAGCAGACGAGGCGAAAAAGGCTGACGAAGCCAAAAAAGCCGACGAAGCCAAGAAGACCGCCGAAGCCAAAAAGGCCGAAGAGAAACAATTGGCTGATATAGCCAAGAAGAAATCTGAAGAAGAAGCGAAAAAGGCTGCTGAAGAAGAGGCCAAAAAAGCCGCTGCTGAAGAAGCCAAGAAGAAGATCGTCGAAGACGCGAAGAAGAAAGCCGCCGAAGACGCCAAGAAGAAAGCTGAAGCTGAAGAGGCGAAGAAGAAAATCGCCGACGAAGCGAAGAAGAAAGCTGCTGCCGATGCTGCGAAGAAGAAAGCGCAGGATGCGGCACGTAAATCGACCGAAGACAAAAAGGCTCAGGCCTTGGCCGATCTGCTTTCCGATACGCCGCAGCGCCAGCAGGCCTTGGCCGATGAGCAGGGTGACGAAGTCGCGGGCAGTTTCGATGACCTGATTCGTGCGCGAGCGGCAGAAGGTTGGGCTCGTCCTCCTTCGGCACGCAAAGGCATGACGGTCGTGCTGCAAATCGGCATGTTGCCGGACGGTACGGTGACTTCGGTCAGCGTGGCCAAGTCCAGTGGCGACGGTCCGTTTGATGCTTCGGCAGTCGCGGCAGTCAAGAATATTGGACGTTTGACAGAAATGCAGGGAATGAAGCCGAGCGATTTCGCTCCGTATCGTTCATTCAAGATGACATTCACACCTGAGGATCTAGCCTTGTGAGAAACCTTCTTCGAGGAATGCTGGTCGTGATCTGCTGCATGGCAGGGATCGCGATGGCAGATGAAAAGAACATTCTGGTCACCAGCGGCAGCGATCGGGCAACACCAATCGCCGTTGTACCGTTCGGTTTCCAGGGCGGTGCAGTGCTGCCGGACGACATGGCTGAAATCATTGGTAACGATTTGCGCAACTCGGGCTACTACTCGCCGATTCCAAAGCAAAACATGATCAGCCAGCCAAGCCAGCCGAGCGAAATCATCTTCCGTGACTGGAAGGCGGTGGGTGCTCAATACATGATGGTTGGCAGCATTGTTCCGGCAGGTGGTCGTCTGCAGGTGCAGTGGGCGTTGTTCAACGTGGCCACCGAGCAGAAAGTGGCTGACGGCAGTGTTTCCGGTACTACCGAGCAACTGCGCGACATGGCGCATTACATCTCTGACCAGTCGTTCCAGAAGCTGACCGGTATCGAAGGTGCGTTCTCGACGCGTCTGTTGTACGTGACAGCCGAGCGTTTCTCCGAGAAGAACACGCGTTACACCCTGCAACGTTCTGACTACGACGGTGCCCGTGCCGTGACTCTGCTGCAATCGCGCGAGCCGATCCTGTCGCCGCGTTTCGCACCGGATGGCAAGCGTATCGCTTACGTATCGTTCGAGCAGAAGCGTCCGCGCATCTTCATGCAGAACATCGACACCGGTCGCCGCGAGCAGATCACCAACTTCGAAGGTCTGAACGGCGCGCCAGCCTGGTCGCCGAACGGCGATCGCTTGGCGTTCGTACTGTCGAAGGATGGTAACCCGGACATTTACGTGATGAACCTGGCTTCGCGCCAGATCACCCGTGTGACCGCAGGTCCTGGCATCAACACCGAACCGTACTGGGGCAAGGATGGTTCGACCATCTACTTCACCTCGGACCGCGGCGGCAAGCCTCAGATCTACAAAACCAGCGCCAGTGGCGGTGGTGCCGAGCGTGTGACGTTTGTAGGTAACTACAACGCCAACCCGAAACTTTCGGCAGATGAAAAGACTTTGGTGATGATCCATCGTCAGGATGGCTTCACCAATTTCAAGGTGGCAGCTCAGGATCTGCAGCGAGGGAGTGTAAAGATCCTCACTGATAGCACTCTGGACGAGTCACCTACTGTTGCGCCCAACGGCACCATGGTAATCTACGCCACCCGCCAACAGGGCCGGGGAGTCTTGATGCTCGTGTCCATTAATGGACGCGTTAGGCTCCCGCTTCCTACCGCTCAAGGCGAAGTCAGAGAACCGTCCTGGTCCCCTTACCTGAAGTGAGCGGGCGCTACACGTTTTACTTAACACACTGGGGTTCATTAGGAGTTTCACGATGGAAATGCTGAAGTTTGGTAAATTTGCTGCGCTGGCTCTGGCCATGGCTGTAGCTGTAGGTTGCTCGTCCAAAGGCGGCGACAACGCCGGTGAAGGCGCTGTTGATCCAAACGCTGGTTACGGCGCAAACACTGGTGCCGTTGACGGTTCCCTGAGCGAAGAAGCTGCTCTGCGCGCAATCACCACCTTCTACTTCGAATACGACAGCTCGGACCTGAAGCCAGAAGCCATGCGCGCTCTGGACGTTCACGCCAAAGACCTGAAAGCAAACGGCGCTCGCGTTGTTCTGGAAGGCAACACCGACGAACGTGGTACTCGTGAGTACAACATGGCACTGGGCGAGCGTCGTGCGAAAGCCGTTCAGCGCTACCTGGTACTGCAAGGTGTTTCCCCAGCTCAGCTGGAACTGGTTTCCTACGGCGAAGAGCGTCCAGTTGCTACCGGCAACGACGAGCAGTCCTGGGCTCAAAACCGTCGCGTCGAACTGCGTAAGTAATTCGATATGCGAACGTGCCGTCGTGCTGTAACTGTTCTGGCTCTCAGCCTCGCGCCGCTTGCGGCGTGGGCTGCGGTTCCTGTGGTCGATGACAACTCCGGTTATAACAATAGCGGGAGCAGTTATCCGCCTGCAGGTTACGGTACGAACGGCGCCTATGCCGGGGGAGCGGCTTCGGCCCCTGCCTCGGCACAAGGCATGCTGTTCAACCAACTGCAACAAATGCAGGATCAGATATCGCGCCAGCAAGGTGTGATTGAAGAACTGCAGAATCAGGTTGCGCGCATGAAGCAGGAATCCCTGGAGCGATACCAGGATCTTGATCGGCGCATAGGATCCGGCGTTGCACCTGCCGCGACTCCTGAGAATTCTTCTGCCGGTGGCGATGCAAGTGCTGCTGCCGGTGCTGCCGCTGGCGCCGGGGCTGCTGCCCAGGCACCTGCTGCAAGTAGCGAACCGGGTGATCCGGCCAAGGAAAAGCTGTATTACGATGCTGCTTTCGACCTGATCAAAGCCAAGGATTTCGACAAGGCCAGCCAGGCTTTTGCCGCTTTCCTGCGCAAATACCCGAACAGCCAATACGCGGGCAACGCTCAGTACTGGTTAGGCGAAGTGAATCTGGCCAAAGGCGATCTGCAAGGCGCAGGCCAGGCTTTCGCCAAGGTTTCGCAGCTCTATCCCAAGCACGCCAAAGTGCCGGATTCGCTGTACAAGCTGGCTGATGTAGAGCGCCGCCTCGGTCATACCGACAAGGTCAAAGGCATTCTGCAGCAGGTGGTGGCCCAATATCCGGGTACCTCCGCCGCTCAGTTGGCCCAACGCGATCTGCAACGCATGTAAGCAGGCTTGACCCGTTTGGAAGAAACCCGCGCTTGTCGCGGGTTTTTTCGTTAGAATTCACGCCCTTTTTCTGAAACATGCTTCTTGTGGTCCGCGCGTTGGCGGGATTGCCTGAAGTGCCTGACGGAGGCGGACAGCCTGTTTAGCTGTTACGCCCGTGGCGACTATGCAAGACACATTGAGAATCACCGAAGTTTTCTACTCTTTGCAGGGGGAAACGCGGACTGCCGGGCTGCCCACGGTTTTTGTGCGCCTGACCGGTTGCCCATTGCGTTGCCAATACTGCGACAGCGCCTATGCCTTCAGTGGCGGTACCGTGCGTACCCTCGACGACATCCTCGAGCAAGTGGCCGGATTTCGTCCGCGCTACGTCTGTGTCACCGGTGGTGAACCGCTGGCGCAGCCGAATGCCATTCCTTTGCTCAAGCAGTTGTGTGACGCCGGTTATGAGGTCTCGCTGGAAACCAGCGGCGCCCTCGACGTCTCGGCTGTCGATCCGCGCGTCAGTCGCGTTGTCGACCTGAAGACGCCGGATTCGAAAGAAGCCCATCGTAACCGTTACGAGAACATCGAACTGCTGACGCCCAACGATCAGGTGAAGTTTGTCATCTGCTCGCGCGACGACTATGACTGGGCCGTCTCCAAACTGATTCAGTACGGTCTCGATCGACGTGCCGGCGAAGTGCTGTTTTCCCCAAGCCATCATGATCTCAATGCTCGCGATCTGGCGGACTGGGTGGTGGCGGACAACCTGCCGGTGCGCTTGCAATTGCAGTTGCATAAATATCTGTGGAACGACGAGCCGGGGCGCTGAGATGACCGAACAACTGAACACCACCGAAAAACGTGCGGTCATCCTGCTGTCCGGCGGCCTCGATTCGGCCACCGTCGTGGCCATGGCTCGCGCCGAAGGCTACCGCTGCTACACCATGAGCTTCGATTACGGTCAGCGCTCTCACGCTGAACTGCACGCCGCTGCCCGCGTCGCCCGCGACCTGGGTGTGGTTGAACACAAGGTGATCGGTCTCAATCTGAATGGCATGGGCGGCTCAGCCCTGACTGACACCAGCATCGACATCCCTGAAGAGCTGGGCGAAGGCATTCCGGTGACGTATGTACCGGCGCGTAACACGGTGTTCCTGTCGCTGGCGTTGGGCTGGGCAGAAGTGCTCGGTGCACGTGACATCTTTATTGGTGTCAACGCCGTGGACTATTCCGGTTACCCGGATTGCCGTCCGGAGTTCATCGAGTCGTTCGAGCGCATGGCTAATCTGGCGACCAAGGCTGGCGTTGAAGGCAACGGTTTCCGCATTCAGGCGCCCCTGCAGAACCTGAGCAAGGCGCAGATTGTTCAGGCGGGCGTGAAGCTCGGCGTTGATTATGGCCTCACCGTGTCCTGCTATCAGGCCGACGATGACGGCCGCGCGTGCGGTAAATGCGACAGCTGCCGCCTACGCGCAGAAGGCTTTGCGGCCGCTGGTGTGGACGATCCAACACCTTATTTTTGATTATTTTCAAAAAGGTGTTGAATAGTCCTTAAAAATCAGTATTATACGCGCCACCACACAGCGGGTCGTTAGCTCAGTTGGTAGAGCAGTTGGCTTTTAACCAATTGGTCGTAGGTTCGAATCCCACACGACCCACCATATTTGGCGGTTTAGAAAATCCGGAAGGCCCACGAAAGTGAGGATTTCCGGGTTTTTTTTTGCCTGCAATTTCGCTCCGCGTTATTTCAATACCCGCAGCGCTGACGCAGGTCAGAATCATCTTTTGTATCAACGGGATATTCTGTAGCCTTGCGCAGCTTCAATGTTGTCCGTGCCTGATAATACTCACTCTCCCGGCGGTACCCTCAAGCGGTCCGGAGCCGGGTGTATACTCGACTTTCGCGCGAACGCGCCTGCAGGTCTTGCGAACATGACGCAGATTTCCGAACGCCTTCTGGTTCAAGCCCACCTCGATGCCAAACAGCCCAAACCGCTGACCGCCGAGGAAGAGGCTTATTACCGTTCCGCCATTGCCGCCGAGCTGAAGGCTCAGGACGCGGTGCTGGTGGCCCACTTTTATTGCGATCCGGTGATTCAGGCTCTGGCCGAAGAAACCGGTGGCTGTGTCTCTGACTCCCTGGAAATGGCCCGCTTCGGCAACGCGCACCCGGCGAAGACCGTGGTGGTGGCCGGCGTGAAGTTCATGGGCGAGACGGCGAAGATTCTCAATCCGGAAAAACGCGTGTTGATGCCGACGCTGGAAGCGACTTGCTCGCTGGACCTGGGTTGCCCGGTCGACGAGTTCTCGGCGTTCTGCGATCAGCACCCGGAGCGTACGGTGGTGGTTTACGCCAACACTTCAGCTGCTGTGAAGGCTCGGGCTGATTGGGTAGTGACGTCGAGTTGCGCACTGGAAATCGTCGAAAGCCTGATGGACAACGGCGAGACGATCATTTGGGGCCCGGACAAGCACCTCGGCACCTACATTCAGCGCAAGACTGGCGCCGACATGCTGCTCTGGGATGGTGCCTGCATCGTTCACGAAGAGTTCAAGTCCAAGCAGCTCGAGGACATGAAGGCGCTCTATCCGGACGCTGCGATTCTGGTACACCCGGAATCGCCAACGTCGGTGATCGAGCTGGCGGACGCCGTCGGTTCCACCAGCCAGCTGATCGCGGCTGCGCAGTCTCTGCCGAACAAAACCCTGATCGTCGCCACCGACCGTGGCATCTTCTACAAGATGCAGCAGTTGTGCCCGGACAAGGTCTTCATCGAAGCGCCAACCGCCGGTAACGGCGCCGCGTGCCGCAGTTGCGCACACTGCCCGTGGATGGCCATGAATACCCTTGAGCGCACGCTGAAGAGCTTGAAGGAAGGCACGAACGAGATCTTTGTCGATCCGGCGTTGATTCCGCAGGCTATTCGGCCGCTCAAGCGGATGCTGGATTTCACCCAGGCCGCACGGATGAAGCTGGCCGGTAACGCCTGAATTCTGAAAAGCGCCACAAAACCTGTGGGAGCGAGCCTGCTCGCGAAAGCGGTGTATCAGTCACCATTGAAATCGACTGATACGCCGCCTCGCGAGCAGGCTCGCTCCCACAGTAGTTTTTGGCGTCTGGAAATTATTTGGTCTTCTTCGGGACCCGGACGAGGCGGGTATCGGAATAGATGTCATGCCACGTGCGCTTCTGCTTGTCGTACAGCGACCAGAAGAAACCCAGCCCTACGCACAGCCACGATGCAATCGACACCATGAAGCGCAACAGCGCCTGCCACAGGCTGATTGCCGTGCCATTGGCGTTCTGCACGCGAATGCCCCACACCTGCATGCCCAGTGTCTGCCCGCCATGGGTCCAGAACTTGGCAAAGAACCCGAACAGCACCAATACCAGCACCGTCGAGTAGAGCGGATCACCGTCCAGTTGCCCGGCATCGGTCATCACCCGCAGGCGCTCTTCGCCAATGATCGCTGCCTGGATCAACTTGTAAACGAATCCGGTGACGATCAGGAGAGCGGTGCACAGCAGAAAGTCGTAGAACATTGCAGCCAGACGACGGCCAAGGCCTACCGGAGGGAAATCCCCTTGGGGCGTGAGCAGGTTTTTCGACATGGCAGCCTCTGGACGCAAAATGAAGCGCCATTTTACGGATTCGCGCGCACAAAAAAGCCCCTGATATCAATATCAGGGGCTTTTTCGTAACAGAATCAGGCTTCTGCTTGTACTTCGTCAGCCTGCATGCCTTTCTGGCCCTGCACAGCAACGAAGGTCACTTTCTGGCCTTCTTTCAGGCTTTTGAAGCCGTTGCCCTGAATGGCGCGGAAATGCACGAACAGATCCGGACCGCTTTCTGGAGTGATAAAACCAAAACCTTTCTCGTCGTTAAACCACTTGACGGTACCGCTCTGACGTGTGGACATTTCTTATTTCCTTTGACGCAAAAATTGATGACAGTCTCTTTCTCATGAAAGAGTACTGGAGCTGGTTGCAGGAGAGTAAGAAGACGTCGAACGGGATGTAGCTAACTTGTAGGCTACTGCCCAGGTCACGATTCCAAGCTGACCCATGCAAACACAGTGGACAAACTCTACGCCAACTACGGGAGAAAAAACAAGCCCCTGCGAAGCCCCGGTTTTATTGAGCTTGAGCAAGTTAATCCATTCACTAGTGCGGGCTTAGACGATTCGCTTGTTCAATTGTTTTCGAACGTTATAAGCAAAGTTCATATTCGAATCGGATGTTAGAAAATGCACTTTTTTGTGGCGATTGCGTTACACATTAGTGCACGCATAACGCAATCGCGTTACTTATAGAAACAGTCAATCAGCCGCGATAGTAGCGTTGTGGAACAAATGGCATTTTGCTTACAAGCATTTGCACCTTTTTCCCACGAACGATGGCCCAAACCGGTGTATCGATGGCGACATAGGCGCTATCGAGGTAACCCATTGCCAATGGCCCACCCAGCGTTGGGCCGAAGCCGCCGCTGCACACGCTGCCGATGATTTCGCCGGCTTCGTTGACGATTTCTGCGCCTTCACGCACTGGCGTACGTTCTTGCGGCAGCAGGCCGACGCGTTTGCGCGCGACGCCGTTCTGTTGCTGGGCGAAAACGTTCTCCGCGCCCGGGAAACCGCCGGCCCGCGCGCCATCAGCGCGACGTGGCTTGGAGACCGCCCAGAGCAGGCTGGCTTCGATCGGCGTGGTCTCGGTGTTCATGTCGTGGCCATACAGGCACAGGCCGGCTTCAAGGCGCAGCGAATCGCGGGCACCGAGGCCAATGGCCTGGACTTCCGGTTCGGCGAGCAGGGCGCGCGCAAGTTTTTCGGCATCGGCCGCCGGAACGGAGATTTCGAAACCGTCTTCACCGGTGTAGCCCGAACGGCTGACAAAGCAATCCACGCCCAACAACGACACGCGATTGAACTGCATGAAGGTCATCTTCGCCACTTCCGGCGCCAGTCGCGCCAGCACCGAAACGGCCGCCGGTCCTTGCAACGCCAGCAGCGCGCGCTCTTCGAACAGCGCCGTAATGGTGCACTGATCGCCGACGTGTTTTTGCAGATGGCCCAGATCCTGATCCTTGCACGCGGCGTTGACCACCAGGAACAGTTCGTCGTTGCCGAGGTTGGCGACCATCAGGTCATCGAGAATGCCGCCGTTGTCGTTGGTGAACATCGCGTAGCGTTGCATGCCCACCGGCAGGTCGATGATGTCCACCGGCACCAGGGTTTCCAGGGCTTTGGCGGCATTGGCGCCAGTCAGGCGGATCTGACCCATGTGCGAGACGTCGAACAACCCGGCGTGTTCACGGGTGTGCTGGTGTTCTTTCATTACGCCGAGCGGGTATTGCACCGGCATGTCGTAGCCGGCGAACGGCACCATGCGGGCGCCGAGTTCAATGTGCAGAGCGTGCAGCGGGGTTTTCGACAATTGTTCGGTGGACATGCGTAGCTCCTTGAAAATTTGAGTTGGGGGGTAAGCGGCAAGATCAAGATCAAAAGCCCCTCACCCCAGCCCTCTCCCGGAGGGAGAGGGGGCTAGTTACGTTTCGTGATCAGCATTCGATGATGTTGACCGCCAGACCGCCGCGGGCGGTCTCTTTGTATTTACTTTTCATGTCGGCGCCGGTCTGGCGCATGGTGCGGATGACTTTGTCGAGGGAGACGAAATGCTGGCCGTCGCCACGCATGGCCATGCGCACCGCGTTGATCGCTTTCACCGAGCCCATCGCATTGCGCTCGATGCACGGCACCTGCACCAGTCCGCCAATAGGGTCGCAGGTCAGGCCGAGGTTGTGTTCCATGCCGATTTCTGCGGCGTTCTCGACTTGTTGAACGCTGCCACCGAGCACTTCGCACAACGCACCGGCCGCCATCGAACAGGCCACGCCGACTTCACCCTGACAACCGACTTCGGCGCCAGAAATCGAAGCGTTTTCCTTGTAGAGAATGCCGATGGCGGCCGCTGTCAGCAGAAAGCGCACGACGCCATCGTCATTCGCACCGGGGATAAAGCGCATGTAGTAATGCAGCACCGCCGGAATGATCCCCGCTGCACCGTTGGTCGGAGCGGTGACTACGCGGCCACCATTGGCGTTTTCTTCGTTGACCGCCAAGGCGTAGAGGTTGACCCAATCAAGCACCGACAACGGATCGCGCAACGCCGATTCCGGGTTTTTGCACAGTTGCCGATGCAGCGCCGCCGCACGACGTTTGACCTTCAAACCACCAGGCAAAATACCTTCGTTACGGCATCCCGCTGCGACGCAATCCTGCATCACTTGCCAGATTTTCAGCAGACCGGCGCGGGTTTCCGCTTCCGGGCGCCAGGCGCTTTCGTTGGTCAGCATCACCTGACTGATCGACAGGCCATAGGTGGCGCAATGGCTGAGCAAGTCCTTGGCACTTTTGAACGGGAAGGTCAGCGGCGTGGCGTCTTCGACGATGCGATCGGCGCCGGCCGCATCTTCATCGACCACAAACCCGCCACCGACCGAGTAGTACTCGCGGCTGCGAATCTGCAGGCCCGCCGCATCGAAGGCGCGAAAGATCATGCCGTTGGGGTGATAGGCCAGCGGTTTGCGGATCATCGCCAAGTGTTCTTTCTCGTTGAACGCAATGCTGTGCTCACCGAGCAGGTTCAGCCGGCCGTTGCCGCGAATTTCTTGCAGGCGTGCGGCGACGGTTTCGGTATCGACGGTGTCCGGGTGTTCGCCTTCGAGGCCGAGCAGCACGGCTTTGTCGCTGCCGTGACCTTTACCCGTGGCGCCGAGGGAACCGTAGAGTTCGACGCGAACGCTGGCGGTGGTGGTCAGCAGATTTTCACGTCGCAGGCCTTCGGCGAAACGCGCAGCAGCACGCATCGGGCCGACGGTGTGGGAACTGGAGGGGCCGATGCCAATCTTGAACAGGTCGAACACGCTTAACGACATGAGTGGTTCTCCGGTTTCTTGTTATAGGAATTGGCGGAAATATCAGGCTTGATGCGTTCCTTGTGGGAGCTGGCTTGCCAGCGATGGCGGTGGGTCAGGCAACAAAGATGTAGGCTGATCCACCCTCATCGCTGGCAAGCCAGCTCCCACAGGGATTTGTGGTGTTCTGGAGAAAGAGGCAGGTATTCCTGCCCCTCATTCCATTAAGCGTAGCTTTCGATCGACGGGCAGGCGCACACCAGGTTGCGATCGCCGAAGACGTTGTCGACGCGACCGACCGGCGGCCAGTATTTACCTTCAATCAACGACGCAACCGGGTAAACGGCCTGCTCGCGGCTGTACGGGTGGGTCCACTCGCCAACCAGTTCCGCCGCGGTGTGCGGAGCGTTCTTCAGCGGGTTGTCGTCCTTGTCCAGCGTGCCGTTTTCCACCGCGCGGATTTCTTCGCGGATGCGGATCATCGCGTCGCAGAAGCGGTCCAGTTCTTCCTTGGATTCGCTTTCGGTCGGCTCGATCATCAGCGTGCCCGCAACCGGGAACGACATGGTCGGCGCGTGGAAACCGAAGTCGATCAGGCGCTTGGCGACGTCATCAACGCTGATGCCGCTGCTGTCTTTCAACGGACGCAGATCGAGAATGCACTCGTGCGCCACCAGACCGTTGCTGCCGGTGTACAGGACTGGGTAGTGCTCTTCGAGGCGACGGGAAATGTAGTTGGCATTGAGGATCGCCAGTTGCGAAGCGCGTTTCAAACCGGCGCCGCCCATCATGCGAATGTACATCCAGGTGATCGGCAGAATGCTTGCGCTGCCGAACGGTGCCGCGCAGACCGCGCCTTCCTTGCGTTCCATCTGGCCGTGGCCCGGCAGGAACGGGGTCAGGTGCGACTTGACGCCAATCGGGCCAACGCCCGGGCCGCCACCGCCGTGGGGGATGCAGAAGGTTTTGTGCAGGTTCAGGTGCGAAACGTCGCCGCCGAACTTGCCCGGTGCGCAGAGGCCGACCATTGCGTTCATGTTGGCGCCGTCGATGTACACCTGGCCGCCGTTGTCATGAATGATCCCGCAGATTTCGCGGATGCCTTCTTCGAACACGCCGTGGGTCGACGGGTAAGTGATCATCAGCGCGGCGAGGTGTTCGCGGTGCTCGATGGCTTTGGCGCGCAGGTCTTCGATGTCGACGTTGCCGCGCGCATCGCACGCAGTCACGACCACGCGCATGCCAGCCATGTTGGCGGTAGCCGGGTTGGTGCCGTGGGCGGACGACGGGATCAGGCAGATGTCGCGGCGCTCATCGCCACGGCTCTGGTGATAGGCGCGGATCGCCAGCAGGCCTGCGTATTCACCTTGCGAACCGGCGTTCGGTTGCAGCGAGATCGCGTCGTAACCGGTGGCGGCGCAGAGCATCGCTTCCAGTTCATCGGTCAGTTGCTGGTAACCGGCACTTTGCGCGGCTGGGGCGAACGGGTGCAGGGCACCGAATTCAGCCCAGGTCACCGGGATCATTTCGCTGGCGGCGTTGAGTTTCATGGTGCACGAGCCCAGCGGGATCATGGTGCGATCCAGTGCCAGGTCCTTGTCGGCCAGTTTGCGCAGGTAGCGCATCAGCTCGGTTTCCGAGTGATAACGGTTGAACACCGGGTGGCTGAGGATCGGCGACTGACGTACCAGCGATGCTGGGATGGTGCTCTGCACGGACGCGGCGAGGGCAGCGAAATCCGGCAGGGTTTTGCCGTCGGCGAACAGGCCCCACAGAGTTTCGATATCAGTCTGGGTGGTGGTTTCGTCGACCGACAGGCCCAGACGCTGAGCGTCGATCACGCGCAGGTTGATCTGCGCAGCGTGCGCCTTGTCGTGCAGTGCGGCGGTGTTTGCGCCGGCGGCGACGGTCAGGGTGTCGAAGAAGCTGGCTTGTTCGACGGTAGCGCCCAGCGCGGTCAGGCCCTTGGCCAGAATCGCGGTCAGGTGATGTACGCGGTTGGCGATCTGCGTCAGGCCTTTCGGGCCGTGGTAGACGGCGTACATGCTGGCGATGTTGGCCAGCAGCACTTGCGCGGTGCAGATGTTCGACGTGGCCTTCTCGCGGCGGATGTGTTGCTCGCGGGTTTGCATCGCCAGACGCAGCGCCGGCTTGCCGAAACGGTCAACCGAAACGCCGACCAGACGGCCCGGCATGTCGCGTTTGAACGCATCTTTGGTGGAGAAGTAAGCCGCGTGCGGGCCACCGAAGCCCAGCGGTACGCCAAAGCGTTGCGCGGAGCCGATGGCGACGTCAGCACCGAACTCGCCCGGCGCGGTCAGCAAGGTCAGAGCCAGCAGGTCAGCGGCCACGGCCACCAAAGCGTTGGCGGTGTGGAAGCGTTCGGTCAGTTCGCGGTAGTCGAAGACATCACCGTTGCTGGCCGGGTATTGCAGCAGTGCGCCGAAGAATGGCGTCACGTCAGTCAGTTCACGCTCGTCGCCGACGACCACGTCAATGCCCAGCGGCTCGGCACGGGTGCGCAGCACGTCGAGGGTTTGCGGGTGGCTGTGGATCGAGGCGAAGAATTGGTGGCTGCCCTTGTTCTTGCTCAGGCGTTTGCAGAAGGTCATGGCTTCGGCAGCAGCGGTGGCTTCATCGAGCAAGGAAGCGTTGGCGATCGGCAGACCGGTGAGGTCGCTGATCATGGTCTGGAAGTTCAATAGCGCTTCGAGACGGCCCTGGGAAATTTCTGGCTGGTACGGCGTGTAAGCGGTGTACCAGGCCGGGTTCTCCAGCAGGTTGCGCAGGATCGGCGACGGCGTGTGGCAGTTGTAGTAACCCTGGCCGATGTAGGTCTTGAACAGCTGATTCTTGCCGGCGATGCCTTTGATCATCGCCAGGGCATCGGCTTCGCTGAGGCCGTCGTCCATGCCGAGCACACTGGTGCCCTTGATGCTTTCCGGGATGACGCTGGCGCTCAGGGCTTCGAGCGAATCGAAGCCGAGGCTGTTGAGCATGGCTTGCTCGTCACCGGCGCGCGGGCCGATGTGACGGGCGATGAATTCGTTGGCGGTGCCAAGGTTTACTTGAGTCATGTCGGTGTTCCTCAGGCTTCAGCTTGGGCTTTGATCAGACGGTCGTACGCGTCCTGATCGAGCAGTTTGCCGACAGCGGCGGCGTCGCTTGGCTGGAAGCGGAAGAACCAGCCTTCGCCCAGCGGATCTTCGTTGACCAGTTCCGGGGCATCTTCCAGCGCCGGGTTGACTTCCAGTACCTCGCCGTCGAGGGGCATGTACACGCCGCTGGCGGCTTTTACCGATTCCACGGTGGCGGCTTCGGCGCCTTTTTCGTAAGCCTGCAGCTCAGGCAGTTGCACGAACACCACGTCGCCCAGGGCGTTCTGCGCGAAAGCGGTGATGCCGACAGTAACGCTGCCGTCAGCTTCGGTGCGCAGCCATTCGTGATCTTCAGTAAAACGCAACTCGCTCATGGAAACTCCTCAGGGGGCCAGACTCGTCTGGTGGACGCGGTGGAATAGTCGGGCGCGAAGGCCCTTATTTATGAGGGGTTGATTAGCAAGAATGCGGCCAAAGTTTATTTATCGTTACAAATCAATAGGTTATTGGTTTTTGTGGAATGGGTTGAATTGAGGTGTGTAGCGAAATCGCTACAGGCTAGAGCAAGGAAAAAAGCTGAACGGGATCAAAGCCTTGCACTGCGGTGATCGGAGGAGGGTGTAGCGATATCGTTCCGCTGTAGCGCTTTCAGTACAGTTGAAGGTCGTTTTTAGCGTGGATCGAAAGACTGCTGAAAAACCTGTGGGAGCTGGCTTGCCAGCGATAGCGGTGGGGCAGACACCATCGATGGTGCCTGTGCCGACGTCATCGCTGGCAAGCCAGCTCCCACAGGTATGAGGTGATCTCAGGGTTTGTTGGGAATGCCGTATTTGCGCAGGCGATGGGCGATGGCCGTGTGCGAAGTTTGCAGGCGGCTGGCCAGTTGGCGGGTCGAGGGGTAGCTGACGTAGAGTTTTTCCAGCAGCGTTTTTTCGAAGGACTCGACGGCTTGTTCGAGGCTGTCGACATCGCTGTCGGTTTGCCGCGCCACCGAGGTGCCAGCAATGTCGAGATCGCCAATATCCACCAGGCTGCTCTCGCAAATCGCCGCCGCACGGAAGATCACGTTCTGCAATTGCCGCACGTTGCCCGGCCAGCGATTGCCGAGCAGCGCCGGGTAAGTCCCCGGGGCGAGGCGGCAGACCGGGCGCTGGATCTGCGCGCAGGCCTGCTGCATGAAGTAGCGCGCCAACAGCAGAATGTCCTGACCGCGCTCACGCAGTGGCGGCACTTCCACGTTGAGAACGTTGAGGCGATAAAACAGGTCTTCGCGGAACAAGCCTTCGCTGACCATTTTTTCCAGATCGCGATGGGTCGCGCTGAGGATGCGCACGTTGACCTTCACTTCACGATCACCGCCGACGCGGCGGAAGCTGCCGTCGTTCAGGAAACGCAGCAGCTTGGCCTGCAAGTACGGCGACATCTCGCCGATCTCATCGAGAAACACCGTGCCCTGATTTGCCAGTTCCATCAGGCCTGGTTTGCCGCCGCGCGCTGCTCCCGTGAAGGCACCGGGGGCGTAGCCGAACAGTTCGCTTTCGGCGAGGTTCTCTGGCAACGCTGCGCAGTTCAATGCCAGAAAGGGAGCGCTGTGGCGAGTGCTGATCGCGTGACAGGCGCGGGCGACCAGTTCTTTGCCGGTGCCGGTTTCACCTTGAATCAACAACGGCGCATCGAGAGCGGCAACCCGTTGCGCGCGTGCCTTGAGTGTGCGGATCGCTGGGGACTCGCCGAGCAGCGCATCGAAACCTTCGGCATGGTCGTGGTGCAATGCCGAGAGTTGTTCGCCGATGCGGTTTGGTTGGTAGAGCGTCAGCAGCGCGCCGGCATCGGTGATCGGCGTGGCATCGAGCAGCAAGGTCTGACCGTTGACGGTGATTTCGCGCAGCGGCAAACGGAAGCCGTGTTCGAGCAAGGTGTCGAGCAGGGCCGGATCGTTGAACAGTTCAGAGACGCTTTCCCCCGCTGGTTCACGACCGTACAAGGCGATCAACGCCGGGTTGGCCAGCAGCACTTTGCCGGCGCTGTCGAGGGCCAGAACAGGATCGGTCATCGCCGCCAGCAACGCATCGAGCTGCAAGTGCCGACGCTGGCCGGGGAGGATATCGACCACGGTCACCGCTTCCACGCCGAGCACGCGAAACAGCGCATCTTTCAGTTCTTCGAGCACTTGCGGGCTCAAGGTCGGTGCGTCGATGTAGACGTTCGGCGGGATCATCTCCACCGCATCCAGATTGAGATTGCGCCCACCGAGGATAGCCAGGACTTCCTGGGTGATGCCGACGCGGTCGATGAAGCTGACGTGGATACGCATGGGGCGGTTCAGTGATCTGCAGAGCGGAGGGTGGCAAGTATGCCTTGGGCTTGGAGAGAGGTGAAAGCAAAAGCACCCTCACCCCAGCCCTCTCCCGTAGGGAGAGGGGGCCGACCGAGGTGTCTGGCGCTACACGTCGACCTGAAAAATCGAGGCGATTATGGATTCAGTGATGCAGGATCAAGTCGGCGTAACTCTGAAGCATCCCCCAATCAGTCCCCTCTCCCTCCGGGAGAGGGCTAGGGTGAGGGGCTTTTGCGGTTTACTCGAAATGCTCGGGATTGACCGGATCCCCGGATTGCATATTCAACTTCTGCCGAATGTCTTCAAACATCAGGTCGTAATGCTTGTGCACAGAACCGATCTGGCTGTGCGCCTTGGGAATCCCGTACTTCTCGGCGATGCGGGTCACGTCACGGGCGAAGTTGTAAGCCTCTTCCTTGGGCAGGAAAAACGTTTCCTTCATGTCCTTGCCCTGCATGCTGCCATGCAGGGTGAACTGTATTCCTTTGCCTTTCGAAGGATCGGTAAACACTTCATAGTCGAGGTGCACGTTGTAACTGACGTCATCCGGCGTCAACGCGTGCCGCTCGATATGCAAATGACCAGGTTCGAATTGGGCCATGGTTTTCTCCTTTTCAAGGCATGGGAGAAGGGCAGACCCTCGGTCTGCCCCCGGAGTTTCTGATTATCGGTAAGTGATGCCCGGCTTCGCCGTGGTCACGCGAGTACCGGCAGTGCCCTGAACGATGGCTTCGATATCCGCCAGCGAACCGATCACCGCGACCTTGCCAGTATGGCGCGCGAATTCGCAGGCTGCCTGCACCTTCGGCCCCATTGAGCCAGCGGCGAAACCGAGGCGTTCGAGTTCGTCCGGGTGCGCTTCGGCGATGGCTTTCTGCGTTGGCTTGCCGTAATCGATGAACGCCGCATTGACGTCAGTGGCGATCACCAGCAAATCTGCTTCAAGTTGCTCGGCAAGCAGCGACGAGCACAGGTCCTTGTCGATCACCGCCTCGATACCCTTGAGGTTGCGGTTCTCGTCGTACATGGTCGGAATGCCGCCGCCGCCGGCGCAAATCACAATGCTGCCCTTGTCCAGCAGCCACTTGATCGGGCGGATTTCGAAGATGCGTTTTGGTCGTGGGCTGGCGACCACGCGGCGGAATTTGTCGCCGTCCGGGGCAATCGCCCAGCCTTTTTCGGCGGCGAGTTTTTCCGCTTCGGCCTTGTCGTAGACCGGGCCGATCGGTTTGGTCGGGTTCTTGAACGCGGGGTCGTTGGCGTCGACCTCTACCTGGGTCAACAGGGTGGCGAATGGCACTTCGAAGTCGAGCAGGTTGCCCAGTTCCTGTTCGATGATGTAGCCGATCATGCCTTCGGTTTCGGCACCGAGCACGTCCAGCGGGTAAGGGGTGACGGAGGTGTAGGCCGCCGCTTGCAGCGACAGCAGGCCGACTTGCGGGCCATTGCCGTGGGCGATGACCAGTTGGTTGCCGGGATGGATCTTGGCGATTTGCTCGGTGGCGATGCGGATGTTGGCGCGCTGATTGTCAGCGGTCATCGGTTCACCACGGCGGAGCAGGGCGTTACCGCCCAGAGCTACGACGATACGCATGGTGCATGTCCTTCTAATCAGAGGAGAGGCGAACAACTCGATCTTCCTGCCGGAACCGGGATCCCCTGTGGGAGCTATTGCAGTTACAGATCAGCCAGGGTCGAGACCAGAATCGCCTTGATCGTGTGCATGCGGTTTTCCGCTTGCTCGAAGGCGATGCAGGCTGGCGACTCGAACACGTCGTCGGTCACTTCGATGCCGTTTTTCAGGTGCGGATACTGCTCGGCAATCTGTTTGCCGACCTTGGTATCGCTGTTGTGGAACGCCGGCAGGCAGTGCATGAACTTGGTGCGCGGGTTGCCGGAGGCTTTCATCAGCTCGGCGTTGACCTGGTACGGCAGCAGTTGCTGGATACGCTCGGCCCACGCTTCCACCGGTTCGCCCATCGATACCCAAACATCGGTGTGAATGAAGTCGACGCCTTTGACGGCGGCTTTCGGGTCTTCAGTGAGGGTGATGCGCGCACCGCTTTCTTCCGCATATTTGTGGCAGCGCTCGACCAGATCATCCAGTGGCCACAGCGCTTTCGGCGCACAGATGCGCACGTCCATGCCGAGCTTGGCGCCGACCAGCAGCAGCGAGTTGCCCATGTTGTTGCGCGCATCGCCGAGGTAGGCGTAGCTGATTTCATGGATCGGCTTGTCGGCGTGTTCACGCATGGTCAGCACGTCGGCGATCATCTGAGTCGGGTGATATTCATCGGTCAGACCGTTGAACACCGGCACACCGGCGAACTTGGCCAGCTCTTCGACGATTTCCTGTTTGAAGCCACGGTACTCGATGGCGTCGTACATGCGCCCCAGTACGCGGGCGGTGTCTTTCATGCTTTCTTTGTGGCCGATCTGCGACGAGTTCGGGTCGATGTAGGTGACGTTGGCGCCTTGGTCATAGGCCGCCACTTCGAACGCGCAACGGGTGCGGGTCGAAGTTTTTTCGAAGATCAGGGCGATGTTGTTGCCCTTCAGGTGTTGTTGCTCGGTGCCGGTGTACTTCGCGCGTTTGAGATCGCGGGACAGGTCGAGCAGGTAACGCAGCTCACGTGGGGTGTGGTGTTCCAGGCTGAGCAGGTTACGGTTGTGAATGTTGAACGCCATGATGATTCTCCTTGGATTCGGTAATCGGCCCGGCCGCTACGGGATGGGTGCGGCCGGGGAGATGGTCGTTTAGTAATCGATCGGGTCGCGGATGATCGGGCAGGTCATGCAGTGGCCACCGCCACGGCCTCGGCCCAGCTCACCGGCGCTGATGGTGATGACTTCCACGCCTGCCTTGCGCAGCAGGGTGTTGGTGTAGGTGTTGCGGTCGTAGCCGATGACCACGCCCGGCTCCACGGCCACCACGTTGTTGCCGTCGTCCCATTGCTCGCGTTCGGCGGCGAAGCTGTTGCCGCCGGTTTCCACCACGCGCAGCTTCGGCAGGTTGAGGGCTTTGGCCACGGTGTCGAGGAAGGTGCCTTCTTCGCGGCGGATGTCGATGCCGCCCTGTTTGCTTTCGTCAGGACGCAGGGTGAAGGCGACAATCTGGTTGACCACTTCCGGGAAAATCGTCACCAGGTCGCGGTCGCAGAAGCTGAACACGGTGTCGAGGTGCATCGCGGCGCGGGACTTCGGCAGGCCGGCGACGATGACTTTTTCCACGGCTTTGTTCTTGAACAGGTTCAGCGCCAGTTGGCCGATGGCCTGACGGGACGAACGTTCGCCCATACCGATCAGCACCACGCCGTTGCCGATTGGCATGACGTCGCCGCCTTCAAGCGTCGAGCTGCCGTGATCCTTGTCCGGGTCGCCGTACCAGATCTCGAATTCGGCGTTGGTGAACTGCGGGTGGAATTTGTAGATGGCGGTGGTCAGCAGGGTTTCCTGACGACGCGCTGGCCAGTACATCGGGTTCAGCGTTACGCCGCCGTAGATCCAGCAAGTGGTGTCGCGGGTGAACTGGGTGTTCGGCAGCGGCGGCAGAATGAAGCTGGAGTGGCCGAGGAAGTCGCGGAACATCTGGATGGTCTTGCCACCGAAGCTGTCCGGCAGATCATCGGCAGACACGCCGCCAATCAGGAATTCGGCGATGTGTCGTGGCTCCAGACTCTTCAGCCAGGATTTGACTTCGTTGATCAGGCCCAGTCCCACCGAGTCGGCGGTGACCTTGCGCTCAAGAATCCAGTCCAGCGCCTCAGGGATGGCGACGATGTCGGTCAGCAGGTTGTGCATTTCCAGCACATCGATGCCGCGCTCGCGCATCTTGGTGACGAAGTCGAAGTGGTCGCGCTTGGCCTGAGCCACCCAGAGCACGTCGTCGAACAGCAGTTCATCGCAGTTGTTCGGGGTCAGCCGCTGATGGGCCAGACCTGGGGAGCACACCATGACTTTGCGCAGTTTGCCGGCTTCGGAATGGACGCCGTACTTAACTTTTTCCGTGGTCATTTCAGATCCTCCAGATAACAAATCAATCAGGGATTACAGAGTCAGGAAGCCGTCGTAGAGACCGTAGGCAGCCACCAGGGCACCCACGACCACTGCGGCGAAAATCAGCTTCTCGACGTTAGTGAAAATCGGTTGTTTGAGTTCCAGCTTGGCTTTGGCGAACAGAATCGCGCCAGGTGCGTAGAGCAGGGCCGAGAGCAGCAGATACTTGACCCCGCCGGCATACAGCAGCCACACCGCGTAGATCAGCGCGATGCCGCCGATAATCAGATCCTTGCGTCGCTCGGCCGCGAAGCCTTCGTAGCTCTCGCCGCGCACCGCCAGCAGCAGGGCATAGGCTGCCGACCACAGGTACGGCACCAGAATCATCGAAGTGGCGAGGTAGATCAGCGACAGGTAAGTACTGGCCGAGAACAGCGTGATGATCAGGAAAATCTGCACCATCGCATTGGTCAGCCACAGGGCGTTGACCGGTACGTGGTTGGCGTTTTCCTTACGCAAGAACTCCGGCATGGTGTGGTCTTTGGCGGCGGCGAACATGATCTCCGCACACAGCAGCACCCACGACAGCAGCGCACCCAGCAGCGAGATGATCAGACCAACGCTGATCAGCACCGCGCCCCAGTGACCGACCACGTGCTCAAGCACGGCGGCCATCGACGGGTTCTGCAGTTTCGCCAGTTCCGGTTGGGTCATGATGCCCAGCGACAGCACGTTGACCAGCACCAGAAACAGCAGCACGGTGATGAAGCCGATCACGGTGGCTTTGCCGACGTCCGAGCGTTTTTCGGCGCGGGCCGAGAAGATGCTCGCGCCCTCGATACCGATGAACACCCAGACGGTGACCAGCATCATGTTGCGCACCTGGTTCATCACACTGCCCAGATCCGGATTTTTGATGCCCCAGATGTCGGCGGTGAAGATGTCCAGTTTGAAGGCGAACACCGCGATCAACACGAACAGCAGCAGCGGTACGACCTTGGCGACCGTGGTCACCAGGTTGATGAACGCCGCTTCCTTGATCCCGCGCAACACCAGAAAGTGCACCGCCCACAACAGCACCGAGGCGCCAATCACCGCAGCAACGGTGTTCCCCTCACCGAAAATCGGAAAGAAATAGCCGAGGGTGCTGAAGAGCAGAACGAAGTAACCGACGTTGCCCAGCCAGGCGCTGATCCAGTAACCCCAAGCGGACGAGAAACCCATGTAATCGCCGAAACCGGCCTTGGCGTAGGCGTAGACACCGCCGTCCAGGTCAGGCTTGCGATTGGCGAGGGTTTGAAAGACAAAAGCGAGGGTGAGCATGCCGACGGCGGTGATGGCCCAACCTATCAGCACTGCACCGACGTCAGCGCTGGCGGCCATGTTTTGTGGCAAAGAAAATATCCCGCCACCGATCATTGAGCCGACTACCAATGCAACCAGTGCACCTAGTCGTAGTTTTCCGGGAGCTTCAGACATTGCATGACTCCATTGCAGGAGAGAAGAGATCACAGCGTAGTTCTGTTGTCTGTTCAAACAGCTGACTTAGATCAGTGCATGGTCACATTCCATTGTTAATGAATGACTTAGGCTTCGACTGAAGGCATAAATACTCTGCCCGCAAGGCCCGTCCTAGAGGCGTTGTGGCTACATTGTTGGGAATGGCTATTATTACTTTCGAATTATCACGCT
Organism: Pseudomonas chlororaphis; assembly: GCF_000783395.1. Lineage (GTDB taxonomy): Bacteria > Pseudomonadota > Gammaproteobacteria > Pseudomonadales > Pseudomonadaceae > Aquipseudomonas > Aquipseudomonas chlororaphis_H. The sequence goes on along the minus strand of NZ_JSFK01000026.1, from coordinate 19,081 downwards.
AGTTCTTTTTCAGCTTTTGGCAAATTTTCAGCCTCTGTTTTCAGTACAGAATTGAATTATCGGGATCAGCGCACAAAACTGTCTTAACGTGCTAGGCGTTAGCGTCATCGGCTATATATAAACAGGCGTTAATTGGCGTTACCTGATAAACGTCATCTACCTTTATCCGTTTAGTTAATAGTTGTTACAAATGCACGCTCACCACACTTCAAAGGGAAACTGAAATGTCGCAACCGACGCAAAAGCTGCGATTAGGCGCGTTGATCGCCTTGGTGGTGGGTTCGATGATTGGCGGGGGGATTTTCTCGCTGCCGCAGAACATGGCGGCACGCGCCGATGCCGGGGCGATCCTGATCGGTTGGGGGATTACCGCGATCGGCATGCTGACTCTGGCGTTCGTCTTTCAGACCCTGGCCAATCGCAAACCCGAACTGGATTCCGGCGTGTACGCCTACGCCAAGGCCGGGTTTGGCGACTACATGGGTTTCTCGTCCGCCTGGGGTTACTGGATCAGTGCGTGGCTGGGCAATGTCGGCTATTTCGTGCTGCTGTTCAGCACCCTCGGTTACTTCTTTCCGGTGTTCGGCCAAGGCAATACGCCGATCGCCATCGGCTGTGCATCGGTGCTGCTGTGGGCCGTGCATTTCCTGGTGATGCGCGGGATCAAGGAGGCGGCGCTGATCAATCAACTGACCACGGTGGCCAAAGTCGTACCGCTGATCATGTTCATCGTCATCGCGGCGGTCGCCTTCAAGGCTGACATTTTTACCCGCGACATCTGGGGCACCAGCAACCCGAATTTCGGCGGGGTGATGGATCAGGTGCGCAACATGATGCTGGTGACGGTGTTCGTGTTCATCGGCATCGAAGGCGCCAGTGTGTACTCGGCGCGGGCGGAGAAACGCAGCGACGTCGGCCGCGCCACGGTGATCGGATTTATCGGCGTGCTGGCGCTGTTGGTGCTGGTCAACGTGCTGTCGCTGGGGATCATGAGCCAGCCGGAGCTGGCGAATTTGCAGAATCCGTCGCTGGCGGCGGTGCTTGAGCACATCGTCGGGCCGTGGGGTGCGTTGCTGATCAGCATTGGCCTGGCGATTTCGCTGCTCGGCGCGTTGCTGTCGTGGGCCTTGCTGTGCGCGGAGATTCTCTTCGCCACGGCCAAGGACAAGACCATGCCGGCGTTCCTGAAAAAGGAAAACAAGAACCATGTGCCGGTCAACGCGTTGTGGCTGACCAACGCGATGATCCAGATTTTCCTGTTGATCACGCTGTTTTCCGCAGGCACTTACACCAGCCTGATTTATCTGGCGTCGTCGATGATTCTGGTGCCGTACCTGTGGTCGGCGGCGTACGCGGTGCTGCTCAGCGGGCGCGGCGAAACTTACGAACATGCTTCGGCTGAGCGCACCAAGGATCTGCTGATCGGTGGCATCGCCCTCGGTTATGCGGTGTGGTTGTTGTATGCCGGCGGGGTGAAGTATTTGCTGCTGTCGGCGTTGCTGTATGCGCCGGGGGTGATCCTGTTTGCCAAGGCCAAGCATGAGGCGGGCGAACCGTTGTTCACCCATGTCGAGAAAGGCATTTTCACCTGCGTGGTCATCGGCGCGGGGCTGGCGGCATACGGGTTGTACAGCGGTGTGCTGTCGTTGTGAGGTTGTCGCTTGCCTATGCGCCGCCGTATGACTGGGCGGCGATGTTGGGGTTTCTCGCGGCGCGGGCGGTGATCGGGATGGAGACCGTGGGCGATGGTGTGTATTCGCGCAGCATCGGGTTAAACGGTCTTCACGGAAGGGTTTCGGTCTGGCTAGGGACGGCGGATGCGCTGGAGGTCGAGCTGGACTTTCCTGATCCGGCAGCGGTGCCCGAGATCGTTGTCAGGTTGCGGCGGATGTTTGATCTGGATGCTGATCTGGCGCTGATGCAAGGGCATCTGGCGAATGATCCGTTGCTGGCGCGGTTGATCGCCGAGCGTCCGGGGTTGCGCATTCCCAGTGCGTGGGACGGGTTGGAATTGGCGTTTCGCGCGGTGCTTGGGCAGCAGATTACGGTGGTGGCGGCGATTCGTTTGGCGGGGAAACTGGTTGCGCAATATGGCGCGCCGCTGGACTCCAGCGTGCCGGGGCTGACTCACGTGTTTCCCGAGGCGGACGTGTTGGCAGCGGCAGATCTCGCGGCGTTGGGCATGCCGAAAAGTCGTGGGCGCACGTTGTCGGGCGTGGCGCAGGCGTTGCGGGATGATCCTTGGTTATTTGCGCCGAATCGCGAGGGTGGCGTGGCGCGGTTGTTGGCGTTGCACGGGATTGGCGAGTGGACGGCGCAGTACATCGCGTTGCGGCAGTTGCGGGATATGGATGGGTTTCCCCATGGTGATGTCGGGTTATTGAAAGCGCTGGAAGTGCTGGAAGGCAAGCGGCCGACAGCGCGGGAATTGTCGTTGCGCGCTGAGGCGTGGCGGCCTTATCGGGGGTATGCGGCGCAGCTTTTGTGGACGTCCTTGAGCCGTGCTGATTGATACATCATCGTTCGACTTGAAATTGCAGCCCTCACCCCAGCCCTCTCCCAGAGGGAGAGGGGGCCGACCGAGGTGTGTTGCGTTGTACATCGACCTGAAAGACCGAGTCGATTATGGATTCAGCGCCAATCGTTCAAGTCGGCGAATCTCTCGAATATCCCGAATATCCCGAATATCCCCGAATCAGTCCCACTCTCTCCGAGAGAGTGGGCCGACCGAGTCGATTATGGATTCCGAGCCAATCGTTCAAGTCGGTGAATCTCTTAAATATTCCCCGATCGGTCCCCTCTCCCTATGGGCGGTCCGACGTTTCGGGAGGGTTAGGGTGAGGGGCTTTTAAGCCCACTGAGGGTGATGTGAGCCCAATTTTGTAGCCGGCAACGCCCACTGAATCGGTGTGCCGCTGATCTTCACCGGCACCTGCAAACGATGCGCCGGGCCCCACGGGGTCTGCTCTATCGACGTGCTCTGATCCTGTTCATCCTCGACGCGCAACGCTTGCGTTGTCCCCGGCCCATGCTCGATCAACAACTTTGCCGTACGCGCCAGCGACAATCGCGCCGAGCCCGAGCGGCCATTCGCCAACCGCTCAGTCAGCAATCTGAGCGCACTCACCGCCATCAAATACCCGGTCGCATGATCTAGCGCCTGCACCGGCAATGGCGTCGGGTTGTCAGCTTGTTTCCAGCGCTGCCCGGCCTCGGCGATGCCGCTGCTCATCTGCACCAGACTGTCAAAGCCCCGGCGGTTCTGCCACGGGCCACTCCAGCCGTAGGCGTTGAGGGCGACATCGATCAGGCCCGGTGCCAGATGGCGACGGCGCTCAACGCCGAATCCGAGATTCTCCAGCGCATCGGCGCGGTAACCGTGCAGCAAAATGTCGGCGTCTTTCAACAATCCTTCGAACACCGCGCGATCCGCCGGATCCTGCAGGTTAAGCCGCGCGCAGCGTTTGCCGAGGGTCATTTCCGGAACGACACCAGGCTCATTCCAGGTCGGGGAATCGATGCGCAACACGTTGGCGCCAAGGCCGGCGAGAAAACGGCTGGCGGTGGGGCCGGCGAGTACGCGTGTCAGATCCAGCACCTTAATCCCGGCCAACGGTTGCATCACCGAGCCTTGCCACGCTTCGCTGTGTTCATCATGCGAATCAAGCCAATGCACCAGCGGCTCGGCATTCACCGCGAGCCCCTGCGGATGCGTCTGCCACTGTGCCCAGCTGCGCATCTCGGCGGCGCAGCCATGGGCCTCGACCACCGCTTGTTCCAGATCTGTACTCGCCCATCGCGCGACTTTGGCGGCCATCGCAGCACGGTCGGTGCAGGGCCCAAGCACGCTTTCAGCGGCGGCGCGGTGATGTGGAGCGTTGGTGTGCAGGCGGATCCAGCCGTCTTGGGTCTGGTAATCGCCAGCGACTGGATCCCACAGTGGCGGAACTTGCCAGCCGATGGGACGGATTGATGTGGCGAACCAGAACGAGGCCAATCGACGATCGACTTCAACGGCAGGTCGCTGGCCGGTCTGCTGTTGGAGCAATTCGCTGACGGCCTGACCGGCAGCGGCCATGCTGGCGCAGGCAAGCTCAGTGACGGCGAATGCCGAGGGCAGGGCGCCACGATCAGTGAACGCAATCGGCGTGCGGGACAAGCCGAGTGCGGCTTGAATGGACGTGAGTAAATCAGTCATCGAAGGCCCTCCGGAGCGAGAGGGCGATGATAGTGCAAAAGAATCCCGAGTCAGATGAAATCACCGATTGCAGGGTTGCCACTTGACCCTGTGGGAGCTGGCTTGCCAGCGATAGCGGAGTGTCAGTCAACAATGTACTGACTGATGTGCCGCCATCGCTGGCAAGCCAGCTCCCACAAGGTTTTGTGGTGGATTGAATGGCGCGGTCAGACGCGAAACTGATCCATCAATTTCATCTGCTGACTGGCCAGGGCATTGAGCTGGCTGCTGATCGCTGCCGACTCAGTAGCCTGCTCGGTCAGGGTTTCAGTCACGGTACGAATCGCCGAAACGTTGCGATTCACTTCTTCAGCCACCGCACTCTGCTGCTCCGCCGCGCTGGCAATCTGCAAGTTCATGTCACTGATCACCGTCACCGCATCGCTGATCTTGCCCAGTGCATCGACGGCCTGACGAATCTGCCCGGCGTTGTTGTGAGCCTGGGTCTGGCTCGAATGCATGGTCGCGACCACGCCACGGGTGCCGGTCTGAATGCGCTCGATCACGATGCGAATCTCTTCCACCGAATCCTGCGTACGTTTGGCCAGGTTGCGTACCTCGTCGGCAACCACGGCAAAACCACGGCCACTCTCACCGGCACGGGCGGCTTCAATCGCCGCGTTGAGGGCGAGCAGGTTGGTCTGTTCGGCGATGCTGCGGATCACTTCCAGCACCGAGCCGATCTGTTCGCTGTTGACCGCCAGCGCTTCAACCTCGGTCACCGCTTTGCTGACTTCATCGGCCAGTTGGTTGATGTCGCGGGTGCTGCGCTCGATGATCGACATGCCGTCCTTGGCCGACTGATCGGCACCTTTCGCGGCATTGGCGGCATTCGATGCGCTGTTGGCGACGTCGTGGGCGGTGGCGCTCATTTCGTTGGAGGCGGTGGCGACCTGATCGATCTCGCGGAACTGCACCTGCATGCCTTCACTGGTCTGGCGGGCGATTTCCGAAGACTGGTCGGCGGTGCCGCGCGCCTCGGTGATGCTCTGTTTGATCTGCGCGATGGTCGGTTGCAGCTTGTCGAGGAAACGGTTGAACCAGTTCACCAGTTCGCCCAGTTCATCCTGCTTGCTGTAGTTCAGGCGTTGGGTCAGATCGCCTTCGCCGCTGGCAATGTTCTTCAGCATCTCGGCAACGCTGTTGATTGGACGAGTCACCCCGGACGCGGTCAGCCAGATCAGCAACAGGCCGACCAGACCGGCGATCACAGCGACCAGCAGCGCAGTGATCACGCCAGTTTCCTGAGCATCGTCGAGTACCGCTTGCAGCTTGACCGAATCGGCCAGCAGCACTTGTTTCGGCAGGTCGATGACTACGCCCCAGGCGCGTGAGTTACCGATCGGATCGACCGGGTACACCGCACGAATCAGGTCGCCCTGTTCAAGAATCTTCGGAGTGCCAGAGGTCAGCAGTTGCAGCACGTCTTTGCCATCGGCACCGAGGGTGTCGCTGATTTTTTTACCGACCTTGGTGGCGTCTGAACTGTCGGCAGCGAGCACGCCGCTGCCAGAGACGATCAGCATGTGCCCGGCGTTATTGAACAGGTTGCGCTGGGAATCCACGGCGGCCGCTTGCAGGGCATCGAGGGCGATGTCGACACCGACCACGCCGATGGCCTTGCCGTCGACAATCAACGGCACGGAAATGGTCGTCATGAGCATTTCCTTGCCACCGACCGTGTCGGCATACGGGTCGAGCAGGCAGGTGCGCTTGGCATCGCGAGGGCAGGTGTACCAACTGTTGTACGGCGTGCCGCTGACGCTGAGGGTGGTTTTGGTCAGGTCTTCTTCGACCATGATGGTGTTCAGCGAGGCGCCGGCAGCGCGGCTCCAGTAGGTGGCGAAACGTCCGGCTTCGTTGGACTGGCGAGCGGCGTCGTTGACGAATTCGCTGTCTTTGCCGTCGAGAGCGTTCGGTTCGAAAGCCAGCCAGATGCCCAGCACTTTGTCGTTGCGCTCAAAAGCGGTTTTCAGGCTCAGGTTCAACTCTTCACGCAAGGCGCCGGCGTCCAGCGAACGCTTGGCGGCCATGACGCGCAGGTCCTTGATCTGATCCGCTACGGCAGTGATCACCGTCAGGCTTTCGCCGAAGGTTTTCTGCACCCGCACGGCTTGTTCGGCGGCTTTGGCTTGCAGCAGGTTCTGCACGCTGGCGGTGAGCAATTTATTGCTCGAGTCACTGACCAGTTCGTCGTTCTGGTTGGTCTGGTAGATGTTCATGCCGACGATCAGCGCAACCACACCGAGCAGGCACAGACCGGAGAGCAGAACGATTTTCAGGCGAATGGACAGAGAGTCGAACATGGGGCGATCTCGCGAATGAATAAACGGGTGGCAGGCGGATATGAACTATCCGGTTCGCCAAATCCATTCAGCGCCATTCAATGCTCATCGGCGCGAGGCGAGAGGGCATGAGGCGCGTGCCGACGGACGGTCGACGCTAAACGTTTGCGCAGGTAAATGTGCTGAAAAAGCGAATAATTACAGGGATGTTTCAGTGTGGAGACGAGGGCGGGTTCACGCGGGAATCGATTCCGGGCGCGACCAGATCCACAGATTGCCCAGGCTCATCCCGGCAATCGCCAGATAGACCGGCCAGCCGTGATCGAGCATCACCAGCATTAACGTCGCGCAAAGCAACATGCTCACTGTCGCGCTGACTTTGGCCTTGCGCGCGATGATCTTACCGTTGCGCCAATTGCTGAGGATCGGCCCGAACAGCCGATGGTTTTCCAGCCAGGCACTCAGGCGCGGCGAACTGCGGGTCGCGGCCCAGGCGGCGAGGAGGATGAACTCGGTGGTCGGCAGGCCGGGCACGACGATGGCGATCAGGCCGATGCCAAGGCTGACGTAGGCCAAGAGGCCGAACAGCACGCGGGCGAGTTTCGAGGAGGCGGGTTGCGGCATGGGCTACGCGGTGGCTTCTGAAGCGGAATGGAGATCTTACAGGCTTACGCAGTTCCCCTGTAGGAGCTGCCGAAGGCTGCGATCTTTTGATCTTGAAAACAACATCAAAAGATCGCAGCCTTCGGCAGCTCCTACAGGGGGATGTGTGTTGTGTCAGGCAGGTTCAGCTTCGGTGGCGTAAGCCTGTTCCAGCAGCACGGTGAAACGGTTGAACGCGTCTATCGCGCCTTGCTCCACTTCAGCTTCTTCTTCAGCGCTGAACTGCAGCGAATCGAGGGTACGCACGAAGCTTTTCCAGCCTTCGGCACGGCCACCTTCAGGCTCACCCAGGTGACGGGCACCGAAGGTTTCGCTCAGCTCCAGCGCCACCGCGCGTTTGATCAGGAATGCCGCACCGAGCTTCGAACCTTCGGAAACGAAAATCCAGCCCAGTGCGCGAGCCTTGCTCGGGTTTTTCACCGCGCCGGCGACCGGTGCCGGCACTTCGGTGTCCAGATCAGCCAAGTCAGCCTTGGCCGCTTCGGCACGGCAACGGGCCGGCAGATCAGGCACGATGGCGGTCAGTTCAGCGTCGTTGTACAGCTCGACCAGTTCCGACTGGAACAGGTACTGCGCGACGACGAAACGGGCGAAATTGGCGCGGGTCTCGAACGGCGCGTGGGCTTTGACCAGGGCGTCGAGCTTGCTGTGCGGCTCGTGGGTGATCTGGTTCAGGCGTTGTGAACGCAGGGCTTTTTCCGAAGTGGTCATGACATGTCCTTGATAAAAGAGGCGCTTGATAACGAGACGAACAAGAAGACGTGCAAGCGTAAAAAAACCTCACTGCGCAGTGCCTGAACACGCGCAGTGAGGTTCGCCGGATCAGATGTCCCAGATCAGATTGATCGCGAAGTTGCGGCCCGGTTGGGTCAGGCGGTCGAGGTTGGCCGGTTGCGTCACCGACGCTTCGCCGACGCTGTCGTAACCGCGCACGTCATCCCACAGCCAGTATTTCTTGTCGGTCAGGTTGTAGATGCCGCCGCTGACGGTGACGTCGTCGGTGACTTTGTAATAACCGGCCAGATCAAGTATGCCGAAGCCCGGGGTTTTGAATTGGCTGCTGACGCCATCCGGCGACTTGAAGTTGCTGTCGTCGACGCGATCCTTTTTCTTCACCACGGTCCAGCTCAGCAGGCCGCCGTAGTTGTCCTGGTCGTAACCCAGACCGAACACGCCGGTCAGCGGGTTGACGCTGTTGATCGGCTCGCCGTTGTCGTTGTTGCGACCGTAGGCGTAGGCAATAGAACCTTGGGTGTAGAGGCCTTGCGGCGCGCCGAACGCATCCAGATTCAGGCGACCTTTGACTTCCGCGCCCTTGATGGTGGCGTGCTTGATGTTGGCCGACTGGAAGGTCAGCTCGTTGCGGCCCGGGGTCACAGCGTCTTCGTTGATGAAGTCGCGGTACTTGTTGTAGAACACTGCCACGTCGAACGAACCGTGTTCGAAGTTGCCGCGCAGACCGGTTTCATAGCTTTTGCTTTTCTCCGGTTCGAGGTCCGGGTTCGGCGCCACGCTGTAGCCGGTGGTGGTGTTTTCGAAGCGGCCGTACAGGGCTTTCGCGGTCGGGGTGCGGAAGCCTTCAGCGTACTGACCGTACCAGGTGTAGTTCTCGGTCAGGGCATAGGTCAGGCCGAATTTCGGCGAGACTTTGTGCCAGGTCTTGTTCTTGTCGCTGACCGTGCCTTGGCCGTCAGCTGCCACGGTGTTGAGGAATTCCTGAGTGATGTGCGGCTTGAGCTGGGTGTAGTCGTAGCGCAGGCCCGGCAGGAAGGTCCAGTTGTTCCAGCTGATCTGATCCTGAGCGAACACGCTGTAGGTGTTGATGGTCGGGTCCGGGAAGTCGGTGGCTTTGGCCAATACGTCAGCAGTACTGGTTGCACCAATGGCGGTGCAGCCACGACCGACGGCCAGGCAGGTGCCGTCGCCGCTGCGCGAGCCGGTGACTTTCTGCTGCTTGATGGTGGTGCCGTAAGTCAGCACGTGATCGGTGTCGCCGATGGCGAACGCCTTGTCCAGTTGCGCATCGAAGACCCACTGTTTCTCTTCGTAAATGGTGTCGCGAGTACGCAGCACTTTGCGGGTGATCGGGTAGTAGAACTCGGTGGTGCTCTGGTCGGTCTTGGCGATCTGGTGGTTGAGGCTCCACTTCACGTTATCGACCAGCAGGCTGTCGAGGGCGAACGAGTGCTCGATGCCGAAACGCTCACGGGTGATCGTGTCGTTGCCGGTGCGCCATTGGTACATGCCGCCGGGCAGTACGCTGTCGGGAATGGTCGGGGCGCCATTGAAATACGGGCCGCCGTAGGCACTTTTCTGATCGGTGTCGCGGTCATCCTTGTACTTTTCGTAGGTCAGGCCCAGACGCGAATCTTCGTTGTAGTTCCAGCCGATCTTGGCCAGCACGTTGTAGGCGTTGACGTCTTCCGGGTTGGCGGCGGTGCGCTCAAGGCCAGTGCCATTGTTGCTGCCGTAGGAATCGGTTTCGTGACCGTCACGCTGGCTGTAGTGCAGCAAGCCGTCGAACTGATCGTCGCGGCCGGCGACGGTGGCGGACTTCAGCCAGCTGTCATCGGCGGAGCTGTAACCGGTTTTCAGTCGGGCACCGACGTCTTTGCCGGGCTTGATGATGTCGTCGGCATCGAGGGTGTAGTAGCTGACGGCGCCGCCGATGGCGTTGCTGCCGTAGAGCACCGAGGCCGGGCCACGGAGGATTTCCACGCGTTTGACGATTTCCGGGTCAACGTAATTGCGCTGGGTCTTGGCGTACGGGCCGTTGAAGAAACCGTCCGGCACTTCCACGCCATCAACCTGAGTCAGGATGCGATCACCGTCGATGCCGCGAATGTTGTAGCCGCTGATGCCGCCACGCTGACCGGCGCCGCCGACGGAAACACCCGGCTCATAACGCACCAGATCCTTGATGGTGTTGACGTTGTTGCGGTCCAGATCCTGGCGGGTCTGCACGGTGACAGTGGCCGGTACGCTGTTGACCGACTGCTCCTGACGGGTGGCGCTGATGGTCACCTGATCGAGGTTGAGTGTGCCGCTGTTGTTGCGCTTTTCCAGAACGACGTTGTTGTTGCTGATTTTGCGGAAGCTCAGGTTGGTCCCCACCAACAGACGCTCCAGGGCTTTTTCCGGTGGCAGCGAGCCACGCACGCCCGGCGACGACACGCCCTGACCCAGTTCTGCCGGCAAGCCGACCTGCCAACCGGTCACGGCGGTGAAGGCGTTGAGTGCCGACACCAGCGGCTGCTGGCCGATGGAGAACGAGTAATCGCCCATGTTGCGCGACGGCTGCTCGGTGGCAGCCATCAGTGGCGCGGTGCCGGCCATCAGAATGGCAGCGGTCAGCAGCGACAAGACGCGAGAAGGGGAGGAAGTCTGGCGGGTAAGGCGTGAGGACATCGATAGCGCTCCGTGTCGCACGAATCTTTATAGGGGCTGATTGGCTTCGCGTGATGCGAATCAATTGCATTGGCTATAACGAGACGTACTGACGTTGGCTATCGAGTAAAAATAATTCTCATTTAGTTCAGGATGACCACGGCGGGGAATTCTTTCAGTTGCGCCGAGGTGATCTGAGCGAGGGAACGAACCACGTCGAGCGGCTGGTCGAGACGGTAATTGCCGGTCACGGCGACGTCGGCCAATTGCTCGTTGGTATTGATGATCCAGCCCGGGTAGTAGCGGCGCAATTCGGCCAGTACCTGATTCAGCGGGCAGTTCTCGAACACCAGTCGGCCCTGCACCCAAGCCAGGTCTGTGTTGGCGTCGAGTTTGGCCGGGCGGTCGAAACCGTTGGGACCGATGCGGATGCTCTCACCGGCAGTCAGACGTACGCGGGCGTCGTTGTGCGTGGCGCGCAGATCGACGTCGCCGCGCTGCACGTTGACCTGCGCGACGCCATCGAGATAACGCACGGCGAACGCGGTATCGCGCACGCTGGCAGTGACTGGCCCGGCATCGATTTCCAGCGGTTGACTGCGACCGCTGGCAATCTCGAAAAACGCCTCACCCTGAAACAACCGGGCAACGCGCTGCTGATCGTTGATGGTGCTGGAGAATGCCGAATTGGTGTTGAGCAGAACCTTCGAGCCGTCCTCCAGTTGCAGACGCTGACGCTCGCCAACCACCGTGAGGTGATCGGCCTGAAGGCGCATGGGCAAATTGCTGAAACTGAACAGACCGAGCACCAGCACGGCGGCGGTGGCCAGCGGTTTCCAGTGCGGACGCAGACGTTTTAGGAAGGTGACTTTCGCAGGCTTGGCCGCCAGGCTTTGTGCGCACAGGGCGACTTGCGGGCCGTCCCAGATCGCCTGGGCCTTGGCGAACGCTTCGGCATTCAACGGATCGGCCGCCAGCCAGGCATGAAACTGCCGGGTCTGCTCATCGTCCGGACTGCCGAGCACGATGAGCCAGTCGAGTGCCTGGTCCATTGCGTTTGCAGCGTCCTGCACCGAATCCGGCGAAGGCGAGCGGTGGGTGTCCGTCACGGTGTTTCCTCGGCAGTGTCTGCGCACGGCTGTTTTTTCAAGTGAAGCGTAAAAGTCGGGCAAGGGTAACAAAGCCCGATGATCCGTGCAGTCGATCCTGGCACTTACAGAAAAGGCCTACGACCCTCAGTCGCCATTCAGACGCTCGGCGACGCCGATGCAAATGGTCATGATCAGCTTCAGTTCTTTCTGCACGGTGCTGAGGGAAACATTCAGCTCATCGGCGATTTCCTGATAACTGTTCCCGTGCAAACGGCTGAGGATGAAAATCTGCTGCTGGCGGGGGCTGAGTTGACTGAGACTCACGTTCAGGCGCTCCAGCATCTGTTCGGCGTGGGCGGCGTCTTCGGCGCTGCTGGCGGGAGCGGCGATGCTGTGCACGACATCCTGCGGCACGTCATCGACCATGGTTCGCGAATGGATCTTGCGTGCACGCAAATGATCCAGCGCCAGATTGCGCGCGGTCTGGAAGACAAAAGGTTCGAGGTGATCGATGGCCCGCTCGCTCAACGCCCGCGTCACGCGCAGGTAGGTCTCCTGCAGCAGGTCTTCAGCGGTGCTGTGATTGTTGACCATCCGTTCCAGCGTGCGCAGCAAGGACGTGCGCTGGGTGAGGAAGACGTGGTTGAAGCGCGATTGACTCACGGGAGGACCTGATCCATTTCGAGCGAATGATAATGCTTATCATCTAGTTGAATGGTCAAGCCCTGATTTTGAAAGCTGCGCAAAAAACTGTGGGAGCGAGCCTGCTCGCGAAAGCGGTGGATCAGCCAACATAAATGTTGAATGACACATCGTATTCGCGAGCAGGCTCGCTCCCACAGGGATAGGGGATTACTTGAGATTACTCGGCGTTACACAGCGCCAGGCAGTTATCCAGCATACGGTTCGAGAAGCCCCACTCGTTGTCATACCAGGCCAGCACTTTCAGCAGTTTGCCGCTGGATTTGGTGTGATTGGCGTCGAAGATCGACGACAGCGGATTGTGGTTGAAGTCGCTGGATACCAGCGGCAGGGTGTTGAAACCGAGAATCTTCGAGTGCTGGCTCGCAGCCTTCATCAGCGCGTTGACTTCCTCGGCGCTGGCTTCTTTTTTCAGCTGTACGGTCAGGTCCACCAGCGACACATTGATCACCGGCACGCGCACGGCCATGCCGGTCAGTTTGCCCGCCAGTTCCGGCAGCACCAGGCCCACCGCCTCAGCAGCGCCGGTCTTGCTCGGAATCATGTTCTGCGTGGCCGAACGCGCGCGGTACGGATCGGTGTGATAGACGTCGGTGAGGTTCTGATCGTTGGTGTAGGCATGAATGGTGGTCATCAGACCGCTTTCGATCCCCAGCTCGCGGTGCAGCACCTGCGCCACTGGCGCCAGGCAGTTGGTGGTGCACGAAGCGTTGGAAATGATCTGGTGCGACTGGCGCAGAATGTCGTGGTTCACACCATAAACCACAGTGGCGTCGGCACCTTTGGCCGGAGCCGAGATGATCACTTTGCGTGCGCCGGCAGTAATATGCGCGGCCGCTTTGGCGCGATCGGTAAAGAGACCGGTGCATTCGAACACCACATCAATCTTTTCCGCCGCCCACGGCAATTCGGCAGGGTTGCGAATCGCGCTGACCGCAATGCGGTCGCCGTTGACGGTCAGACTCTCGTTGTCATGCTCGACTTGCGCGTCGAACGTGCCGTGAACGGTGTCGTATTTGAGCAGATGAGCATTGATCGAGCTGTCGCCCAGATCGTTGATGGCGACGATCTGCAGATCCTGTCGATAGCCTTGGGTATACAGTGCGCGCAGGACATTACGGCCGATGCGGCCAAAACCATTGATTGCAATTCGAAGAGTCATGGAACAGCGCTGCCGTCGTTTTGTTGTTGGAATTACAAGATTATTCGCATAAAAATAGAAAACAAGCCTTTTTAGTGGCAATATTTTGTTTTATCTACAACGAGTGACCTGAATCAACTGGTCCGAATGGTCAAAAAAGCCGTCTGTCATTCCAACAACAACGGCGTTTGATCAGCATAGACAATCAGGTCGCCACATCCGTTAGCCTGGAGTTCTACACATGCATCCCCGCGTCCTTGAGGTCACCGAACGGCTTATCGCCCGCAGCCGCGCCACGCGTCAGGCTTACCTTGCACTGATTCGCGGCGCCGCCACTGACGGGCCGATGCGCGGCAAGCTGCAATGCGCCAACTTCGCCCACGGCGTGGCCGGTTGCGGCAGCGAAGACAAGCACAGCCTGCGGATGATGAACTCGGCGAACATCGCCATTGTTTCTTCGTATAACGACATGCTCTCGGCGCACCAGCCGTATGAAGTGTTCCCGGAACAGATCAAGAACGCCCTGCGCGAAATCGGCTCGGTCGGCCAGTTCGCTGGCGGTACGCCGGCGATGTGCGACGGTGTCACCCAAGGCGAGCCGGGCATGGAACTGAGCCTGCCGAGCCGCGAAGTGATCGCCATGTCGACCGCTGTAGCGCTGTCACACAACATGTTCGACGGCGCGCTGATGCTTGGCATCTGCGACAAGATCGTGCCGGGCCTGATGATGGGTTCGCTGCGCTTCGGTCATCTGCCGACGATTTTCGTCCCGGGCGGGCCGATGGTCTCGGGGATTTCCAACAAGGAAAAAGCCGACGTGCGCCAGAAGTACGCCGAAGGCAAAGCGACCCGCGAAGAGCTGCTGGAATCGGAGATGAAGTCCTACCACAGCCCGGGCACCTGCACCTTCTACGGCACCGCCAACACCAACCAGTTGCTGATGGAAGTCATGGGCCTGCACTTGCCGGGCGCTTCTTTCGTCAACCCGAACACGCCGCTGCGTGATGCGCTGACCCGCGAAGCCGCGCATCAAGTGACGCGCCTGACCAAACAGAACGGCAACTTCATGCCGATCGGCGAAATCGTCGACGAGAAGTCGCTGGTCAACTCGATCGTCGCGTTGCACGCCACCGGCGGTTCGACCAACCACACCCTGCACATGCCGGCCATCGCCATGGCGGCGGGCATTCAACTGACCTGGCAGGACATGGCCGACCTCTCCGAAGTCGTGCCGACCCTGAGCCACGTCTACCCGAACGGCAAAGCCGACATCAACCACTTCCAGGCAGCGGGCGGTATGTCGTTCCTGATCCGCGAACTGCTTGGCGCCGGTCTGCTGCACGAAGACGTCAACACCGTGCTTGGCCACGGCTTGAGCAAATACACCAAAGAGCCGTTCCTTGATAACGGTGAACTGGTCTGGCGCGAAGGTCCGACCGACAGCCTCGACGAAAACATCCTGCGCCCGGTCGCCCGTGCGTTCTCTGCGGAGGGCGGTCTGCGGGTGATGGAGGGCAACCTCGGTCGCGGTGTGATGAAGGTTTCTGCGGTCGCGCTGGAAAACCAGATCGTCGAAGCGCCAGCGATGGTGTTCCAGGATCAGCAGGATCTGGCCGACGCGTTCAAGGCCGGCCTGCTGGAAAAGGATTTCGTCGCCGTGATGCGCTTTCAGGGGCCGCGTTCCAACGGCATGCCGGAGCTGCACAAGATGACGCCGTTCCTCGGCGTGCTGCAGGATCGCGGCTTCAAAGTGGCATTGGTGACTGACGGCCGGATGTCCGGCGCCTCGGGGAAAATCCCGGCGGCGATTCACGTCAGTCCGGAAGCTTATGTCGGTGGCGCTTTGGCGCGCGTGCAAGAGGGCGATATCATCCGCGTCGATGGCGTCAAAGGCACCTTGGAACTCAAGGTCGACGCCGCAGAATTTGCAGCGCGCGAACCCGCCAAAGGCCTGTTGGGCAACAACATCGGCAGCGGGCGCGAACTGTTTGGCTTTATGCGCATGGCCTTCAGCTCGGCGGAGCAGGGCGCCAGCGCCTTCACTTCTGCCCTGGAGACGCTTAATTGAAACTGGCTTTGGTCGGTGACATCGGAGGCACCAACGCGCGGTTTGCGTTGTGGAAAAACCAGCAACTGCAATCGGTTCAGGTGCTGGCCACGGCCGACCACGCCAGCCCGGAAGAGGCGATCAGCCTCTATCTGAGCGGGCTCGGTCTGGCGCCGGGTTCGATCGGTTCGGTGTGCCTGTCGGTGGCCGGCCCGGTCAGTGGTGATGAATTCAAATTCACCAACAACCACTGGCGCCTGAGTCGAAAAGCGTTCTGCGAAACCTTGCAGGTCGAGCAGTTGTTGCTGGTCAACGACTTCTCGGCGATGGCGCTGGGCATGACCCGTTTGCAGCCCGGCGAATTCCGCGTGGTCTGCGAAGGCACGCCGGAGCCGTTGCGTCCGGCGGTGGTAATCGGCCCGGGCACTGGCCTTGGCGTCGGTACGTTGCTGGATCTCGGTGAAGGCCGTTTCGCGGCGTTGCCGGGCGAGGGCGGTCACGTTGATCTGCCGCTGAGCAGCCCGCGTGAAACCCAGTTGTGGCAGCACATCCACAACGAGATTGGCCATGTCAGCGCGGAAACCGCGTTGAGTGGCGGCGGTTTGCCGCGAGTCTATCGCGCGATCTGCGCAGTGGACGGGCATGAGCCAACGCTTGATACGCCGGAAGCGATCACGGCGGCCGGGCTGGCGGGTGATCCGATTGCCCTGGAAGTGCTCGAGCAGTTCTGCTGCTGGCTCGGACGTGTCGCTGGCAACAACGTGCTGACCACGGGCGGAAGGGGCGGGGTTTACATCGTTGGTGGTGTGATTCCGCGATTTGCCGATTTCTTCCTCGAAAGCGGTTTCGCCCGCAGCTTCGCTGACAAGGGTTGCATGAGCGATTACTTCAAAGGCATTCCGGTGTGGCTGGTGACAGCGCCGTATTCTGGCCTGGTTGGCGCGGGTGTGGCCTTGGAACAGGCTTGATACCGAGTCGCCTTCATCGCTGGCAAGCCAGCTCCCACAGGTTTTGTGAACGACACAGAACCTTGTGGGAGCTGGCTTGCCAGCGATGAGGCCAGAACAGGCAACAAATATCCAAGGTTCATCAGGCATAATCCGCCCCAATTCCAACAACAAGGATGCCTTCGAAGTGAGCTCAGTCAACAAGTCGATATTGTTGGTCGATGACGACCAGGAAATACGCGAGTTGCTGGAAACCTACCTGACCCGCGCCGGGTTTCAGGTACGGGCCACCGCCGACGGTGCCAGTTTCCGTCAGGCCCTCAACGAGGCGCCGAGCGATCTGGTGATCCTCGATGTCATGCTGCCCGACGAAGACGGCTTCAGTCTGTGCCGTTGGGTGCGTCAGCATCCGCGTCAGGCGCAGGTGCCGATAATCATGCTCACCGCCAGTTCCGACGAAGCCGACCGTGTGATCGGTCTGGAGCTCGGCGCCGACGATTACCTCGGCAAACCCTTCAGCCCCCGCGAACTGCAAGCGCGCATCAAGGCATTGCTGCGTCGTGCGCAATTCGGTCAGGAGCGCAGCGGCAGTGACGTGCTGGCCTTCGACGAGTGGCGGCTGGACATGGTCAGCCATCGCCTGTTTCACACCGACGGCGAGGAAGTGATTCTCTCCGGTGCCGACTTCGCCCTGTTGAAACTGTTCCTCGATCATCCGCAGGAAATCCTCGACCGCGACACCATCGGCAACGCCACCCGGGGCCGCGACCTGATGCCGCTCGATCGCATCGTCGACATGGCCGTCAGCCGTTTGCGCCAGCGCCTGCGCGACACCGAGAAACCGCCACGACTGATTCGCACCGTGCGCGGCAGTGGCTACCAACTGGCAGCCAACGTGGTTGCCGGCAATGGTCACTGAGTCGCTGCGTAAACTCGCCGCCAAGGTGCCGGTGCCGCGTTCGCTGCTCGGGCGCATGTTGCTGCTGACCTTGCTCGCGGTGCTGTTTGCGCAGACGTTGTCCAGCGTGATCTGGGTCTCGCAACTGCGCGCCACGCAGCTTGAAGGTCTGGTCACCAGCGCCCGCAGCCTCGCCCATTCGATGACCGCCAGCGTCAGTTATTTCCGCTCGTTGCCGGTGGCATATCGACCGTTGGTGCTCGACCAATTGCGCAGCATGGGCGGTACCCGCTTTGTCGTGACGCTCAACGACAAGCCGTTGGGCATGGACGTGCTGCCGGTCACACCGCGTAAAGCGGCGGTGATGAAAGCGGTCGACGAAGTGCTGCGCCAGACCTTGGGCCATGACACCGATATTTCGGTGACCTTCGTCAGCCCCGAAGATCTGCGGATTTTCAACGCCGGTCTGAAGCTGGATGAATTGCCACGTTCCTGGGCGCATTACGCGCTGACTCTGGAACCGGTGAATCCGCCCGTGCTGGTCACGCAGATTCAAATGGCCCCGGGCGAATGGCTGTACATAGCCTCGCTGTTGCCCGAGCCGTACACCAGTCTTGAAGAGCAAGGCCTGCCATCTCAGCAGGTGTGGTTTATCGTCCTCACCAGCGGATTCTTGCTGTTGTTCATCGGCCTGTTGGTGCACTGGCAGAGCCGCCCACTCAAGCGTCTGGCGCGCGCCGCGCGGGATCTGTCGCTGGGTGCCGACGTCGAGCCAGTGGCCGAGGGTGGTGGCAGTGAAGTGGTCGAAGTGGGTCGCGCGTTCAATACCATGCGCGAGCGCATCAGTCGTTACCTGACTGAGCGCAGCCAGTTGTTCAGCGCGATTTCCCATGACTTGCGCACGCCGATTACCCGTTTGCGTTTGCGCGTCGAACTGCTGGAAGACGAGAAGCTGCAAGCCAAGTTCGGCCGTGATCTGGATGAGCTGGAGCTGCTGGTCAAAGGTGCGCTGCAATGCGTGAAGGACACCGATATTCACGAGAACATCGAGCCGGTGGATCTCAACCATGTGCTTGATTGTCTGGTCGAGCCCTATCTGGCGCCGAACGGCAACGGTCGCGTGACTCAGCATGGTCGTGCGCTGGCGGCGTATCCGGGTAAACCTTTGGCTTTGAAGCGTTGCATTGGCAACCTGATCGACAACGCCTTGAAGTACGGACAGAACGCACACTTGCACATCGATGACGATGACAGCGCGTTTGTCTTGCACGTTGATGATGAAGGGCCGGGGGTGCCGGAGCAGCGTTTGGAGCAGGTGTTTGAGCCGCATTTCAGATTGGCGGGGCAGCAGCAGGGGTATGGCTTGGGGTTGGGCATCGCGCGCAACATTGCCCACAGTCATGGCGGCGAGGTGACGTTGCAGAATTTGCGTGAGGGTGGGTTGCGGGTGACCCTGCAACTGCCGCGTTCGGCGGATTGAGTCAAAAGCTTTCCCTCACCCTAGCCCTCTCCCGGGGGGAGAGGGGACTGATCGGGGGATACTGAAGAGATACGCCGACCTGGAAGTCCGGTAGCGAATCCATAATCGACTCGATGTATCAGGTCGGCGGATAACTTAGCACCACTCGGTCGGCCCCCTCTCCCTCTGGGCGGTCCGACGTTTCGGGAGGGTTGGGGTGAGGG
>NZ_JSFK01000025.1 GCF_000783395.1 Pseudomonas chlororaphis | reverse complement strand
CTGCCGAAACCTGCATAACTCTTTGAATCTCAAGGAGTTTTCCGTTTCGACTGCGCCGGAAGTGGGGCGAATTATAGACATCTGAAATCTGCCGTCAACCGTTAATTTCGTTTTTATCCAAATCCCGCTAAAGGCGCCTCCGCAACCCTACCTATATAGAAGCAAAACTCGCGATCCCACCCGAAATCAACATGAAGGGCAACGCTGGCCGCGGGCGGGACATGCATAGCCACACCAATAGAAGAGACAAACGAGAGGATTGAGCGATTTAGTGAGCAGGAGCTATGAAGGAAGGGGATTAATTCTATAGATGGTGTCCCAGGGCAGGTTCGAACTGCCAACCTTCCCCTTAGGAGGGGGATGCTCTATCCAATTGAGCTACTGAGACACACGTTTGTCGCAGCAGACGCTGCATGACGGACGGCGTGCATGTTAACCACCGAACCCCGATTTGTCATGTCGTCCGTAGGGCTTTTTAAGTGTAGGCAGGTAGCCCGCCATGCTGCGGGAAGATTTACCGTGCATTTTGCACCCCCCTCAAAAACCCAGCATTGCAAATTGCAACCTTCAGGATCCATGAAACCCTTTTAAATGACTGTTTTTAAAGGACTTAACAGCGGTTAGAATATTGGCACGACGGCTGCTTTGACTGCTCTATAGACGAACACTCGGAGCCAGCCCCATGAACAGCACCCTTTTGCTTGCAAACGCAATTGCTCTGGCGGTTTTGGTGAGCTTCCATTTTCTCCCTGAGGCCGGTGAGCCACAAACCATAGCTCAGCGCATGCCACATTATTTGCAGGTGCAGAGAATGCCGCAGTTGGCTGTCCTGAGTGACCAGAACCACCGTGGCTCCAAGGAAGTCAGTAATTCCGAGCCAGCACCGACCACCGAAAATCTGGTTTTTTGAATATCTTCAGGAGCAAAACATGTCCAAGTCAGCTGCAGGATTTCTGATCCTCGCCTTATTGAGTGGCATTCTGCATTTATCGCTGTTCGAGGACACCGAAATCACCCTGCCACTAATTGTCAGCGGTGTTTCTGCCGTGATGTTCGTGCTAGCCCTGGCTGCAGGACGAAAGATCAAATTTGACCCGGTGCTGCGTTGAGATCGATCAAACTCAAAAGATGACTGACCGTTTCATCCAGATCGCCAGAATTATCGAGGAGATGGACAGGTCCGTCACTTGACCTCCTATCCTTGAATAGCGCATTACGAGCCAGCCTTGCATCAACTTGCTCAAGCGTCTCTCGACCCCGACTCAGCAGACGCTCTCGCAACACCTCTTCCCTGACCGTCAGTAAAACCGGCAACAATGTCGGATAACGCTCCAGCGCCTGCCGCAGGTTAGCCCGGGAGCCATTCACCAAAACATACTGCCCGGCACTCAACCATCTATCCATCTCCACCGGTATTCCGTAAGCGAGACCATTGGCACGCCATGCGAGCGAAAAATCACCAGCACGCTCGCGCCGCTCGAACTCTTCCGGCGTCACCCCAATAGCGTCCTCCCCTACCGATTCCGCTGATCGGGTAATCACCCTGCGCATCACTTCACAGTTAAACGCACGCAATGGTTCACGCGCAGCCTCAATCAGACTGTCCTTGCCTGACCCGGACGGCCCCATCAAATAAATCAGCTTGCCATCCATCCTGAAAACGCCCTCCGGCAGGTGTCTGCCACTAGTAAATCGGCAATTTGCCACTATCCTGTAAAGGTAAGGAACAAGGATGCAGAACCCGCATAGCATGCACGCTCTGATGGCTTCGGACATCAATAGATGTGCAGCAGGAGGCGGACCAGATTGCGGACAGAGGCGAAGATTTCAAACCAGTCCGCATTTCTGATAATTGGTGCTGGCATTACGCCTTTACCCAGCTCAATATTTGTCACAGAATTGACGCCAATGATCTGGCAATTTTGAGGCATGATGCGGGCCTCTTAACAATTCAGGTTGAACCATTTGGCGCGGATGCTTGTCCTACCACACATCCTGCGGCCAATCCCGAGAACCGCTCCCCTGAACTAACCGGTTAAATATATGCGCCCATTGAAACAGGCAATTTATTCCAGCCGTACGGCTGACAAGTTTGTCGTACGTCTGCCAGACGGAATGCGTGAACGCATTGCCGAGGTGGCTCGCAATCATCATCGCAGCATGAACTCCGAGATCATTGCGCGCCTTGAGCAGAGTCTTATTCAGGAAGGCGCACTGGGCGAAGAGCTGAGCATGCGCCTCGACAGTCCGGAACTGTCACTGCACGAGCGCGAGCTGTTGCAACGCTTCCGCCAACTTTCTCATCGCCAGCAGAACGCTTTGGTGTCCTTGATCGCCCACGACGCTGAAATGGCAGCAGACGCGTCCTGAGACATATCAAACATCTCAAGCCAGCTTAACCGCTGGCTTTTTTTTGTGCGGAACTTGAGAATTCGCAGGCAAAAAAAAGCCCGCCAGATGGGCGGGCTGTTTCGATAGCGCAGATCAGAGCAGGAAGATTGTCGCCAACCCCAGGAAGATGAAGAAGCCGCCGCTGTCGGTCATTGCGGTGATCATCACGCTGGCACCCATGGCCGGATCTCGACCCATCTTCGCCAGGGTCATCGGGATCAATACCCCCATCAATGCAGCCAGCAACAGGTTGAGCGTCATCGCCGCCGTCATCACCACGCCCAACGACCAACTGCCGTAGAGCAGATAAGCAACCACACCGATCACCCCACCCCAGACCAGGCCGTTGATCAGACCTACGGCCAACTCTTTGCGCATCAGGCGCGAAGTATTGCCGGTACTGACCTGATCGAGTGCCATCGCGCGAACGATCATGGTGATCGTCTGATTACCGGAGTTGCCACCAATACCCGCCACAATCGGCATCAGTGCCGCGAGCGCTACCAGCTTCTCGATCGAGCCTTCGAACAGACCGATCACCCGCGAGGCCACAAATGCAGTGATCAGATTGATCGCCAGCCACGCCCAACGGTTGCGCAGCGACTTCCAGACGGAGGCGAAGATGTCTTCCTCTTCACGCAGACCCGCCATGTTAAGGACTTCGCTTTCGCTCTCTTCACGAATCAGGTCGACCATTTCGTCGATGGTCAGACGACCGATCAGCTTACCGTTCTTGTCGACCACCGGAGCCGAGATCAAGTCGTAACGTTCGAACGCCTGAGCAGCGTCGTAAGCGTCCTCATCGGGATGGAAACTCACCGGATCACTGGCCATGACTTCAGCCACCTGCTTTTCCGGATCGTTGACCAGCAAGCGCTTGATCGGCAGCACACCCTTGAGCACACCGTCGTAATCGACCACGAACAGCTTATCGGTATGGCCCGGCAACTCTTTCAGACGACGCAGGTAACGCAAGACGACTTCGAGGCTGACATCCTCACGGATGGTCACCATTTCGAAGTCCATCAGCGCACCGACCTGCTCCTCGTCATAGGACAGGGCCGAGCGCACACGCTCGCGCTGCTGGTTATCCAGACTCTCCATCAGCTCATGGACGACGTCTCGCGGCAGCTCGGAAGCTAGGTCAGCAAGTTCATCAGCGTCCATGTCCTTGGCCGCAGCCAAGAGCTCGTGATCGTCCATGTCGGCGATCAGCGTCTCACGAACGGAATCGGATACTTCGAGAAGAATGTCGCCGTCGCGATCAGCCTTGACCAGTTGCCAGAGCGTCAGACGATCGTCCAGCGGCAAGGCTTCAAGGATATAGGCGACGTCGGCGGAGTGCAGATCATCGAGCTTACGTTGCAGCTCGACGAGATTTTGCCGGTGAACCAGGTTTTCGACGCGATCGTGATGCGCGCCTTCCTGACGGTGAGTCAGGTCTTCGACGACCCGCTGGCGCTGCAGCAGCTCAACGACCTGGGCCAGGCGATCCTGCAGGCTTTCTTGTGTTTTCTTTACTTCGATTTCAGACATAGGCGAACTCCACTCCCAGCAGCGGGGCACGCCGGAAGGATCAATCAGTCAATTCATGATTGGTGAAACGGGGTACTGAGTAACTACTGGGTAAGTCCATGGAGGTTTTCCATAAGCCCCGGCGGGGCTGACGGGCGCAATGATACACCGCCTGACGGTTTAAAACGTTAAAAAATCACGGTCGAAACAAGCGCTTGCGAAACAAACCTGAGCGCCGTCCTGATCCCCGCAAATGCGACGACTTATCCTGAAAAGAAAACACACGAGCACCAAAAAATGAAGCGACTACCCTTTAGCGTAGATCGTCATGGAGGACGTCGAATGCCACTGAAACCATCACACCTTGTACTCACCAGCCTGTTCTGCCTGTCACCCGACGGTGCCGCCACCAGCCTGCATCGCTGCGAAGCCATCGACGGCAGCGTCACCTTCACATCAATGAGCTGTGCTCACGGTGATCAGCGCTCAGTACAGGAAGTGCACCCTTACTCGCCCGGATCAGTCGTAGCGGTGATGCCGGAACACAACCATGAAAAAACTTCCGGCATGACAACCAGAACTCGAGAACCGCGCATTATCGGCCACACTGAAGACCGATGCGGAAACTTGATCGACGCCAGGCAACGTCGCGAAGCGATCATCAATCGACGCGTCATTGCCGGCATGACCCAACAAGACGTCGAAAGCGCGCTAGGCAAACCGGACAAGGTGAATACCCGAACATCGACGACGAGCTATCGATACGACCTCAAACGAGGCCGAAGTGCTCAAATAGATTTTGATGAGCAGGGGTGCGTGAAGGCAAAAGCCAAATCCCGGACAGCAAAAAGCCCGCGTTAAACGCGGGCTTTTTGGTATATGGTGCACTCGACAGGATTCGAACCTGTGACCGCTCGGTTCGTAGCCGAGTACTCTATCCAGCTGAGCTACGAGTGCAATTTGTGTTTTTAGACCAGACCACAACTGGATGAAGCCAAGTTACCTGCATTGCTGCAACCAACTCTTAAATGGTGCACTCGACAGGATTCGAACCTGTGACCGCTCGGTTCGTAGCCGAGTACTCTATCCAGCTGAGCTACGAGTGCATTTGTGTTTGTTAGACCAGATCACACCTGGTTGAAGCCGAGTCATTTACATTGCTGTAACTGACTCTTAAATGGTGCACTCGACAGGATTCGAACCTGTGACCGCTCGGTTCGTAGCCGAGTACTCTATCCAGCTGAGCTACGAGTGCATTTGTTGCGCCGCATTATAGCCCGTCTAATCTCTATTCCAACCACTTTTTCTATTAATTTCAACAACTTACAGAAAAAGCCAGATTACGACGTACTAAGCAAATAATGGCGGAGAACGGGGGATTCGAACCCCCGACACCCTTGTGAGGTGTACTCCCTTAGCAGGGGAGCGCCTTCGGCCACTCGGCCAGCTCTCCGCAACACGGGGCGTATCTTAACCAACCTTTTCCCCGTTTGCAAACATAAAAATCGATAAAAATTAATGGCTTGGTTCTTCGTCCTTCTCTTTCTTTATACGCAGGTAAATTTCCTCACGGTGCACGGCAACCTCTTTCGGGGCGTTGACGCCGATACGCACCTGGTTTCCTTTAACGCCGAGCACGGTCACGGTGATTTCGCCATCACCGATAATCAGGCTTTCTGCGCACCGACGAGTCAGAATCAGCATACCTTTCTCCTTACGCAATTCAGTTCAGGGACAACAGTCTGCAAAAAAAAGGCACCCGACCTACAACCGGAGCGATCGTAGCCCTACATGCCTGAGTATTGACCAGCGCGAGCAAAAGAACAGTTCACGGCTCGCGCCATTCAAAAAATAAAGGGCGCGGTCAGACCGCGCCCTTCAAGAAACGGAATTACTCGCCTTGACGGGCCGGAGCATCCAGTTCGAAAGCCGTGTGCAGGGCGCGCACGGCCAGTTCCAGGTACTTCTCTTCGATGACCACGGAAACCTTGATTTCCGAAGTCGAGATCATCTGGATGTTGATGCTTTCTTTTGCCAGGGATTCGAACATGCGGCTGGCCACGCCTGCGTGGGAACGCATGCCGACGCCGACGATCGAGACCTTGGCAATCTTGGTGTCGCCAACCACTTCACGGGCACCGATCTCGCGAGCGGTGTTTTCCAGCACGGTCTGTGCGGCCTGGTAGTCGTTGCGGTGCACGGTGAAGGTGAAGTCGGTGGTGTTATCGTGCGCAACGTTCTGCACGATCATGTCGACTTCGATGTTCGCGGCACTGATCGGACCGAGAATCTTGAACGCCACACCCGGGGTGTCTGGCACGCCACGGATGGTCAGCTTGGCTTCATCGCGGTTGAAAGCGATGCCGGAAATGATCGGCTGTTCCATGGTTTCCTCTTCATCAATAGTAATGAGGGTGCCCGGACCCTCCTTGAAGCTGTGCAGTACGCGCAGCGGAACGTTGTATTTGCCGGCGAATTCCACCGCACGGATCTGCAACACCTTGGAACCGAGGCTGGCCATTTCCAGCATCTCTTCAAAGGTGATCTTGTCCAGACGCTGAGCGACCGGCACAACGCGCGGGTCGGTGGTGTAGACACCATCCACGTCGGTGTAGATCTGGCACTCGTCAGCCTTCAACGCGGCAGCCAAAGCCACGCCGGTCGTGTCGGAACCGCCACGACCGAGGGTGGTAATGTTGCCGTGCTCGTCGACACCCTGGAAACCGGCGACAACTACCACGCGACCTGCTTTCAGATCACCGCGAATCTTCTGGTCATCAATCTGCAAGATACGCGCTTTATTGTGCGCACTGTCGGTCAGGATCCGCACCTGATTACCGGTGTACGACACCGCCGGCACACCGCGCTTGATCAGTGCCATCGCCAACAGGGCAATCGTCACCTGCTCACCGGTGGAAACGATCACGTCCAGTTCACGCGGAACCGGTTGCGTGTCGCCACTGATTTGCTTGGCCAGATCGATCAGACGGTTGGTTTCGCCGCTCATTGCAGACAGCACAACCACCAGGTCATCGCCGGCATCGCGGAATTTCTTAACCTTGTCGGCGACCTGCTCGATTCTCTCGACAGTACCGACCGAGGTGCCTCCAAATTTCTGTACGATCAAAGCCATTTCAAAGCCGCCTCTGCCCATGAAGGGCGCCCAATAATCACTCGAACAGCCGCCCGGCCCGCCACTAGACTGCGGGCCGGACGGACTGCCTTATAAACCCTGCTCGACAAATGGAACGGTCAGCGCCAATGCGCCATCCAGCGCGCCGGCATCAACACCGCCGCCTTGCGCCATGTCCGGACGACCACCGCCCTTCCCGCCCACTGCCGCAGCAGCCTGCTTCATCAAATCACCGGCTTTGAGTTGGCCAGTCAGGTCCTTGGTTACGCCTGCAACCAGTACGACCTTTTCCTCATGGACACTGCCGAGCAGGATCACTGCGCGGCCGAGTTTGTTCTTCAACTGATCAACCAGCGCCAGCAGCGCCTTGGCGTCCTGACCATCCAGACGCGCGGCCAAAACCTTCACGCCTTTGACGTCCAGAGCCGAGGACGACAGATCGTCGCCCGCAGCGCTGGCCGCCTTGGCTTGCAACTGCTCGAGTTGCTTCTCCAGTTGGCGGTTGCGCTCCAGCACAGCCGACAGCTTGTCGATCAGGTTGTCGCGGCTGCCCTTGACCAGGCTGGCCGCTTCCTTGAGTTGTTCTTCTGCCGCGTTCAAGTAGGCCAGTGCCGCAGCACCAGTGACTGCCTCGATACGACGCACACCCGAAGCCACACCGCCTTCGCTGATGATTTTCAGCAGGCCAATGTCGCCGGTACGGTTCGCGTGGATACCGCCGCACAGCTCGACGGAGAAATCGCCGCCCATGCTCAGCACGCGCACGTTGTCGCCGTACTTCTCGCCGAACAGCGCCATCGCGCCTTTGTTCTTCGCGGTTTCGATGTCGGTTTCTTCGGTTTCAACCGCGGAGTTCTTGCGGATCTCAGCGTTGACGATGTCTTCCAGCGCTTTGATCTGTTCCGGCTTGATCGCTTCAAAGTGGCTGAAGTCGAAACGCAGACGCTGGCTATCCACCAACGAGCCTTTCTGCTGAACGTGCTCGCCGAGTACCTGGCGCAGTGCCGCGTGCAGCAAGTGCGTGGCCGAGTGGTTCAACGAAGTGGCGTGACGCACTTCGGCGTCGACGTGGGTTTCCACTGGCGCGCCGATGGTCAGGCTGCCCGAATCCAGCACACCGTGGTGCAGGAACGCGCCGCCGGTCTTGGTGGTGTCACGTACGTCGAAACGTGCGCTGCCGGCCTGCAGATAACCACAGTCGCCGATCTGGCCGCCGGATTCAGCGTAGAACGGCGTCTGGTTCAGCACGATCACCGCCTCTTCGCCTTCATTCAAGACGTCGACCGACTGGCCGTCTTTATAGATAGCGACGATTTTGGCCGAACCGCTGGTGTCTTTGTAACCGGTGAACTCAGTGGCCACATCAACCTTGACCAGGGTGTTGTAGTCCAGACCGAACGAGCTGGCCGAACGCGCACGAACACGCTGGGCTTCCATCTCACGCTCAAAACCGGCTTCGTCGACAGTCAGGCTGCGCTCGCGGGCGATGTCGGCGGTCAGGTCCATCGGGAAACCGTAGGTGTCGTAGAGTTTGAACACCACGTCACCCGGCACCACGGTGCCTTTGAGTTCCAGCAGATCTTGCTCGAGAATCTTCAGGCCGTGCTCCAAAGTCTTGGAGAACTGCTCTTCTTCAGCCTTGAGCACGCGTTCGATGTTGCTCTGTTGCTTCTTCAGTTCCGGGAAGGCTTCGCCCATCTCGGCAACCAGTGCGGCAACGATCTTGTAGAAGAAGCTGCCGGTAGCGCCCAGCTTGTTACCGTGACGGCAAGCGCGACGGATGATCCGGCGCAGTACATAACCGCGACCTTCGTTGGACGGCAGCACGCCGTCAGCAATCAGGAAGCCGCACGAACGGATGTGGTCGGACACGACTTTCAGCGAAGACTGATCACCGTTTTCGCAGCCGATCGCTTCGGCCGAAGCCTTCAGCAGGTTTTTGAACAGGTCGATGTCGTAGTTGGAATTGACGTGCTGCATCACCGCACTGATCCGCTCCAAGCCCATGCCGGTGTCGACCGACGGCGCTGGCAACGGATGCAACACGCCATCGGCGGTGCGGTTGAACTGCATGAACACGTTGTTCCAGATCTCGATGTAACGGTCGCCGTCTTCTTCCGGCGAGCCCGGCGGGCCGCCCCAGATATGGTCGCCGTGATCGTAGAAAATCTCGGTGCATGGGCCGCACGGGCCGGTATCGCCCATGGTCCAGAAGTTGTCGGAGGCGTACGGCGCGCCTTTGTTGTCGCCGATGCGAATCATGCGCTCGACTGGCACACCGATTTCTTTGGTCCAGATGTCATACGCTTCGTCGTCGGAGGCGTAGACGGTGACCCAGAGTTTTTCCTTCGGCAGTTGCAGAACGCCGGTCAGGAAGGTCCACGCGTAGGTGATCGCGTCCTTCTTGAAATAGTCACCGAAGCTGAAGTTACCGAGCATTTCGAAGAATGTGTGGTGACGAGCGGTATAACCGACGTTTTCCAGGTCGCTGTTCTTGCCACCGGCACGCACGCACTTCTGGCTGCTGGTCGCGCGGGTGTACGCACGTTTTTCCTGGCCCAGGAAGCAGTCCTTGAACTGGTTCATCCCCGCGTTAGTGAACAGCAGGGTTGGGTCGTTGCCCGGAATCAAAGAGCTGGAGGCTACACGGGTGTGGCCTTGCTCTTCGAAGAAGCGAAGGAAGGCTTCACGGATTTCTGCGCTTTTCATTAGGTTCTTCCACGGAGGCTGCGGCCAAAGGCCTGTTCGAAACGTCAACAGACGAAGCGACGGCAAAGGGCCGCATTATATCGGCCCTGCGCGCGGGGTACAGCGTGTTTATACGATAGAAACGGTCAATTGGACGGCTAACGCTGTCACTTGCGCGAAAAGTCGACGAATGTCGCGATCACTTGCTCGATTTGCGAGCGATTGACGTCCATGTGCGTGACCATACGCAGACGCGCGGCGGCGCTCAACTTGATCCCGCGCTCGCCGGCAAAGGCCTTGATCGCTTCGGCTTTGTCAGCCATTTGCACATAAACCATATTGGTTTGCACCGGCTCGACGCTGAAACCGGCTTCACGCAGACCGTCGGCCAAAAACTGTGCGTTGGAGTGATCGTCGGCCAGACGTTCGACGTTGTGATCCAGCGCGTACAGCCCCGCCGCTGCCAGCAAGCCGGCCTGACGCATGCCGCCGCCGACCATTTTGCGCAGACGGCGAGCCTTGCCGATCAGTTGCTCAGAACCACACAACACCGAGCCGACCGGCGCACCCAGGCCTTTGGACAGGCACACCGACACCGAATCAAAATACTGAGTGATTTCCCGGGCCTCGACGCCCAGCTTGACCGCCGCGTTGTAGAGGCGCGCGCCGTCGAGGTGCAGTTGCAAGCCTTTGTCCTGAGTGAAACGACGAGCGCGGGCCAGATACTCCAGCGGCAGGACTTTGCCCTGCATGGTGTTTTCCAGCGCCAGCAAACGAGTGCGCGCGAAATGGAAGTCGTCAGGCTTGATCGCTGCCGCGACCTGATGCAGATCCAGCGAACCGTCGGCCTGTACTTCCAACGGCTGCGGCTGGATCGAGCCCAGCACCGCCGCGCCACCGCCCTCGTACTTGTAGGTGTGCGCCTGCTGACCAACGATGTACTCGTCGCCGCGCTCACAGTGCGCCATCAACCCCAGCAGATTGCTCATGGTGCCGGTCGGCACGAACAAAGCGGCGGCAAAACCGAGGCGCTTGGCCAGTTCGGCTTCCAGGCGATTGACCGTTGGATCTTCGCCGTAAACGTCATCACCGGTGTCCGCCGCAGTCATCGCGTCGAGCATGGCCGGAGTCGGTTGGGTGACGGTGTCGCTGCGAAGATCGATAACGCTCATGAACCTGGCCTCTGATCAGCAGGGGAAATCCCTTTACGAAGTGGGATTACTGCGGGCATCGCGTGGATTAATCAACCCTTGCGCAAGGAAAAGTCGTTTCGAGCCTGCAAAAAATTCGATGACAATCATCAGAAAGGCGCAATGCACAGACACACAATCTGTGTTAAAAACGCTGCGCCGCCCGCGAAAGGGCGGCAAAAACGTTCTCAGGGCGGGGTGCAATTCCCCACCGGCGGTAATTGCGCGCAATGCGCATAGCCCGCGAGCGCTTGGCGACGGACACGGCTTTGGTTGTGAACGGCGGCAAGGTCAGCAGACCCGGTGTGATTCCGGGGCCGACGGTCATAGTCCGGATGAAGAGAGAACGGGATTAACGCCAAAGGACCGTCCGCGCGATGTTGTGCGTGTGCGCACCCTTGAATCCCTTTCGATTCATAACGCCCTGTTTTTCACACAAACAGGAGTCAGAACATGCAACCCACCGCTATCGACAGCAAAAGCAAACACCCACACGGCGAGCGCGTCGCGTTCATCCAGGCCTGCTGGCACAAGGAAATCGTCGACCAGAGCCGAAAAGGCTTCGTCGCTGAAATGATCGCCTTGGGTTATCAGGAATCGGACATCGATATCTTCGAAGTCGGCGGCGCCTTTGAAATGCCCCTGCACGCCAAGTTGCTGGCCAAGACCGGCCGTTATGCCGGCATCGTCGCGGCTGCACTGGTCGTGGACGGCGGCATCTACCGTCACGAGTTCGTAGCCCAGTCGGTGGTCAGCGGCCTGATGCAGGTGCAACTGGAAACCGAAGTGCCGGTGTTCTCGGTATCCCTGACCCCGCATCACTTCCATGCCGGCGACGAGCATCAGAAGTTCTTCTTCGAGCACTTTGTGCACAAGGGTCAGGAAGCGGCGCGGACTTGCGCGGATACGCTGCGCAAGGTTCGCGCACTGCGCCGCACCGAGCCGCATGCTGTAGCCGTCTAAGCCTCCAACGATCGTTCCCCTGCTCTGCGTGGGAATGCCTCAATGGACCGCTCTGCGTCCGCTTTGGGACGCGGAGCGTCCCTGGCTGCATTCCCACGCGGAGCGTGGGAACGATCATCACGTCAGGCGAGGTTTTCGTCGGTGGTCGGGACGATCAGGATGCCTGCGCGCAAGCCGTTCTTGACCTTGGGATTAGGGAAGATGATGCGTGCGCCCTCCTCCTCAATGATCCAGCGGGTATTGGCCAGATCCTCGGCCAGCACGTAACCCACCTCCAACTCTGAAAAGTTTTCGATGTCCTGCGGCAGGTTCAGGCGGAACGCATCGCTGTGCTTGATGATTTCTCGCGCGACGCTGAACAGTTGCAAACCATCCAGCCCTCGTTCAGCCATCTCCGGCTCAGTGCCTTCGATGATCTGCTTCAGACGGGTTTCCAGCAGCGAGACGTTAACCCCGTCGTTCTGCCCGAACGGCCGCGCCTTGCCCAACTCCAGCGTGAAAGCCTCGGCACCGAGCTTGTCGTAGGTGTATGAGCTGAACACGATCGACGGTTTGTTCTGCAACAGCACCGCTTCCATCCCGGCAGCGCGCAAACGCGCCAGTTCAAGGCGCGAATGCTGGCGACCTTCCTTCCACGGATACAGCGCGAACTGCTCGATCTTCGAGCCGCGAATGGCGGTGTGCAGGTCGTAGTGCAGACGCTGGCGATCCGGCAGACTGAAGAAACTCGCCGCCAGACGCTCCAGCTCACAAGCACGCAGCGCTTCTGAGCCACTGCTTTGTTCATGACGGCCGTTGAACAGCCGATTGACGTCCTGCTCGACGAAACGCTCACCTTTGCGAATCGCTTCCGGGTTGCCGAACAGGAACAGAATGCGTGCACGCGGCTTTAAATCACCGCGTGCGATGTCGTGCAGCAACCGATCAAGCAACTCGATCGGCGCGGTTTCGTTGCCGTGGATACCTGCCGACAGCAACAGGTCCAGGCCGTTGTCGCGAGCTTCCGGTGGCCGGACTTCCAGCGCACCTTCGCTCAACCAGCGCATGCGCACGCCTTCGACAGTCAGTTGAGTCTTCTCCGCCGGTTCGCGGCCGGCGAGGGTCAGTTCAAGCAGTTTGCCGAGGGCGAGCATAGAGCGGTTTCCTTAGTGATCGTGGTTGCAATCCGGGCCGTGCACGTGGTCTTCGTCGTCGCCGACGTCGGCCGGTTCCATTTCCAGTTGCAGACTTACCAGATTAGTCGCCAATGGGCGCAGCAGCAGGTTGGCGTACTCGGCATCACCTTCTTCAACGTCCACGCCGATCAGCAGTTGGCCACGGCCGTCCTGCTGGATCCACAGCTCTTTGCCTTGCCACATGACCGCGACGCGGGTGCAGGAGGTCTCCAGTTGCGTGCCGTCGGTGTCTTCAAGGATCAGCTGCAGGGAATCGCTCATGTTTTTACTCTCTTGGGGAGACAAGCCGCGCGCCGCATTCAGGCGACGCGCCGGCCATCAATTGATCTGGAATGGATAAACCGCGCCCAGTTTAAGGATTTGCGTCAGTTCATCCAGTGCCGTCCGGCATTCAAGCAGCAATTGCGGATCCGCCAGATCGGTTTCACTCAGGCGGTCGCGGTAGTGCTTTTCAACCCATGCGGTCAACGAACCGTACAACGGTGGCGTCATGATAACCCCTGGGTTGACGGCCGCCAGTTCGGTTTCATTAAGCGCGACGCGCAGTCGCAGGCAGGCCGGGCCGCCGCCGTTCTGCATGCTTTGCTTGAGATCGAAGACTTTTACTTCGCGAATCAGACCGCCGGAGCTGGTCAGCTCTTGCAGGTAAGTCCAGACGCGTTCGTTGGCCTGACACTCTTGCGGCACGATCAGCAACATCGAGCCATCGGGGCGCGACAGCAACTGGCTGTTGAACAGGTACGAGCGCACCGCGTCATCCACGGTGACCGCCGAACGCGGCACACACACGGACTGGAAGTTGCCGCCGGCTTTGGCGAGTTTGCTTTGCAGCTCGGCCAGCATCGAGTCGGTGTCGAGGAACGCGTCCTCGTGATAGAACAACACCTCGCCGTTACCCACCGCGATCACGTCGTTATGGAACACGCCCTGATCGATCACGTTCGGGTTTTGCTGGGCGTAAACCACACCTTCATCACGCAGCCCGTGCAGACGCGCAACCGCTTGCGACGCTTCGAGGGTCTGACGGGCCGGGTACTTCTGCGGCGCCGGGAAACGGTTGTCGAACGCGCTGCGACCGAACACGAAGAACTCGACGCCCGCCTCGCCATACTCACGGCAGAAACGTGTGTGGTTGGCCGCGCCTTCGTCGCCGAATTGCGCTACCGCCGGCAGCGCAGCGTGATGGGCGAAGTGCTGCTGATTGGCGAACATCGCGCCGAGCACGCGGCTGGTGGTCGGGTGCTCGATGCTGCGGTGGTATTTGCAGTTGAGGTTGGCGGCGGTGAAATGCACGCGACCGTCAGCGGTGTCGGCACTCGGGCTGACCGTGGCGGCGTTGGCCACCCACATGCTCGACGCCGAGCAACTGGCGACCAGCAGCGGCATGGCTTCCTTGGCGGCGCGCTCGATCACTTGCGCGTCAGTACCGCTGAAACCCAGACGGCGCAGAGCGGCCACGTCCGGACGCTCCTGTGGCGCCAGCACGCCTTGCTGAAAGCCCATTTCCATCAGCGCTTTCATCTTCGCCAGACCTTGCAGCGCCGCTTCCTTCGGATTCGAAGACTGCTGGCTATTGCTCTGGGAGGCAACGTTGCCGTAGGACAGACCACCGTAGTTATGGGTCGGCCCCACTAGACCGTCAAAATTGACTTCATAGGATTTCATCAGCGAGGCTCCACGAGAATCTGTTGTTATAGGCTTCAGTAACTAACTGTTCAGTGCGACCGTGTCGCGGCCATCGCTGGCAAGCCAGCTCCCACAGTGACCGCGTCGTACACAAAATGTGTGAACGCCTCCGATCCTGTGGGAGCTGGCTTGCCAGCGATTGGCGTTACGCCATTTTCACGCCAGGCGTAAGGGCTGCAGGCAAAGTCAGGCTCGGGGTTTCCAGCGACGCCACCGGGTACGCGCAGTAATCCGCTGCGTAGTAGGCACTGGCGCGATGGTTGCCCGAAGCACCCACACCACCGAACGGCGCGCTGCTCGCAGCACCGGTCAGCTGCTTGTTCCAGTTGACGATCCCGGCACGGCTTTCCAGCCAGAACTGCTGATAACGCGCCTCGGAATCCGACAGCAAACCAGCGGCCAGACCATAAGCCGTGTTGTTCGCTTCAGTGATCGCCGCTTCGAAATCAACATAGCGAATCACTTGCAGCAACGGGCCGAACAGCTCTTCGTCCGGACGGTCGGCAACAGCGCTCACATCGAGAATGCCCGGCGTGAGCAACGCGGCTTGCGCCTGCGGCTGCGTCATTTCCAGCAGCGACACGGCGCCGTTGGCCAACAGATGTTCTTGAGCGTCCATCAGCGCTTTCGCCGCGCCGAGGGAAATCACCGAGCCCATGAATGGCGCCGGTTGTTGATCGAATGCGCCGACCTCAATAGTCGAGCTGACTTCAACCAAACGCTGGAGCAGGCTGTCGCCCCACGCGCCTTGCGGCACCAGCAAGCGGCGTGCACAGGTGCAACGCTGACCGGCAGAGATGAAGGCCGACTGAATAATCGTGTAAACCGCTGCATCGAGATCGGCGACCTGATCGACCACCAGCGGGTTGTTGCCGCCCATTTCCAGCGCCAGAATCTTGTCCGGACGCCCGGCAAATTGCTGGTGCAGATGATTGCCGGTGCGGCTGGAACCGGTGAAGAACAGACCATCGATGCCCGGGTTCGCCGCCAGCGCGATGCCGGTTTCGCGAGCGCCTTGCAGCAGGTTCAAAACGCCTGCTGGCAGACCCGCTTCGATCCAGCACTTGACCGTCAACTCAGCAACTTTCGGGGTCAGTTCACTTGGCTTGAACAGCACGCTGTTACCCGCCAGCAGCGCCGGAACGATGTGACCGTTCGGCAAGTGGCCGGGGAAGTTGTAAGGGCCGAACACCGCGACCACGCCATGTGGCTTGTGACGCAGTACGGCAGTGGCGTCGCCCAACGGGCCGCTCTTCTCGCCGGTACGCTCGCGGTAGCTCTGCACCGAGATGGCAATCTTGTTGACCATGCTGGTGACTTCAGTCGCGGATTCCCACAGCGGCTTGCCGGTCTCTTCACCAATGGTGCGAGCCAGTTCGTCAGCGTGGTTTTTCAGCGACGCGGCGAAAGCCTCAAGCACGCTGATGCGCTCATCCAGCGTGCGACGTGCCCACTGCGGAAATGCCTGACGCGCCGCCTGCACCGCCGATTCAACCTGAGCAACGGTCGCGCCCTCCCCCGACCACAGCACTTGCTGGGTCACCGGGTTCAGCGATTGAAACGCTTCGCCCTGACCGGCCAGCCACTCACCTGCGATGTATAGCGAATTCATTATTTCGACTCCCGTGCAGCGGACAACGCCACGGCGCGCACTTGGTCGCCAGCGTTGAGTTGAAGACGTTTGGCGGTTTGCGGATCAACCACCAGCGTGCCGGCAGCGAGACGCGCCGGTGCAGCGGTGATGCGGCAGTCTTCGCGTTTGCGGTTATGGATGATGAACGGCGTAGCGTCGTCGCCCGGCGTGCCAACGGCCAGCACCAGCGCTTCGCTGTCACGCACTGCGCGGATCTTGCCGGTTTCGCACTCGATGGCCGGGCCTGCATCGAAGATGTCGACATAACCCTGATAGCTGAAACCTTCACCCTTGAGCATCGACAGCGCTGGCTCGGTATCCGGGTGAACCTGACCGATCACACTGCGTGCATCGGGCGAAAGGAAGCAGGTGTACAGCGGAAACTTCGGCATCAGCTCAGCGATGAAAGCCTTGTTGCCTACGCCGGTGAGGTAATCGGCCTGACTGAATTCCATCTTGAAGAAGTGCCGACCGAGGCTTTCCCAGAACGGCGAACGGCCGGCGTCATCCGACACACCACGCATTTCGGCAATGATCTTGTTGCCAAACAGTTCAGGGAATTCGGCGATGAACAGCATCCGCGCCTTCGACAACATGCGGCCATTCAGACCGCTGCGGTAATCGGCGTGCAGGAACAGCGAGCACAGCTCGGAATTACCGGTCAGGTCGTTGGCCAGAAACAGCGTCGGAATCTCGCGATAGATGTTCAGCTCTTGCGAAGCGCTGACCGTCAGACCGACACGGAAGTTGTACCAAGGCTCACGCATGCCGACGGCGCCAGCGATGGCGGAAATCCCCACCACACGTCCGTCATCGTCTTCGAGCACGAACAGGTAGTCCGCATCGCCACGGCCGGCTTCGCCGCGAAAGGTCTTCTCGGCCCAGCCAACCCGATGGGCCAGACGTTCTTCGTTGGCCGGCAATGTGGTCAGGCCGGTGCCGGTGCTGCGGGCCAGGTCGATCAGCGCGGATAAATCGCTGCTGCGTACGGGACGAACAATCATGCTATCTCCTCAAACGGGCCGCCTTCGCCACCCGTGAAACTCGCTAAGGCGTTAAACCGCCACCAGGCGCACGCTGGCACCTTCACCGACGCCCAAGGCTTCGGCCGCTTCCAGATCCAGAGTCACCGGTTTGCCCGGCGCGTAATCCAGCTCCAGCAGCACCGCGCGGTAATCCTGCAACTGCGCGTTGGCCACCAGATACTGGCGCCCGGCACCTTTCACCGGCTCGCCGATCTTCACCGGCACCACGCGGCTCTGGGCGATCGAACGGATCCCCGAAACACGCGCATGCAGGGTCGGGCCACCGTCGAAAATGTCGATGTAGTGATCAGTCTCGAAGCCTTCGCGCATCAGGATGTCGAAGGTGATCTGAGCACGCGGATGCACTTGGCCCATCGCCTCTTGGGCGGAATCCGGCAGCAGCGGCACGTAGATCGGATAATGCGGCATCAGCTCGGCAAGGAATGTACGGCTTTTCAGCCCGCACAGACGCTCGGCTTCGGCGTAGTTGAGGTCAAAGAAGTTGCGCCCGATTGCATCCCAGAATGGCGAGTCGCCGTTCTCGTCGCTGTAACCGACGATCTCGGTCACCACCGAATCGGCGAAACGCTCCGGGTGGCTGGCAACGAACAACAGACGGCCGCGGGAGTTGAGCTCGGACCACGGTGAACCGACCAGCTCGCGCTGCACGTAGAAACTGGTCAACAAACTGTTGCCGGTCAGGTCGTGGCACTGCGAGAGCACGTGGATCTTGTTGTGGATCTTCAACTCGCGCGAGGCGTGCACGAAGGTCTCGTTACGGAAGCTGTAGAACGGCTCCGAATAACCGGCCGAAGCGACGATGGCCGAGCAGCCGACCAGCTTGCCGGTGGTGGAATCTTCGAGGACGAAGAAGTAGCTCTCCTCACCGTTGAAGCTCACTTCGGCAGCAAACGAGGCTTCGCTCGCCGCGATCTTGTCGCTCAGACGTTCCACGTCATCCGGCAAGGAAGTGACACCAATCGGGCTGTCCGCAGCCAGACGCTGTACCTCGCCCAGATCAGCCATTTGCGCGGGGCGCATCACCAGCATGGTGTCACTCCTTTTCTCTTATCAATTCACAGAAAAAAACACCGGACACTGTGGGAGCGAGCTTGCTCGCGAAAGCGGTGTATCAGTCAGCATAGATGGCGACTGAAACTCCCTCTTCGCGAGCAAGCTCGCTCCCACAATGAATCTCACCGGCATCAAAAATTGGGTTCGACGCCTGAAAGCTCCAGGCGTCGAAGGGTCTATCAGGCTTGCGTCAGTGCTGCGGCAGCGCGTTCGAAGCGGTCGAGACCGGCATCGATATCGGCGTCTTCCACCACCAGGCTCGGCGCGAAACGGATCACGTCCGGGCCGGCTTGCAGAATCATCAGGCCTTCTTTTTCAGCGGCGTTGAAGATGTCCTTGGCCTTGCCTTTCCAGGCATCGCTTAACACGCAACCGATCAGCAGACCGAGGCCACGCACCTGAGTGAACAGGCCGTACTTCTCGCCGATCTGCTCAAGGCGCGCCTTGAACTTGTCGTGCTTGGCGTTCACGCCGTTCAGCACTTCCGGGGTGTTGATCACGTCGATCACCGCTTCAGCGACCGCGCACGCCAGCGGGTTGCCGCCGTAGGTGGTGCCGTGAGTACCGACGACCAGATGTTTGGCCAGCGCTTCGGTGGTCAGCATCGCCGCGATCGGGAAACCGCCGCCCAGGCTCTTGGCGCTGGTCAGGATGTCCGGAGTCACGCCGTAATGCTGGTAGGCGAACAGCTTGCCGCTGCGGCCCATGCCGGTCTGCACTTCGTCGAACACCAGCAGCGCGTTGTTCGCGTCGCACAGTTCGCGGGCACCTTGCAGGTAAGCCAGTTCGGCTGGCAGCACGCCGCCTTCGCCCTGGATCGGTTCCAGCACGACCGCACAGGTCTTGTCGGACACCGCCGCTTTCAGCGCTGCCAGGTCGTTGTAAGGCACGTGGGTGATGCCGGTGATTTTCGGGCCGAAACCGTCGGAGTACTTCGACTGGCCACCGACGTTGACGGTGAACAGGGTACGACCGTGGAAGCTGTTCAGCGCGGCGATGATTTCATATTTCTCAGTGCCAAAGCGGTCGAACGCAACGCGACGGGCCAGCTTGAACGCGGCCTCGTTGGCTTCAGCACCGGAGTTGCAGAAGAACACGCGCTCGGCGAACGTGGCGTCGATCAGCTTGTGCGCCAGGCGCAGGGCTGGCTCGTTGGTGAACACGTTGGATACGTGCCACAGCTTGTTCGCTTGCTCGGTCAGTGCACCGACCAGCGCCGGGTGCGCGTGGCCCAATACGTTGACGGCAATCCCGCCAGCGAAGTCGATCAGCTCGCGGCCGGCCTGATCCCAGACACGGGAACCGGCGCCACGCACCGGAATGAAAGCGGCAGGCGCGTAGTTGGGAACCATTACCTGGTCGAAATCGGCGCGTTGTACCGCAGCGTGCTCAACGGACATCGGAGTCTCCTGATGAGGGCCACCCGCCTGAAACTGGCGAGCGATGGGGGGATTGTAAGGACAGTTTTCTGCCCGGCCTTGTCGCCAAGCGACAACTTCTTATAGCGCAAACCCCGGATTTTCCCGGGTTTACGGCAATGCGACAAATAGCGTCGCAAAGGCGCAGTTTAACTGGCGCTGCCGATTTGCGGCAGGCGGCAGAGAATACCAACTCAACCCCGCGACAAAGATATAAATATGTACCGCACACGGGTGGCCAGTTCCTGATTTGCTGCGCGTTCTTTTCAACGCCAAGGATTGGCCCATGCACCTGACTCAGCGACACCCTGCGGTAGCCTCGACCGTCGCCAGCGACGCGCAGCATCACGACGATCATTACCTGCCACTGAAAAACGCCGTACCCGACTGGCTCGGCAACGCGACATCGACCCGACGCCACGCACTCAAGAGCACCCTGCCCCGATTGCCAGCGCCTCTGCATTCGGCCCCCGCCGAACACCATCAACAGATGAAGACCCTCAACGCCACGCATTGGGCCGCGCAAAGCAAGGTCGACCAAAGCCTCGAACACCTGCAGGATGCCGGCGCTTTTGCCGAGCCGTTGCTCAAACAGGAACTGAAGAATTGTTTCGGCCTGGATCTGGATGTGCGCAATACCTTCGTGCGCCTGTACATCCCCGCGACCACACCCTGGCTCCCGATCAGAACAGGCACGCGCGCCTGGACGGTCTCGTTACTGGAGGCCGCGCTACACAACTTCGAGGAAGCGGAAACCGGTGACGACGCTTTCGAGGCTGACTCGACGTTCGTCACCCGCCCCTCCGCCACTGGCCAGTTCACGACCCTGCCGGCGATCAAAGCCAAACTGAGCATTGCCGCCTTCACCAGGCTGTGCCGAAGGCTGGATATCGGCGCGCAGTACAAAACTCATCTCGAAGATAACCTCGGCTATACCGATCCGATGGTGGCGTCCGTACTGCGCAGCAAAATCGACGACAGCCAGAAAGCCGCAATGAAAGCCGCCCTGCAATGGGCGCGGATGAACCGCGATGTGTCGGAAAGTTATTTTCGCTTGATCGACGCCGTGCTCGACGGCATGAGAGGCCTATACGTCAGCGGGGCGCCCGTGGTCTGCCATGACATGGCAATGTTGTGCGCGCCGCTCACCGGCATCGTCGTGTTTGCGCCCGACCTGTACGCATCACGTGACCCTGCGCGCGTAGTGGCTTACGTCCCCGATGATCCCGAGCATCCCTTCAAGGAGTACGCCTCGACCTATGAGCTGGTCGCCGAACTGACCCGCCAGTTGCGCTCGAAAGACTACCAACAGTTTTTCAGCCGATTCGTGAACCATGAACACCGAGGCTTTTTCTTCAGCACCCTCAATAGCCGCTTGAGCCAGCTCATGTGGCACCCGCCCGAGGCCGGCAGTTCGCAACCTGTTTGGCGCGACACCGCCATCGAGCGACCGGACCTGCAGACCACGCTCACCCCATTCCATGGCGATCTGTGGCAACACCTCTATCAAGCGAAGCTCAACAAGATCTTCAATGATGCGCGAATAATCGCTGTACCCACCGCCGTCGTGGATCAAAAAGCACGCTGGGCGTTCTGGGATTCGGTGAGCAACATTCTCTCGACCATCGTGCAGACCGCCGCGCTGATCGTCGCGCCGTTCGTGCCGGTATTGGGTGAGGCCATGATGGCGTACATGGCTTATCAAATGCTCGACGAAGCCTTCGAAGGCATCATCGAATGGGGGCAAGGCCGCACCACCGAAGCCTTCAGCCACCTGATGGGCACTGTAGAATCGCTGATCCAACTGGGGGTCTTCGCCGCAGGAGGCGCAATTGGCGCCGGCGAGTTTCGCAAGGTTTTGCCCAAGGAAATCGTCGCATTCATCGACCGCTTCAAGCCGGTGCAAATGAGCAATGGCGAGACCCGCTACTGGGATCCCGATCTGACCCGCTACCAACACCCGGCCGTGCCCGATGCGGACTCCAAACCCAACGAACTGGGCCTGCACGCGCATCAAGGCAAACAACTGCTTGCGCTTGATAACGCTCATTTTGCGCTGAGCGAAAGTCCGGTTCCCGGCCAGTACCACGTCGAGCACCCGACCCGCCCCGACGCCTACCAACCGCTGATTCGGCACAACGGCGCCGGCGCCTGGCATACCGAACTGGAACAACCGCTGGAGTGGGACACCGACACGGCGCTGAGGCGAATCAGCCCGACCATCGAGTCGTTCTCGCCGACCGAGCGTGAGACGATTCTTCGGGTCAGCGGCGTCAAGGAAGATG
Source organism: Pseudomonas chlororaphis (assembly GCF_000783395.1). Lineage (GTDB taxonomy): Bacteria > Pseudomonadota > Gammaproteobacteria > Pseudomonadales > Pseudomonadaceae > Aquipseudomonas > Aquipseudomonas chlororaphis_H. The sequence continues at coordinate 12,068 of NZ_JSFK01000025.1, read as the reverse complement.
CTGTGCGCAAGATGCATATCGATCAGCAAACACCTGCGCCATTGCTGGCCGACAGCATCCAGCGCTTCAAGATCGATCAGCAACTGCAACGCTTGATCGATCAGCTGGATAGCGACGTGGCCGAGGAGTTCCTGCGGGCCGATCCCGTGACCCAACTGCAACTGCTGACGCAGCAGGGTCGCTGGCCGGACAATCAACGCCTGCGGCTGGTCGATCAGCAGGGCGAATTGATCTGGCAATCCTCGGCGGACGAAACGTTGCCATTGACCGAGCTTGATCAAAGCAGCCTGATCGGCGGCGACCTGCTCAAGACCCTGCTTTATTCGCTGGACGAGCAACAGACCAAGGCCTTGCTCGCAGAGCCTTTCGGCGGGCCGACACTTTCGCTGGACGTTCGCAGCCAGACCCTGCGCAAGCAACTGGCCCATCTCGCCCGACGCCACCGCAGTTCGTTGTTCGAATCGCGCTACCAGGCACTCCAACAGATCGACGATCCGTTGGCGCAAACACTCGTCGACCACGATCCGACGCTGCCGGCCAGTATTACTCGCGAACTGCTCGATACCGCCAGCGGCAGCGAACTGATGCAGATCAGCGAGGGCAAGTTGCCGCCGCGCCAACAGACACTCATCCAACTGGCCAGTCAGGAAGTGCGCGTCACCCGCGCCTACGAAGGGCTGGAATTGAACGCCGTGAACAACCCCGATTCCGATTCCCTTGCACTGCACAGCCTCAAACTGTTGCCGGGCTGGAGCGGTGACGTGCGCATCGAAATCCGCGACGGACGTTACGAAGGGTCGGTACTCGACAGCATCGGACGCGACGATGCGCCGGCGCAGAAAGTGCTGGTTCGTCAGCAGGACGGCCACTATCAACCTTACGACGATCGCGGCCAGGAGCTGCAATCGTCCACCGATTTTTACTCCAGCCTGCTGTACGCGCTACCGGACGGCGAGCGCCAGAATCTGAACCTGCAGATCGGCCAGAGTGACGCGCTCAAAGCCGCGATTCGCCAGCGAAGCGTGGAGCGTGACGAACTGCGCACCGTGATGTTCGAAGCGCCCATCACGCCCACCGTCGACACGCTGCGCCTGGCAGGCTTCGGAAATGAACAAGAGATCAAACCGAGAAACCGCAACGATGCCGACTTTTTCGAAGCGGGAGAGCTCGGCGTCGTCGGCATAGAAACCCAGGACAACCTGCTCACCAGGGGCCATCGAATGATCCAGCCCGAAGAGCAAGTGCAGGCGATCTATCGAGGCATGTCCTATCAGGAGGCACGAGATTTCGTCGCCGTCTTTAACAATGATCCGGTGGCGCTCAACTTTGAACTGACCAAGCGCCGTAGCGAACACGCCAGACTCAGTGACGACCTGCGTCGCTGGGAGATCGACGTCCCCGCCAATGACCCGATCAGCGGTTTGCCACTGACCTACATCGAGCGCCGGGCGGCCCTGCAGAATCGCGCCCAGTTCAGAGAGGCGCTTCTGCGCTGTTGGCGCCGACAAACCCGCGGCCCGGCCGGAAACATGCTGCAGATTGCGCAACCGATATTGGGTGAACTGCCGGCACTGGATGCGGACTTCAGCCATGTCACCATGCTCTCCATCAACGGCAGTGCCAGTACCGTTGGGGTGGATGCCTTTATGCAACGCTTTCCGGGCGTGTGGTACCTGGATGCGCAAAACCTCAACTTGCCCGGCCTGCCCGAGGCTCTGATGGCAATGCCGGAACTGCGCCAGCTGATCTTGCGCGACTGCGGCATCACCCAATCAGAGGCCAACCAGGCAGTGCTTGGGTCATTAACCAGGCTTTCGCTGCTGGATCTGCGCGGCAATCCATTGGGTGCGTCTCCTGACGTCAGCGCAATGCCATCGTTGCGTTACCTCAATCTGACGAAGACTGGAATCACCACATTGCCGGGCAACCTGCTCGATCATCCGCGACTGATCACCGGCAGTTTCGATGGCAATCAGATCACCGACATACCGGACGCTTTTTTCAACCTGGCCAGCTCGCTCAGTGACGGTTTCGGTTTTGCCGACAACCCGCTGTCGGCCGTCACGCGGGAGAAAGTGAAAGCGTTCTATAACCACACCGGCAAACACTTCGGCGTCCGCCCGGAGCCAGCCGATATTCTGCGCACCACAACGCTGTTTCCTGATCTGAACGCCGACCAGGCCAGTGAACTGTTGTATCGACTCCCCGGCACATTGGCAGAAGGCCGCGCGCAACTTGCCAGTTGGGAGGCAGAACTCAGCGTGCTGCAGGCTGACCTCGTTGAATGGGTCAACCAGATTCCTGCGCTCGACCCCATATTCGGACGACCTCTGACCCTGGACGAGCAAGCGCTGGAGCGCAGTGCAAGGGACCAGTTCCGGCAAAAACTGGAACAGTTCTGGCGCACCCGATCGGCTTCACTCAGAGAGACCGATCTGACCGCAGCGCTCGAGTTCATTGGCGACATGCCTACGCTGAGCGCCAACTTCGACCACGTTGCCCGACTGACTCTGACGGGCAATAAAAACATCACCGCCGTACTGCCATTCATAAAACGCTTCAGGAATCTGACGACTCTGGAGTTGAACACCTTCGATCTGGAGCCGGTGGCGCTTTCGCAGATCAACATGCCCCGCCTCAGTGCATTGGATCTCAACGATTGCGGCGTGGTGCTGACGCCTGAAAATCAGGCGACACTGGTGTCCCTCAATAACTTGCACACGCTGGATCTGAGCAACAATCCCCTGGGGACTTTCCCCGACCTGAATCTCCTTCCCGAACTGACCTACCTCGACTTGTCCAACTGCGGCCTGAACCTGACGCCCGACGGGATAGCCAGCCATCCGAATCTGCGCACCGCGATTGTCAGCGGCAACCGCATCAGCGAAATTCCCGACGCGGTGTTTGAGCTCTCGGCCAATCAGAGTGACGGCTTCGACTTTTCCGACAACCCGCTGTCGGTCGCTACACGCAACAAGGTGAAAACCTACTACCGAAGCACCGGACAAGACTTCGACGTGCGTGCCGACAGCGGCGACATTGCCCTTATGCGCGAGCTATTCCCGTCGCTGGACGAGCAAGAAGCCAGCGATGTGATCTACGACTTGCCCGGCACCCTGGCCGATAGCCGGACTCAGCTGCTTGCATGGAGGGCAGAGCTCAATCAGATGACGGCGGATCTGACCCTGTGGGCGCCACAGGTGCCCAGCGTTCACCCCGTTACCGGGGCGACTCTTTCAGCCATTGAGTTGTTTGATCAGTACGCGGTCCGTTCCGAGTTCGGCCAACAGCTGGAGCGCTTCTGGCGGCACCGGTCGACCGAGTCGGGTATGCGCGCGGACTATTTCGAATCCGATCTGAAGTTCCTCGGTGATCTGCCGCAACTGACGACGGACTTCTCTCATGTTTCAGGGGTGAAGCTCAAAGGCAACACCGCCCTTGGCGCCCCTGACGCGTTCATCGATTTATTCGTCAATGCGCGTGAACTGGACCTGCAACAATTTCCGCTCGGTGAAATCCCCCAGACCGTGACTCGCCTGCCGAAACTGACGGAGCTCACACTCAGAGACTGCGGTGTGACGCTGACCCTGGCCGACCAGACCACACTCGCCACGCTAAGCAACCTTGAACTGTTGGATCTGAGTCACAATCCGCTGGCGGCGATACCTGACCTGCAGCCCTTGCCAGCCATGCGTGACCTACTGTTGTCCAATAGCGGCATCACGGCACTGCCCAACGGATTTGCTGAGCACCCGAACCTGAAAAACGCCTTGTTGAACGGCAACCGCATCACCGACCTGCCCGACGCTTTTTTCAGCCTGGACCTCGACCTCGCCGACGGCGTCAATCTGGCCAGCAACCCCCTGTCCCTGCCCACTCGCGAACGCATCAAGACCTACTACGTCGAGCACGGACGCCACTTTGACGTGATGCCGGACGTCGGCGATCTCGCCAGCGCGCAGAGACTGTATCCGTTGATGGACATCGACGATGCCTGCCACATTATCTATCACCTGCCCGGCACGTTGCAGGCGGGTTCCGTTCAACTACTGCGCTGGGAAGCGGAGCTCGGCCAGATGATCAGCGACTTGCGCGCCTGGTCCGAGCTCGTGTCGATACGCAACCCGGCAACCGGAGAAATCTGGAGCGCATCCGAACGGGTGCAACAACAATTCAACAGGAGAGAGTTCAGTCAAAGCCTGGAACAGTTCTGGCGTGGCAGAAATGTCGACAAGTCCGAGTTAAGGCTCAACACGCTCGATATCACTGCACCTTTCGTGGGTGAGTTACCGGCGCTGACTGCCGATTTCAGCCACGTCATTCGCCTGTCGATCCAGGGCAATGAAGCGCTGAATGCGCCGGACAGTTTCCTGACGTGTTTCAGCGGTTTGCAGGCGCTGGAAATGCGTGGTTTCGCACTGGGCCGACTGCCCCAGGCACTGACGCTCATGCCGTCTCTCGAAACGCTGATGTTGAACAGCTGTGGCGTTGTACTCGACACAACGGGCCAGGCCACGCTAACCGCAATGAGCCGTTTGAAGGGATTGGATTTGTATAACAACCCACTGGGTACAACACCAGATGTCAGCGCGTTGCTGAACCTGTCGGCACTGGATCTTTCCCGTACCGGTATCACGCAGGTTCCTGTCGGTGTAGGGCAGTTGCCTCGACTGCGCGAGACATTCCTCAGCGAAAACGCCATCGTGGAATTGCCGGAAGACTTCCATGACTTTGGCACAAGCGGGGTCGTCCTGAGGGCCAATCCGCTGTCTGTTGCCACAAGAAACCGGATAAAGCGCTATTTCCAGCTCACCTACCAGAATCTGGGCGTTGCGGTTGACCCAGCAGATGTTGCCTTGGCACGAGCCATTTACCCCAGAATCAGTGAAGCCGACGCCAACACTTTGATCTATCGCCTGCGCGGGACAATGGCCGAGGGACGCGTTGAGTTATTGCGTCGCCAGAACGACCTCACCACGCTGCTGAGCGAACTCCAGGTGTGGGTGAAAGAGCCTCTACGTAACCCGGTTACAGGCGATTATCTCGAAGACGAAGCACTACGCCAGGAAAGTGACAAGCGTACGAAGTTCCGAGATGCTCTGGAAAAACGTCTGCGCGAGGCGCCGGTAGGTCTGACCTTCTCCAAGGGCACGCTCGATCTGCCTTTCTCGGGTGAGCTGCCACAACTGAGTGGCCGTTTCGAGCAGATCAGTGAATTGACACTGACCAGCACTGCGAACGCACACCCACGGGTTGACCGCCTGTTAGCACTGTTCCCGAAGCTGAAATCGCTCGATATTCGCGAGTACCAACTCAACGCGATTCCCGAGCCAGTCTTCAGCATGAACGAACTGACCGACCTGCAACTGCCCCTTTGCCGCATCCAGTTGACCGAGCAAAGCATGAATGCACTGGCAGCCCTTAAAAAACTGCAAACGCTGGATTTGAGTCACAACCTGCTGGGTCGGGTCCCCAACCTGAAAAACCTCAAGGCGTGTCGAACGCTGCGATTGAACAACACCGGCCTGACCGACATTCCGGTTGGCCTGTTTGAGATGCCGCAGTTGACCTACGCGAACCTTTCCGACAACGCCATTACCGTACTGCCGGATCCGATACCTGTTGCTGCTGACCGCAGAGCGATCACCTACAACTTCGGTAACAATCCATTAAGCCCACAGAGTCAGCGGAGTCTGCACATTTACAACGCGGCTAATGACTTACGGCTGGCGGAGGAACGGGAGGGTTGGGCCGAACTCGACAACTTCAGGGATTCGGATTTTTCCGATGGCGAAGAACGACCCTAAGCGCCGTCAGCACGGGTTGGGGTTGACCACCTCGTGCTTAACCGCGCTCTGGTGGCACTGACGACAATTCGAACGGGCTGCTGCTGCGCCGCTGGTTGCGATCTTCCCGCGGCGTGGCACCGAAGAAGTTGCGATAGGCGCTGGAGAAATGCGGCCCCGAGGAGAAGCCACACGAGAGACCGATCTGGATAATCGACTTGCTGGTCTGCATCAACATCTGCCGGGCCTTGTTCAGGCGCAATTCCAGGTAGTACTGGCTCGGCACACGGTTGAGGTATTGCTTGAAAATCCGCTCCAACTGGCGACGGGACACGCACACGTGCTGGGCGATTTCGTCGGTGGTCAGCGGTTCTTCGATGTTGGCTTCCATCAGCAACACCGCTTGGGTGAGCTTCGGATGGCTGGAACCGAGACGGTTCTGCAAAGGGATGCGCTGGCGCTCGCCACCTTCGCGGATGCGCTCAACAACCAATTCTTCCGAGACAGCACCGGCCAGTTCCGCACCGTGATCGCGGGCCAGCACCGCCAGCAACAGATCGAGCACCGACATGCCGCCACACGCGGTCAGGCGATCGCGATCCCAGTCGAACAGGTGACTGGTGGCGATGACTTTCGGGAAGCGCTCGGCGAAATCGTCCTGCCAGCGCCAATGCACGGCGGCGCGATAACCGTCGAGCAAACCGAGTTGCGCCAATGGGTACACACCAGCGGACAGACCGCCGATCACCGTACCGGCACGTACCAGTTGCTTGAGTGCACTGCTGAGTGCCGGCGCCAGCGTGGTCGGCGGCTCGTCAGCGAGCAGGAACAGTTTCTGGAAGTTTTCGAGCTTGCCGGTCCACGCCTCACCGGGCAATTGCCAGGCGCCTTCGGCCGGTGGCTCGGCCTGCAGGAATGACAGTTCGTAGACCACGTCCGGGTGCACACGCTGAGCAACACGCAAGGCTTCCTCCGCCAGCGCCAGCGTCAACGCTTTAGTGCTGGGCCAAATCAGGAAACCAATTCGATGGGCAGTCATGGGCGGGCAATCCGAAACGAAGAACAGTGATGAAGGCATGGGCCAATGCTAGCCCGTAAATGAACACAAATCTTGAGACCAGCACCGATCAACTGTAGGAGCTGTCGAGTGAAACGAGGCTGCGATCTTTTGATCTTGTTGTTGAAGATCAAAAGATCGCAGCCTTCGGCAGCTCCTACAGGAAATTGAAGCCCGCCTTCAGGTTGCGAAGCATGCACTATCTCGGTGCACAACGGCAGCCCTGAATTATTTCAAGCTGCCCGAGAGGAATTGTTGCAAACGTTCCGATTGCGGATTAACCAACACTTCGCGCGGGTTGCCGCTCTCTTCCACCACACCTTTGTGCAGGAACACCAACTGGTTCGACACTTCACGGGCGAAGCCCATTTCGTGCGTGACCACAACCATGGTGCGACCTTCCTGCGCCAGCGCTTGCATGACTTTCAGCACGTCGCCCACCAGTTCCGGGTCAAGGGCCGAAGTCGGTTCGTCGAACAGCATCACCTCAGGTTCCATCGCCAGCGCACGGGCAATCGCCACACGCTGCTGCTCGCCACCGGACATATGCCCAGGGAACGCGTCTTTACGGTGGGCCACGCCGACCTTGTTCAGGTAGTGCTCGGCTTTCTCGCGGGCTTCGGCCTTGGAGACGCCGAGTACATGCACCGGCGCTTCCATGATGTTTTCCAGCGCGGTCATGTGCGACCACAGGTTGAAATGTTGGAACACCATCGACAGGCGCGAACGCATGCGTTGCAGCTGCTTGGGATCAGCGGCTTTCAGCGCGCCGTCCTTGTTCGCTACCAGTTTCAGCTCTTCGTTGTTGAGCAGAATCTTGCCCGCGTGCGGCTGCTCGAGCAGGTTGATGCAGCGCAGGAAAGTACTTTTGCCGGAGCCACTGGAGCCGATGATGCTGATCACATCGCCGGCTGCCGCTTTCAGGGACACGCCCTTGAGCACTTCGTGACTGCCATAGCGTTTATGCAGGTCTTGGACTTCAAGTTTGTACATGCGGTCGGTTCTCACAAAAACAGTCAGTCAGTCGTTGAGCAAGCGCCCGTGACGCAGCGCTTCGCGCCCCGCCACCTTGGCCAGCCAGAAACCGGGTTGGGCATAACGCAGCCGTTCAATGGCAAACAGCACCCCGGAGGTACCAGCACACACCGTGCTGACCCGATCGGACAGAGGATCAATCACTTCAAAAATCTCGTCGCCGGCCTCGACCCACTCGCCGGGCTTGCGCAGAAAACTCACGACGCCTGGATGCGGCGCGAACAGCAACTCGGTGCCTTCGAACGGCATGCCTTCACAGGCTTCGTGCGCCGGGTTCGGCCACTCACCGGTGATCAAGCCTTGCTCGGCGAGGAACGCGAGAATGCCTTCAGCATACGCCTGCGCTTCGGCGCGACCGGTATCGGCCTGACCGCCCAGCTCAATGGTCGTCGCCAGACACGCCAGCGGAATCTGCGCATCAGGGAACTGCCGCGACAGACGCAACCACGGCAACGAGCAAGCCTCATCGAACGAGCTGCCACCGGAATCTTCCGCCAGCAATCCGACCTTCACATTCAGGTGCGCGGCCAGCGAACGCCACTGCGGCCAGTGCTGCGGCAACGCGTACATGTGCAGCGCGGCTTCGGCATCGCAGTGCAAGTCGAGCACCACATCAGCGGTGCAAGCGTGGCTGAGCAACACACGCTGCATGCCTTGCAACTGGCTGCTCGCTTCTGGCAATGCGGCCAGATGATCGGCCATGGCCTGACGGATCAGGCGCACATTGGCGTGCGGATCATCACCGAGGCTGTCGGCCAAAGCGGCTGCAACCGGCGCGCTCAGTTCGACGAAGTCGCGGTTGAAATTCTTGCCGCTACCCGCCTCGAAACGGCCCTGGTGATTGCCTTGCAGCAATTGCCCGAGACCCAACGGGTTGGCGACCGGCACCAGCTCGATGACACCGTTGAGCAAGCCTTTGGCTTCGAGTTCGCCGAGGCGCTTTTTCAGCTCCCAGGCGGTGCGCATGCCCGGCAATTCATCAGCATGGAGGCTGGCCTGAATGTAGGCCTTGCGCTCGCCATGGCCGAAGCGGAAAACCGAAATCTTGCGCTCACTGCCCAAGTGGCTCCACGGCAATACGTGGTCGATGCGTTCCATATCAGTGCTTCCGCGGGGCCAGGTAGCTCAACCAGCGACGCTCCGCCAGTTTGAACAGTTTGACCAGAATGAACGTCAGGCACAGGTAGAACACGCCAGCGGTGATGTACGCCTCGAACGGCAGATAGAACTGCGCGTTGACCGTGCGCGCCGCGCCGGTGATGTCGATCAAGGTCACGATGGAGGCCAGACTGGTGGTCTGCAGCATCATGATCACTTCGTTGCTGTACTGCGGCAGCGCCCGGCGCAGGGCCGATGGCAGCAGGATGCGCTTGTACAGTTTGAAGCGCGACATGCCCATGGCCTTGGCCGCTTCGATCTCACCGTTCGGCGTGGCCTTGAGGCTGCCGGCGATAATCTCAGCGGTGTAGGCGCTGGTGTTGACGGCGAAGGCCAGGCACGCACAGAACGTTGCGCTGGACAGCCACGGCCACAGGAAGCTTTCGCGTACCGCTTCGAACTGCGCCAGACCGTAGTAGATCAGGAACAGTTGCACCAGCATCGGCGTGCCACGGATCACGTAGGTGTACAGCCACGCGGCGCCGTTGACGACCGGATTTTTCGAGACGCGCATCAGCCCCAGCGGCAGGGCCGCGAGCAGACCGAAAAACAGCGACAGCGCGAGCAATTTGAGGGTGGTCAGCAGGCCGCCGAGGTACAGCGGCATGGCCTCCCAAATGACGTTGTAGTCGAAGATCATAGATCAGCCGCCCTTACGCCTACCGAGTAGCGCTTCTCAAGTTGACGCAGGATCAGCAACGAAACACTGGTGATCACCAGGTACATCGCCGCCACTGCAAGGAAGAAGGTGAAAGGCTCGCGAGTGGCATCTGCCGCCTGCTTGGCCTTGAACATCATGTCTTGCAGACCGACCACGGAAATCAGCGCGGTGGCCTTGGTCAGTACCAGCCAGTTGTTGGTGAAGCCCGGAATCGCCAGACGAATCATCTGCGGCACCATCACCCGGAAGAACACCTGAAAACTGCTCATGCCGTACGCCATGCCCGCTTCGGCCTGACCTTTCGGAATGGCCATGAACGCGCCACGGAAGGTTTCCGACAGGTACGCACCGAAGATGAAACCGAGAGTGCCGATACCGGCGGCCAGCGGATTCAAATCGATGTAGTCGTCATAACCGAGCATCGGTGCGACGCGGTTGAGCAAGTCCTGACCACCGTAGAAGATCAGCAGGATCAGCACCAGATCGGGAATCCCGCGGATCACCGTGGAATACAGATCGCCCAGCCAGGCCAGCCAGCGCACCGGCGACAGGCGCAACGCGACACCGATCAGCCCGAGAACGATGGCCAGAGCCATGGACGACAAGGCGAGCTGAAGCGTCAGCCATGCGCCATCGAGGATGACAGCCCCGTAGCCTTTCAACATGATTCAGGTCCTCGAAAGTTGGGATGAAAAAATGGCGCAAACCGCAGAGATCCTGTTGCTTGCGCCATTTCGGACTTGTCGCAGAGACGTGTTACTTGCCGTAGATATCGAAGGCGAAGTACTTGTCCTGGATTGCTTTGTATTTGCCGTTTTCACGGATGGCCGCGATGGCAGCGTTGATCTTGTCTTTCAGGGCGTCGCCCTTACGCACTGCGATGCCTACACCGTCGCCGAAGTATTTGACGTCGGTGAACGCAGGGCCTGCGAACGCGAAACCTTTGCCGGCGTCGGTGTTGAGGAAGCCGTCTTGCAGCAGAGTGGCGTCAGCCACGGTACCGTCGAGACGACCGGCGGCCACGTCGAGGTAGATTTCGTTCTGCGAGCCGTACGGCTTGATCTCGGCACCCAGTGGCGCCAGGACTTCGCGGGCGAAACGCTCGTGGATCGAACCACGTTGTACGCCGATGTTCTTGCCCTTCAGCTCAGCCAGACCTTCGCTGACCTGAGTACCGGCCTTCATGACCAGACGTGCCGGGGTGTTGTAGTACTTGTTGGTGAAGTCGACCGACTTCTTGCGGTCTTCAGTGATCGACATGGACGACAGGATCGCGTCGATCTTGCGCACTTTCAGTGCCGGGATCAGACCGTCGAACTCTTGCTCGACCCACACACACTTGACCTGCATCTGCTCGCACAGAGCGTTGCCGATGTCGTAGTCGAAACCAACGATGCTGCCATCCGGTGCTTTCGAAGCGAACGGAGGGTAAGCCGCTTCGATACCGATCTTCAGAGGTTTTTCGTCAGCGAAGGCGTTCATCGACAGCACGGACAGTGCCAGGGCGCCAAGCAGCACAAGTTTCTTCATCTTGGGACTCCATCGGTAAAGGGCAAAAACGGCAGAGTGAGCGACAGCCCAATATGCGAATGGGTGAATCGGGAAATCGGTTGCTGCATCGATGGGAAATTTCCGATTGAAACCGTCAGAGATTTCAACGTCAGCCACGATGAGCGAGTGATCGGCATTCTAACGACAGGCCCGAAGCCGATATTTCTTCAATGCGACAACTAATTACAGATGCACAGAGAAAGCGACTTTGGCGCATTGACAGCCCTGCAATTTCATGCAAGAGCGAAAGACAGTGAACCGATCTATGCTGCAAATTGCGGGCCTATTATTCGCAAACCCTTCTAATCCGGCAAGCGCAGCGTTGTGTCTTATTTTTCACCGGGGGTTTCGAGGCTCTAAAACGGGGCTATGCGTTTCCCTTTGCCCCGTCGCGGGGCGGGCGGTTACACATTCGGTTACGTGGAAGGCGGCGGGTAACAGCGGGAAAGGTCTTACGGGGGAGATCGATAATTATTGGTTGGGTGGTCTTGTGTTCCGACAGTGGACTACACAGTTGCCTGACAGATTGCTATCGCTGGCAAGCCAGCTCCCACAGGGATATGCGGCGAAGCTGAAATTTCCGACACACCACAAACTCTGTGGGAGCTGGCTTGCCAGCGATGAGGCCAGAGCAGCCACCCCCAATATGCGCTGGAACCAAAATCTCCAACACACCACAAAACCTGTGGGAGCTGGCTTGCCAGCGATGAGGCCAGAGCAGTCACCCCCAATATGCGCTGGAACCAAAATCTCCAACACACCACAAAACCTGTGGGAGCTGGCTTGCCAGCGATGAGGCCAGAGCAGTCACCCCCAATAT
>NZ_JSFK01000024.1 GCF_000783395.1 Pseudomonas chlororaphis | reverse complement strand
CGCTTAAGTGAACAGCATTACCGCATTTGCGGGGCTTTTTCGTAGAAGTCACTCAAAACTTGCGGTCAGGATCGGAAAGCTCTCGGCCATCATCGTGCTTCCAGGTCTGTTCCTTGTGCTTTTCACGCTCTATTTCTTCTTGCGTCGGTTCGTCCGTATCTTGGTCATCCGTGTCTGGATGCTTTTGCTCAGTCGCCATGTGCACCTCCCGTTATCAGTAACCCTTCATCCTTAAAGCGTAGAACAGACAACTTACAGCCACCAGCGCAGCAAAAAGAAGAACGCCATGCTCAACAACATGCTGAGCAAAGTACTGCGCGTGTAGATCACCAGAGCGATCGCCACCAGCGAACTGAGCAGGTACGGATTGTCCCACTGCAGATTCAGCTGTTTGTCGGGCATGAAGACAATCGGCCCGCAGATCGCGGTGAGCATCCCCGGTACTGCAAAACCGAGAAATTGCCGTGCATTGCTGCTCAATCGCACCGGCAAGCGCGGCTCGAGAAACACGTAGCGATTGAGAAACACCAGAAGCCCCATGCCAAAAATCACCGCCCAAACCATCATGTGCGCTCCCGATACAGCTTGTTGCAGATAAACCCTGCGGTCATTCCGGCCAGTCCGGACAACACCAGCGCCGAACCCCATTGCCAGTAACTGAACATCACTGAACAAAACAGCGACACCGCCACACACACCAGCGTCGGTACGTTACGCACCACCGGCGTGATCAACGCGATAAACGTGGCGGCAATCGAGAAATCCAGCCCCAAGTGCTCAAGCCCCGGAATGCTGCTGCCAAGGACAATGCCGGCGAGGGTGAACAGGTTCCAGGCGATGTAGAACGTCAGGCCGACGCCCAGCGCATACCAGCGGTTGAACTGCTGGCGATCATGTTGACTGGTCAGTGCAAACAACTCATCGGTGAGCAAAAAGCCCAGACCGATGCGCCAGCGCCCCGGCAGCGGCGAAATCACCGAACGCATGCTCATGCCATAGAGCAAGTGCTGCGACGTCAGCAGCAGCGTGGTCAACAGTATCGAGAAAATCCCCGCGCCGCCCTTGAGCATGCCGATCGCGACCAATTGCGCCGCACCGGCAAACACAATGCTCGACAAGCCCTGCCCTTGCAGCGGCGTGAGGTTGGCCTCGATCGCCATGGAGCCGGCCAGCAGTCCCCAAGGCGCGGTAGCCAGAGACAACGGCATGATCGCCGCAGCGCCGCGAAGGAACGCACTGCGCGGCATAAGTGAATCAGACATAAACGTTCTTCAATCAGGAAAACGGTCGAAGACTGTGCCAGCCATTTCGCCTTTCTGGCTTGAACAATCTTGCGCACTTGTGGGAAATCGGCCGGATGCGCGCGCAATTCGCTGACTTTCGCACTGACCTTTAATGCCCTGAGCGGCGTAACATAGCGCCATTCACAACCGCGTCAGGGAGACGACATGCTGTACCGAATCGCAGCCGACGGGCTGGTGCTGTTTCATTTGTCCTTCATTCTGTTCGTGCTGTTTGGCGGGCTGCTGGTCCTCAAATGGCCACGGGTGATGTGGCTGCATTTGCCGGCGGCTGCTTGGGGCGTGGCGGTCGAAGTGCTGCATCTGACCTGCCCGCTGACGTACTGGGAAAACCTCATGCGCCACGCCGCCGGGCAGACCGAATATGCCGGCGGCTTCATCGAGCATTACATCTGGCCGATCATCTACCCCGCCGGGCTCACCCCGCAGATTCAACTGGCGCTCGGCAGCGTGGTGCTCGTGGTCAATCTGCTGGTGTACGGCCGTTTGATCCGCTCGTGGAAACTGCGTCGAGCAGTGTAATCAGCGCGAAGTCGGCTTCAACGCCTCCAGCCAGGCCGGATCCAGGCGCGTCTGCTCGGTATCGAGTCCCAGCGCCTGCATCCGCTCCTTGTGCGCCTCGGCTTCGCGCCACAATTGCCCGTGATCGCTGGAGTTGCCGTCCAGTTCGTGCATTTGCGTCAAACCCAGATGGTAGAAGCGCAGAACCTTCATCGCCGTCGGATCGTTCTGCTCCACCGCCGCCGTAACTTGATGCATCACGTTGGTAATGCTCATCAGGTTGCGCTTGAGTCGCCAGCTGTACACGGCTGGCGCCATCCAGCCCTGATTCCAGAAGCGCCCGCGCAATAACGCAGCCGTCAGCAGAAATGCCACAAACACCCCGCCGACATTGAAGCGCAGGTTATCGCCGCCGGGCTCGCCGAACAGCGCCACTGCCACGCTGGAAAACAACATCGCCAGCACCAGAAACAACACGGCGATGATGATCGTGCTGCGTCGGGTCTGCTGGCGAAAGGTGGCGGCGTCCATCGGCTGAATCTCGAACATCACAAATGACTTCCTTGAGCGACAAAAGGGCTAACTGAAAAAACCGGCCGGCGCATTATCGCCTCTGCTGCGGATTTAGCTATGCTGGGGCTCCTTTTCATCTTTTCAGCGTCCAACGGGGACATGGCGGTATAGCGCAGATCGTGCCATCTTCATTCATGGATACACACTATTCGGATGCCATCCGCCTGGTTCTGGGATGACATCGTTTTAAGGATCATTGCATGACCCAACGACACGTAATCAATGCCTCGGTCAGCCCGAAAGGCAGCCTGGAAACCCTTTCTCAACGTGAAGTTCAGCAACTGAGCGAAGCCGGATCCGGCAGCACCTACACCCTCTTCCGCCAGTGCGCCCTGGCCATCCTCAACACCGGCGCCCATGTCGATAACGCCAAGACCATCCTCGAAGCCTACAAGGACTTCGAAATCCGTATTCACCAACAGGATCGCGGCGTACGCCTGGAGCTGCTGAACGCGCCGGCCGACGCCTTCGTCGACGGCGAAATGATCGCCAGCACCCGCGAAATGCTCTTCAGCGCCCTGCGCGACATCGTCTACACCGAAAACGAACTCGACAGCCAACGCATCGACCTGAGCACCTCGCAAGGCATCAGCGACTACGTTTTCCACCTGCTGCGCAACGCGCGTACCCTGCGCCCGGGCGTCGAGCCAAAGATCGTCGTGTGCTGGGGCGGCCACTCGATCAACACCGAAGAATACAAATACACCAAGAAAGTCGGCCACGAACTGGGTCTGCGCAGCCTCGACATTTGCACCGGTTGCGGCCCCGGCGTGATGAAAGGCCCGATGAAAGGCGCGACCATCGCCCACGCCAAACAGCGTATCCATGGCGGTCGCTACTTGGGTTTGACCGAGCCGGGCATCATCGCTGCCGAAGCGCCAAACCCGATCGTCAACGAGCTGGTGATCCTGCCGGACATCGAAAAACGCCTGGAGGCGTTCGTGCGGGTTGGCCACGGCATCATCATTTTCCCGGGCGGCGCTGGTACGGCGGAGGAGTTCCTTTACCTGCTCGGCATCCTGATGCATCCGGACAACAAAGGCCTGCCGTTCCCGGTGATTCTCACCGGGCCGAAGCACGCCGCGCCGTATCTGGAACAGCTAGACGCCTTCGTCATCGCCACCCTCGGCGAAGCGGCCAAGCAACACTACGAAATCATCATCGACGACCCGGCCGAAGTGGCGCGGCAGATGACTCAAGGCCTGAAAGCGGTGAAGCAGTTCCGCCGCGAGCGCAACGATGCGTTCCATTTCAACTGGCTGCTGAAAATCGACGAAGGCTTCCAGCGCCCGTTCGATCCGACCCACGAAAACATGGCCAACCTGAAACTGCACCGCGACCAGCCACCGCACGAACTCGCGGCCAACCTGCGCCGGGCGTTCTCGGGCATCGTCGCTGGCAACGTCAAGGACAAGGGCATTCGCCTGATCGAAGAACACGGGCCGTACCAGATCCGTGGTGATGCGGCGATCATGCAACCGCTCGATGCCCTGCTCAAAGCCTTCGTTGCCCAGCACCGGATGAAACTGCCGGGTGGCGCGGCGTATGTGCCGTGTTATCGAGTGGTGGCGTAACCAATCCCGGGCCACACACAAAACCTGTGGGAGCTGGCTTGCCAGCGATAGCGGTCTTCCAGTCAACAGAGATGTTGAATCAGATGACCCCTTCGCGAGCAAGCTCGCTCCCACAGGTTCTGTTGTATAGCGCAAATGGTATTTACAACCTGGGTCCCCTGTGGGAGCGAGCCTGCTCGCGAAGAGGCCCTATAGAACACCATCAACCTTATCCCACCAACCGCATCGCCAATGCCTTCGCTTGCAACGCCACATCCGTCACCGCCGTACTCTCCCACCACATCCCGCGCAACGGCGGCCCCATCGCAAACAGTCGGCCAGCCGCACGCCCCTCGGCATCCAGCACCGCGCCATCCCCGGCCGCCGCAATCCCCAACGCCAATGGCCCCGGTTGCACCAGACCACGCGCCAGCACCTGCTGCGGCAACGGTCGCGCCACTCGGCGCCAGTCGTATTCGATGCCACTGGAATTGATCAACGCAGCGCCCTGCACGACACACGTTTCAGACTCCCCGCGACGCCGAACACGAATGCTCACGCCATCAGGGCTCGGCTCAAGCCCTTTGAACGAAGCTGCCTGAATCCGCAAGCGCCCTTCTTTATAAAGACGCTCAACCAGCGCCGCACTCAACGGTGGCGAACGGTGGTGATGACTTTCCCACCACGGCCGTACATGCCGTACGAATTGTCGACGCTGCGTGTCAGTCGCCTGACTCCACAAACGAGCGATATGCACCCGAACCGTGTCCAGTGGCGCCTGCCAATCGATGCCTTGTGCAATGGCTGCCTGGCATTGCCGACGCAATTCGCGCAGCAGCTGTCGTGGCGTTCGAATGCTGTGATCGCTGCCAAGAAAATCCATCCAGGCCGGCGGTTGTCGGCGCACATGGGGCAACAAGCCGTGCCGGGAAAACACTTCAATTGGCCCGCGATGCCCGGCCTGCTCCAGCGACACCAGGGCATCGACCATGGTCAGGCCAGAGCCGATGATCAACACGGTCGATTGCGGGTCGAGTTGACGCATCGCCGCGACATCCCACGGATCAAGCGCGGCGGCGTTGAGGCCGCTGGAGGTTTTCTGCGGGGTTCGCGCGGCAGGGAACATTCCGGTCGCCAAAACCCCGTAGCCACCGCGCAGTGCCTGACCATTGCTCAGCGTGAGCTGCACCGAACCTGCATCGACTTGCAGATCGACGACCTCCGCACGGATGTGCTCAGCGCTCGAGCCATTTTGCATTCCGGCAATACGCGCTTCGGCCAGACGCTGCTGCACATAAACACCGAACAATCCACGCGGGGGAAACAGCTCGCTGACCGGCACATCCTGCTCGGCCGATTCAGGCCAGCCACCGCCGGCAATGTGCTCGATCAACCATTGCGTCAAATCATCAGGATTGTCCGGATCGACACTCATGCGTGCGGCGTTGCCGTTGAGCGTGTGACCCAACTCGACCGCGCTGTACGCTTCACCCCGCCCCAGTTCTGCACGCGGTTCGATAACCAGAATCTTGCGCTGGCCAGGCAGCCGCAACAATTGCACCGCCAGCATCGTACCGCTGAGGCCGCCGCCGATGATCAGAATGCATTCTCCTCGTTCAGCAGCCATTTTCAGTACGCTCGGTATGTTATTCACGCCATCTCGCAAAATCGAATTCCAATCAATAATCGGCGATTTGGCCAAAAGCGAGATGTCAAGAAAAAGCCCCTATGACCGAAATCATAGGGGCATATGAAGGCACCTGACACAATGCCCGCCTAGGTTATTCATGACATGGAGGTTTCAAATGTTCAACCCTATAGTTGATCGGCTCCGATGTAACGTCATTTATCCCGCTGAACCAATAAATGTATCTGACCGGCACGTCCTTATTCGTCCCCGCGAAGTCTAAAAACATGTTTTTGGGAATTGTAAATTCATAGGTCCTGTCGGCAATGGGACCTAAAACAAAATGTTCAGTCCTTTCAGTACCGACCTCTATTTCAACAGCGTCGTCGTCATCTTCGATCGGCGGCTTGGGGATCACTGCTGTCGCGCCATCTGGGATGTCTTTCAGCGAGATAACGTTTGTACCGTTCGCTTGTTTGATTGCCAAAGGTTCAAGTAATGTCTTGGTTGAGTCACTCATCACGCAATTCCTTTACGTATCCAACGGGAATGCTCCATCTCAAGCGATGTGAGCGGTATCGGACATAATCGATCACGTCCGTGAGTTCATCAGATATTGACGCCCTCATTCCGTCTACTGTCAGAAATTACAGGTAAAGGCCTATTTCCGACAAATGGTCGCGGGTCTTATATCACCACATTGCGAACAAACCGTGCCGCGACATCGCCATCGTTGCGATAGGAGTGCGGCTGGTTGCTGGCAAACATGAAAAACTCCCCAGTGCCGATCTTTTGCGGCTGATCGCCAAGCATCAGCGTCAGGCAACCCTCAAACACGAAAATCTGCTCGCTCCAGCCGTCAGCGTCCGCTTGCGAGGGGTAAACCTCGCCCGGTTGCAGGCACCATTCCCACTGCTCGACTTCGCGAGTCGCCGTGGCTTTGGAGAGCAGCACCGCTTTGCTGCCAGGGATCGTACCCGCCCAGGCCACCTCGTTGATGCGACTTGGATCACGCGCATCCGGCGCCTGGATCAGATCGCTGAACGCCACATCAAGCGCCTCGGCGACGCGATCCAGCGTGGTCAGGCTGACGTTCTTTTCGCCCGCCTCGATCGCCACCAGCATGCGTCGGCTGACCCCGGACTTTTCCGCCAGCGCGGTCTGGCTCATGTCAGCGGCATGGCGTAGACGTCGCACATTCAGGCTGACGTGTTGCAAAACGGAAGCCCGCTGCGTTGAATCTTTGTGCACTATATTGCTCACTCGGTGAGGTTGGGCAGTATACTGCCCAACGTTGGGCGCATTGTGCGGCCTCCTTTTTATAGTGCGCAAGGTCATGACGTCGCAGAACAGCTCCTCCACTCCCCTCCGTTTCTCTCGTTTCAGCAAAGCCGAGTGCGTGCTGGTACTGATCACCATGATCTGGGGCGGCACCTTTTTGCTGGTTCAGCACGCGATGACCGTCAGCGGACCGATGTTTTTTGTCGGCCTGCGCTTCGCCGCTGCGGCGGCCATCGTCGCGCTTTTCTCATGGCGCCATCTGCGCGAACTGACCCTGTTTGAACTCAAGGCCGGCGCCTTCATCGGCGCGGCGATCATGCTCGGTTACGGCTTGCAGACGGTCGGTTTGCAAACGATCCCGAGCAGTCAATCGGCGTTCATCACCGCGTTGTACGTGCCGTTCGTGCCGTTGTTGCAATGGCTGGTGCTCGGTCGTCGGCCTGGACTAATGCCGAGCATCGGCATCATGTTGGCGTTTACCGGTTTGATGCTGCTGTCGGGTCCGTCCGGGGCTGCGCTGAATTTCAGTCCGGGCGAAATCGCCACGCTGATCAGCGCTATCGCCATCGCCGCCGAAATCATTCTGATCAGCACCTACGCCGGCCAGGTGGATGTGCGCCGGGTGACTGTCGTGCAATTGGCAACCACATCGGTGCTGTCGTTCCTGCTGGTGGTGCCGACCGGGGAAATGATTCCGGACTTTTCCTGGACCCTGCTGGTGACCGCACTGGGGTTGGGCGCAGCGAGTGCAGCGATTCAGGTGGCGATGAACTGGGCGCAGAAGAGTGTCTCGCCAACACGGGCGACGTTGATCTATGCCGGTGAGCCGGTGTGGGCCGGAATTGTCGGGCGGATTGCCGGGGAACGGTTGCCGGCAATTGCGCTGGTGGGCGCAGGGTTGATTGTGGCGGCAGTGATTGTCAGTGAGTTGAAGACCAAGGGGAAGGCTGCCCCAGCAGACGTTGAGCTGGAGCGGGAAACTCAGGGCTAATCCGCAACATCTTCAGCGTCTGCCCCAACGCTTTCGCGAGCCTGCTCGCGAAAGGGCCATCTGCCACGCCATCACTGCCCTGAAACAATGCCAAACAGAAAATTCCAGACTACTTTGTAGGATTCTGAGACATCCTCGCGTTTGGTGATCGGGGAGCTGGCACGTATGATGCTTCACAAACTTCCGCAGATTAGAAGCCTATGTCCCTGATAGTTCTACTGCTTCTGCCATTCATTGGCAGCTGTCTGGCAGCGGTGCTGCCACACAACGCGCGTAATACCGAATCCCTGTTGGCAGGTCTGGTCGCTTTGATCGGCACCGTCCAGGTCGCGATGTTGTACCCGCAAATTGCCCACGGCGGCGTGATCCGCGAAGAGTTCATGTGGTTGCCCAGCCTGGGGCTGAACTTCGTTCTGCGCATGGATGGCTTCGCTTGGCTGTTCTCGATGCTGGTACTCGGCATCGGCACGCTCGTTTCTCTTTATGCGCGCTATTACATGTCGCCGGACGATCCGGTGCCGCGCTTCTTCGCGTTTTTCCTGGCGTTCATGGGCGCCATGCTGGGCCTGGTGATCTCCGGCAACCTGATCCAGATCGTGTTTTTCTGGGAGCTGACCAGTCTCTTCTCGTTCCTGTTGATCGGCTATTGGCACCACCGCGCCGACGCCCGTCGCGGTGCGTACATGGCGCTGATGGTCACCGGTGCCGGCGGATTATGCCTGCTGGCGGGGGTCATGATTCTCGGCCATGTCGTCGGCAGCTATGACCTCGACAAGGTCCTGGCCGCCGGCGACATGATTCGTGCACACGCCCTCTACCCTATCCTCTTACCCCTCATTCTTATCGGCGCACTCAGCAAAAGCGCGCAGTTTCCTTTCCATTTCTGGCTACCGCACGCGATGGCGGCGCCGACACCGGTTTCGGCTTATCTGCACTCGGCCACCATGGTCAAGGCCGGGGTTTTTCTGCTCGCACGCCTGTGGCCGTCGCTGTCCGGCAGCGAAGAATGGTTCTACATCGTCAGCGGGGCCGGCGCGTGTACGCTGTTGCTCGGCGCCTATTGCGCGATGTTCCAGAACGATCTCAAAGGTCTGCTCGCTTACTCGACCATCAGCCACCTCGGCCTGATCACTTTGCTGCTGGGTCTGAACAGTCCGCTGGCGGCCGTGGCGGCAGTGTTCCACATCCTCAACCACGCGACGTTCAAAGCTTCGCTGTTCATGGCTGCGGGCATCATCGACCATGAAAGCGGCACCCGCGATATCCGCAAACTCAGCGGCCTGATCAAACTGATTCCGTTCACGGCGACGCTGGCCATGGTTGCCAGCGCCTCGATGGCCGGGGTGCCGCTGCTTAACGGCTTCCTGTCGAAAGAAATGTTCTTCGCCGAAACCGTGTTCATCAACGCCACGGCGTGGGTCGAAGCGGCGCTGCCGATTGTCGCGACCATTGCCGGTACATTCAGCGTTGCCTATTCCCTGCGTTTCACCGTCGATGTGTTCTTCGGCCCGCCGGCCACTGACCTGCCACACACTCCGCACGAGCCGCCGCGCTGGATGCGCGCGCCGGTCGAGTTGCTGGTCTTCACTTGCTTGCTGGTGGGAATTTTCCCGGCGCAGATCGTCGGTCCATTGCTCGCAGCAGCGGCATTGCCCGTCGTCGGCGGCGAACTGCCGGAATACAGCCTGGCGATCTGGCACGGTCTGAACGCACCGATGATCATGAGCCTGATCGCCATGTCCGGCGGCATCATCGTCTATCTGTTGCTACGCAATCAGCTCAAGCGCGGGCGCTTCAAGTATCCGCCACTGGTTGGCCGCTTTAACGGCAAGCGCTTGTTCGAGCGTAGTCTGGTGGTGATGATGCGCATGGCCCGGCGCGCTGAGCGGCGACTCGGCACCAAGCGTCTGCAAATGCAATTGTTCCTGATGGTACTGGCGGCCGTGCTCGCCGGCCTGATCCCGATGTTGCACAGTAGCCTGAGCTGGGGCGACCGGCCGAAGATCCCCGGCTCAATCGTCTTTGTGACTCTGTGGTTGCTGGCTATCGCCTGCGCCCTCGGCGCCGCTTGGCAGGCCAAGTATCACCGTCTCGCCGCCCTGACCATGGTCAGCGTTTGCGGCTTGATGACCTGCGTGACCTTCGTCTGGTTCTCCGCGCCCGATCTGGCGCTGACGCAACTGGCGGTCGAAGTGGTTACCACCGTGCTGATCCTGCTCGGCCTGCGCTGGCTGCCACGCCGTATCGAAGAAGTCTCGCCACTGCCAAGCAGCCTGCGCAAGGCGCGCATTCGCCGCCTGCGCGACTTGCTGCTGTCGATTGCCGTCGGCGGTGGCATGGCGCTGCTGTCCTACGCGATGCTCACGCGCCAGACGCCGAACGATATCTCCTCGTTCTACCTCAGCCGCGCCATGCCTGAGGGCGGGGGCAGCAACGTGGTCAACGTGATGCTGGTGGACTTCCGTGGCTTCGATACCCTCGGTGAAATCACCGTACTGGTCGCCGTGGCGCTGACCGTCTTCGCGCTGTTGCGCCGCTTCCGCCCACCGAAAGAAAGCCTGCAACTGCCCGCTCAGCAACGCTTGCTAGCCCCAGACGTGGTCACTGATCTGGTCAACCCGCGTTCGGCCAGCGACACCGCGCTCGGTTTCATGATGGTGCCGGCAGTCTTGGTGCGTCTGCTGCTGCCGATCGCGCTGGTGGTGTCGTTCTACCTGTTCATGCGCGGGCACAACCAACCGGGTGGCGGCTTCGTCGCCGGGCTGGTGATGTCGGTGGCGTTCATCCTGCAATACATGGTCGCCGGTACGCAGTGGGTCGAAGCGCAAATGAGCCTGCGGCCGCTGCGCTGGATGGGCACCGGACTGCTGTTCGCCACCGCTACTGGCCTGGGGGCGATGCTGGTCGGTTATCCGTTCCTGACCACGCACACCTGGCATTTCAGCTTGCCAGTGCTGGGTGACATCCATATCGCCAGCGCGCTGTTCTTCGACATTGGCGTGTATGGCGTGGTGGTCGGTTCGACGCTGTTGATCCTCACCGCCCTCGCCCACCAATCGGTGCGGGGTCACAAGACCGCATCGCTGCCCAAGTCCGTCGCCAGCAAAGGAGCCGTCTGATGGAAGAAGTCATCGCGATCGCCATCGGCGTGCTCGCCGCGTCCGGCGTCTGGTTGATCCTGCGGCCACGGACGTTCCAGGTGGTCATGGGCCTGTGCCTGCTGTCGTACGGCGTCAACCTGTTCATTTTCAGCATGGGCAGCCTGTTCATCGGCAAGGAGCCAGTGATCAAGGACGGCGTCACTCAGGATTTGCTGCACTACACCGACCCGCTGCCACAGGCACTGGTACTCACCGCGATCGTCATCAGTTTCGCCATGACCGCGCTGTTCCTCGTCGTTCTGCTCGCCTCGCGCGGCCTGACCGGCACCGACCACGTCGACGGCCGGGAGCCTAAAGAATGATGGCGATGACTCACCTGATCGCCGCACCGATTCTGCTGCCGCTGCTAACCGCCGCCATCATGCTGATGCTCGGCGAGCGGCACCGGCCGCTGAAGGCGAAAATCAATCTGTTCTCCAGCCTCGTCGGCCTGTTCATTTCGGTGATGCTGCTGCAATGGACGCAGACCACCGGCGTGCCCGGTTCCATTGGCGTTTACCTGCCGGGTAACTGGCAAGCGCCGTTCGGCATCGTGCTGGTGGTTGATCGCCTGTCGGCACTGATGCTGGTGCTGACCGGCATCATCGGCGTCAGCGCCCTGCTGTTTGCCATGGCCCGTTGGGACGGCGCCGGTTCGAGTTTCCACGCGCTGTTCCAGATTCAGTTGATGGGCCTGTATGGCGCATTCCTGACGGCGGATCTGTTCAACCTGTTCGTGTTCTTCGAAGTCCTGCTCGCTGCGTCTTATGGGTTGCTGTTGCATGGATCGGGTCGGGCGCGGGTGTCGTCGGGGCTGCATTACATCTCGATCAACCTGCTGGCCTCGTCGCTGTTTCTGATTGGCGCAGCACTGATCTACGGCGTCACCGGCACGCTGAACATGGCCGATCTGGCGCTGAAAATTCCGCTGGTGCCGGAAGCCGACCGTGGCTTGCTGCACGCTGGCGCGGGGATTCTCGCCGTCGCTTTCCTGGCCAAGGCCGGTATGTGGCCGCTGAACTTCTGGCTGGTGCCAGCTTACTCCTCGGCCAGTGCGCCGGTGGCGGCGATGTTCGCGATCATGACCAAGGTCGGCGTGTACACGTTGTTGCGCCTGTGGACGCTACTGTTTTCCGGGCAGGCCGGGGCATCGGCGTTCTTCGGTGGCGACTGGCTGATCTATGGCGGCATGGCGACCATGGCCTGCGCGGCGCTGGCGATTCTCGCCGCGCAACGCCTGGAGCGCATGGCCAGCCTGAGCATTCTGGTGTCGGCGGGGATTCTGCTTTCCGCCGTCGGTTTCGCCCAGCCGAACCTGATCGGCGCGGCACTGTTCTACCTGGTCAGCTCGACCCTCGCATTGAGCGCGCTGTTCCTGCTGGCCGAGTTGATCGAACGTTCGCGCTCGGCCAATGAGATCCCGCTGGAGGATGAAAGCGAACTGCTGCCGCGTCCACAGGAATCCCTGCAGCCACCCAAAGGCATCAACCTCGATGACGAACAGAAAGCCGTGGTCGGTCAGGTCATTCCGTGGACCATGGCGTTTCTCGGCCTGAGTTTCATTGCTTGCGCCCTCTTGATCATCGGCATGCCGCCGCTGTCCGGCTTCATCGGCAAACTCAGCCTGATTGGCGCCTTGCTCAATCCGCTGGGTCTGGGCACCGGTGCGCCGATATCCAACGCTGCATGGGCATTGCTGGCACTGCTGATCCTCACCGGGCTGGCGTCGCTGATGGCGTTCTCGCGCCTCGGCATCCAGCGCTTCTGGACGCCCGAAGAGCGCCCTTCGCCGCTGCTGCGCAAACTCGAATGCGCGCCGATCTTCCTGTTGCTGGGGCTGAGCATCGTCCTGACCTTCAAGGCTGAACCGCTGCTGCGTTACACCCAGGCCACCGCCGAGGCGCTGAATAATCCGCAGCAATACGTCATGGCGGTGCTCGGCACCCGCGCGGTACCGAGTCCGGAAGCCAAATCGGCGATGCTGGAGGTGCAGCCATGAAGCGTGTGTTTCCTGCACCTTTATTGTCGCTGGCGCTGTGCGCCTTGTGGCTGACCCTGAACCTGTCGATCAGCCCGGGCAATCTGTTGCTTGGCGCGATTCTGGGTTTTGCTGCACCGTTGATGATGCGCAAACTGCGCCCGAAACAAGTGCGCATTCGCCGTCCCGGGACAATCCTGCGCCTGTTCTTCCTCGTCGGTCGTGACGTGGTGGTGTCCAACCTCATCGTCGCCTGGGGCGTGCTCAACGCCGGTCGTCGCCCGCCACGCTCGGGTTTTGTCAAAGTCCCGCTGGACCTGCGCGATGCCCACGGCTTGGCGACTTTGGCGATGATCTGCACGGTGGTGCCCGGCACGGTGTGGTCGGAGCTGGCGCTGGACCGCAGCATTCTGTTGCTGCACGTCTGGGATCTGGATGATGAAGCGCAATTCATCGAGCACTTCAAGACCACCTACGAGCGGCCGTTGATGGAGATTTTCGAATGAGCCCATTACTGTCGAACGCGATCCTGCTGACGCTGTTCCTGTTCTCGCTGGCGATGGTGCTGACCCTGGTGCGCTTGTTCAAAGGTCCGTCAGCGCAGGATCGAGTATTGGCGCTGGACTACCTGTACATCGTCGCCATGCTGATGATGCTGACTCTGGGCATTCGTTATTCCAGTGACACTTACTTCGAAGCGGCGCTGCTGATTGCGCTGTTCGGCTTCGTCGGCTCGTTTGCCCTGGCGAAATTCCTGCTGCGTGGCGAGGTGATCGAATGAATGCTGAATTGTCTCTCTGGATCGAGATTCCGGTTGCGATCCTGCTGGTACTCAGCGGCCTTTTTGCGCTGATCGGCGCGATCGGGTTATTGCGCATGAAGGATTACTTCCAGCGCATGCACCCGCCAGCACTGGCTTCAACGCTGGGCGCGTGGTGTGTGGCGCTGGCGTCGATCATTTGTTTTTCGGCGTTGAAGTCCGGGCCAGTCATACATGCCTGGCTGATTCCGGTTTTGCTGGCAATCACTGTGCCGGTGACCACCTTGCTGCTGGCGCGGGCGGCGTTGTTCCGCAAGCGCATGGCCGGGGATGATGTGCCGGCAGAGGTGAGCAGCCGCCGCACCGAGAGCGGTAGCTGAACCGTTAGAAGATCGCAGCCTTCGGCAGCTCCTACATTGGAATGCGCTCCCCCCTGTAGGAGTTGCCGAAGGCTGCGATCTTTTGATCTTGCTTTTCTAGACCCAAGCCACCGCCAACAACCCCGCCCCCAACACCGCACACAACGGCGAATACACCCAGGTGTCGAGCCGCGCAAACCGCGAATCCTTCACTTCCTTGAAGAACCCGACCAGATTCGAATCACCAATCGCCCGGGCAAACATCAACAGCGCAATCGCGCTGATCGCCCATTGCAGTGCCTTGTGACTCACCGCCGGCATGCCCCAGCCAACCCGCATACACACCAACGCAGCAATCACCAGCAATGCCGCTGCCACAATCAACGTGAGCCAGCCCGAAGGCTTGAACGCCGGCCGCACCGTTGCGACAAATCCGCGCACCGGCACCTGCGGCACCACCACCGCTGCCGCCCACTGCCCACCCAACGCCCAATACACGTGCATCAAGGCGATCACCGCAAACGTTGTCACCAGCCATTGAGCCAACACAAAGGTCATGGTTGAAATCCTTGGAAAGGGATTTGAACAAATCATCCTAGTCGGATTTTTTTCAAGTGCACGACCGATCAGCGGTACGGTAAAGTGCCGCCCCATGAAATTCTCCCGTTCCGATCGCTCACTGCTGGCCTGGATGCTCTATTGCTGCGTCCTGTTCAACGTGTTTGCCTGCAGCATCGGTCACGGACAAATGGTCGGCATGCAGCTGAATGGTATCGGCGGCCAGTTCTGTACGGTCGACCCGGCCACTCAAGCGCCGCTTGCCAGTAATCCCACCGAAGAAAAATTGCCGACCCTGTCCAAGTCGTTCGGCTGCCCACTGTGCTCGGTCGGCGGCGGTATGGGCCCGGCGTTCAACTCCAGCCTGACGCTGGCGATCCTGCCGGAACAACACAGCCCGCCGCTGGCGCCCATCGTCAGCGCCGACCTTCCTGCCCGCTTCACCTGGCCTTCGGCCAATCCTCGCGCCCCACCGCTCGCCTGAGTGTCTTTGCCTTTTTGATTTGTCAGCCCACTGCGCCAACGCGCGGCGTTTGCCTGTGCGCTGACTCCTAGACAAGCATTCAGGATTCAATGATGAAACAACTCACTCTACTGGCGAGCCTGTGCGGCTGCCTGTCCGTTAACGTCTGGGCGCAATCCACCGTGGATCTGGCGCCGATCACCATCGATGGCGAGTCCGGCGCTGAGCCAGGCCTGAGCCTCGAGCAATCCAGCGGCATGGCCTCACGCCTCGGCTTGAGCGTGCGCGACACGCCCGCCTCCGTGGCCATTGCCAATCGCAACGACATCGAGCGTCACGGCGCGCAAAACTTCCAGGACGCCGCCAACACCCTGCCCGGGGTCAACGCCAGCGCACCGCCGGGGTTCGGCGGGTTCGTCTCCTACCGTGGCTTCACCAGCAGCCAGATCACCCAGATGTTCAACGGCATCAACGTTTCCGGCGGCCTCGCGCGGCCGGTCGACTCGTGGATTTACGACCGCGTGGAACTGGTCGGCGGCCCGTCATCGCTGATCAATGGCGCGGGCTCGGTGGGCGGTTCGCTGAACTACGTGACCAAACTGGCCACCCGCGATGAACAGGCAGTTGAAGGTCGGATCAGCTACGGCACCTATGACACGACCGAAACCGCGTTCGGCCTCAATCATGCCCTGACCGACCCAAACGCCGATGTCCAGCACTACGCGCGCCTCGACGTCAGCCACAACACCAGCAACGGCTACATCGACCGCCAGGAGCGTGATGCCTGGAGCGTGGCGTTCTCGCTGCTCAGCGATCTCACTCCGAACCTGTCGCACACGTTGGCGCTGGAATATCAGGACGAACACGAAGACAGTCCGTACTGGGGCACGCCCGTGCTCAACCCCAAGGCCGGTGAGTTGAAGATCGATAAACACAATCGCTTCAACAACTACAACGTTGAGGACGGTCGTTACGAGCAGCGGACGATCTGGGTGCGCTCGATCATCGACTACCGGATCAACGACAGCACCACCCTGCGCAACACGCTGTATCACCTCGACAGCCAGCGCGATTACCGCAATCTCGAAACCTACCAGTACAACGCCGACAACAGCGCGGTGAACCGCTCCACCGCCTATCAAGTGCGTCATCAGGGCGAGCAGAACGGCAACCAGTTCGAGCTGCGCCACGACAACACGCTGTTCGGTCTCGACACAACGTGGTCGGGGGGCTTCGAATACGAGGTCAACCAGACCACCAACTCGCCACTGAACGTCAAAGGCGCGAGCACGGTCGATCCGAACAACTATCGTCCGGGGCACTTCTACGACATCCCGGGCACCAACCCCAAGCTGATCAGCGACAAGACCAACGAGGTCACCACCAAGGCGCTGTTCGTGGAAAACCGGCTGGCGTTGACCGACAAGCTGTCGCTGCTCACCGGCCTGCGTTATGACGACATTGATCTCGACGTGACCAACCATCGCACTGTAACCGCCGCTAACCCCAAGCACCTCAAGCGCAGTTGGGAGCCGGTCACCGGCCGCGCCGGCCTGACCTACCAATTCATTCCATCGGCCAACGTTTACGTGCAATACAGCACCGCCGCCGAGCAACCGAATGGCACGCAGGACTTTGACGTCTCGACCGGCAAACAATGGGAGATCGGCAGCAAATT
The DNA here is from genome assembly GCF_000783395.1 of Pseudomonas chlororaphis. GTDB lineage: Bacteria > Pseudomonadota > Gammaproteobacteria > Pseudomonadales > Pseudomonadaceae > Aquipseudomonas > Aquipseudomonas chlororaphis_H. The sequence goes on along the minus strand of NZ_JSFK01000024.1, from coordinate 96,890 downwards.
CGATTATCTGAATGGGCGTGGCTCGGCGACAGTTGCCGCCTACACTATCGAGCGAAAAGACTTCGCGGTGACCGATCCGCTAGATCCGGCCGGCAGTATTCCGGTCGGTCAGCAGACGTCGAAAGGTTTAGAGCTCGCCAGCTCGTTGCGGATCACCGACAAGCTGCTGGCTGAAGGCAACTTCGCTTGGGTCGACGCGCAATACGATGATTTCACCGAAAAAAATGCCGCCGGCGTAGTGGTATCACGCAAGGGCAACACGCCGACCAACGTGCCGGATCGAGTCGGCAATCTGTGGCTGACTTATGACTTTTCGCCGCAATGGCAAGGTGGGGTTGATGCGCGGTATGTCGCATCGGTGTATGCGGACACGGCCAACACCATGACCGTGCCGTCGTACACCTTGTTCGGCAGCTTCCTCAGCTACAAGGTTGATTCGCACACCACTGTGACCGGGCGCGTGCGTAACCTGACCAATGAGGTGTATGCCGAATTTGCGCATGTGTCGCCGGCGTATTACCTGGGGACACCGCGCACCTTCGAACTGGCCGTGCAGACGAAGTTTTAAAAGCATCGCGGGCAAGCCCGCTCCCACAGTGTTTGGTGTCGTACATAAAATTTGCATTCGACGACAATACCTGTGGGAGCGGGCTTGCCCGCGATGAGGCCGGGCGCTACAGCCTCTATTTCAGATCAGCGGATACCTTATCCGCCACATCCTTCGGCAACCAGGCCTGCCACACATCCGGGTGTGCCTTCATGAATGCCACCGCCGCATCACGCGGCGCCGTGTGCTTCTCGCTCATGTCCGCCAGCGCCTTGTTCAAAGGCTCAATCGGAAAATCCACTTTGCTGAAGAACTCGGCAATCTGCGGATACTGCTTTTGAAACGGCGTAGAAACGCCAATCGAAAGCTTCGATGCCAGCGACCGGGTCGGTTTCGGATTGGGATTATCGGCATCGGTCAGCGTCTTCCACGCCTCGGCATCAAACGGCGGCTCTTCCAGTTGCACCAGTTTGAACTTGCCGAGCAAAGGCGTCGGCGACCAGTAGTAGAACAACACCGGCTTGCCGCGACGAATCGATGAGCTGATTTCGGCATCCAGCGCTGCCCCCGAACCACTGCGGAAATTGGTGTAATCGTCCTGCAACCCATAAGCCGTCAACTTCTGCTTGTTGACCACTTCAGAGGTCCAGCCGATCGGGCTGTTGAGAAAGCGCCCCTTGCCCGGGGTTTCCGGGTCCTTGAACACATCCTTGTACTTCTTCAGATCACTGACGCTGCGCAGATCCGGCGCCAACGGCTTGATGCCTTTGGCCGGGTCGCCCTTGATCACGTATTCCGGCACCCACCAGCCCTCGGTGGCGCCCTTGACCGTGTCACCGAGGCTGACGACCTTGCCTTCGGCTTCAGCCTTGACCCACACCGGACTGCGCCCGGCCCACTCCTCGCCAATCACCTGGATGTCATTGTTGGCCAGTGCGGTTTCCAGCGTGATGGTGGTGCCAGGCAAGGTGTCGGTCGGTAAGCCGTAACCCTTCTCGACGATGATCCGCAGGACATCCGTGATCAGGCTGCCGCTTTCCCAGTTCAGGTCGGCAAAGTGGATCGGCGCCTGGGCGGCCATGACCGATGGCGCTGATGTCAGCAAACCGAACGTGGCCACGCTGGCGGCCAATAACCGTCGAAATCCGTTCATGCATTGCACCTCGTGCTGTTCACAGCAATGGCAGGTTGGCCTGACAGAAGACCGCAAGCCTCTGAATACTCAGTCAACTGACTGTAGCCGAGGTTCCTGCTTTTTCCGGGACATACCCCGGACGAGGCTATGAATCAGACTTTTCCTGCAGGCTTTGCAGCTCGCGTCTGACCATGCTGGCGTATTCCGCGGGACGCAATGTGTAGATCTGCGCAGCCAGCCAATTCAGCCAGGCGCCTTGCAATTCGGCCTTGGCGGCGAACAAACGCCGGGCCTCCTCGCGCGCAGTGTCGAGGTTCTGCGCATGGAAATCTGCGCGACTCACTCGCTGGCCTTGAACGTCACCAGTTCACCCTTGCGCCACTTGGCGGCTTTGGCGGTAACGGCTTTCAAAGTTTTGGTAAGGCCTTCCTGCAGCTGCTGGTGGGCGGCGAACACGGTCACCACGCTGTGGCCTTCCTTGAACAGGATCGCATGCCCGTCAGCGGTCTCGACGAAAGCGTAATCGCCCAGTCCATAGACCGTGAGTTTGATTTCGCGAAAGCGGATATCCATCTTGCCGCCTTCACGGCTGGGCAAGACCGACGCACTGAAATGATCGCCGACCTTGAGCTTGAGCCCAGGCTTGTCATCAACCACCAAGGCGCTTTCGGTGTCGATCTCGGCCACGTAAATGCCTTCGGCGTTCTGCTCGGTGATGTAAACAAAACGCGACTGGAACAGCTTGACCAGCTTTGCACGCAAATCACCCAACACGAACAAAGCATGCATATCGAGATTACTGACTGCCAAAGAAACATCCCCACATCTGAAAAAACCGCACACGGAAAACGCGCACGGCAAAAAACGGCCAGGCCGATGTCACTGCCAAATAAATCAATAAAGCCCGAATCGAGCAGAGTGCTCATTCAACACGAGGCTGGTAAGACTACTGGATTGTCACTCGCGAAACTCATCCCGAAGTCGCCAAAGCTTGAAGGAAAAATCCTCACCGCTGGCAAGAGCAGTCTGACTACGAACTTTAGGGAAAATTCTCACGAAAAAAAGCACTTTTCCGACATATCGCTGGCGAAAAATTGCTTTAGATAAGCCCTGTCGTCAACAGGTACTGGCGATTCTAGAGCAGCGATGCTCATTACGACTACCCGCAACGGCCGTTAAATCCCGGCCGACTGATGAAAAGGACTTCATATGTGCACTTTGACTCATTTTGCCACGTCGGCTGACGCGCGAATCAACACACCTCTGACGATGCACGTTGCCGAGCTCGATAACCTGCCGACATCTTCTAACAACCACCGAACCTCGCATTTTCAAGTGGTACCTGCAGGCATCGCCTTCTTTCACATCAAGGAGATATCCACGGGGCGAGTCAGAGGTTTCCGCGGCGACCACAACGAAGCCTGCGCCCTAGCCCGTTCACTTGAATCGAAGATCGAACTCCTGGCTAACGACTGCCTCAGATAAAGAGAGAGATCGACCGCGCCATATCGGCGCCCACCGAAGGAGTACACGATGGAACTGCCAGCATACGATCTGAAAACCCTGTTTGATCAACTGGGGTTGCCTTCAGAAGGTAACGCAATCGACGATTTCATCGAAGCGCATCCACTGACCTCTGAGACCAAACTGATCGACGCCGATTTCTGGTCGCCGCAACAGGCGCAATTACTCAAGGAATGGTTAAGGGCCGACGGTGAAGAAGCAATCGTGGTCGATGAACTGAATGTACGCCTGCACGACGGCAAGTAATCAATGGTCAGTGAAGGCTGTCACCCGGCTCGGCGTGCAACTGCGCGAGCCACGCAGCCTTGCACTCCTCGGCCTCGTCGCGACTGGCAAACGCGGTGCCGCGACGCTCGCCATTGAGCAACACCACCCAGCACACACTTCGACCCATTGCGCGCAAACCGGCCGGCACGCCACTGCCGATCATCACGGCAACATCAACTCTGCACTGCATGCAGCCTCCCGAAATCATTAGCAACCTAACTAAGTGGTCAGATTAATGGTTTCTTGCGGGCGGAAAAAGCAAGCTCCGTGCACAGATTCATTGCATCAGAAGTAACAATCCTTCAACGCGGACTTTCCGGTTTATAGCCCAGACGCAATCCACCCCAGTGCCGGCCCTTGATCATGATCGGCACCGACAGGTCATGCATCAGCTCACCGGTGTCGCGGGTGTAGGTCTGCAACAGCACCGGTTGTTGATGGCTGCCGCAGCGAATACCGGTGCGATCAGCAAATTTGCGTTTGGTGCGATTGTTCACCGCGTCGACCTGCGCATCGCCGGTCAACGGCTGACTGAACAGCTGATTGTGCGTCGGCACATATCCCTGTTGCGTACAGGCAATGGCGAATACCAACCCCTCGTGTCGCGGTAACAAAGGCTCCTGAATCGCCGGCAACACCTGATCGGTGTAGCGGTCGAAACGGGTTTGAAATTTCGCCGGCTGCGTATTCGGTATCGGCTGATACTGTCGGTCGAACAGGTCCTCAAGGCTGATCCGTCCCTGCTCGACATCCGCCTCGAATCGCGCAGCAATCTGACTCGCCCCTTCGCGGGCCAGATCGTAAATACGCTGGTGATAGTCATCCAGCCCGACTTCGGCCAGGCGCTCGCTGATGGTTTCCGCCTGCCCTTCCATTTGCACCGCCGCTTCAGCGAGGCGGCGAGTCTGTTGATCGCTGATCGCCAGATCGCTGCGCATCTGCTCGATCGCCTTGAACAGGCTGTCGAGTTGCTCGCGATTGGTTTCCGCGCCCTGAGCGATTTCACCGACCTGGGTTTCCACCCCGGCGGCCAGTCGCGCGATGTTCTCCAGATGCTGACCGGTGTGTTCGACCTGCTCGACACCGATCTGCAGATCACTCGACAACTCGCGAATCTGCTCCACGACCTGCGCCGTGCGCTGCTGAATGTCAGCGACCATCTCACCCACTTCACCGGTCGCCGAGGCCGTACGCGCCGCCAACCCACGAACCTCATCCGCCACCACGGCAAAACCGCGACCATGCTCACCGGCCCGCGCCGCTTCGATCGCCGCGTTCAATGCGAGCAGATTGGTCTGGCTGGCGATCGACTGAATCACCAGGGTCACGCGCTGAATATCATCGCTGCGCACACTCAAGGCTTCGATCAATTCACGGCTGGCATTGGCACGCTGACTGAGCTGATGCATGCGCGCGATCGAATCCACCAGTTCCGTGCGCCCCGCCGCGCTGCTGTGATGCGCCTCACTGGCAGCGGCCAGCGCTTCACGGCTGAGCTGTGAAGTGGCGTGTTCAGTGGCGATCATCACCTCGGCGTTGCTGACGATCTGCGCCGCCGCATCGAGTTGCGATTCGAGTTTGCTCGCCAGCTCCTTGACCGAAAACACCACGCCCGCCGCCGACAAAGCGTTATGGCTGGTGGTGTAGGAAAGGTCGCGGGTCAGTTCGGACATTGCGCTGCCGCTGTCGGCAGGCTGGGTATCGGGGATGGCGCGAGAGCGCAGGCGCGGCAGCCAGACAATCAGCACCGCCAGCGGCATGCCAATGTACAGCGACCATCCGGCCAGGGACATGCCGGCCAGCAACAGCATCAGGGCGATGCTTTGCAGGGTCGGCGCGATCCAGCGGTTTTTCGGCAAAAGCACTGGTGCAGGCAAAGCCCCAACCAGAGATCCATCTCTCGTCATATCAACACCCCACGCTTGTTCTCATTGTTGTGACTGCATTAAACGCCACTACAACGCCATTATCCATGGTCCGTTAGTCGTGGGGTCTGTGGCAGGTCAATGAAATCGCGCGGAAATATTGCGGACGATAAAAAGCTTCGCGGGCAAGCCCGGCTCCCACTGGTTCGGTGTTGAACCTGGTGGGGCGGACTTGCCCGCGATCACAGCGCCGAAAAAATCAGGCCTGACGCTGGTGCTTGTCGATCTGCTCGTGACGCTCTTGAGCTTCGATGCAGTACTTGGTGGTCGGGCTGATCAGCAGGCGCTTCAGGCCAATGGCCTCGCCGCTGTCATCGCACCAGCCAAAGCTGTCTTCCTTGATGCGCTCAAGGGCTTGTTCCAGTTGCGGCAGCATGCGCTGGTCGCGATCGATCGCGTTTACCAGCCAAGTGCGCTCTTCTTCAACCGAAGCCGCGTCCGCCGGGTCAGCCGGGGTGTCCAGGCTTTCGATGGCGATACGATTTTGCTCAATGCGCTCGTGGGTTTCGACTTTCATGTTCTGCAACAGCTCAGTGAAGAAAGCGTGCTGCTCGGCATTCATGTAGTCATCTGCCGGCATGGCCAGCAACTTGTCCTTTGTCATTGATATCTCTATAAAAAAACGTGCATTAAGGCGAATTAGGGAGCGTTTCGGCGAACCGCGAGCGGTCGGCGAAAAGGCATCGTTTATTGCAAATGCCACCCGGCACTCAATTTACGAGGGGCGGCAGTCTAAGGCCCGAATGAGGCCTCAGCAACTGTAAATACAGGGAATTTGTCCGACAACGTCCGGAAACTGCTCTGACACAGCGTTTACACGGCCATCGGAGTGCGTTTATAGCAAGAAATTCAGTCGAGCGGCTGTATATAGAAGACAAACGGCTAACCGCGCAGCGTTCAGACGCGATTTTTTACCACGCACTGCATCGTTTCAGCAAAGCAGAACCGCAAAAGCCGCCCTACTATCAGGCCCACCGTGTGATCAACCAGCCTGAAGGATGACCTATGCCCCGCCCCGATCTGCCGGCCACCGACGAGGTTTCACTCGCGAGCCCCCCGATCAATGCCGAGCGCCTGCTGCAACTGATCACCGACGAATACGACGCCCTGCCGCGCCAGCTCAAACGCATCGCCAGCTACATCAGCCAGCAGAGCGACCGGATCATGGTCGATCGCATCAGCGACATCGCCCGCGAGTGCGAAGTCCACCCGTCCGCCATCGTCCGCTTCTCGCAACGCTTCGGTTTCAGCGGCTTCAGCGAAATGCAGGCCTTGTTCCGCAGTGCCTACACGCACAAAGCCTCGCCGGTGCAAAACTACCAGCAACGCATCCGCAGCATGATCGCCAACCAGTCGCAGCCAGCCAGCGCCGGCGACCTCGCCCGCGAATGCATTGACGCCACCCGCTCCGGCATCGAACGCCTGGGCCGCGAACTCGACGACACCGCGTTCGAAAAAGCCGTCGAGCTGATCGTCAACGCCGACAACATTTATGTCGTCGGCGTGCGCCGTTCCTTCGCCGTCGCCGACTACCTCGTTTACAACTTGCAACACACGCAGAAAAAAATTCATCTGGTTTCCGGGCTGGGCGGCAGCTATCGCGAGCAAATGCGCAGCGTGCGCGCCAACGATCTGGTCATCGCCATCAGCTTCGTGCCCTACGCCAAGGAAACCCAGCACTGCCTGCGCTTCGCCCGCCAACAGCAAGCCAACACCCTGATCCTCACCGACAGCCACCTCTCGCCACTGGCGAAACTCGCCCACAGCGTATTGCTGGTCAACGAAGGCAGCGCCCTCGCCTTTCGTTCGCTGAGTGCGACGCTGTGTTTGTGCCAAGCGCTGTTTGTGGCGGTGGCGTATCGGCTGGAACTGAATGTTGATGAGATACACGAACAAGCCGGATTTGAGGATTAATGAGCGTTTTCTTGAGCTGTGCAACTGCCACTTTGCAAAATCAATTTCTTTTGATTGGGATTGGTCATGGTTCTTATCCCGGGAAGAAGGATTTGTAACGGCGCTGCCACACTGCCGTCATCAGGCTCTATTGGCTTTGGTGATGAAGAGCCAGAGTTCGACTTCGGATTCAAAGAAGCGATTTTGAAATGTATGCCTCGATAACCAATGACAACCGGCTCCGCGAAAGCTTGCCGTAATGTAATGCCCAACGCCGAAGAGCGAACCACAGAACCGGTAACGCCTGGCATGTCCGGTACAATCTGGCTGACCTTCTTCCTCAACTCATCATTGACTTGAACCAGTTCGGCTTTGATACGTGCGATCTCTGATTGTTTGGCCGGCGTATCAGGCTTTGAATCTTCCGGCTTGGCGCCCGCAGGTTTAGGGTCCTCAGGTTTTGGCTTGGGTGTATCTCCTGCAGCAGGTTCTTGTTGCGGAGCGGGCGCCTGTCCGGTCAATTTGCCAAGTTGGGCTTCAAGTGATTTCTTTTTTTCGCTCAGATCAACCATCGCCAGGGTGACGGCAGAAAACGTCCCGCTCATTCCCTCCTCCGATGACACCACAACATCGATCGCCCGCGTCAGATATACATCTGTAACGAAGACCAGTATCGGCGCTGCCGTGTTGTTTTTATTAACCTGTGCGGCCTGTAGCTGTGCAGCTGATTCGCGCATTCTCCGCAGATCTTCTTCGCTATAGCGATTGAGCGTTTCCTCATCAAAACGAGTCCTTGCCAACAAGTACATGGCGCCATAAGTCTCAGCGCTGGGAACCGAATAAGACACGCTGTACTGCGAGCGGCGCCCATACCCCAAAGCCGCTGCTATCGCGCTGCTAGTGACGTTGACACCGATGTCGCTCTCGGCGAGTGAGGCAAAAGTAAATCCCGGAAACGCCACAAGACTATTCACCTGTTTGTCACAGACCATCATGGGAATCAGCGCACGGGTGTTCACAGGGCCACTTCCCGAGCCGTCGTCATAGGTCGCAGTCGACGTGAATGTATGTTTGCGCGCAGACGCGGCAATCTGCGCATCTAGTTTGATGTAATCAAATTTGGTTGAAGCGAGGACGTAGTCGGCGGTTGTGATCTTTTCACCGGTTTTCACCGCACGCGCGATAAAAATGTCACCGACCTCGACATTGCTCCGAGGCGGATAAATAGCCTTGATTCCCAACTGTTCTGTGTTGGTAGTCCAGTTCTCGGCAACTACACCCGGAGCAGGCTTGGAACTCCCACACCCCGCCAACCCCACGCCCATCAGACACAACATCAAATGCTTAGAAGCTTTCATGCGATGACCCTCCCTGCAGTATCGAAAGCACGAACTGGCGCATCGAATGCGCACAGATCGGCGCCTCAACGATCTCGGGGTCATGGACTGCAAGGGAGTAATACAAGCGAGTACTGAATCAGAAGGCCTGAAGCTCGCTTAACTGTTCCATCCCTGGTCGGTGCTGGCAATTTGACTATAGATCCACTCAAGCAACCAACAAGCCCCTGAAAGCCTTTATTTACGGGCGTTTCACGGGTGTTACAGATTCCGCTTCAGTTCCGTTACAGACCTTGCGTGCGCGCAGGGACAGTAGTCAATCGACAACCTTTCCAGCTACATTCGGCATCCATCGACGATTGCAGGCAGTCACGCCAAGGAATTGCACATGAAGCTGATTGGAATGCTCGATTCACCTTACGTCCGCCGCGTGGCGATCTCCGCCAAACGCCTTGGCATCGACCTCGAACACGAGTCGGTCTCGGTGTTCCGCCACTTCGAGCAATTCCAGCAGATCAACCCGGTGGTCAAAGCCCCCACGCTGATCCTCGACGACGGCGTGGTCCTGATGGACTCGACCCTCATCCTCGACTACCTCGAGTCCAGCTCTGGCAAAAGCCTGCTGCCAACCGACCTGAAACAACGCGCCCAGGCCCTGCGCCTGATCGGCCTCAGCCTCGCCGCCTGCGAAAAAGCCGTGCAGCTTTATTACGAACGCAACCTGCGCCCGGCCGACATTCAATACCAGCCGTGGGTCGAACGCGTCGAAGGCCAACTCGCCGCGGCGTTCACCGCCCTCGAGCAAGAACTGGAAAAAACCGGCCTGCCCACCGACGGCACCCTCACCCAGGCCGGCATCAGCCTCGCCGTCGCCTGGAGCTTCACCGAGCTCGTCGTCCCCGACCAGATCGACACCCGCCGCTACCCCCACATCGCCCAATACACCGCCTACGCCGAAACCCTCGAAGCGTTCGTCAGCACCCCGATGACCTGACCATGAGCACCACCGACACCGCCGCCCCGGCGTTAAAGGAAATCTTCAACGCCGAGCGCTTGCAACACATCGCCCGCGAAATGAGCGCCGTGTACCCGGCGTTCAAGGCAAAGGCGTTTCTCAAGCACGCCCAGGACGGACTCGCGGAGTTATCGGTGATGCAACGTATGGCGCGTGTCAGCGAAAGCCTGCACGCCGTGTTGCCACTCGATTACGAAGATTCCCTCGATGTATTGCGTGAACTCGCGCCAAGATTGAACAGCGGATTCGTCAGCATGTGTTTGCCGCATTACGTCGCGAGCTACGGCGGTCACGCCTTCGACACCTCCATGGACGCCCTGAAGTACTTCACCACCTTCGGCTCCTCCGAATTCGCCATCCGCCACTTTCTGCGCAGCGACCTGGAGCGCTCACTGGAATTGATGCACGACTGGACCCGAGACGAAAACCACCACGTTCGACGTCTCGCCAGCGAAGGCAGCCGCCCTCGCCTGCCCTGGTCGTTTCGGTTGGAAGCGGTGCAGGCGGATCCGCAGTTGGCCGCCGGGATACTGGATCGGTTGAAGGCGGATGAGAGTTTGTACGTGCGCAAGTCCGTGGCGAATCATTTGAATGATGTGACGAAGGTGCATCCGGAGTGGGTATTGGACACGATTGAAGGTTGGTCGCTGGAGAACAAGCACACGGCATGGATTGCGAAGCATGCGTTGCGGAGTTTGATTAAGCAGGGGGATTTAAGGGCGCTGACGGTGATTGGAGCCGGGGCGAAGGCTGAGGTTGTGTTGTTGGATGTGCGGGTTGAGCCGGCGGTGGTGCGGCTGGGGGAAGCGATTACGTTGTCGTTTGTGGTGAAGTCGACGGTGGCGCGTGAGCAGCGGTTGGTGATTGATTATGCGATTGACTATGTGAAGGCGAATGGTGGGGTTTCGGGGAAGGTTTTTAAGTTGAAGACGGTGGTGTTGGCGGGGTTTGGGGAGATCGCGGTAATACGGCGCCAGTTAATTACGGATTTCACTACGCGTAAACATTATGAAGGATGCCATGCATTGCACCTTGTTATTAATGGCACCAGAATATCCACTAAAGAATTCAACATCCAACTAAATAAAAATCGAAACAACCACATCAATTGACCCAAGGAAACGGCGCACCCTATGACCAACAAGAGCGACATCTACTCACTCATAAAAAAGATCAATACAGCCATCAAACACGACAAATTATCTGAGGACTTTATAGCCAGTTCAGCAAACGAACTAGTCAACCTTGGATTTAAAAGCTATGACACTAAAAAATTTCCCGAGCTATTAAAATTACCTCCCCCCCTAGAACAAGTTGGCAACTCTCCAACCAACCTCGCAGAAGCCTTACTTTGGAAACTAGGAAAGTGGAATACCTACAAAGCATTTGCGAAAAACTACAACAACAAAAACTTTAAAGTTTCAACAAATGGAGGGATCGTATTTTCTGCATTTGCAAAACATTTACAACACGATAAAAACCCAATATACGACCAACATACAATAAGAGCGCTCTGGGCCGTACGCCCTTTCAACCAAGAAGAAAGCAGTCTATGTAAAAAATTACTTTTTGACCGAAAAGAGAACTGGAAAGCGGTCGGATCTGGAGATGATGGTTCATGCTACGAACTGTTCGTGAAACAAATCGACGAAATCTGCACTAAAAACAAAATAGACAATAAAATTCTTGACAAACTTCTTATGTCTCTTGGCCAAGCATTAAAAAATGCTACAAAAGCAACTAAAAATTCAATCTCGCTAGAAAGCGATTACAAAAGGTTCGAGAAATTTCTCGATCCCACGCAAAACGCTTCACAACTCATTGAAACGTAAATGTTTTTAAAATTTTGTTTTTCTTATGGATATCTCAACAACCGTTTGCTAGCGTACAAACTATGCAAAATAGATTTTTCCTAGGGAGAAAACATGGCTTCAAAGCGCACACCTCAACCGCTCAATCAGCAATCATTAAAGCTGAATAGTACACGTGATGAAACAAAGAGCAGGCTTGGGGAAAGAATTGAAAAAGGATTAGAACTAAAACAACGCAAAGTCGACACAAGGGATGCATACGAACTTCTACTTAAAGACTATCAAAAATGGGATGCCTTCAATAACGAACTTATGAAGCAACTCTTCAACACAGACGAACTAGCACAGGAGTATAGTTATTCAAGCATTGGTGTCATTGCACTCTATGAACCGACTTTGGGTGAAAAAATTTCTGATGCATTTAAGAGAATAGACAACAAAATACATCGAATCGACTCCATTCTAGAGCGGATTGAACTAATCCCTCTGAACGAAACAAAAATCCCAAACTCAATTCCATCACCAGATTCCATTTCAGAAAAACAACCAAGAACAAAGAAAGTTTTTGTGGTACATGGGCGAGATGAAATTGCCAAAACTAGCTTAGAGGTATTTCTCCACGAAATCGGTTTGGAACCCATCGTTTTACATCGACAAGCAGATGAAGGGATGACAATCATTGAGAAGTTCGAGAAACATAGCGATGTAGGATATGTTTTTATTCTGCTTACTCCAGATGAGATAGCCTATCTAACTGCCGAAGAGATCAAGCCTGATTTGGAGCGAAAAAAAGAGTTTCGAGCTAGACCCAACGTAATATTTGAATTCGGCTACTTTGTGGGAAAATTCGGCCGATCAAGGGTATGCTGCCTTTACACCGGGAACGTCTCACTTCCTAGCGACGTCAATGGAATCATTTATAAGAGTTTTGAAAAAAGCATTGAGGAGGTCGCATACAGCATCATCAAAGACCTGAAAGCATCCGGGTATATGATTTCTTAGTACTCGCTCTCATTCAAAAAACCAAAGGCTTTGATCATGGAAGAGAAGAATTTAAAAATAACGCGAAACTTAAAGGTAGGCGCACTAGATGCTGAAGCAGACACTGAACTACTCAACAAGTGCTTCATTGATAATGGTTATTTAGATCAAGTCATGGATATTGATTCACCTGCGTCCATTATTCTTGGCCGTACAGGCTCAGGGAAGAGCGCACTTTTATATAAGATAGCGAAAACAACGCAAAAACATGTAAAGCTGGATCCAAACGACGTATCAATTAGATTTCTAGAAAGCTCTGATATCGTTCAATTCTTTGACACGCTAGGAGTGAGCCTCGATCTTTTTTATCGCTTACTTTGGCGCCATGTACTAACAGTCGAATTCTTAAAGCTTAGATATGATATAAAGTCGGAAAACGATAGCAGAGGCTTTATCGACAGCCTCCTTAACACCTTCAATAGAGACATTACAAAGAAAAAAGCAATTGAATATTTCAATGAATGGGGAAACAATTTCTGGCTAGATACTGACGAACACTTAAAAGAAATCACGAGAAAACTGGAATCTGATACAAAAAGCTCAATCGGCTTGAAGTACGCAGGAATAAAGCTATCCTCGGATGGAGCACTGAAGCTCTCTGAGCAAGAACGTACAGAGGTAAAACAACGGGCAAGCCAAGTAGTGAGCAGCCTTCAAATCAGAAAGCTTAACGAGGTTCTAGAACTTTTATCCGAACACTCTTTCTCAGATCCACAAAAAAAATTCTTTATACTAATAGATCAACTAGACGAGGAATGGGCAGCAACTGAGACCAGAGTACGCTTTATTCGAGCACTGATAGAGGAGATAAAAAGTTTCAGAAAAATTAGACAGGTTAAAATCATAGCAGCTTTGCGAGAAGATCTTCTCGATCAAGTCTTCGATAAAACTCGCGATTCTGGCTTTCAGCAGGAGAAATATGAGTCATATCTTATGAGCCTGAAATGGTCAACCGAAGATTTGACACATATGATTGAGCTAAGAATAAATGAAGTATTCAAAAGCCAATATACAAAACAACTAGTAACTATTAATGATCTTTTCCCTAAACCAAGGAAAGGCGGTGGGCAAACCGCTATTGATTTTATCATTGAGCGCACACTAAGAAGGCCACGAGACGTCCTTCAATTTGTTAATGAGTGCTTTTCCATTGCCTACGAGCGAGAAAGAATATCTTGGAGAGCGTTGCTCGCTGCGGAAGCACAATATTCTGAAAAGAGATTGAAATCTCTAAAGGAAGAATGGGGCAATGTATTTCCTAGTTTCGATGAAACGGTTGAGATATTACGCAACATTAAAGCTACATTTTCAAAATCCATGATAAAAGATACAACTTTAGAAGAGGTCATGATCGCTTTAAGCTCTGGAGACTCTCGAGACCCTTGCGTCACAACAGTTAAGAAATATTATGAACCGAACAGCAACATAAAAGAATCTGATCTTTTAATCTCCATGCTTTCATGTCTTTATCGAGTTGGAGCGGTTGGCTTAAAAGCCAGCTCAGTAGATACGTATATCTGGTCATATGTAGACCAAGCATCTGCTACTAGGGGAGAAATAAAACGAGCAGAACACTTCAAAGTTCATAAAATGCTATATCGCTCATTAGACATTATCGTTGATCAGCACGAAATATACGACCAAGAACTACCTGACTAAAATAAATTCCGGCATAAACCCGCGAGCGGCTTAGAGGACATAGCGAGACCACAGCATAAAACCACATTTATTTTTAGTTAATTTACCTATTTATGGATTACCAACTCCCATATGGAACCCCATACTTTTCAATATAACTTTTGGTTTTTTCGCTGATTGGATACGCATAACGCCCGTGATTCTTACCTTCGCTTGGCCCCCGTGGTTCAATCTGAGCTTGGGCTCTACCCACCTTCACTGATCGATGACATGAATCTCGGATAAAAACCTGCACAACGCCCCCTGGAGCAAGGCCTAGATAGATAGAAGCGCTATAGCTAGCCTGTTGTTCCGGAGTCTCCGCGCACCGCTGATTAACCGACTTCACCATCAGGTTCCTCGCCTCTTCGGGCACATCAACCCAAACCTGATATGTCTGTGGCTCGACAATTGATTGCCAGCGCACGTAAATGCGCTTGGGAAGATCAGCACCAATCACTGCTTTCGCAGCACCACCTAATGCGTGCCAGCCCCGAGCGGATTCTTTTCCGTCCTCAGGCTCCCCGCCTGCGGCGGTCCCTGACCCTGTGCGCTTGAACAACTTACCGTTGATGTCTTCAACCGCGCTGTCCTCAACCCACACCTTCATGTAATAGGGCTCGGTGAACGCAAGCTCCCAAGATTCGGATTTGGGATCGTTCTTGGCCGACAGCGGATCGGCAGACTGGCAGGCAGTCATGAATAGTGCGCAGAACAGGGTCGCAAGAACTTTCATTACCAAAGCGTCCAGTCAGGTACATGAGGATGTTGCACGCGGATTGAGTCTTCCGTGGGGGCGTTGATGTAAACCGCGTTGATCCCGCTGCCATCTTTTCGGCCAAGCGGGTGGTTCCAATTGGCGGAGGTGTGAATGTACTTCAATTTCAGCAATTCATCTTCTTGCGGTGTGACGCTGTAGTCCCCCGCCAAGAATCTATCGCACAAGGGTTTCAGCTCTTCAGGAATGGCCAGATCAGGCGTATCTGGAATGTCGTTGAATCGAGCACCCTTTTCTTTTGCCAAGCGGTGCATCACTCGTAGGTAGACCCTCGACAACATGCCACTCACCGGGCGTTTAAGCTGCAGAGCGGCGTACACACGCTTCACATCGGGACTGAGTCGATCTTGCGGGCTGTTCGGCATCAGCAATGCGTCGGGCGTTACGATTTCAAGCATTTCCGTAGGCCAGCCTTTGGCTAACCATTGGGCCTTGGCATTGACGGCATCGCGGTAGATCGAGGTCATCGTGACATCAGTATTCAAAGGCACGATCAGTGTTTGCATGGGACTTACAAGCACACATTCCTGCGCCTCTTCCAGATAGCCTCCGCCGATATCCGAATGCACACCAGGCAAGGTTATCTCCAAGTGATCCGCTTTGACGCGACTGAGTGCGAAGTTGGCGCGGCATTCGTCACGGGCAGACAACTGCACGACATCGGTAAAAAAACGACGATCAAGATAGAGTTTAACGCCGGTCGCTACAGCACTTTTGATGTTGCCAAGATTTGACCAACGCGCAATCGATGGGACGGTATCGAACAAGCCGATAAACCCCATGTTGATGTCACCTTTATACTGGTCGTTAAATTTAGGGCTGAAGGCTCTGGGCAGGTTTCTCAGCACGGTGCCAAGCGGGCCACGACTGGTGCGGACGATCTCATTGGCAAAATGTCGAGCTGCGGCGGCGCCACGACTGAAGCCAAACGTGTCGAACGTCAAGGAAGCGATTTCACTCCCTGGGTTATCGATCAGGACTCGGCTGATAGCTTGTTGAATGACTGGAAATGAAGACTCGACTCGACCGGCAACACCTGTTTCACCGCGTCCGGTGCCAGAGCCAAACTTACTGTCTTCTTCTCCGGAGCGGGTGCCAATGCCCTCGATATAGACGACGCGGGAGGTTCGCTTCAGCGGTCCCTCTCCTACTGCGTCAGGTACGGCATCATACAAGTCGCTCAGCCTTTTTACATTGCTGACATCGTTGCCGTAACTGCTATCCGGATCGCTCATGTAAGGCTGGCAACTAGCAGGAATATCCTGAGGCGCAATCGGATGCTGCGCCCCACACAGCAATCCAGCCGCCGTGTTATTCGCATTGTTCCCAGTGCCATCAAAGAAAACCCCAATCCTCAACGCGATCCCGACTTTCTCAGGTTCGCGCGCAGGTTCTTTCCCGTGTTTCTCATATTCCGCCCAACGCTGGGCGTGAATATCGACGGGTTTGGCTTCTTCGTAGCGATGGTTTTTCGGGGGGTTGGGTACGTAGCCACTCATCCGTGATTCCTGGTTCTGATCCTTGAGAACGGCCCGAAGGGTGACAGCCGTGGCTGGGGGGCGCAAGCCGTGGCCGTGTGCCAGCCAGGGTGTGACAGCGGGGTTCGACGAGGGTTTCCCCTCGTCGGGCTGGGAGTTAGCTGGCGATTTCGACGTTGTCCAGCGCTTGGTTGACGGCGATTTCGCCGAGCATCACGACTTGGGCGATGCCCAGTGCGGTTTTGCGGTGGGGGGTGTCGAGCATGGCGGCGAAGTTGAGGAGCATTTCGCTGGCGGAGCCGAGGGTTTCGCTGGCGTTGGCGAGCAGGGATTCGCTGTTGTACTTCGGGTTGGCGAGGTACATGCGTTCGGGCTGTTGGGTGCTGGCCATGATTTGGCTGGCGGGTTTGAGGTAGTGGTCGAGGGCGCGTTCGGCGGCTTCGTGGAATCGCTTGGAATCGGGGGATTCGTAGGGGGATGTGGGGTCGGTTTCTGGTGGGTTGGGTGTTGGTTTGATCATGGTTGTGCTCCTGGTTTTCATTAGGAGCTACCAGCATCACTTGCAGATGATGGGTGGCAGCTATGCGCGGGTCTGCAAGACCGGGAAACCAGGCACCCGGCAGACCCGAAGGTCTCCCGCACAAAGCCGCCATTGAACGGGCACGAACGAGTGTCCTTTGGCTGGCTGTGCGACTGGTTTTTCCGGCGGGCTTGCAGACCCGATCACTGATGAGCAGTGACGGGAATCAAGGTACGGAGGGAGTGCCAGACGCACAAGCCGGCGGATTCTGGCTTAGTCGTAGGCGATGGCGCAAGGAATTGTAGGGCGTAGCCAGCAACGAGAGACACCTATTAAACAAACCTGTAGATCATCTGTTTAACAGGTCAGTTGAGATGCAGAGTATTCCAAATCAATGGGTCTCAAACGAATTCCACTGGTGAGTATCAAGAGCCAGCGCGCAGTAGGGTTCGAAAACGTAAAGCACAAGCGGATTTTCAATATCTATCGCTGCCACCTGGAGTGACTTGAGATAGGACTGAGCCTCTGCGAATGATGTACCGAATAGAGGATCATCCATTGCCTTCGCGCGCGTCAGCTTGGAAATCGTTTGATCCGGATGTTTTGCCATCGCAATTCGAAAAGCCAGGCTAGCGTCGAAGTGTGTTTTACCGAAGACGTGCTGACGAAGGCGACTGATCACGCTTCTTGAAATACCAACGTAGATAGGCACGCCGTTGTCGATCAGCACGTAGCAACCCGAAAAATCTTGCGCCAGTTTGAACTGCTTCAGCAACGATTTAACGCCAACACCGGGCACTGAAAAGTCCTTCATCTCTCGCGGAGTTTCAAGAGAGCTTTTCATTCTGCTCATATGGCCGGGCAGAACCGTTTTGGCTAACTCTTCAAATGTGTGCATGCATTCGTGTAACGCCATTGGAAAACCGCTCTGTCGAGAGATGGACGCCAACGCTATCGCGTCAAGTCAGGCCATTACAAGCGATGCAGCACATGTCTATTTAAAGCGACGCCTGAATACTGTGGGGTAATAGATCCCTGTAGCGAAGAACAGAGGAATCGCTACAGAGATCATCTATATCTAGCTGGCGATTTCGACGTTATCCAGCGCTTGGTTGACGGCGATTTCGCCGAGCATCACGACTTGGGCGATGCCCAGTGCGGTTTTGCGGTGGGGGGTGTCGAGCATGGCGGCGAAGTTGAGGAGCATTTCGCTGGCGGAGCCGAGGGTTTCGCTGGCGTTGGCGAGCAGGGATTCGCTGTTGTACTTCGGGTTGGCGAGGTACATGCGTTCGGGCTGTTGGGTGCTGGCCATGATTTGGCTGGCGGGTTTGAGGTAGTGGTCGAGGGCGCGTTCGGCGGCTTCGTGGAATCGCTTGGAGTCGGGAGATTCGTAGGGGGATGTGGGGTCGGTTTCGGGTGGGTTGGGTGTTGGTTTGATCATGGTGAAACTCCTAGTTAATAAAAAGGAGCCTTCACATTCGCTACCAAACGAAGGTGGCGGCCATACGCGGGTTGGTAGACCGGTAACTAGGACCCGGCACACCCGAAGGTGTCCTGCGCATGGCCACCATTGAGCAGAGACCTGATGAGGTCTGCGAACGGTTCGCGATGCGACTAGTTATGGCGGGCTACCAAACCCGATCGCTGTTTTCCAGCGACCGACAGACGATAGAACCCGCGACCTAGACGCACAAGCCGGCGGATTCTGGCTTAGTCGTAGGTAACGGCGCAAGGCGTTGTAGGGTTTCGGTGGTTACTTGAGGCTTCGTTTAAACAGTGGTGGTTTTTACTGTTTATTTCGGTCAGTGGTTGATGGGGTGACTGGATGGGCGACTTCGCGAGCAGGCTCGCTCCCACAGGGGATTTGTGGTGGGTTTGGGATTGGTGGTGATTGGGATGACGCTATCGCGAGCAGGCTCACTCCTACAGGGGGGCTGTGGTCACTTGAGGTCGAGTTGGGTGTCTGGGAGGGTGCCGGAGAATGCGGTTTCTACCGGGCCGCTCAGGGTTACGGAGCCTGAGCCATTCCAGTGGACGGTGACGGGGCCGCCGTCGCATTCGACGTTGACGGTGTGGTCGAGCAGGCCTCGGCGGATGCCGTTGACGGCGGCGCCACATGAGCATGAGCCGGAGCCGAGCGGGATGGCGCCGTTGCGCTCCCAGATGCGCAGGCGGATGTGTTGGCGGTCGATGATCTGCACGAAGTGGACGTTGGTTTTGTGCGGAAACAACGGATGGGTTTCGAGGCTCGGGCCGAGGGCGGCGATATCGACGGTGCTGAGGTCATCGACGAAATAGGTGCAGTGCGGATTGCCCATGTTGCACGCGGTTGGAGCGCCGGCGAGCGGTAGAAAAAGTGTGTCGTGTTCTTGCGCCAGAGGGATGTCTTGCCAGTCGAACAACGGTTCGCCCATGTCGACGGCGATCAATCCGTCGGTCGTGCGTTCACAGGTGAGCAGGCCACGGTTGGTGCGCAGGGTGATCGAGGTTCGGCTGGCTTCGCGCATTAGCCTGTCCGCCACGCCACGGGTGGCGCTGCCACACACGTCGAGCGGCGAGCCATCGGCGTTCCAGAACTCCACGCGCGCATCGGCGTCCTCGCAAATGAGTACCACGGCGAGCTGATTAAACCCGATGCCGCGGTGGCGATCGCCGAGGCGCCGAGCCAATTGGCTGTTGATCGGGTTAGCGTGGTTGCGCGCGTCGACCATGACGAAGTCGTCGCCGTTGGCGTGCATTTTATGGAAATCCAGCGGCATTGATCGATCCTTGATGGAGTGAGTTTCGCGGTGATCTGGCCGGATTTTCGTCGCTTTTGCAAGGCAGGTTTGTGTAAGGGTCCCGCGTCAGTAGCGGCCTCTCCCGACTATAAAAAGGCAGTGCGATTATCGCGAAGAACTCTAAAGGACTGTCAGTTCTTACAGGTCATTTTTTGGTTAAGCGTGGCTAAGCTGGCTCGACTGAATACGTCCTGAGGAATTGATCATGAGCCGCAATTGTTATCTGTTGCCGCTGGGTTTTGTGTTGTCGGCAATGCTGCCTGCTGTAGCTGATGCCGGTGCCACCTGGACTTATCTTTATCTCGAAGCAAACTTTCGCTGTGATAACGGCGTCACTGCACAGGGATACAGCGTCTATGCAGTCGGCAATGTCCCGGAGTTGGGCAATTGGGATACGGAAAAGGCCGTTCTGCTCGGCTCTGCTGCCTATCCATCCTGGTCCGGAAAAATAAAATTCACCAAAGCGAAGCCTGGAGATGTCATTGAATGGAAATGCATCATTCGCAACGAGAAACCTCCATACGATGTAAAAACCTGGCAGTCGGGACCTGACAATCAGGTGACCATGACGTTTAGTGCATCACTTCAGACTACCGGTCAATTCTGAATCAAAAGTGTGTATGGCCAGGATTCACAAACCTTGGGGCTGGCCTCTGCTGCGCTTCATGTTGATCAACGCTGAACGTTTGCCACCCGGCGCCGGGCGCTCTTCGATGGAGAACGGTACGAAGCCAAGTTTCGGGTAGAGCAGCAAGCCTGCGGTGTTTTCGTTGAAGCAGGACAATTGCACTTCCTTGGCCTGGTACTTTTCGAAGCCGACGGCGGTCATGGTCTCAACGATGTACCGCGCAACACCCTGGCCTCGGGCGTATGGCGCGACGATAACGTTGCCGATGCAGCAGATGCCGTCGTGCTCAGCGCGGTAGAAGTTGGCGAAGCCGACGAACTCGCCGTTGGCCAGAAAAGCCGTGGAGTCGAAGCGCTGGCTGATTGCGCTGTGCATCTGCTCTTCCGTCAGCGGGAAGTTGGCTTTCGGGAACATGAAGAACAGCTCTTGTTCGCCTTGGGGAAAGCTGCAGAGGGTGTTGACGTCGTCGGCCGTCACTGGCCGGTGGGTGAAATTCATCGCTGCCCTGCCCTCACTTTTTACCCGCCAGATGATGCGCAACCAAGGCGTTGGCATGGCCGTGGCCCATGCCGTGTTCCTCCTTGAGCCACGCCACCAGTTCCATGTGTTTCTTGTCGGTGTTGCCGGCGAGCAGGATCAGCCAGTGATCGATGGGCTGGCCGTATTTTTTCTCGATGGAGGGGAAGTACGACGCCGGGCCTTTTACCTTGTTGTCTTCGCTCATGCTGCAAGCTCCCTGTGGTCACGACGGAGGGTCGGCGGACGCTCCTTGTCGGCAGGTCATAGAGTGGACGCGAAGTGCGGTTCCGGCAACTGCCCCGCTCTGCCAGACACCACAAAAACCCTGTAGGAGTGAGCCTGCTCGCGATGGCGTTTGTTCAGTCAACACTTACATTGACTGGACTACCGCTATCGCGAGCAGGCTCACTCCTACAGTGATATCTGCGTTATTCGGTGCGGCCCGGCAGCATCCGCACGAGGGTGTTATCGCGCACCCAATAATGGTGGAACAACCCCGCCAGCGCATGCAGCCCGATCAGCCAGTAACCGGTGCTGCCAATCAGTTCATGCCAGTACTTCAGTTGTTTGGCGAAGTCCGGGTCGATGGCCACGGGTGCCGGGACGTGGAAGCCGAAGTACGGGAACGGTTTGTCGGCGGCGGCGAGCATTAGCCAGGCGAGGATTGGTGTGGCGATCATCAGGCCGTATAGCGCCAGGTGTGTCAGGTGCGCGATGCCGGTCTGCCACGCTGGGGGTTTGGGCGTGATCGGCGGGCGTGGGCTGAGACGGCCGAGCAGGCGGATCCAGACGAGGGCGAAGATGCTCGTGCCGAACAGGCCGTGGAAGCCCATCAGCAAGCCGCGCGCTTCGCTGCCCTTGGGCAGGTAGCCCTTGATTTCGACGCATGCGTAGACGCCGACAAACAGCGCCAGCATCAGCCAGTGCAGGGTAATTGAGAGTTTTCCATAACGGGTTACGGCGGTGTCGCGGGTCATAAGCTGCGCCTCGTGATTGTCGTGAGTGACGGCCGATTCGTTCGACCGCCTCGCTCCGGTTGTTGGGCGAACCGACGGCGTTACCCTGCCCGCCCAGTCTTAAGAGAGTCTGAAGACAGACCCTCACGTTAACCTTTTTTCACCTTCAGACTTCGTTAAGAAATGCCTCCGATACTCGCCTCAAACCTATTGAGGGAGGCGTTCTGCCCATGCCCGAATTTGACTGGAACATCGCCCTGCCCCTGCGCTTCGGTCAAGCCGAAACACCGCAGATGACACTGACCGGCGCGCTGCCCGACGATGCCCTGCGAGAGACGTTCGAAGCCTTTATCCAGCAACGTTTTCGCAAGGCCCACGGTGCCGATATCCGCCACTTCATGCCCGAGCTGTTCGGCATGCACAACGGCGACGGCGAGTTGTGCGCCGTGGCCGGGGTGCGTCGCGCGCATCTGGAGTCACTGTTCCTTGAGCGCTATCTGGATGAGCCGATCGAGCCGCTAATCAGCGCGGCGGCGGATCGTGCGGTCGAGCGCAGCGCCATCGTCGAAGTCGGCAACCTCGCCGCCAGCGACACCGGCAGCGCGCGACTGAGCATCATCGCCATCACCTACCTGCTGGCCATGGGCGGCCTGGAATGGGTGACGTTCACCGGCAACATCGGCCTGGTCAACAGCTTCCATCGCCTGGGTCTGAAGCCAGTGACATTGTGCGCCGCTGACCCGGAACGATTGGGTGACGAGCGTCAACACTGGGGCAGTTATTACGAAAGCAAACCTTGGGTGCATGTCGGCAACATCCGCGCCGGGTTCGTCCATTTGCGCGATATCGGCCTGTTTACTCGCCTGGGTTTGCCGACTTCGATTGAAGGAGCCTGCCATGTCGCTTGAACTGCAACGCTTCCAGGAAACCCTGCGCGACCATGCCCGGCGCAATGACCACGCGACGGCCCTGTGGGGCGACACGCTGAAACTCGATTACGCCACGATGTACGCCGAGGTGCTGTATCGCCAGGAGCGTTTGCGCGACGAGCAGGCGCAGGTGATTGCGCTGGCGTTGGACAACGGCGTCGACGCGATGCTCTGGGACCTGGCTGTGTTGTTCGAAGGCCTGACCTGCGTGACGCTGCCGCCGTTTTTCAGTGCGGCGCAACGCGCTCATTGTCTGGAGCAAAGCCAGGCCGAACGGGTAATCGCCGAGCCGGAGCTGGGTGCCGAAC
Source organism: Pseudomonas chlororaphis (assembly GCF_000783395.1). GTDB lineage: Bacteria > Pseudomonadota > Gammaproteobacteria > Pseudomonadales > Pseudomonadaceae > Aquipseudomonas > Aquipseudomonas chlororaphis_H. The sequence goes on along the minus strand of NZ_JSFK01000024.1, from coordinate 73,822 downwards.
TGCTCGCGGCTGGCTATGAACAACGTGGCGAGTTCTGGTGCCGCTCCTTCAGTGGCCCCAGTCGCATGCCGGCCGGTACCGCAAAACTCACCTTCACCTCCGGCACCACCGGCACGCCGAAAGGTGTGTGCCTGAGCGCCGACAGCCTGCTGCGGGTGGCACGGGAGCTGGATCAGGCCAGCGAAGCGACCGGCCCGCAGCATCATCTGGCGCTGTTGCCGTTGGCGATTCTGCTGGAGAACCTAGGCTGTTACGCCGCGCTGTATGCCGGCGCCATGTTGAGTTTGCCGGGCCAGAAAACCATCGGTATTCAGGGCGCTAGCGGCGTCGAGATTCCGCGTCTGCTCGGTTATCTGGCCAGCCGTGCACCGGAGAGTCTGATCCTGGTGCCGCAGTTGCTGCTGTTGCTGGTCAGCGCCGCCGAGCAGAAAGCCTTCGACCCGCAAACCCTGCGCTTTGCCGCTGTCGGTGGTGCGCGGGTCTCGGAGGATCTGCTGCATCGCGCGCAACGAGTCGGGCTGCCGGTTTATGAAGGTTACGGCCTGTCCGAATGCGCCTCGGTGGTGTGCCTCAATCGCCCCGGCGCACGCCGCCCCGGCAGCGTCGGCCGACCGCTGCCGCATGTTGAAGTGCGGCTGGCCGAGGACGGCGAAGTGCTGATCAAGGGCTCGACACTGCTCGGTTATCTGGGCGACGCGCCGTACGCCGATGAGTGGTGGCCGAGCGGCGATCTGGGCGAGTTCGACCCGGAAGGTTTTCTCTATCTCAAGGGCCGCAAGAAGCACCAGTTCGTCACCAGTTTCGGGCGCAACGTCAACCCGGAATGGGTCGAGTCCGAGCTGACCCAGCGCCGCCACATCGCCCAGGCCTTCGTTTACGGCGAGGCCTTGCCGCGCAATCACGCCCTGCTCTGGCCGCATCGCCCGGACTGCACCGATGCCGAACTGGCCGCTGCCGTCGCTGAAGCCAACGAGGCCTTGCCCGATTACGCCCAGGTGCATCAGTGGACGCGCCTGCCGCAACCCTTCACCGCCGCCAATGGCTTGCTCACCGCCAATGGCCGCCCGCGCCGCGACGCCATCGTCGCGCAGTACCACGCGCAATTGACCGAATCCGCTGTTTCCGAGGAGTCCGCATCATGAGTTTTTTTGACACCCTGCAAGAAGCCACGCAACAGGAACGCCACGAACTGTTCAACCTGCCGATCATCGTCGATGCCCTGCAAGGCAAGGTCAGTCTCGACAGCTATCGGGCGTTTCTCGCGCAAGCGTATTACCACGTGCGCCACACCGTGCCGCTGATGATGGCTTGCGGTGCGCGGCTGCCGACGCGCCTGGAATGGCTGCGCAAAGCGGTGGCCGAGTACATCGAAGACGAATACGGCCACGAGCACTGGGTGCTCAACGACATCGCCGCGTGTGGCGGCGATCGTGATGCGGTGCGCGACGGTCAGCCGTCGTTGTCGATCGAGTTGATGGTCAGCTTCCTTTACGACCTGATCGCCCGTGGCAATCCGGTCGGTCTGTTCGGCATGGTCAACGTGCTCGAAGGCACCAGCATCGCCCTGGCCACCCACGCGGCGGGCAGCATTCGCGAGCGTCTGGCGTTGCCGGAAACGGCGTTCAGTTACCTGAGCTCCCACGGTTCGCTCGACATCGAGCACATGCAAACCTATCGGCGCCTGATGAATCAGCTCGAAGATCCGGAGGATCAAGCCGCCGTGATCCATGCCTCGAAAGTCGTTTATCGCCTGTACACCGACATGTTCCGTGGCTTGCCGCGTGACGCGGAGGCTCAACATGCAGCTGCGTGATGCGCGGGTGGTGCTGACCGGTGCCAGTGGCGGCATCGGCCTGGCCATCGCCGAAACCTTGTGCGCCGCCGGTGCCCATGTGCTCGCGGTGGCGCGGCATCAGGAGGCACTGCTACCGCTGCTCAATCGCTACCCCGACTCGTTGTGCTGGGTCGGCGCCGACCTGACCTTCCTCAGCGACCGGCGCAAAGTACTGGTCGCCGCCGAAGCCATCGGTGGCATCAACCTGCTGATCAACGCCGCCGGGGTCAATCACTTCGCCATGCTCGAACAGCTCGATGACGGTGATATCAACGCGATGCTGGCGGTGAATATCAGTGCGCCGATGTGCCTGACCAAACTGCTGTTGCCGCTGCTCAAGCAGGCCGACAGCGCGATGGTGGTCAACGTCGGCTCGACCTATGGCTCGATCGGCTACCCGGGTTACGCCAGTTACTGCGCGAGCAAATTCGCTTTGCGCGGATTTTCCGAGGCGCTGCGGCGGGAGCTCGCCGACACTCGCGTCAGCGTGCTGTACGTCGCGCCGCGCGCCACGCGCACCTCGATGAACAGCGCCGCCGCGCAGGCCTTGAACGACGCATTGAAGGCCAACGTCGACGATCCGCAAACCGTGGCCTCGGCGGTGATCCATGCGATTGCCGGTGATCGTCGCGACCTCTACCTGGGCTGGCCGGAACGCTTCTTCGTCCGCCTGAACAATCTGCTCCCGCATCTGGTTGATCGAGGCCTGCGCAAGCAGTTGCCGCTGATCCGCCGCCTCAGTGAAAAACCTGACCACGAGTCGCCAAAACCATGAAAAAACTATCCGCATGCCTGTTGCTCGCCGCCCTGAGTCAAAGCGTCTGGGCGCTGGAACCCGCCGACCAGCAACGCCTCGAGGGCATCCAGCAGAGCTGGGCGCACATCCAATATGAAGTGGCGGAAAAACAGCGCGCCGCCGCATTCGAACAATTGGCCAACGAGGCCAACACGTTCACCACGCAGCGCCCGGCGGTGGCCGAAGCGTGGATCTGGAAAGGCATCGTCACCAGCAGTTGGGCCGGTGCCGAGGGCGGCCTCGGTGCCTTGGGCAAAGCCAAGGACGCCAAGGCTGACCTGGAGAAATCCCTGACCCTCGACCCCAAAGCCCTGCAAGGCTCGGCTTACACCAGCCTCGCCGCACTGTATGACCGCGTGCCCGGCTGGCCCATCGGCTTCGGCGACAGCGACAAGGCCGAGCAACTGCTCAAGCAAGCCTTGCAACTCAACCCCAACGGCATCGACAGCCTGTACTTCTGGGGCGATCACCTCTACCGTCAGAAGCGCTACGCTGAAGCCAAAGCTGCGCTGATCAAAGCCCAACAAGCCGCGCCGCGCCCGGGCCGGGAAAGTGCCGATGCCGGGCGCCGCAAAGAGATCGCCGCCCTGCTGGTGGACGTGAACAAGAAACTCGACTGACAGGAGTCCGCGTGCGTTTATTACTGGTTGAGGATGACGTGGCGCTGGGTGAAGGCATTCATCAGGCGCTGGGCCGCGAGGGTTACACCGTCGACTGGCTCAAGGACGGCAGCAGCGCGTTGCATGCGCTGCTCAGTGAAACCTTCGATGTCGCCGTGCTCGATCTCGGTCTGCCGCGCATGGACGGCCTGCAAGTGCTGCGCCGCCTGCGCGACAGCGGTTCGAATCTGCCGGTGCTGATTCTGACCGCCCGCGACGCTACCGAAGATCGCATCGCCGGGCTCGACGCCGGGGCCGACGACTACCTGATCAAACCGTTCGACCTGGATGAGCTCAAGGCACGCTTGCGCGCCTTGTTGCGGCGCAGTGCCGGACGCGCCCAGGCGTTGATCGAACATGCCGGCATCAGCCTTAACCCCGGCACCCAGCAAGTCAGCTATCAAGGCCAGCCCGTGGCCCTGACGCCCAAGGAATATCAGTTGCTGCACGAACTGCTGTCGCCGCCGGGCCGGGTCATGACCCGCGATCAACTGATGCAGCTGCTTTACGGCTGGAACGAAGAAGCCGAAAGCAACACCCTCGAAGTGCACATCCACCACTTGCGCAAGAAGTTTTCCACCGACCTGATCCGCACCATTCGCGGTGTCGGTTATCTGGTGGAGGAGCGTCGATGACGTCGATCCGCCGCCGCACGCTGACCCTGATCATCGGCCTGTTGCTGGCCGGTCTCGCGGTGCTCAGCACGTTCAACCTGCACGACAGCAACCACGAAATCGCCGAGGTCTACGACGCGCAATTGGCGCAGAACGCGCGCCTGCTGCAAGGCGTGATGCGTATGCCACTGGCCAGCAAACAGCACGCCGAACTGTACCAGGCGTTCAACTCGGCGCTGGGCGAAGCGGTGCCGCGCGGCGAGGGTCATCCGTACGAACGCAAAATCGCTTTTCAGGTGTGGAATCCTGCCGGTGATGTGTTGGTGCACACCGCCAGCGCACCGTCCTTCAAGGCACCACCGACGCAGCCCGGCTTCAGCGACGTGGTGGATCTGAACAATCGGCACTGGCGCGCCTTTCTCCTTGAAGACAAACAGAACGGCCTGCGCATCTGGGTCGGTGAGCGCGACGATGTCCGCGCCGATCTGGTCGACCGCATCGTCCGTCACACGCTGTGGCCGAACGTGGTCGGCAGCTTGCTACTCGCGGCGATGGTCTGGCTGGCCATCGGCTGGGGCCTCAAGCCGTTGGCGAACATGGCCGAAACTCTGCGCGCCCGTCACAGTGGTTCGCTGGAACCGTTGCAACTGGCGCCGCTGCCCAGTGAGCTGGAACCGATGCAGGCGGCGCTCAACCGTATGCTGGCGCAGATTCAGGAAGTGCTCGGCCGTGAACGGCGCTTTATCGCCGATGCCGCCCACGAGATGCGTACGCCGCTGGCGGTGCTGCGCGTGCATGCGCAGAACCTGCAGGAGGCCGGCACCGAGCAGGAACGCCGCGAGTCGCTGGCGTTTCTGATCGCCGGGGTCGACCGCACCAGTCGCCTGGTCAACCAGTTGCTGACCATGGCGCGCCTGGAACCGAAACCCAATCCGCCGCCGCTGCAACCCATCGACCTCAGCGAAACCGTGCGCAACAGCCTGGTCCAGTTGACGCCATGGTTGCTGAGCAAACACCTGGAACTGGCCTTTGAAGACAGCGCCCAGCCGTTCAACATCATGGCCAGCCCCGGCATGATCGACATTGCCCTGAACAACCTGATCACCAATGCTGCGAACTTCTCCCCCGAACACGGCGTGATCACCGTGCTGCTCAGTCAGGCCGAGGGTTTCTATCACTTGAGCGTTGAAGATCAGGGGCCGGGCATTGATGAAACGGACCGGGCACGCTTGTTCGAACGTTTCTACAGTCGCGGCAACGCCCACGGCGCGGGGCTGGGACTGACCATCGTCAATACCATCGCCACGCAGTTGGGCGGACGGATCACTTTGGTCAACCGCGCTGAGGGCGGCCTGCGCGCGACCTTGTCGATTCCCGACGGGCAACCGCGCCCCGCATCGCAACGCAGCACCCGCGAGCCACCTCAGGGCTGAGCCTGTTGCGGAAACAGAAGCACCATCGCCCGCTAAAAAACAGTGGCCGCGCGTCGGAATCTGATCCAGATCAGCTTCCGGGGCTGACATCGGTGTAGAACAGACTCAGCGCACTCTCCTGCGCGTTGCTCGTTCAGCCCCGATGGAGGCTCATCTCATGCTCACTGTCAAAGACCACAATGACCGCGCGGCGCCGGCCTATGCCGCGCACCTAGGTGAATACTGGATCGAGTCGCTCAGGGATGGCCGCCACGTCTTGATCCGTGCCCTGGCCGCCAAGGATCGTGAACGCGAATACACGTTCATCAAGCGCTTGTCGCCCGAGTCCCGGCACCTGCGTTTTCTCGCGCAGATCAGTGAGCCGGGCACCGCGCTGCTCGATCAGTTGATGGACGTCGACTGCAAGCAACGCGCGGCCTTCATCGCACTGGTTCACGAAAATGGCGAATTGATCGAGATCGGCATCAGCCGCTACGCCGCCACGGGCGAGCAGGACTGTGAATGCGCCGTCACGGTTGCCGATGAATGGACACACCTGGGCCTGGGCACGTTACTGATGGAACACCTGATCAAGGCCGCCCGGCACAACGGTTTCAAGCATCTGTATTCGGTGGATTCGGCCAGCAACACGGCCATGCGCGACCTCGCCCGATCACTGGGCTTTGAAACCCACAGCGATCCTGATGATCCGCACCAGGTCATTCATCGCCTGAGTCTGTAACGCATTCCTGCGCCCTGCACCTGTAAACAGTGCGGGGCGCATTGCCGATCAAGGCGTGATCGCCACCTTCATCACCCCATCGCGCTGATGCGCGAACAGTTCATACGCGGCTTCGATATCGTCGAGTTTGAAGTGGTGGGTCACCAGCGGCGACAGATCGACGCCACCGCTTTGCACCACCGCCATCAACCGGCGCATGCGTTCCTTGCCGCCGGGGCACAGGGTGCTGACGATGCTGTAATCGCCCAGCCCTGCCGCGAAGGCATCGTAGGGAATGCGCAGGTCCGACGCGTAAACACCCAGACTCGACAAGCGTCCGCCCGGGCGTAACACCCGCAAGGCAGATTCGAACGTGCCTTGGGTGCCCAAGGCTTCGATGGACACATCCACGCCGCGCCCGTCGGTCAACGCCATGATTTGCTCGACCACGTCGCCGTCCTTGAAGTTGACTACATGGGTCGCGCCCAACTGCCGCGCGACGCTCATGCGCTCGGCCACCGCGTCGACACCAATGATCACGCTCGCGCCCTTGAGCCGCGCCCCGGCCACCGCACACAGTCCGATCGGCCCCAGCGCGAATACCGCAACGCTGTCGCCGATACTGACTTCGCCACGTTCGGCGCCGGAGAACCCGGTGGACATGATGTCCGGGCACATCAGCACTTGTTCGTCGCTGAGCCCGTCGGGGATCGGGCACAGGTTGGCCAAGGCATCGACCAAGACGTACTCCGCCTGGCAGCCATCGATGATGTTGCCGAATTTCCAGCCGCCGGTGGCGCGAAAACCGTGGCGAGTGTCCGGCCCGTCCTGGGAGCCGCAGCCACACAGGCAGGCGTAGCTTTGACCGCTGGGGGTAATCGCGCCGGCAATCACCCGTTGGCCTTCGAAAAATCCGCGCACCTGTGAGCCGAGCTTCTCGATCACGCCCACCGGTTCGTGACCGACGGTCAAGCCTTTGGCCACCGGATACTCGCCGCGAAGGATATGCACGTCGGTGCCGCAGATCGTCGTGGTGGTGATACGCACCAGCGCGTCCAGCGGGCCAACCTCGGGGATCGGTTTGTCATCCAGCACGATGCGATTCTTTTCGACGAATATTGCCGCTTTCATCATGGCCATGGTCAAGACTCCTGTGCAGGTGTTTGCAGTGAGTTCAGCACCTTTCCAAGGCTGCGCCGAACTGACCGACACAAGGTTGATCACCATCAATCAATGCTGGATTGCGCCCGCCGTTGCCGCCCGTGAACGCAGCCGTCCCTCGCCGGGGGACGGCCTCAAATCGAACGCTGGTTGACCCGCGCCATCAATTGCTCGGCGCTTTCCTTGCGCTCGGAGTAGCGGTCGACCAGATGCGCCTGTTGATCGCGCAGCAGCACGGTGAACTTCACCAGTTCTTCCATCACATCGACCACACGATCGTAGAACGGCGACGCTTTCATCCGCCCGGTGTCGTCGAACTCCATGTAGGCCTTCGGCACCGAGGATTGGTTGGGGATGGTGAACATGCGCATCCAGCGGCCTAGTACGCGCAACTGGTTGACCACGTTGAACGACTGCGAACCGCCGCAGACTTGCATCACGGCCAGGGTCTTGCCCTGGGTCGGACGCACTGCACCGAGTTCGAGCGGGATCCAGTCGATCTGCGCCTTGAATACGGCAGACATGGCGCCGTGCCGTTCTGGCGAACACCAGACCTGGCCTTCCGACCACAGCACCAGATCGCGCAGTTCCTGCACTTTGGGATGGTCGACCGGAACGTCGTCAGGCAGTGGCAGACCGGACGGGTTGAAGATGCGTGTTTCGGCACCGAAGTGTTCGAGCAGGCGCGCGGCCTCCTCTACCAGCAGACGGCTGAACGAGCGTTCGCGGGTCGAGCCGTAGAGCAGCAGAATGCGTGGTTTGTGTTCGCCCAAAGGGGACGCTCCTTCGAACAGCGAATGATCAAGATGGGGCAGTTGTTCTGACATATGTCCTCCAGCTCAGAGAGAGCCGATACGATCCAGCTCACGCTGGAGATCAGCGCGGCTGAGTGCTTTAAATGGCAGGCCGAGGAAGGTCGCGCAGCGCCGCTCGATGATCGCTAGCGTGGCAGCAAACGCCGCGTCCACGGCGGCATCGTCGCCGATCACATCCGAGGGATCTGCGAGGCCCCAATGGGCTTTGAGCGCGGGGCCGAAGTACACCGGGCAGCTCTCACCGGCGGCCTTGTCGCAGACGGTGATGACAATGTCTGGCGGATTGTCTTCGAACGCGTCATTGCCTTTGCTGTACAGGCCATCGATGGCAATGCCGGCCTGTTGCAGCGTCGACAGGCTGCGCGGCAACACTTGGCCCTTGGGGAAACTTCCGGAACTCACGGCCTCGAATCCGGGGCGCGCCAGATGATTGAACATGGCTTCGGACAGGATGCTGCGGCAGCTGTTGGCCGTGCACATAAACAGAATTCGCATGGTTTTCTTGCTTCCTCAGCAGCAGGCGGTTTCACGGACGGGACGACCATCCATGTTCTGCAGGCGCGCGGCGTTGTCCTTGAGCCAATCGGTGTTGGCTTTTGACGTCACTTGCAGGATTTCGCGTACCCACGCAGGAAGATCAGGGTTGAGGCGGTAATAGACCCATTGCCCCTGACGGCGATCAAGCAGCAAGCCATTGCTGCGCAGTTGCGCGAGGTGGCGGCTGATTTTCGGTTGGCTGTCGCCGAGTGCGCACATCAGCTCGCAGACGCAGAGTTCACCTTGATCGGCGATGAGCAGCATGGCGCGGACGCGGGTTTCGTCGGCGAGGCTCTTGAAGACTTCGGTGGGGGTGATCATGGAACAGGCTCAATACATACGGAAAATCGAATATACGGATATCCATATATAAATCAACCCGGCAGATACCCTCGACCAAAGAACCTTGTGGGAGCACCTGTCGTCACCAGCGTTTTCAACAGCGTATGACGACTCCACGGGCCGCAATACTCAGGCACGTGCGCAATCAATCGGTATCCGCAGCGGGTGTACCAACGGGCGACGTCGTCATCCAGCGTTTCGATCAAGGCATCCACGCACGCCCTTTCAACCGCTAACGCCTCAAGCTTGTGCAACGCCTCAGTACCCAGCCCGGTTCCGCGCCACTGCGCGTCGATCCACAGGTAATTGACAAACAGACGCCGGAATTCGGTTCTGCCGGTAGCGCCGCCGATCAGTGTTCCCTCCTCCATCAGCGCACAGGCGATGGCTTCAGCGTGCCCGCCGCGCGCCTCAGACAAGGCTCGGCCATGGCGTAAGACGCCGTCACTGATGGCCTTCAAGGTGTCCGCATTGATGTCGCGAACGCTAAGCCATTCCCTCATTGCTGCTCTCCATTGCCAAAGGCTTTGGCGCTATTCAAGCAAAAGCGGCGCCAACACCAGCACAGTCAAAGAGGATTAACGGCTGCCGGCCTGCGATCTGCCCAGCAACAACCCCTGCTCCGCCTCGCACAACCCCACCACATAATCCCAGACCACCCGCAGCCGCACCGATTTGTGCAACTCGCGCCGCGTGCTGATCCAGTAACTGCGCTCGATGCTTTCATCCGGCAGCAACGGCACCAGATCGGGATCCGATTCGGCCATGTAGCAAGGCAACACCGCAATGCCCAATCCCGACCGCGCCGCTTCCTGCTGGGCGATGACGCTGGTGCTATGGAACACCACGCGCGGACTGCGGCAGAAGCTGTTGAGAAACATCAATTCCTGGCTGAACAGCAAATCATCGACATAACCGATCCACGCATGCCGCCCGAGGTCTTCGCGACTGTGCAATGGCGGGGCTTTATCGAGATAGCGTTGGCTGGCGTAGAGCGCGAGTCGATAGTCCGTGAGTTTGCGCGTAACCAGCATGTCCGCCGCCGGGCGCTCCAGATGAATACTGATTTCCGCTTCACGGTTGAGGATGCTGACGAAGCGCGGCACGGCGACCAGTTCCACTTCCAATCCCGGATAGCGTTCGAACAAGCCGATCATGCGGCTGGCGAGAAACTTGATGCCCAGCCCTTCGGTGACGCCGACACGAATCTTGCCCAGTGGCGCGGTGGATTGGGTGATCTCTTCCTGCGCCAGCAACGCAACGTTTTCCATCGCTTCAGCGTGTTTAAGCAGCGCTTCACCCGCCGGGGTCATTTCGTAGCCTTGGGCGTGCTGGACAAACAGCGCAGTGCCGAGGCTTTTTTCGATGGCTTCGATGTGGCGGGCGACGGTGGCGTGGGTGGTGTTGAGGCGGCGGGCGGCGGTGAGCAGGCGGCCGCTGCGTTGCAGTTCGAGAAAAAACCGCAGGTCGTTCCAGTCGAACATGGCGTGTCCTTGTCGGCTATGGTCTATGCAGGCTGTTTGAAAACGCACAGCGGCTGCGCAAAAACTAACATTCTTTTAACGAAAGCTAACAACTAGAGTGTCCGACAATAAAAACAAAAAGCGAGGTCAGGGAATGCAGACTTCCCTCGATGAATACGACTACATCGTGGTCGGCGCCGGCCCTGCCGGGTGTTTGCTGGCCAATCGACTGTCGGCAGATCCGCAGCAGCGCGTCCTGTTGCTCGAAGCCGGCGGGCGCGACAACTATGCGTGGATTCACATTCCTGTCGGTTACCTGTTCTGCATCGGTAACCCGCGCACCGACTGGTGCTTCAAGACCGAACAACAACCCGGCCTCAATGGCCGCGCGCTGAGTTATCCGCGCGGTAAAGTGCTGGGCGGTTGTTCGTCCATCAACGGCATGATCTACATGCGCGGCCAGGCCAACGACTACGACGGCTGGGCGGCCGAGGGCAATCCGGGCTGGGCCTGGAATGACGTGTTGCCGCTGTTCAAACAGAGCGAAAACCACTTTGCCGGCGCGGCTGAATTTCACGGTGCCAAGGGTGAATGGCGGGTCGAACAACAGCGCCTGTCGTGGCCGATTCTGGATGCGTTCCGCAGTGCCGCTGAGCAAAGCGGTATCGCCAGCATCGATGACTTCAATCAGGGCGACAACGAGGGTTGCGGCTACTTCCAGGTCAATCAGAAATCCGGGGTGCGCTGGAACGCAGCGAAGGCATTTTTGAAACCGGTGCGCGACCGGGCCAATCTGACAGTGCTGACCGGGGTTGAGGTGGATCGCGTGTTGCTGGAGGACGGTCGCGCCTCGAAAGTCAGTGCGCGTCATGAAGGTCAGACCAAACAGTTCAAGGCGCGCAAGGAGATCGTCCTGTGCGCTGGCGCGGTTGGATCACCAAGCATTCTGCAGCGCTCCGGGATTGGTCCGCGGCCATTGCTCGAACGCTTGGGCATCGGCGTGATTCATGAGCTGCCGGGCGTCGGCGGCAACCTGCAGGATCACCTGCAATTACGCCTGATCTACAAACTGGAAAACGCCCGCACGCTCAACCAGATCGCTGGCAGCGTGTGGGGCAAGATGGGCATGGGCCTGCGTTATCTGTATGACCGTAGCGGGCCGCTGTCGATGGCGCCGAGTCAGTTGGGCGCGTTTGCGCGGTCGGGGCCGGAGCAGACCTCGGCGAATCTTGAGTACCACGTGCAGCCTCTATCGCTGGAGCGTTTTGGCGAGCCGCTGCATAGCTTTCCCGCCTTCACCGCTTCGGTGTGTGATTTGCGTCCGCAGAGTCGGGGACGCATAGACATTCGTTCGGCGGATCCGCAGGAAGCGCCGCTGATTCAGCCCAACTATCTCAGTCATCCAGAAGATCTGCGCGTCGCGGCGGATGCGATTCGCCTGACCCGACGCATCGTCAGCGCGCCTGCCCTGCAAGGCTTCAAACCGGTGGAATACCTGCCCGGCGCCAGCCTGCAAAGTGAAGAACAATTGCAGCAAGCAGCAGCGAAGATCGGCACGACGATTTTCCACCCGGTCGGCACCTGCCGCATGGGCAATGACGGCGATGCGGTGGTCGATGCGCAACTGCGCGTCCACGGCGTGCCCGGTTTGCGCATTGCTGACGCGTCGATCATGCCGCGCATTACCTCGGGCAACACCTGTTCGCCTACGCTGATGATTGCCGAGAAGGCTGCTCAACTCATTTTGGCTAAACCTGTAACCACTTCCCCTGTGGGAGCGAGCCTGCTCGCGAATGCGGTAGCACATTCAACATAGAGGTTGACTGACAGGACGCCTTCGCGAGCAAGCTCGCTCCCACAGGGGTTTGCATCACATCCAAGGCATCGCGCATCACCCGGACACGCAACACCAGTGGAACAACAAAAACAATCACTGTGAGGGATACCGATATGTCAGAACACGTTCAGCCGCTGGACGCCGTGCGCAGCGCGGAGACCAGCCCGGATACACGCAAAGTCATCTTCGCTTCATCACTGGGGACGGTGTTCGAGTGGTATGACTTCTTCCTCTACGGCGCCCTCGCGGCGGTAATCAGCAAGCAGTTCTTCGCTGGAGTCAACGACACCGCGGCGTTTATCTTTGCGCTGATGGCCTTCGCCGCAGGGTTTATCGTGCGGCCGTTCGGGGCGCTGGTGTTCGGTCGGTTGGGGGACATGATCGGGCGCAAATACACCTTTCTGGCAACGATCATTCTGATGGGCGTGGCGACGTTCTGCGTCGGCCTGCTGCCGACCTACGCCAGCATCGGCATCGCCGCGCCGATCATTCTGGTGGTGCTGCGCATGCTGCAGGGCCTGGCGCTCGGCGGTGAATACGGCGGCGCTGCGACCTACGTGGCCGAGCACGCGCCGATTGGCAAACGCGGCTTCCACACCAGTTGGATTCAGTCCACCGCCACCCTCGGCCTGTTGCTGTCGCTGCTGGTGGTGCTCGGTTGCCGCTATTTCACCGGCGATCAGTTTGAAGTCTGGGGCTGGCGGATTCCGTTCCTGTTGTCGATCGTGCTGCTGGGCATTTCCACCTGGATCCGCCTGAGCCTGCACGAATCGCCGGCGTACCTGAAAATGAAAGAGGAAGGCAAAACCTCGAAAGCGCCGATCCGCGAATCCTTCGGCAAATGGGAGAACCTTAAAGTCGTGCTGATCGCCCTGTTCAGCATCAACGCCGGGCAAGCGGTGACCTTCTACGCGGCGCAGTTTTACGTGCTGTTCTTCCTCACCCAGTTCCTGAAAATGGACCCGGCAGTGGCCAACACCTTGCTGATCATCAGCGTGGTCATCGGCGCGCCGTTCTTTATCTTTTTCGGCTGGCTGTCGGACAAGGTCGGGCGTAAACCGGTACTGATGCTCGGCCTGCTGCTGGCCACAGCGCTGTACTTCCCGATCTTCAAATCCCTCGCCCACTACGCCAACCCGGCGATCGATCAGGCCAGCCGTCAGGCGCCAATTACCGTACTGGCGGATCCGGCAACTTGCACCTTCCAGTTCGATCCGGTGGGCAAAGCCAAATTCGACAGCCCGTGCGACAAGGTCAAAACCTTCCTGGTCAAGCAAGGCCTGCCCTACTCCAGCGCCGCCGCCCCGGCTGGCAGCGCTGTGCAAGTGAGCATTGGCGACGTCAAACTCGACGGCTTCGACGAGGCCGCCCTGCGCGGCGCGATCACCCTCGCCGGCTATCCGCAACAGGCCGATCTTCAGCAGATCAACAAACCGATGATCGTCGCTCTAATCGTAGCGCTGATCATCATCTCGGCGATGTGCTACGGCCCGCTGGCAGCGCTGATGGTCGAACTGTTCCCGACGCGCATTCGCTACACCTCGATGTCGCTGCCATATCACATCGGCAACGGCTGGTTCGGCGGATTCCTGCCGACGGTGTCGTTCGCGTTGGTGGTGTACACCGGGGACATCTTTTACGGGCTGTGGTATCCGGTGTTGATTACCGGGGTGAGCCTGGTGGTGGGGATGATCTGTTTGCGTGAGACGAAGAATATCGATCTCGACAAGAACTGAAACTCAACCAGACAAATATCGGCGAGGGCTTTTACCCTCGCCGTTTTTTTGCTCAGGCATCAGCCTTAATCACCTCAAACTTCACCTGATCCGGATAAAACGCCACGTAATCACGAATCGGTGCCACTGACACTTTCGGATTTTCGTAAGTCCACACCGCGTTCGCGCCCTCATGTCCCGGCACCTGCAAGCTGAAGTAATTGGCGTCGCCCTTGTACGGGCAATAACTGGTGTGGTCGGTGCGGGCGAAGTACTTTTCGTCGATGTCTTCGCGGGGGACGTAATAGACCGGCGGGTAGTTGGCTTCGTTGAGAATCATGACGTGGGAAGAAGCGGCAACCTGGATGCCGTGGAATTTAACTATCAGGCAGCCGGGAAGTTGTTCGAGGGCAATGACGGGATTGGGGCCGGGGCTTTTCATGGGGTTCTCCTGGATACGGCGAAGAGACCGGTTCAGGTATAGCCCATTGGTGCGGGTTGGGTTGGGTTTACAGCTGAACGGCCCCTCAACATCAAAAGCCCCTCACCCCAGCCCTCTCCCCGAGGGAGAGGGAGAGGGAGAGGGAGAGGGTTGGGGGATATTGGCGAGATTCACCGACTTGAACGATTGGCTCCGAATCCATAATCGACCCGATTTTTCAGGTCGATGTAGGTCGCCAGACAACTCGGTCAGTCTCCTCTCCCACTGGGAGAGAGAACCGATTGGTGGATATTGGCGAGATTCACCGACTTGAACGATTGGCTTTGAATCCATAATCGACTCGGTTTCTCAGGTCGATGGATTTCGCCAGACAACTCGGTCAGTCCCCTCTCCCTCTGGGAGAGGGTTAGGGTGAGGGCCGCTCTTCAGGCATCACGCCACAATATCAGCCGCCACCGCCTGCCCAATCACACCCACAGCAAAGTCCACCGAACCCTGCCCCGTCAGGTCAACCATCAGGCTGGTCTGATTGGTCTGCGCGAAGTAGGTCAGGATCGCGTCACCCGCATGCCCGGTGAAACCGCTGACAAAGTTCAGCGACGCCGCGCCCGTGGCGAACCCGGCAATCCCAGACAGATCAATTTTGTCCAGACCGCTGGTGAAATCCATGATCCAGTCCGGCGCAGTCATGGTCGAATCGCTGGCAGCACCGAACACAAAAGTGTCTGCACCTGCACCACCCCACAAGGTATCGCCACCGCCACCACCGTAAATGATGTCATTACCGGCACCGCCGACCAGTTCGTTGCCTACGGCGTTGCCGATCAGCAGGTCATTGCCTGAACCGCCGATGGCATTTTCCACGGTTACACCGTAAGCAATGGAAACGTTGCCCACCAGACCGCCAACATCGGAGAACGAGCCTTCATTGAGGTTGATCTTCTGGTTCTGGCTGAAACCGGAGAAATCCAGCGTGTCATGACCGCCGCCATCCCACACCGAGAACACCACTTTGGAAGACGCCGAAGTGGCGCTGTAGAAATCGCGCTCGGCGTTGGAATTGAAACCGTAGGTGGTGTCATCGGCGCGGGTCGCGTAGTTGGCGCCATACAGTTTCTGCACAGCGACGATATCGTCGAGCAACGGCGCCGAGGCGTACGCGCCGCTGCCATCCTTGCTGAAGTTTTGCTCGGTGTTGGCTTCGCTCCAGTAGCTCATCAGGCTGTAGCCGCGTGTGTCTTCGGCGTACTTGGCGTCGTTGTAGGTCGGGTTACCGTTACCGGCGTTGTAGGCGCCCGGGTGCGACAGGCCAAGGGTGTGACCGATCTCGTGGGTCAGGGTCTGGCGCCCGTAGTTGTTGGTGTCCGGGGTTTTGTTGACCTGGTATTGATCGTTGATCAGGTACCACGACTGGCCGTCATAGCTGCCGCCGCTCGGCAGGTAAGCGAATGCCGCGCCTCCGGTGCTGACATCGTAGTTGCCGAAGGTCATGTGGCCGTCGCCACCCTTGCCTTCAGTGAAGGTGACGTTTGCGACGTCAGCCCAGGATTGCATGGCCAGCACGGCCTGGGCCTTTTGCTGGGCGCTGAACTCGCTGAAGTTACCCAGTTTGACGTTGTAGTTCGCCGGTTTCTCGGTCAGGAAGGTGTAACTGAGGTCGATCTTGCCGTCAGCGTTCTTGTCGCCCCACGACAGGCCTTTGCGCAGGATTTCATCCGCAGCCTGATCGGCAGTGAATGAGGGTTTGCCGTTGACCAGCCCGACACCACGGTCATACAGGTGGCTGAACGTATCGATTTCGTCGAAGGCGCTGCTGGTTTTCGATTTGGCTTGAGCCATGATGGACTTCCTTGTTTCTGAGTAGTCAGTGTCGACAGACCACGGCGATCTTCTGGCGAGATCGTCCTGTCACTCGCGTGTTTGAATCGGCGAAAAACCTGACACAGGCGCAAACCGGGCGCTAATCAATTTCTCGATAGCCCGGCCTGCGTCCCTGTATTGCCCGTCACCTGCTGCAATGTTTTTTATCTGTATATCCATACAGATAAAAGTTGCCCCTGACGCCAAGTCCGGCCATTCTGTGCACCTGTTCCGACCTTGATCGACGATGGTGGTTATGCGGCTGTACCTCTGTGAAAAACCCTCCCAGGCCAAAGACATTGCGGCCGTGCTCGGCGCCAGGCGTCGCGGCGACGGCTGCTGGCTGGGAACGGACGTCACGGTGACCTGGTGCATTGGCCACTTGCTCGAAACCGCGCCGCCGGATGCTTATGACGCCCGCTACAAACGCTGGGTGCTGGCCGATCTGCCGATCATCCCGGACAAGTGGAAAATGACCGTCAAGCCGCGTACTGCAAGCCAGTACAAAGCGGTTAAACGCCTGCTCGGCGAGGCCAGCGAGCTGATCATCGCCACCGACGCCGACCGTGAGGGCGAAATGATCGCCCGGGAACTGGTTGAGCACTGTCGTTATCGCGGGCCGATCCGCCGCTTGTGGCTGTCGGCGCTGGATGAAGCCTCGATCCGCAAGGCCCTTGCCGCACTGAAACCCGGGGCCGAGACCTTCAGCCTGTATCACTCGGCGCTAGGCCGCTCGCGGGCGGATTGGCTGATCGGCATGAACATGAGTCGGCTGTTTACGCTGCTGGGGCGTCAATCGGGTTATCAAGGAGTGTTGCCGGTAGGCCGCGTGCAGACGCCGACCTTGCGCCTGGTGGTGGATCGCGACCGCAGCATCGCCGATTTCGTGCCGGTGCCTTTTTGGGCGATCGATGTCGATCTGCTGCACAACGGCATTCCGTTTACCGCGCAGTGGCGGGCGCCGTCGGATGTCTGTGACGATCAGGATCGCTGCCTGAATCAGGCGCTGGCCCAGCAAGCGGCTGCGGCGATCAGCAGCGCTGCCAGTGCTCGAGTGATCAAGTTGAAAACCGAGCGCATGCGTGAGGTGGCGCCCCTGCCCTTCGATCTCGGCACCTTGCAGGAAGTCTGTTCGAAGAAGCTCGGCCTCGGCGCGCAGGAAACCCTCGACATTGCCCAGGCGCTCTATGAAACCTACAAGGTCATCACTTACCCGCGCAGTGATTGCGGTTATCTGCCCTTGAGCCAGCACAGCGAGGCGCCGGGGATTCTCGCCGCGTTGCGTCAGGCCGATCCGGGTCTTGAGGCGCTCAACGGGTTTCTGGAGCCGCAACGTAAATCCCGGGCATGGAACGACGCCAAGGTCAGCGCTCACCACGGCATTATTCCCACCGCAGCGGCGAAAAATCTTGAACGCCTGACCGGCAAACACCGCGCGGTCTACACCCTGATTCGCGCACGCTATCTAGCGCAGTTTCTGCCCAATCACGAATACGATCGCACCCAGGCCGATTTCGATTGCGCCGGTGAGGCATTGCGCGCGGTCGGCAAGCAAATCATCGAACCAGGCTGGAAGCGTGCTCTGCCCGAAGCGCTGGCAGCGGCCAAGGGCCGCGAGGCACCCGCGCCGCAAACCTTGCCGGCGCTGAGCCAAGGTGTCGAATGCGCCATCGCCTCTGTGAAACTCAAGGATCTGTGGACGCAACCACCGAAACCCTACACCGAGGGTGATCTGATCAACGCGATGAAGAACGTCGCCAAACTGGTCGAGGATCCGCTGCTCAAGCAGAAACTCAAGGACACCACCGGCATCGGCACAGAAGCCACCCGCGCCTCGATCATTCAGGGCTTGATTGATCGGGGCTATCTGGTGAAGAACGGCAAGGCTCTCGCCGCCACCCCGGCGGCGTTCAGCCTGATCGATGCGGTGCCCCGCGCGATTGCCGACCCCGGCACCACGGCGATCTGGGAACAGGCGCTGGAAATGGTGCAGAGCGGTGAAATGAGCCTGGAAGAATTCGTCACCAAACAGGCGGCGTGGATGAGCAAACAGGTGACACGTTGCTCGAGCCTCAGCCTGACCATCAGCGGCCCGCCACCGGCCGGCAAAGCCGCGGCCCCCTGGAAGAAGAAACGCAAATCATCGACCCGCAGCAAAACCACAGGTACAACCAAACGCGCGCCTAAAGCGGCAGGCAAATAAAACCGGCTACTGTTTCTGCAAAGCTCAGCACTTTCAGGAACCCGGCGCATGGCCAATATCGAACTGCACCCCGCTCAGCGCGATGAGCTGGATATCATCGAAAACCTCATGCAGTTCTACATGTACGACTTCAGCGAATGGCTGCCGCTGAAGGTCGCTCCGCATGGTTTTTTCTCAATCCAGCCGAAAACCGACTACTGGCGCCACCCGGCCACCCAACCATTTCTGATTCAGGTCGACGGCGAGCTGGCCGGTTTCGTAACCGTCGATAACGAAATCCATATCCCTGGTGCCGAACACAACATCGGCTACTTTTTCATCGCCCGACGCTTTCGTGGCCAAGGCGTCGCGCAGTTTGTCGTCTCTGCCCTCTTGAGCCAGATCCCCGGTCAGTGGCAGATTTTCCATATCGACGCCAACCTGCCGGCCCAGCGCTTCTGGGCCATGCTGATTCCGTTATTGAGCGGCGGCGATTTCACCCGCCAGCAGCGCGAAGTGGACGGTTATCCGTGCACTTTCTACGTGCTGAATACGCCTTTTTCCGTTGCCTGAACGGATTCTTTCTCATTCCAAAACAGCTTTGTCCGACAATATGTAGTGAACAAAAATAATCACTACAAAACCGTTGACGGCGTCGTTTTGCTTTTGCATGATGAAGACGTTCCCCGATCGGGAACACGCGTAACACGCTTGAGCAAACTCGTCTGACCGCCGAGTTGTTTTTTCCGGATACACGCTGCCCACAAGGCAGATTGAAGAAGCTGACCTGGCCTGAACGTCCAGTACAAGGACGAGAAGCGCTGGCGAAAATTCTCAAGACGCTTGTGGTCGACACGGTAAATGTCGTCAAGGAGCCTCCCGGTTTTCGCTGCTTCTCCTCGTTGTGACGCTATTGCGTAGCAGTTATTCAACACGACTACATGCAACAGATGCACGACCCCGTACTTCACACGGGCGAGCGCTGACGTCCTGGTTTCGGTGCCAGGGATCAACTAACCGATGGGCTACCTGTATTAGCGAATCAACTTTGAAAGATCACCAGACTGGTCAAGGGGCAATATCATGAATCTGAACAATCAACCTACTATCGAAGAACTGGCTCGTATGTTCGCTGCGCAAAAAGACAGCCATGACAGCCATATTCTCTGGATCAGCAAGTCGGGTCAGGTGCATATCGACTGCCTGGCGACCCATGCTGACGAAGACGAGTTCGACCGCAATCATCAGAACCTGCTGGCCCGCTTGAAGATGTATCGCCGTGGCCACGGTTATGTTGGCAAGAAGGCTGCGGCCGACAAGGACTTCATCGGTAATGTTCTGCAAACGCTGAAACAGGCGTGGGATTCGATGCAGAACAACAATGAAGTTCGGGTGATTGATCGGTTCTGCTGAGTTAGTAATCAAATAATTGAAAGGCCTGTTTCCTTAAAGGAAGCAGGCCTTTTTTTGTTCGCTTGCATTGATTTGGCGTGACTGGAATTGTAGCCCCTCACCCCAGCCCTCTCCCGAGGGAGAGGGAGCCGATTTGTGCTGCGCTTAAAATTTTAGTTCGGCTCAAAACTTTCAGGTCGGCGTAAATCGCCCAAGCAACTCGGTCAGTCCCCTCTCCCACTGGGAGAGGGTTAGGGTGAGGGGCTTCCCATGCCCAACACCAATTCCACAAACGCCACCGCCGCCGCACTGTGATAATTATTGCGCCGCCGCAACACCGCCGCCCCACGCTGCGGCACGTCACTCTCGACGCGCAGCCGGCGCAACGCCCGATCCTCCGTCGCAATCGCCTGCGGCAACATTGTCGCCAGCGGCGAAAAACGCACCACTTCCAGCAACGTACTCACCGAATTCACCTCGATCCGCACCTGCGGCGTAATCCCGTGTTGGCGGAAATACTCGTCCACCGATAACCGCGTAATGAAGTCCGGCGCCAGCAAGGCGAAATCCAGCGAAGCAATATCCCCCGGCGTCAGTACTGCGCGGCTGTCATACAGCGGATGCTCCCGCCCGACCATAATCCCCAATGTTTCAGTAAATGCCGGAATACATTCGATATCAGGACTGCGCACCGGCGTAAACGCAATCGCAATATCCAGCGAGTCATCCGCCAGCCCCGCCTCGATGTCGTCCATCGACAGCTCGAAAATCTGCAAATGAATCCCCGGGTACCGAGCCGCAAAGTCGCGCACCAACGGCCCGACCAGATACGCCATGAACGTCGGCGTCATCGCCAGGCGCAACGTCCCGCGAGACAAATCCTTCACGTCATGCAAAGCGCGTTTACCCGCCTCCAGTTCCACCAACACCCGCCGTGCGCACTCGATGTAGGCCTCGCCGGCGTCCGTCGGTTTGACCGTGCGCGAGGTGCGATCAAACAGGCTCACCCCCAGGGTTTCCTCCAGTTGGCGAATCTGCTGCGACAGGGTCGGCTGTGAAACATGCAATGCCTCGGCAGCACGGGTGAAGCCGCCGTGATCGGCAACGGCCAGCAGGTAACGCAAATGTCGCAGCAGCATGGGAAACACCATTTATAGGCAGGGCTTATGCCAAGTATTGTATATCGGTCTTGGACGCTATGGATCAATCGGCAGAAGATCAATCCCACACAGCAAGCCAACCCCTGAAAGGAGTGACACCATGCAACAGTCCCACGCCTACAACGACACCAGCCTGGCCCTGACCACCCGCGTTCTCGACGCCAAGGCACGCAAAGATTTGTCGTGGCAGGATCTTGCCGACGGTACTGGCCTGAGCCTGGCGTACGTCACCGCCGCCCTGCTCGGCCAGCACCCACTGCCGGAAAATGCCGCCCAAGTGGTTGGTGACAAACTTGAACTGAGCGCTGAAGACGTCGCGGCGATGCAGATCATCCCGCTGCGTGGCAGCCTCAGCGGTGTGCCGACCGACCCGACCATCTACCGCTTCCACGAGATGATCCAGATCTACGGCACCACCCTCAAAGCGCTGGTTCACGAGCAGTTCGGCGACGGCATCATCAGCGCGATCAACTTCAAACTCGACATCAAGAAAGTCGAAGACCCGGAAGGCGGTTCCCGCGCCGTGGTCACCCTCGATGGCAAGTTCCTGCCCCTGCGTCCGTTCTGATCCGCACCGGCCCGCACCCTGTGTGCGGGCCAACTCACCTCGAATGGCTACCCGTCACCCAACACATCTGGAGGCTGCCCCATGCAAAAAATTCTGTTGATCCTGGCCCTGCTCGGCGGTTTCTCCGCCCAGGCATTTGCCGCTGACGAAGCCGTCGCCTACCGCTACGGCATGCAGCTGGACATCGCCCAAGTGCTGAGCATTACCCCGGTTGCCGATGTGTGTGGCGTGGTGCCGGTAGCCATGACGTATCTGGACAGCCACGGCGACAAACACATTCTTCAATACAGCGAATTCGGCAGCGGTTGCTCGAACTGAGAGGACAACACCATGAAAAACCTGATTGATGGCTTCCTGAAATTCCAGAACGAAGCGTTTCCGCAACGCACCGAACTGTTCAAACACCTGGCGACCACGCAACAGCCCGGCACCTTGTTCATCACCTGTTCCGACAGCCGTGTCGTGCCGGAACTGCTGACCCAGCAAGAACCTGGCGAGCTGTTCGTGATCCGTAACGCTGGCAATATCGTGCCCTCCTACAGCCCGCATCCGGGCGGGGTTTCGGCCACGGTGGAATACGCGGTGGCGGTGCTCGGAGTAACGGATATTGTGATCTGCGGGCATTCGGACTGCGGCGCCATGACCGCGATTGCCCAGTGCAAATGCATGGATCATTTGCCTGCCGTCAGTGGCTGGCTGCAGCATGCCGAGTCGGCGAAAGTGGTTAACGAAGCGCGGCCACATGCCAATGACGCGGCGAAATTGAGTTCGATGGTGCGCGAGAACGTGATCGCGCAACTGGCGAATATCCAGACCCACCCGAGCGTGCGTCTGGCCCAGGAGAAAGGCCTGCTGAACCTGCATGGCTGGGTGTATGACATCGAGACCGGTTCGATCGATGCGCTGGCCTCGGACCGCCGCACGTTTGTGCCGCTGGCCGAGCAACCGGCGACTTGCGCGATCCATGCACAAACCACCCACGCGGCCTGAGCAACCGATCGTTCCCACGCTCTGCGTGGGAATGCCTCAGGGGACGCTCTGCGTCCAGTGACGCGGAGCGTCACGGGCTGCGTTCCCACGCTGGAGCGTGGGAACGATCACTCACTACGAGATCAGCGTTTTACAGTGAGGTCTACTTGGGTCATCCGGCTACGAACAGTAAACACGCCATCCCCCGAAAGAATCGCACTGCGCGCAAACAAGCGCCCGCTCTCCCAGTTCGAAAGACCCAGCTCCGGCTTGTTCAGCGCGTACTGCCCATCGACCCAACGGGTAATGCCATTGCCCACGAACGGCGCATTCACCGCGTTGTAAAAACGCTCTTGCACGGCAGCATCTTCACTGATCAACGACACGGTAAATTGCGGGCTGTAACGATTGAAGAGCGCAATCGCCTGATCCAGATCATCGACGATCATCAGGCTGACTTCCGGGGTTTCTTCCCACTCCCACTCGCGGCCCAACGCCGACTCCGCCAAAGGTTCAGCCAGGGCTTCGGTCTGATAACCCTCGGCGCGATAGACCTCGACGGTTGTGTTCTGCCACTCACTCGGCAGGTAACTTTCGCTGCCGTGGACAATGTGCAGCTTGCAACCCTGGCCACGCGCAGTACCGGCCTGTTGCAGCGCATCAAGAAACAACGGCACCAGTTCCGCCGCGCGATCACGCTGGATCAGGCAGACGTTGAGGGTGTTGCATACCTTGCGATCCAACGAGTTGCGCACCACGGCTGCAAAGCGTGTGGCGTCCGCAGCACGATCGGCGATCAACCACGCGCCACCCGTGCCGTGCAGGCTGACGGCGGTGCCGGCCTGCTGAGCAATGCTGCCCAACTGACTGACCGCACGACCCGAGCCGCGCGCCACCGCCAGCGACAAACGTCGGTCAGCGAACATCGCCCAACCGGCGGCATGATTGACACTTTCCACCAACGACACCGCACCGGCCGGCAGACCGGCATCGGCCAGCGCCGGGTTCAACGCGTGAGTGACGATGGCTTGCGCGGTACCCAATGCATCGCTGCCGATGCGCAGCACGGCGGTGTTGCCAGTGCGCAAGACACCTGCCGCGTCGGCAAAAACATTCGGCCGACCTTCGAAGACAAACGCGACGATGCCCAGCGGCGAAACCACTTGCTCGACTTTCCAGCCGTCATGCTCGACGCTGCTGATGACTTTGCCGCGTGTCGCCGCTGCGTCTCGCCAGGCGCGCAGGCCGGCGATCATGTCGCGGCGCATGCGCTCGTCGGCGAGCAGCCGGGTGGTGGAGCGGCCGCGCGCCTTGGCCCGTTCGATATCGGCAAGGTTGGCGGTTTCGATGTGCGCCCAGCACGCCGGGGTTTCCAGACGCTGCGCAAACAGGTCGAAAAACTGGCTGATCGCCTCATCGGACACCGCCGACAACGCGGTAAATGCCGCTGCCGCGCGTTCGATCGCCACGGACGCCGCTTGCTGATCCGCCACGGGGATCAGCAGCAACTCACCACTGACCTGCTCCACCAACAGGTGGTCACCGGGCTGAAACCGCGCGGCCAGTTCGGAGCTGACCACGGTGACGCGGTTACCAGCGAAAGGGATCGGCGTGCCAGCGACTAGACGTTCGAGCGCGAGAGACATGAAGCGGATTCACCATGCAGAGGGCGGCCGGAAAATGTAGCGGATTACTCGATGAAATACACCTCTTCAAACACTTAAGAAACCTGTGGGAGCTGGCTTGCCAGCGATAGCAGAGGTTCAGTCAATTTATAGTGACTGACAGGGCCTCATCGCTGGCAAGCCAGCTCCCACAGGGTTTTGTGGTGTCTGTGTGATCGGATCAGAACACCGACCAGCCAATCCGCGAACTGAGCATCTCCAGCGCCGCCATCCCCGCCAGCGAATTCCCCGCAGCATTCAACTCCGGCGACCACACGCACACCGTGAACTGCCCCGGCACCACCGCGACAATCCCGCCACCGACGCCGCTCTTGCCCGGCAAGCCGACGCGGTACGCGAAGTTGCCCGCTTCGTCGTACAGCCCGCTGGTGGCCATGATCGAGTTGACCTGCTGGGTTTGCCGACGTGTGAGGATCTGTTCGCCGCTGTGTTTGCAGAAACCGTCGTTGGCCAGAAAGCAGAACGCCCGCGCCAGATCGATGCAGTTCATGCGCAACGCGCAGTGACTGAAATAGCTGCGCAGCACCGCTTCGACATCGTTGTGAAAATTGCCGAACGACTGCATCAGGTACGCCATCGCTGCGTTGCGCGCGCGGTGCTGGTATTCGGAGTCGGCGACTTTGCCGTCGATCATGATCTGCGGATTGCCCGACAGTCGGCGGACGAAATCACGCATCGACAGGGTTGGTGCGGCAAAGCGCGACTGGTTGATATCGCAGATCACCAGCGCACCGGCGTTGATGAATGGATTGCGCGGCCGACCGCGCTCGAATTCCAGCTGCACCAGCGAGTTGAACGGTTGCCCGGACGGCTCGTGACCGAGGCGTTCCCAGATCGCTTCGCCGGAATGATCGATCGCCTGCACCAGGCTGAACACCTTGGAAATACTCTGCACCGAGAACGGCGTCTCGGCGTCACCAGCGCAATACATCTCGCCGTCGTTGCCGTACACGGCAATGCCCAGTTGATTGGCCGGCACGGTGCCGAGGGCAGGAATGTAGTCAGCCACCTTGCCCTGCCCGATCAGCGGGCGGACAGCGTCAAGAATCTCGTTCAACAGCGCTTGCATGCCGGGTTCCGAAGTCTCGCCCCATGGGATTGCGGGGACACTGGGGCTAGACGCTGCGCCCGCCCGTCGAATCACACCGGCCGCAATCGCGCGGAGTGTTCTAGGCTCAAGCGCACATTCAAAAACGGGAGAGCAACCATGCAGCTCGAAGGCTCCTGCCATTGCGGCGAGGTCACGTTCAGCCTCACCAGCGCCCACCCCTACCCTTATCAACGCTGTTATTGCTCGATCTGCCGCAAGACTCAGGGCGGTGGCGGTTATGCGATCAACCTCGGCGGCGACGCGACCAGCCTCAAGGTGCGCGGGCGCAAACACATCAGCATCTATCACGCGAAGATGAAAGACCAGGGCGACAAACGCGCCCATCGCAGCACGGCCGAGCGGCACTTCTGTTCACTGTGCGGCAGCGGCTTGTGGCTGTTCAGCCCGGAATGGCCGGAGCTGATCCACCCGTTCGCCTCGGTCATCGACACACCATTGCCGGTGCCGCCGGAGCACACGCATCTGATGCTCGGCTCGAAAGCACCCTGGGTGGAAGTCGAGGCTAAAACCAAAGACAAACAGTTCGACGTCTACCCTGAAGAGTCCATCGCCCAGTGGCATGAACGTCTCGGTTTGACCCGATAGGTAATCTCCGGCATTCCCCTATCCCTGTGGGAGCTGGCTTGTCGGGTCGCCGCATCGCAGCGATGGCGGTGGAACAGTCAACATTGATGTTGAGTCATCCGCCCTCATCGCTGGCAAGCCAGCTCCCACAGGGTTCTTTTTTCACCTTTTGATTTTTGTGGTTCCCTTTTCCCGCACTCGTTCGGTTAACCCCTCAGAAGCACTTCAACTACCGATCGATTCGATGCAAAGGGATCTCCATGTCGCACGTCCGTTTCCGTTTTGCCCTGTGCCCGTTGGCACTGGCCCTGCTGAGCATTTCTGCCAACGCCGCTGAAAAAACCGACCAGACCTTGCAACTGGGCGCCACTAACATTTCCGCCCAAGGCCTCGGCGCCACCACCGAAGACACCCGCGCCTACACCACCGGCACCATGTCTTCGGCCACCGGCCTGCCGCTGTCGATCCGCGAAACCCCGCAATCGGTGACCGTAGTCACCCGCCAACAAATGGACGATCGTGGCGTGCAAAGCATTGGCGATGCGCTGCGCAACACCCCCGGCATTTCCATGCAGAAGTACGACAGCGACCGTACCGAGTTTTCCGCGCGCGGCCTGGCGATCACCAACTTCCAGTACGACGGCGTCAACATTCCCTACGATGGCGTCTACGGCGAGAACCCGAACAACGGCGATGACGCCGCGAGCCTCGACCGCATTGAAATCATCAAGGGCGCGACCGGCCTGATGACCGGCTCAGGCGATCCGTCGGCCACGGTCAACCTGATCCGCAAGAAGCCGACCAAGGAGTTCAAAGCCTCGATCAGCGGCACCGTTGGTTCGTGGGATGCCTACCGCACCGTGGGTGATATTTCCGCTTCACTGACTGAATCGGGCAACGTGCGCGGACGATTCGTCGGCGCTTATTCAGATCAGAACTCTTACCTGGATCACTACAGCCAGCGCAAAGACCTGTTCTACGGCATTCTCGAGGCCGACCTGAGCGACGACACCCTGCTGACCTTCGGCGTCGACAAATCCAGCACGACCCCACGGGGTTCGTCGTGGACGGGTAACCCGGTGTATTTCGCCGATGGCGGGCGAACCGATTTTGGCCGGCACTTCAACTCCGCCGCTGACTGGAGTCGCCGCGATTTCGACAACATCACCTACTTCGCCTCCTTGGAACAGGCGTTGGCTAACGACTGGAAATTCAAGGTCAGCCTCGACCAGAAAACCACCGATCACGACACGCGCCTAGCCTCAGCCAGCGGTGGCAATCCGAACCGCGCCACGGGCGAAGGCATGTTCATGTATTGGGGGCGCTGGGAAGGTCATCGTGTACAGAACACCGCTGACGTCAACGTCTCTGGCCCCTTCACCCTGGGCGGTCGCGAGCATGAGCTGATCGCCGGCGTCATGACCTCGCACTCGCGCCAGACCGGTTCGACCTACGACACCAGCGCCTTTTCCGAAGTACCGGGGAGCATTTACGACTGGGACGGCAATCTGCCGAAACAGGACTTCCCGAAGAACGGCAAATACGAGCGAACCCAGAGCCAGAACGGCATTTATCTGGCCACGCGCCTGCGCCCGACCGACGATCTCTCGGTGATTCTCGGCAGCCGCTTGAGCACCTTCAAATACAACGAAGACTACCGCTACAACCCCGGCGCCGGCCTCGACGACACGCACACCAGTTACAAGGAACACGGCGTGGTCACGCCTTACGCCGGGGTGATTTATGACCTCGACGACACCTACTCGCTGTATGCCAGCTACACCAGCATTTATCAGCCGCAGACCTACAAAGACACCAACGGCTCGACCCTTGCCCCGGTCGAGGGCGACAGCTATGAAACCGGTTTGAAAGCGGCGTATTTCGACGGTCGCCTCAACGCCAGCCTGGCGTTCTTCCGCATCGAGCAGGACGGCGTTGCCGAGTCGATCGGCACCAACGCAGTGACCAACGAAGGCATCTATAAAGCCATCGACGGCGCCACCACCAAAGGCGTGGAACTGGAACTGGCCGGTGAACTGGCCGAAGGCTGGAATGTCTCCGCTGGCTACACCTACGCGCGCACCCGTGATGCCGATGAGCAGCGCATGTACGGCTATCCGTTGTCGACCACCAAGCCCGAGCACACGGTGCGCACCTTCACCACTTACCGCTTGCCCGGCGTGCTGGACAAGGTCACCGTCGGCGGCGGCGTGAGCTGGCAGAGCGCGTTCTACGGCAAGATCTACAGCGCCCCGGCCGGCGACTACACGCGGATCAAACAGGGCGGCTACACCCTCGTCGACCTGATGAGCCGCTATCAGTACAACGAACACCTGAGCTTCACGGTCAACGCCAACAACGTGTTCGACAAGCGCTACCTGACTGGCCTGGGCAACTTCGATACTACGTTCTACGGTGAGCCGCGCAATTTGATGCTGACGACCAAGTGGGATTTCTGATTCTGGGCTGAAACAGCGGCGCCATGGATGGCCCCATCGCTGGCAAGCCAGCTCCCACAAGGATTCGAGGTATTGCCGTGAGAATAGTCACACCGCCAATACCTGTGGGAACTGGCTTGCCAGCGATGGCGGTGGGTCAGCTACAAAAAAATCTTGATTGGGCTGCCATTAATCCAGATGCGCCCAGGTCATCCGGAACGACGCCCCACCCCAAATCGAATCGCCCACCTCAACCTGCCCGCCATGGGACTGCGACACCCGGCGCACCAACGCCAGTCCCAAACCAAACCCGCCAGTGCGCCGATCTCGACTGGCATCCAGCCGCGAAAACGGCTCAAAGATTTTCTCCCGCCCGTGCACCGGCACTCCCGGCCCGTCGTCATTGACTCGCACTTCGTAATAATCACCCGTGCGCACCAGCGTCACTTCAACTCGCTGATCGGCATAGCGAATCGCATTGCGCAGCAAATTGATCACCGCCCGCGCCATGAATCGCGGTTCGATGCGCACGGTGTCGAGACGGCAATCACCAATCAGCAACTGCACCCCCGCCGCTTCGGCCTCCAACGCCACGCTACCGACCACGCTGTCGAGCCAATTGGCAGCCTGGATGTTTTCACGCTTGATCACAGTTGCGCCGCGCTCGAGGCTGGCGTAGGTCAGCAGTTCCGAGACCATTTCCTCGAGCTCGCCGAGGTCGGCGTACATGTCGGCAATCAGCTCGCGGTTCTGGCTGGCATCCGGTTGCTGCTTGAGTTGATCGAGTTCAAACGACAGCCGCGCAATCGGCGTGCGCAACTCGTGGGAGACAGCGTTGGTCAGTTCGCGCTGATTGGCGATCAGCCCTTCGATGCGCGCAGCCATCAGGTTGAAGTGCTCGGCCAGATCGCGGATGTTCGAGCGTTTCGACAATTGAATGCGCACCGACAGATCGTTATCGCCGAAACGCTCGGCGGCCAGACGCAGTTTCTCCAGATCACGCCAGTGCGGACGCACCCAGAAAAACAGGACGATGCCGATCATCACGGCAATCATCAGGTAGGCACCGGCGATGTAGAACGGCATCAGACTCGGCTCGGCCGGCAAGCGGATGCTGAGCAGTTGCGGCCCCTCATCAATCGCGGAAATGTACTGGGTGTACTTGTCGCGGATCACCAGCAGCCCTTTGGCCAGCTCAGCTTTTTCCTCGTCGCTGAGGGCCAGTTCAGAGGTATCGACCAGCGTCAGCCCCAAACCGTAATGCGGGCGAATCGTTTCCAGCTGCTTTTCCCGGGCCGGGCCGTCGAGATCCCGCAACTGCTGGCCCAATGTCCATGCCTGTCCCCGCACGGCCTCACGGTTGTAGTCCTGCATCTGATAATCAAGCAAGGCATCAAAGGTTCGCTCGACCGTCTGCAAGGCCAGCACCAGACCTATCGTCATGACCAGAAACAGCCCGAAAAATAACCGCAGCATCTACAGCTCCCACGCGAACGGATTGAACAGATAACCCTTGCCCCACACGGTTTTGATACAGATTGGCTCGCGGGGATTGTCTTTGAGCTTGTTGCGCAATTTACTGATGTACACGTCGACGCTGCGATTGAGCCCGTCGAAGGCGATCCCGCGCATGCGATTGAGGATATCGTCACGCGACAGCACCTTGCCGGCCGCGCTGGCCAGCAACCACAGCAGCTCGAATTCCATGGTGGTCATTTCGATGCTCTCCCCGGCCAGGCGCACTTCACGGCAACTGCGGTCGACGCTCAACCGGCCGAACTCCAGAAAGCTCACCACATGGCTGTCCGGCACCTGTCGCCGTTGCAACGCGCGCAGTCGGGCCAGTAACACCGGTGGTTTGATCGGTTTTATCACGTAGTCGTCGGCGCCGGATTCCAGACCGAGAATGTGGTCGAGATCGTCTTCCTTGGCGGTCAGGATCACGATCGGCGTGTCCGACACGCTGCGAATTTCCCGGCATACGTGCAGACCGCTCTGCCCCGGCAGCATCAGGTCAAGCACCACGACTTTCGGCTTGAATTCCACAAAGGCAGCCACGGCCAGGTCGCCACGATGCACCGTACGCACCTCGTAGCCGTGTTGTTCGAGAAAGTGGGCAATCAGTGCCGCCAGACGCTCATCGTCTTCCACCAACAGGACTTTGCCAAAACCCAGGTTATCCATAACGCCCGTCTGCCACCCATGTATGAAGTGGGCGGCATTATGGCGGCTTTCGTGGGGGTGGCGTTTGTTTCAGGCAGCAAAAACCGGCCGCTGGGGCCGGTTTTCGGTGATGTTTCATACTCTTAAGAGTTTTTAACATTCATGCACTGATCGCTACATCTGTAGGAGTCATGCCGTGGCAGGCACGCCGCTGTGGAAGCGGAACTCTTCGTCCGGCGACTCGATCAGTTCCTGCTCGGCGGCGCGGACCTTTTCGATGACCTGGGCAATATCTTTCGCATCGCCGTACTGATAAGCCAGCTTTAGATAACCCTGAAAATGCCGCGCCTCGCTTTTCAACAGGCCAAAGTAGAACTTGCCGAGCTCTTCGTCCAGATGCGGCACCAGGGCTTCGAATCGCTCGCAACTGCGTGCTTCGATAAACGCGCCGACCACCAGCGTATCCACCAGTTTCACTGGCTCATGGCTGCGCACGACCTTGCGCAAGCCCGAGGCGTAACGACCGGCATGCAGCTGGCGCAGTTCGATCTTGCGCCGTTTCATGATGCGCATGACCTGCTCGTGGTGCACCAGTTCTTCCCGGGCCAGACGCGACATCATGTTGATCAGGTCGACGTGGGAATGGTACTTGGCAATCAGGCTCAGGGCGGTGCTGGCAGCCTTGAACTCGCAGTTCTTGTGGTCGATCAGCAGGGTTTCCTGATCGGCCAGTGCGGCCTGAACCCAGGCGTCGGGGGTGCGGCAGCCAAGGAATTCGTGGATTTCGGGAAGGATCATGGGGCTCACGGTAAAAGGTGTTCGAGCGAAGGGCGCCGATTATACCGGCCTGCCCGCAGACCACCAGCCACCCCCGTTGATATGCATCAAGTCGCGCACGATCGAGCAGCAACTATAGTTGTGCAACGCCGTGCCTTTTCTTTGCTGGAGACTCCGCTCATGCAAGCCATTCGCAGCATTCTGGTGGTCATTGAACCCGAACATTCGGAAAGCCTGGCGCTCAAGCGCGCCAAGTTGATCGCCGGCGTGACCCAGGCCCATCTGCACCTGTTGGTGTGCGACAAGAAACACGATCACGCCGGCATGCTTGGCGTACTCAAGGCTGCGCTGGTGGCCGACGGCTACAGCGTGACCACCGAACAGGCATGGAATGAAAGCCTGCACGAAACCATCATCGATGTGCAGCAGGCCGAGGGTTGCGGGCTGGTGATCAAGCAGCATTTCCCCGACAGCTCACTGAAAAAAGCCCTGCTGACCCCGGCGGACTGGAAACTGTTGCGCCACTGCCCTACCCCGGTGCTGCTGGTGAAAACTGCCGGTTCGTGGAAGGACAAGGTGATTCTGGCGGCGGTGGACGTGGGCAATGCCGATGGCGAACACCGGCATCTGCACACGACCATCATTGATCATGGCTACGACATTGCCAGTCTGGCCAAGGCGCATCTGCACGTGATCGCTGCGCATCCATCGCCGATGCTGTCGGCGGCGGACCCGACGCTGCAACTGAGTGAAACGATCGAGGCGCGTTATCGCGAGCAATGCCGGGCGTTTCAGGCTGAGTTCGATGTCGATGATGAGCATCTGCACATCGAGGAAGGCCCGGCGGATGTGTTGATCCCGTTCATGGCGCACAAGCTGCAGGCGGCAGTGACCGTGATCGGCACGGTGGCGCGGACCGGGTTGTCAGGGGCGTTGATCGGCAATACGGCGGAAGTGGTACTGGATGCACTGGAGAGCGATGTGCTGGTGCTCAAACCGCAGGAGGTTGAGGATCATCTGGTGGAGCTGGCGGTGAAGCACTAAACCTCAAAAGATCGCAGCCTTCGGCAGCTCCTACAGGTAGAACGCATTCCCATGTAGGAGCTGCGGCACGCTGCGATCTTTTGACCTTCAGGCGCCGAAGGCGTCTTTCAAGAAGCCCGGGGCGATGTAGCGCTGATAGTGCGCTTCCGACAGCAGGAAGAATTCCCGATCAATGGCATCGCGCAACTCCGGCAGGTTCCAGTCGCGAAACTCCGGCAGCAACACCATGCCGTACGCTTCCAGATTAATGATCACCCGCGCGCCACGGGCAATCAGCTGATACGCCCAGCAATATTCCGACTGATGCGGCACGAAGCGGATCTTGCGCTGTTCCAGCTGCTCGCGCAGGCGCGCCGAATCGAAAATCTCGACCTTGCCCGCCATCACTTGTGACAGCAATTGCTCCAGACGCAGCCACACTGCACGCTTTTCCTCCTCGTTGTACCCATTCCAGTGGATCACTTCGTGGTGGAAACGCTTGCAGCCACGGCACACCAGATCACCGTAAACAGTGGAGCAGAGGCCGACGCAGGGGGTCTTGATGGTCTGATTGGGCATAAGATAGGCAAAACACTGAAACGCGGAACAGGTCGGCATGTTAGCCCTTTGTCGGGCATTGATCACCCCTCAAACATCAGGGTCACAGCCGCGCGCGGCATTTGCCCCGGCCACGCGCATTGCCACGAAAGTCCAATAGAGCGCGACTTACCTTTAAATTTTTTTTGCCGTAGAATCAGCCAGCCTTTTAAGGCGCCAATGTCCGTTAGAAGCTGTTTTCAAAGCGTCACGAGCACAGTCGTTCCTTCAGAGCGGTGTTGGCGAGGGATTTTTCCAGCGGGGAAAAATCCACCGCCAACCCTCATCAGCTCCCCGTTCTGCAGGCGTAAAACTTTGAAAGCAGCTTCTGTAAGGAATTGCCGGTAATTCTGGCCGAACGACCCACAACGTCGTGAGGAGCATGAGTACGGCAATTTCGGGATGAGCGTCCCGGACACCCATTTGGGACCACTGATGAGGGTAATAACTGTGCTTGAAGCCTACCGCAAACATATCGAAGAGCGTGCAGCCCTGGGTATCGTTCCCCAGCCGCTTAACGCCGAACAAACAGCAGGCCTGGTCGAGCTGCTGAAAAACCCTCCGGCTGGCGAAGAAGAATTTCTCGTTGACCTGATCACCAATCGCATTCCACCAGGCGTGGACGAAGCGGCTTATGTCAAAGCCGGCTTCCTGTCTGCACTGGCCAAGGGCGAAGTTTCCTCCCCTCTGCTGGACAAAAAGCGCGCTGTAGAACTGCTCGGCACCATGCAGGGCGGCTACAACATCGTGACTCTGGTTGACCTGCTGGACGACGCCGAGCTGGCGCCAGTCGCTGCCGCGCAACTCAAGCACACCCTGCTGATGTTCGATGCGTTCCACGACGTCGCGGAAAAAGCCAAGAACGGCAACGTTCACGCTAAAGCCGTGCTGCAATCCTGGGCTGACGGCGAGTGGTTCAAGAACCGTCCGACCCTGGCCGACAAGATCAGCCTGCGCGTTTTCAAGGTTACCGGCGAAACCAACACCGACGACCTGTCCCCTGCTCCTGATGCCTGGTCGCGTCCAGACATCCCGCTGCACGCCCTGGCCATGCTGAAAATGGCCCGTGACGGCATCGTTCCTGATCAGCAGGGCGCCATCGGCCCGATGAAGCAGATCGAAGAAATGCGCGGTCAAGGCTTCCCGATCGCCTACGTCGGTGACGTGGTCGGTACCGGTTCCTCGCGTAAATCGGCGACCAACTCGGTACTGTGGTTCTTCGGCGACGACGTTCCTTACGTGCCGAACAAGCGCGCTGGCGGTTTCTGCTTCGGCAGCAAAATCGCTCCGATCTTCTACAACACCATGGAAGATGCCGGCGCACTGCCAATCGAGTTCGACGTTTCCAACATGAACATGGGCGACGTGATCGACCTGTACCCGCATGCTGGCAAAGTCTGCAAACACGGCACCGACGAAGTCCTGACCACCTTCGAAATGAAAACCCCGGTGCTGTTGGACGAAGTCCGTGCCGGCGGCCGTATCCCGTTGATCATCGGCCGTGGCCTGACCGAGAAGGCTCGCGCCGAACTGGGTCTGCCACCGTTCGATCTGTTCAAGAAGCCGGAAGCTCCTGCTGAAAGCACCAAGGGTTTCACCCTGGCGCAGAAGATGGTCGGCAAGGCTTGCGGTCTGGCAGAAGGCCAAGGCGTTCGTCCTGGCACCTACTGCGAACCGAAGATGACCACCGTAGGTTCTCAGGACACCACCGGTCCAATGACCCGTGACGAACTGAAAGACCTGGCGTGCCTGGGCTTCTCCGCTGACCTGGTGATGCAGTCCTTCTGCCACACCGCGGCGTATCCGAAGCCGATCGACGTGACCACCCACCACACCCTGCCTGACTTCATCATGACCCGCGGCGGCGTTTCCCTGCGTCCGGGCGACGGCATCATCCACTCGTGGCTGAACCGCATGCTGCTGCCGGACACCGTCGGTACCGGTGGTGACTCGCACACCCGTTTCCCGATGGGCATTTCGTTCCCGGCCGGTTCCGGTCTGGTTGCGTTTGCTGCGGCCACCGGCGTTATGCCGCTGGACATGCCGGAATCGATCCTGGTGCGCTTCAAAGGCAAAATGAAACCTGGCATCACCCTGCGTGACCTGGTTCATGCGATTCCGTACTTCGCTATCCAGAACGGTCTGCTGACCGTCGAGAAGAAAGGCAAGAAAAACGCCTTCTCCGGCCGCATCCTGGAAATCGAAGGTCTGGAAGGTCTGACCCTGGAGCAGGCGTTCGAACTGTCCGACGCCTCGGCCGAACGTTCGGCTGCCGGTTGCACCATCAAGCTGTCGAAAGAATCGATCACCGAGTACCTGAACTCCAACATCACCCTGCTGCGCTGGATGATCGGCGAAGGCTACGGCGATGCTCGTACCCTGGAACGTCGTGCTCAAGCGATGGAAGCCTGGGTTGCCAACCCGGAACTGATGGAAGCCGATGCCGACGCCGAATACGCCGAAGTCATCGAAATCGATCTGGCCGACATCAGCGAGCCGGTACTGTGCGCGCCGAACGACCCGGACGACGCCCGTCTGCTGTCCAGCGTTGCTGGCGAGAAGATCGACGAAGTGTTCATCGGTTCGTGCATGACCAACATTGGTCACTTCCGCGCTGCCGGTAAACTGCTGGATCAGGTCAAGGGTCAGCTGCCAACCCGTCTGTGGCTGTCGCCGCCGACCAAAATGGACGCTCACCAACTGACCGAAGAAGGCTACTACGGCATCTACGGCAAGGCTGGCGCACGCATGGAAATGCCAGGCTGCTCGCTGTGCATGGGTAACCAGGCACGCGTTGAGCCGAACAGCACCGTGGTGTCGACTTCGACCCGTAACTTCCCGAACCGTCTGGGCGACGGCGCGAACGTCTACCTGGCTTCGGCCGAGCTGGCGTCCGTTGCTTCGATCCTGGGTCGCCTGCCGACCGTCGAGGAGTACATGGAATACGCTGGCAAGATCGACAGCATGGCGGCCGATATCTACCGCTACCTGTCCTTCGACCAGATCGCCGAGTTCCGTGAAGCTGCTGCGAACGCCAACATCCCGGTCGTTCAAGCCTAACGCTGCAACGCAATGAAAAACGCCGCCCATCGAGAGATGAGCGGCGTTTTTTTATGCCTTGGGGTTGAGCTTGAGGGCTTTCTGCACGGCGCCATCGACGCTCAAACCGCTGAGGATCA
Organism: Pseudomonas chlororaphis; assembly: GCF_000783395.1. Classification (GTDB taxonomy): domain Bacteria; phylum Pseudomonadota; class Gammaproteobacteria; order Pseudomonadales; family Pseudomonadaceae; genus Aquipseudomonas; species Aquipseudomonas chlororaphis_H. Next base: position 37,806 of record NZ_JSFK01000024.1, on the reverse strand, counting down.
CACCGTTGGCCAACACTTCAGGCAAAGCCTCCAACACCGTCAACGCTTCATGCTTGAGCCGCGCCAGAATCAATCGCTGACCTTCCTGATGCACCCGCAGGAAAAACTCCTGCATCGCCTCAATGCTGGTGCCATCAAGATCCGGCGTCTCTTCAAGACTGAGAATCACCGTGTGCACCGGCACCTCTGCATGGCGGATCAGCCGTAACGCCGCCCCCAGGATTCGTTCAACATTGGCAAAAAACAACGCCTCGCTCGGTCGAATGATCAGCACGCCGGGTTCAATCTGCGCAATGGGATGACGCTGCACATCGACAAAATCATGCCCGCCGTCAATCCGCCCCAGCACTTGAATGTCCGCGGCCGACATTTGCTTGAGCATCAACAGCACACTGATCGCCACCGAGACCAGCAAACCGTCCAGCACGCCCAACATCAAAACGGCCGAGACCGCACAGATCACCAGCACGCGATCCCGGCGCCAGATGAAGTAGCGGCCCAGTGGCTGCAAACTCAAACCGCGACCCAACGCATGCATGACAATCGCGGCGAGAACCGGCTCCGGCGTCAGGGCAATCCACGGCAACACCGTCAGCACGATGATCAACACCACCAACGCGGCTACCCCGCCGGCCCAGCGAGACGTCGCCCCTGCAGCTTCATTTGCCGAGGTCGCCGAGTACCCCGCCCCTGCCGGCATGCCATGGAACAATCCGGAGAGCAGGTTCGACGCTCCCAGCGCCAACAGATCACGGTTTGAGGTGACGCGGTCGCCATGCTTGAGCGCATAGGCGCTGATCGACCCGTAAGACTCCGCATACAGAATCATCACCAACGCAAACCCCACCTCGCCCAGCCGCAACCAGTCAGAGAACGGCAGCGCCGGCAGGTTGGGGACTTCCAGGCTGAGGTCGATAATGCCGATCATCTTCACGCCGTACGCCGGCAGATTCAACCATTGCCCGGCAGCAATGCCGATCACCACCACCAGCAAGCCGCCGGGCACTCGCGGGAATCGCGAGAAGACTCCGAGCAACAGCAGCGCGACGGCAGCGACACTTGCGGCCGGCCAGTTCCACTGCGGCAGCTGTTCAAACAGTTGTGGGGCGAAGCGCACCAGATTGGCGTCGGTCAGATGCACGCCGACCACACTGGCGACCTGCTTGAGAATGATGGTCAGCGCCAGACCGAAAGCGAATCCACGCAAAACCGGTTTGGCGATGAAGGACGTGACACTGCCCAGACGAAAGGCCCCGGCCAGCAAAAACAACACGCCCGTGACCAATACCAAACCGACCGCCAACGTGGAGCGCAATTGCGGGTCGCCATTGGCCAGGGTCGCCGTCGCCGCCGCCAGCACTGCGGCCGAGGAGGACGTCGCCGAGACAATTGCAAAGCGACTGGTGCCGAATAACCCGTAACAGAGTAACCCGGCAAACAGGGCGATTACCCCGGCCTGCGGTGCCAGGGCGGCGATGGTCGAATACGCCACCGCTTCGGGCAGCAAGAGGCCTGCTATCGATAGACCGGCAAGCACATCGCGCCGGCGATTGGGGGGTTCAACAGGTTGCGGGGCGCTCGACAATCCACTGTCTCCAGACGAAAAAAAGCCGCTGTGCGCGTCACGCACAGCGGCCACTGTAGCTGAGTAACCTGGGTTTTGGCTTATGCAGTCAGCGAATAAATCAGCGCCGAAATCGCCACCAGACCTACTGCGGTGACAAACACATTGGACGCCTGACCACGGTAACGCGACATTGCTGGCACCTTACGAATCGCATACATCGGCATCAGGAACAGAATCGCTGCGATCACCGGGCCACCGATGGTTTCGATCATGCCCAGAATGCTCGGGTTCAGGGTCGCCACGATCCAGCACACCACCAGCATGAACGCCGCCACAATACGGTCCAGCACCTTGGCGCCCGGACGTTTTCCGCTCTTGATGATCAGGCCTTTAAGACCTTCACTGGCACCGATGTAGTGACCCAGGAAGGACTTGGAGATCGCCACAAACGCAATCAACGGCGCCGCGAAGGCGATGGTCGGATTGCTGAAGTGGTTGGCCAGGTACGACAGGATCGAGAGGTTTTGCGCCTTGGCCTCGGCCAGTTGTTCCGGCGTCAGGGTCAGCACGCAGCTGAACACAAAGAACAGCACCATCGCCACCATCAGCAGGTGGGCGCGGGACAGGATCTGCGAGCTGCGCTCTTCAGCGTGGATGCCGTAGCGGCGCTTCTGATCGACCGCAAACGCGGAAATGATTGGCGAATGGTTGAACGAGAACACCATCACCGGAATTGCCAGCCACAGCGTGTGCAGCAACGCGGACGGTGCCGGCACGTGCGAAGCGGTAGCGAGAATGCCGCCGTTCCAGTGCGGAATCAAATAAACGGCGAGAAACAGCAGCGCGACGATGAACGGGTACACCATCAGGCTCATCGCCTTGACGATCGCCTGCTCACCGCAACGCACCACGGCCAGCAGACCGAGGATCAACACGAACGACAGCAGCGCGCGCGGTGGCGGTGTGATGTGCAGTTGATGCTCGAGGAAACTGGCGACCGTGTTGGTCAGGCCGACGCTGTAGATCAGCAGGATCGGGAAGATCGCGAAGAAGTACAGCAGCGTGATCAGCGCACCGGCCTTGATGCCGAAATGCTGCTCGACCACTTCCGTGATATCAGCGCCTTCGCGACCGGACAGCACAAAGCGGGTCAGGCCACGGTGGGCATAGAACGTCATCGGGAACGCCAGCAGCGCGAGGATCACCAGAGGCCAGAAGCCACCCAGCCCTGCGTTGATCGGCAAAAACAGGGTGCCGGCGCCGATGGCCGTCCCAAACAGTCCCAACATCCAGGTGGTGTCCTGGCGATTCCAGCTCGAAAGTTCAGCGGGTGCTGCTGCATCAAAGCGCTCTTCGACGCTATTGGCCTGATCATTCATCCGGTCGGATCTCCGCATTCCGGTCACTTGCCACTCGGTCAGGACGCGTCGGAAAAAACCGACAGACATGCTCCGGCCGAAACAGGGGCGCGATTCTCCGTGATAAATGAGCAGAAGCAAAGACTTAGCTGAGGAATGGTTGTGCGGAGCAGATCAGCGGGGCGTCGTTTTCGGATTAATAGCTGTCGCCCACAGATACGTTGAATGTCGTTTTTAGCGCGCATCCAAGCTAAGCGGTCTCTGAAAACATTTCAGATTGAACGAAGCACTATCGTCCCGATGGTGATGACGACCAGCGCAAATACTGCCCCCATACTGAACCTGAATAATTCTGAGCGAATCTCGGCCGGGGACAGACCTCTGGCCTCTTCAGCAAACTCGGCGTCCTCTCGTCGAAGTCGTTCAACTCTGGCTTTAGGGTCTTCTATGTACATGTTTATCGTCCTTTGCGAGGTCACGAAACCAATCTGGCATGTAAACCGTTGTTGAACATCCGGTACGCCTGGTCGCAAACCATGATGTGTAAAGCGCTTCAAAATTAAAGCTTGGTCAATATTCCGAATACAGCTGTAATCGCAGTTAGCAGTCCCGTGCCTACCACTACCGGGTTCCAGAACCTTTCTCGCTTTAGTTTGTTTTCCTCGGCCATAAGCTTGCGTCTCTCGACAATGAGCTTGCGTGATTCGTTTTGTAGTCTTTCGAGTTCCAGATGTTCCCGATCGTTCTGAAGCATTCGCCTTCCTTGGCTGCTGGCAGTGGCTGAACAGGCAGCTTTGTAGCCTCATGATTTCGCATTCATCATTTGCCGTGGTAGCAGACGAATCTGGCGGTTTCGTAGGCAAAATCTGCAAGTCAGGTAGGTCGTCTCATACAGAGACCTTTTAGAAAACGCCTCCGCCATCAAGCACCCAACCCTTTCAATTTGCCCCACATGATCTAGCGTGAGATGAGTCCCCTGCCCTGCGGAGCCTTCCCATGCCACTGGTTCGCGTCGATATCCAGCAAAACCCCGACCCCTCTTTCGCCAAACGCATCGGCGAGCAGATCTACGCGGCCCTGCGCAGTTGTATCGATGTGCCCGAGCACGACAACTTCCAGATCCTCACCGAGCACGACAGTCAGCACCTCATCTACGACCCGCAGTATCTGGGGATCCAGCGCAGTGAAGGTGTGGTGTTCATTCAGATCACCATCAGCGAAGGGCGCACGGTGGAGAAAAAGCAGTTGCTGTTCAAAACCATCGCCGAAAGCCTGCACACACAGTTGGCGGTGCGCCTGGAAGACGTGTTCATCAATCTGGTCGAGGTCAAGAAAGAGAACTGGTCATTCGGCAATGGCATTGCGCAGTACGTCACTTGACCCGCTCATTGACAGCCCGATATCAGCGCCAGCATGATCGGCCCATGAACATTCGCGCGCTGCAACTCACCCGTACCACCACGACCGCCACCGGCGGGTCGTGGTGTTTCTGTCTGAGGTAAACCCAGCGCAGCAAACCCAAGGCCCCGCCAGCAATGGACGGGGCCTTGTTGTTTCTCCCGTCCGTGCGGCATCTGCAGCACCCAAGGAGAAACACCATGCCCGCAGCACTGTTGATCATCGATATGCAGGTCGGTCTGTTCCACGGACCGGAAAAGCCCTACCAGGGCGAACGGGTTCTGGCCAACATCCAGCGCCTGGTCGCTCAGGCCCGCGCGACGCAAGTGCCGATCTTCGCCGTGCGCCACACCGGTCCGGACGGCTCATTGATCGCCGCTGGCAGTCCATTCTGGCAATTGCTGCCAGCGCTTGAACTGGACGCTGACATCGACACTCTCTTCGACAAATCCCGTCCCGATGCTTTCCATGGCACTGACCTCGCACAGCAACTCAAAGCCGCACAGATAGACGACCTCTATGTGGTCGGCATGAAAAGCCAGTTCTGCATCGACAGCACCTGTCGCAGCGCTACCGATCTTGGCTTCAGACCACTGCTGGTCAGCGACGCCCACACCTGCATGGACACTGCTGCGCTATCGGCCGAAGTGATCATCAACCATCACAACGCCACCCTCGGTGCCGCTTTCGCACGGTTAATCGACAGTGCTGAAGTGAAGTTCTAAGGAAGCCTCCTGAAATAGACGCAACCTGACTTGCTGCGGTTGCGTCAACCAGACATTTATTACGGCATCCTCTGTCCTGCAGCATCGTGTAATTAATTAAGAGAGCCAGCGACTTTAACTACAGACAACGCCAACAAATAAGCAAATCGAAAACCAACTTTTCAGAATATTCCTACACCATAAACAGCAAAAAAACCCACAACAAAATATTACTCAAAACCGAATATCAGCCATTTGTTACAAACAACTACCCAGCCATTGAACAATATTCCATGGCAGGTCTATATTTTTATCGCTCCGAATTCGAAGACTAATAATTCAAGTGTGATAAGAGGACACAGCATGCAAAATAACATGATGAGCGGCCTGTTGTTGGCCGCACTGCTTGCCCCGCTCGCCAGCGCCAACGCCGATGTCCGCGAGCTGGCTTCTTCGCCGCGATGGCTGACCACCAAGGTCTATATCGACGGCGCCCCGGAAACAGACGTCAAAGCGAAGTACCCCGGCGTCGTTGGCATATCGACGTGGGATCCGGAGCGTAATCGATACGAGTTCTTTTACACCGATACAGGCGAATCAAAGTACAACAATGGCGGTGGCGGGTATTTCTTTGTCACCGGCGATCAGCAACAACACATTCTTGTGCCGGATATCGGCCCGACCAAAACATGGGTCAGACGTCTGGAAACACTGAACAAACGCGAGTTCACTTATTCTCGGGAAGTCCCCCGCGACATGGTAGAAAACAATCCTCTTGTGCGCATTCATGTCGTTCACGCGCCCTATACCGGAACAATAGAAACCAAGTCCGCCATCAAACAATAAAACCAGGAGTTCGCTATGCAAAAGTCAATTAAAACCCTGCTGATGTCGACGTTACTGATTTCTTCTGTCTATTGCGCCGGGGTCAGCGCACAAGCCGCCACCCAACCCGCAAAAAATGCCGTCGCCACCGCCGACAACGCGATGATGCTGACCGTGTTTCTGAAACATGATCAAACCCGTCCGTTGAGTGAACTCAAAGCTCAGCTTGCGCAACAGGGTTTCCATAAAACGTTCCCCCCGGCCGGAGTCGAGGTGGTGAGCTGGAACATCATGATGGGAATCGGCCAGGTCGTGACCGTGCGCTTTCCTGTCTCGCGTCTGGCGGAAGTTAACCTGGCCCTGGAAAACACTGCATGGGGCAGTTACCGCACCGAGTTCTATCCGACCTACGATATCAAGCCACTCGCGATGGCTGAGCAAGCCAAAGCCCAAGCGGCCCAATGATACCGACAGCACACCGGATCACCGGTGTGCTCCCAGCCTTGCTTCTTGTCCGAAGCCGTCCAGAATCAAAGCACCACTGCGCCAATGACAACGATTGCCAAGTCGCTGCGGATTCAGCACTCTGAAACGACTTTCGCGATCAACCCGCAGACGTTCACAGGAGCCGCGCAATGCCCGCAACCGTTCTGGTACTGGTTGAAACCATCAATGACTATTTGCCAATCCTCGAACATCAGGGCTTCCACCTGATTCTCGCTCCGACACCCGCCGAACGTGCGCAAGCCATCGCCACCCACGGTAGCCGCATCGACGCAGTGCTGACCCGTGGCCCATTGGGCCTCAGCGCCGATGAAATCGCCGCCCTGCCCGCGCTGAAAATCATCACGGTGATCGGCGCCGGGTACGAGCACGTCGACCTGCAAGCCGCGAGCAACCGCGGCATCACTGTCACCAACGGCGCTGGGGTCAATGCCTCGTCGGTGGCCGACCATGCGATGGCGATGCTGCTGGCGCTGGTTCGCGACATCCCGCGTTGCGACGCTGCCGTCCGCCGTGGGGAGTGGCCGAAGATCATGCGCCCGTCGCTGGCCGACAAACGCCTGGGGATTCTCGGACTGGGCGCCGTGGGCATGGCGATCGCCAAACGCGCGAACCTTGGCTTCGACATGCAGATCAGCTATCACAGCCGTCAAGTGCGCAGCGATGTGCCTTACGCGTTCTGCTCGACGCCGACCGAACTGGCGCGGGCGTCGGACTTCCTGATCGTCGCCACGCCCGGCGGCATCGGCACACAGCATCTGGTCACCCGCGCGGTGCTCGATGCGCTTGGTCCGAAAGGGTTTATCGTCAATATTGCCCGCGCCAGTGTGATCGCCACGGCGGATCTGATCACCGCCCTTGAACAACGCAGAATTGCCGGCGCCGCACTGGATGTGTTCGACCACGAGCCACAAGTGCCGGATGCGCTGAAAACCCTGAGCAACGTGTTGCTGACACCACATGTCGCCGGCCTGTCACCGGAAGCGACGCAAGGCACGGTGGAACTGGTAGGCAAAAACCTCGTGGCGTTTTTCTCGGGCGAGCCAGTGCTGACGCCCATCGCGCTACCACCCAAACTCAACAACCAGCGCGTGCACTAAAGCACGCCAAGCAACGTCCACAAACGTCGCGATTCGGCATCGGCACTGATCAACTCACCGAGCAATTCGCTCAGCGGCTTGTTACCCCACTCGACTCCCCGGCGGATCAGATACGGCACCGGGCTGTGGGGTTCAGTGCGGGCGAGGTATTCGGCGATCAGCAGCAGTTGGCGATACGCCTCTTCGCGATTGGCCGGCTCACGAAAGGCCAAGGCTACCGGTGCGGGTTCTTCTGGCTGCGCAACGGCGACGGGGGCTTCGACCAGCGGCGGTGGCGGTGCCGGTTGTTGTGGGTGCATGGCGATAAACTCCTGAACCAGTTTCAGCAGCGCCTGGATGGTGTCCTGCAAGGGGCGCAATCCCGGCGCCTGATCTCCCAGATAGGCATCACTCCAGGTGTTGAGCCGTTGCAAGTGTTGCAGGCTCAGGAGCAGATTGCCCTGAGTGCGCAGCCAGAACGCCAGCGGCGTGGCGCGCACTTGTTCGTTGAGTTTCTTCTGTTCATTGCGCGCGGTTTCCGCCGAGGTCTTGGCGTTCTTGCTGTCGTTGGTCTGCACTTGCTGCACCTGCAAGCGCCGCCAGACTTCCAGGGTGTAAGCCTCGAAATCGCTGTTGCGGCTACCGAACAAGGGCACCCGCGTGAGCAATATTTCACTGTAGCGGCGTACCAGCCATTCCAGCGGAATCACCCGCCACGACTGGTCGCCGTCCTCGGCCTGCGGGTGCAACTGCTCGGGAAAGCGTTCACACAAACCGGCGATCAGCGCCAGACTGCCGGGCAATCCGTCCAGCGCTTGCAGGTGTAGCCATGCCTCGCCGAGCCAGGCGCTGAGCATCAGGTCCTTGCTGCGCTCCAGCAATAACGTCGTCGTGAGTTTTTCGACGTCCGGCCAGTTCGCCCGCTTCAGTGTCGACTGCCAGACACCGGTCGGCAGGCTGGCATCGTCCTCGCGGCGCAAGTCGCGTAACTGATCGAACTCACGTTCATAGCGCAAATCGACGCCACAGGGCGCGTCCGCGCTGATCGGCGCGAGCAGTTGATCAATCAGGTCTGGCACAGCGGTCGATGGCAGACTCACAGGTCCTCCTTCTGCGATTCGAGGGCGGCAGTGCTGCCGGTCACCTGAAACGGTGAGCGCGGTGCACGGGTTGGCAACGGCGCGATCGACAGCGGCAGTTTCGAGCCTTGGCTCATCAACGACAGACGCACGAACATGCGCGTGAAGTCGCTGGTGACGCTGTCCGGCGCCCCGGTCACGGGTAAACGCAACGTCAGCGGGAAATCGGTGTAATCCACGTTTGGCTGACGCTGCACCGAGAAATGCGCGCGCATCAGGCGCAGCAATGACCATGGCCCGCCGTACTCCCAACCGGCCTCCAGATCACGCACCACCAGATTCGGTTGCTGGGGATCATTGACTGGCCGCTCCTTGCCGTTACGCGCCCAGCGCAGGGTCAGGCGGACAGGCTGGCCGACCATCCAGCGCAGGTTCGGTTGCTCGGCTGCCGGATAGTTGATTTGCTGATTGCCAGCGAGCAAGCCCCAGGCAATCACCTGATCGGCGCCCAGCTCATCATCGCGATCGGTGCGCCAGCGCACGTCCAGCTCGACGCCAAGGATGCCGCTCTTGTCACGCACGAACAGCGGCGTCAGCCAAGTGCTCGCCTGCTTCAAGCGGTTGAGAAAGTCCGCTGCGGCCAGGCGCTCCGGGGTCTGGTTGGTGACAAGGCCGGCCTGCGCGACCGGCAGTTTCTTGTCGATCAGTTGCAGAAAATACTCAACCCGCGCCGGATCGGCGTCCTGCATCTGCACGCCGTTGGCGAACGGAAAGCGATCCGCCAGATATTGATTGAAGTAGTTGGCCAGCTCATTCCATGCCGCAGCGGCCTGTTGCACTTGCAGCATCTGGCAACGCTGCATGGCTTCCTGTTGCAGCTCCACCGCGCGCATCGCCAACGTGCCGCGTCCGCCGGCGACGTTGGCGGTCTGCAACATTTGCAGGCAGGAATTGACGTCCATCTCGACGAAGTCGCGACTGACCAGTTGCTCGATCTGTGCCGGCGAACTGGCCGGGTTGGCCTCTTTGTATTTGCGCAGTTCGTCGTTGAGCGCACTGAACTGCGTCACGCGTTCGTAATCCAGTGCCGACAGATTGGCTTGCTGCGTTGTCAGCCACTGCAACGATGACGTGCGCCGCTCAGTGATGCCGAGCATGGTGTTGAACTGCTGCTTGAGGCTCAGTTTGAGATCCTGCACGTCGCTGGCGCCGAACAGTTCCAGACCAAGGTTTTTCGAACCGTCCCACTGGCTGATTTCGGCCCGTCCGCCGAACAGCGGTTGCGCGGTGATTTCATCCAGACCACCAATAAGCTGCGCCATGGCGCGGCGATTGAGCGCCGCTTGCAGGCGGGTGGAGAGATCCGCGCGGTGCACCTCGACGAAAGCCTTTTGCAGGGCCATGGCTTGCTCGGCCTGCACATTGAACACAGCGTAAGGATGCGCCTGATCGTTGTGATCCTTGAGGCTCAACCACATCGCCTGGGCGGCGGCACGCTCGGCGGCTTTGAGCACCGCAACGCGATAGTCCGGTGGAATGCGTGGCAGTTCTTCGGCGATGTAGCTGTTGTAATCGGCGAAATATTTCAGCGACTCATTGAGGTCATCGCCGTCCACGGTCTGGCCTTGCATATTGACGTTGTCTTCGCTGGCACGCAGGGCGACCGAAACGAAGTCGCGCTTGAACAGCGCCTGTATCGCGTTATCGAGTTTCACCACTTGGTCTTGCAACGCCAACTGCCCGCTGACTTGCTGCACCAGCAGGTTGTCCCGCGAACCGATCTGGGCGATCCATTGATCGCGGAAACTCTGCTGCAAGCGTGACGCTTGCGTGTCGAGGTCTTGTTGGACTTGCGCGCCCAACAATGTGCTCTTGCCCACTTTGGCGAGGAAGTCACCATAACCCGGCACCAGCTCCTGGCCCTTGCCGCGACTCCACGTCGAATTGGTCAGGGCGATCGCCGCTTGCAGATCGTCGACCAGCGCGGTCAGGTCTTCCAGCTCGCGCAGGCTGTTGCCGCTGCCAGCTTGCAGTTGATCCAGATGCAACTTGAGGTAACCGGCCTTGCTGACAAAGTTGTCGGCGAGAAAATATTGATCCAGCCAGCGCTGCATCAACCCGGAAAAGTTACTGACGATCTGCGGCCGGTCGACGCTCAGATCAAGCGCCTGCAAGCTGCCGTCTTCCCCGGCCACGAGCAGCCGATTGTAGAACGCCGCGTAGGGCAAGGTGCCCGTGTTGAGGTTCAGCGACAGCGCGTTGTTGCTCAGTTGCACCAGGTCGTCCAGTGGCGCGCGCTGATTGTTTTGCACCTGATTGAACAGCTGATTCTGCTGCTCCAATCGCAGTGCCCGATCCACCAGATCGTTCGCCTTCAGATAGTTCTGCCACTGCGCCGGGTCGTCGCTTTCGACACTGCTGCGTCGGTCGGTGCTGCGGATCGCCTTGATCTGCGCTAGTTGCGCGCTCAACAGGTCATGCAGCGGCACCATGATGTGGCGCTGGGTGGACTGCAATACTTGCTGTTCGAGTCGATTGTCGAGCGAGGAAAACCACGACGTCGGAAACACCAGAGAAACGTAGTTCCAGTGCGGCGCACGCTCCAGCACACGCCAAAAGGTCTGCACATTGCGTCGGGTCGAGTCGACCCGCTGCGCCTCGTCGCTGATCGCCACGTAGCCTTTTTGCGCGCCCTGCATCTGCCGCGCCAGTTCGTGGGCATCCTTGACCGACACCTGCCAGACCCACAGCATCGCCACCGCCCAGATCACCCCGACTACCAGCGCCACACCGGCCGTCAATCGCTGCCAACGCTGACGCAAGCGCAACAGACGCGGCACGCCTTGCGCCAATCCGCGCTCGCCGACCAGGCGCTGGCGCCACAACTGGCGCACGAACACGCTTTGCTGCAAGCCGCTGTCGTCGGCGGAGAATCCGTCTTTGGCATCCTCCGAGGCCTGGCTGGCGCTGAAATAGACACCGCGAAAACACGGCGCTTCACCCTGAGCGTTGCCTTGAAACACCGGTTCCAGAACACTCTGCAAACCACGCCGCAACGTTTCCAGACGCTCCGGCAAGGCGTACAGATCGGCGCTCAACTGGCCGGACAACGTGCCGATTTCGATAATGGCTTCCGCTACCGCGCGATGGATGCGATCGAGTGCCTGATCGCTCCACTGCCCTTGCCAAACCGCATCGCGGGAATAAGGAGAGGACCAGCCCAGGGTACGCTCGCGGGCTTCGTCGGGCAGCGCGCTGATCAATTCCTGGAATCCCGGCAGTTCTTCGAGTCCGGTGATGATCACGTACACCGGCACACTCAATCCAAAACGTTGCAACAGGTCGATGAAGCGCCGGCGCGCGGCCAGACCGAGGCTGGCGGCCTGTTCCAGATTGCTCAGACGACTGACCGGCACCAGCCAGACCACCCCGTCCAGCGGCCGCTTGCTGCGCATCCGTAAGATCAACCCCAGCAAACGCCACCAGCCGCCACGCTGCAAATGCATACCGTCGTCGGGCAGAAACAGCGCCTGCGGCACCACCAGCACGGCGCCTTCGGGATCTGACCACCAGCGGCCGAACCACGCTGGTTTGTCGGTCGGTTGCAGACGCCATTCATTGACCAGTTGCGTGCCCTGGGTTTCGTCGCCGAGCATCAATAGCCATGGCATCTGATAGCGGTCGTGACTGCCCTGCTCCTGCTCCATTTGCCGCACGGCCGCATAAAAACTGCGGATCGCTGCGCCACTCTGGGTGCGCAACCACCACACCGCCACGGCGATGATTACCACGACCAGCAGCAACGCGACAATCCACGCGACTATCGTCAGGGTACTCATGAGTCTTGCTCCGCTGGCGCCACCGAATCGATGATCTGCAGCACCGGTTCCAGTTCCGACTGAATGTCACGCCAGAGAAACTGACCAAGCCCGGTCAGCAACAGCAGCATCGCCAGAATCCCCAGCGCCAGGCGAAAGCCATCCGGCAGCGCCGTGCGCACCGGCAGTTGCAATGGAGTGGTCAGCGACGGCTGCACCAAGCGCTGACTAACTCCGCCATAACTCGCTTCGTCCTGCCAGGCAAAGGTGTACAGCGCCAACCGCCACTTCTCCAATTGCACCTGGCTGTGTTCGCCCCGCAGACGCCCATGAAAGCCGAGGATCAGGCACTGCAGATAGACGTTGGCCAGATCGCGGGTGGTCGACTGCTGCTCGTCGAGCAGTGTCTGAATCGCCGCCGGCACTTGCTCACCGGCCTGACGGCTGGCGTACAGCCGCGACTCCAAGGGTTTGTCCTGCCACGCCGCTTGCCCGGGCCATGGCGTGAACAGCAGGGTCTCATCGACCAGCGCGACGAATGCATACACCAGCGCCTTGACCTGCTCGGTCGCCGAATCGCCGACCCGCGCATAAGCGGTGCGCCACAATCGCTGCGACGCTTGCGTGGACAGTTCGACAACGGTCTCCACCAGCGCCGCTTCGTCCTCGCTGTCCTTGGGCAATTGCACCCAGTCCTGTTGCCATTGCTGCCACGTCTGGCGGAACGCGCTGCTCAACGGTGCGTCCTGCAACCCAAGGCTTGCGGCACTTCCTTGCGACATACGGCGTTCCTTGTGTGATCAGGCGCTTTCACTGTTTTGCGCGACAAACAGCACCACTTGCCACGGACTGCTGGTCAGCTTCGCCGCCGGTGCGGCGATCATCAGCGGCAGTTGCGCGTCGAACCACGCGCCTTCGGCCGTCAGCACAAACAGCCGCGTGTCCTCGCCGACGCTGTAGGCCACCTGTTCGCTGCGGCTCATGGCCTGATGGGACAAACCGCTCATGCGTTGACGACTGAGCAACGCGATGTGCGGCGCCGAAGCGATGATCGCGCCGCGTAACCAGTCGATCGCGGCTTGCTCGCTGGCACCGTTGGGCATGCGCAGACCGATGACCAGACGCTGACTCGGCTGCTCGTCCGGCAATTGAATCGAAAAACTCTGCTCACCGCGTTCGAACGGCAGGCTGCGGTAGCCGGCGCGGATCAGTTCGAGGGTGGTTTCCAGCCATTGCAGCACCGCGTCATAACCGCGCTGCAACTCGACAAAATCCAGCGGGGCAAACGCCGGCACGCCGGCCAGCGGATCGAGCGCCGACCACGCGCCCGCCATTCCGAGCAGGTGCACATAAAGGGTTTGCGGATGGGCGATGCGGCTGTTCAGTGCGCCTTCGACTTCCGGCAGGCGTGCCCACAACGCGGTCAAATGCCGACGGATTTCCAGCGCGTCGTCCTGATTGCCGGCCTGCTGCGCCTGACGCAAACGGCCACCGAGAAACAGGCACTTTTCCCGTGCCCGCGCGCAGAGGCCGGCGATGCGTCGACCGAGCGCGGACTCTGGTAACAGGGTCGGCGTCGGCGCGGTATAAGACAGCGGCAGGAAACCGCCGCCCTCCTTGCGGATTTTCAGCAGCGGCAGGCAGATCGAATCGGCCTTGTTCAGTTGCGTGCACAGGCGTGGATTGGGGCGCCACACGGTGATCGATTCAGGGAACTCGCCGCTGGTGAGATCGGGTAGTGCGTCGCCCACCACCGACTGCAAGCGGCCCTTGAGCGGCAGCAACTGCCCGGCCCGCCACATCGGGCTGATCGCCAGGTAAACGGTAACGGTGGCGTCGTCGGTGGCATCGATCGCCGCGCCGACATCCAGTTCCAGCGTCGGCCCGATCCCGGCCTGCAAATCCACGGGCAAGCCGTCGGGCATCGTCCCTTGCAGCGACACCACCCGCACCACCCCGGCACTCAGCGCCGAAGGATCGAACTCCATGTGGCTGACACCCCAGAACCACGGGTTGCAGGCTTGCGCCAGATGCGCACCGAGCGCTTCGGCCCGCAGCCCTTGCAACTGAAAATGCTGCGGCAGCAATTGCATGCCTTCGTGCCAGCAAACCGCGTCAGGTAGCAGACTCATACGACTCCCTTCGACAAGGCCGCGATCCGGCGGCAGCGGTGGTGTTTCAGTGTTCGGTGGCGTTGACCAGGCTCATCTCGCGACTGTCGAATTTCAGCCACGCCTCGCTCTGATCATCGAGCCGCAAGCGGTGTGCTCCGGGTGTGTTATAGCTGGCGAAGACCAAAAGTCCAGCAGCCTTCTTGCCCCCCAGCGGGAAGGGTTGGCGGTCGATGAATTGCCCCGGCACCAGCTCCAGTCCCCACACGCTCATCAACTGACGATAGTCGCGCTGGTACTGCTCGCGTCCGGCGAACCACTGGCTGGCACTGATGCCCGACAATTGCTTGAGCAGGTCGGGGTCGGCGACCGCAATGAAGTCCACGGCAATCGGCGTGTCGTCGTTGGCTTTCGGGGCGACGTCGAGGGTCAGGCTGTCGAGGTCCACTTTCGGCCCGAAGAACGAGCAACCGGCCAGAGTCACCAATATCAGCGTTAGAAAAAGTCGTGTACGCAAAATGAATTTTCCTTTTCACGAACCTGTCCAAAAATGTTTTTGCTTGCTTTTTTATAGACCTGTTCTAGCGTCTTGGGTAGTTCGGTTCCTACAGCCGAATCAAGAAGGTTTGTCAAAGGAACGACAGGTCATCTGCCTCCCTTTCTAACCTACGGTCCAGCAAGGGAAAGCGATGAACGGGCCTCCCCGATGCATTGCGCCCGCTCATCGCATCGGAGTCCGCCGTCATGGCAGAAAGTACTCAGCACAAGCTCGACCGGGTGCGCCCGCCCCGAGTGCAAATCACTTACGACGTCGAAATCGGCAACGCCATCGAGAAAAAAGAACTGCCGCTGGTGGTCGGGATCCTCGCTGACCTCTCGGGCAAGCCGCTAGAACCATTGGCAAAACTGACTGACCGGCGGTTTACCGAAATCGACCGCGACAACTTCAACGAAGTGCTCGCCTCGATCAGCCCGCGCGCCACGCTGCAGGTCAACAACACCCTCAGCGGCGATGACAGCAAGCTCAATATCGAACTCAACTTCAAACACATCGACGACTTCGATCCGGTCAAAGTGGTGGAGCAAGTCACCCCGCTGCGGCGCCTGTTCGAAGCCCGCCAGCGCCTGCGCGATCTGCTGACCAAACTCGATGGCAACGATGACCTGGACAAGCTGTTGCGCGACGTCATCGCCAACACCGAAGGCCTGCAGGAAATCAAATCGGCCCGCCCGGACACCGCTACCCCGGCCGCTGACGCCGAGGCCCCGGCCGAACCGCAAGCCTGATCGTCCACTTAATCGAGGGGAGAATTCGCCATGCCCGCTTCAGCTCAGAAACAAGCCAGCGACAGTACGACCGAGACACTTTCCCTGCTCGACCAGATCATTCTCGACGGCCGCATGGCCCACGATGACAGTCAGCAGGATTACGCTCGCGACATGCTCGCGGAATTCGCCACCCAGGTACTCGACGAAGGCATGGCCATCGACAAGGACACCGTGGCGATGATCAACGACCGCATCAGCCAGATCGACGAGCTGATCAGCGCCCAGCTCAACGAGGTCCTGCACCACCCCGACCTGCAAAAACTCGAAGCCTCGTGGCGCGGTCTGCACCTGCTGGTGCAGAACACCGAAACCAGCACCCGGCTGAAACTGCGCCTGCTCAACGTGACGCAGAAAGAGTTGCAGAACGACCTGGAGAAAGCCGTCGAGTTCGACCAGAGCGCACTGTTCAAGAAGATCTATGAAGAGGAATACGGCACCTTCGGTGGCCATCCCTTCAGCCTGTTGGTCGGTGACTACACCTTCGGCCGTCACCCGCAGGACATCGGCCTGCTGGAGAAACTGTCGAACGTCGCCGCCGCGGCTCACGCGCCATTCATTGCTGCCGCCAGCCCTCGTCTGTTCGACATGAACAGCTTCACCGAACTGGCGGTGCCGCGTGATTTGTCCAAGGTCTTCGAGAGCCAGGAGCTGATCAAGTGGCGCTCATTCCGCGAGAGTGAAGATTCGCGCTACGTCTCTCTGGTGCTGCCGCATTTCCTCCTGCGTCTGCCCTACGGCCCCGACACCTCGCCGGTGGAAGGCATCAACTACGTCGAAGACGTCAACGGCACCGACCACAGCAAATACCTGTGGGGCAATGCCGCGTGGGCGCTGTCGCAACGCATCACCGAAGCCTTTGCCAAGTACGGCTGGTGCGCGGCGATTCGCGGCGCTGAAGGCGGCGGCGCGGTCGAAGGCTTGCCGGCGCACACCTTCCGCACCAGCTCCGGCGACCTGTCGCTGAAATGCCCGACCGAAGTGGCGATCACCGACCGCCGCGAGAAGGAACTCAACGACCTCGGTTTCATCGCCCTGTGCCACAAGAAAAACAGCGACGTCGCGGTGTTCTTCGGCGGCCAGACCACCAACAAGTCCAAGGTCTACAACACCAACGAGGCCAACGCCAACGCGCGGATCTCGGCGATGCTGCCGTACGTGCTCGCGGCGTCGCGTTTCGCCCATTACCTGAAGGTGATCATGCGCGACAAGGTCGGCAGTTTCATGACCCGCGACAACGTGCAGACCTACCTCAATAACTGGATCGCCGATTACGTGCTGATCAACGACAACGCGCCGCAGGAAATCAAGGCGCAGTACCCGTTGCGTGAAGCGCGGGTGGACGTCACCGAAGTGGCCGGCAAGCCCGGTGCCTATCGCGCGACGGTGTTTCTGCGCCCGCACTTCCAGCTCGAAGAGTTGACCGCGTCGATCCGCTTGGTGGCGACTTTGCCGCCACCGGTTGCTGCCTGACCTGCTTTGCCCCCGCCGCTGCTGCGGTGGGGGCTTTCTTTATCTAGCGCGACACCCTTCAGGAGTTTCAAGCGATGGATGCAATCATTCTCGACCTCGGCGGCGACATCAAAGGCGACAGCCTGCTCGAAGGTTTTGCGGACAAGATCGAAGTCATGTCCTACAGCCACAACGTGGCGATGCAAGTCACCAACGACGTCAGCAACTCGGAACGGACTTCCGGTAAACCCCATGTCGGCGAGTTCACCGTGACCAAGTTTATCGACAGCTCGACGCCGTCACTCAACGAATACTGCTGCGCAGGCAAACCGATCCCCGAAGCCATCATCACCATCGGCCGCAACGCCGCCGAAGGCAGCGGGCAGTTGATGCCCTTTATCGTCTACACCCTCACCAACGTGGTGCTGTCCAACGTCAGTGTCAGCGGCGGCACCGGCGGTAAACCGGTGGAAACCGTGTCGCTGAACTTCACCAAGATCAAATGGGAACTCACCGCACAGAAAGACGATGGCACCAAGGAAGGCACCGCCGCGTCGACCTGGGACATGGCCGCCAACAAGCTTGTCAGCTAACCCGGCGCTCTGGCCATGGCAGGCACCGGCATGCGCGCACCGCTGTTCGAACGCCTCGCGTCCAGCGAGGCCGAGGGCGCGCGCGAGTTCGATCGGCAGGACTTGCTCGACTCGGTGCACGCCGAGCTCGGGCGCCTGTTCAATACGCGGCGTGGCCCGCGCACGCTGACCACGCCACCCAGTGTGATCGACTATGGCATCGCCGACTGGAGCACTTTGCAACAGCAGCGCAGCGACGACCGTCGGCGGCTGGCACGGGATATCCGCGAAGCCATCACGAATTTTGAGCCGCGCCTGCTGCTGGGCGACGTTCAGGTCAATCCCTTGCCCGGGCATCCGCAGCAAATGAGCATTCGCCTGCTCGGCGAGTTGCGCAGCGGCCGCCAGCAGTGGCCGGTGGCGTTCGTCATCGAACCCGGTGGCCAAGGGCTGGAGGTGCGCCATGAGCGACTCGATTGACCCGCAACTGCTCGACTACTACCAACGCGAACTCACTTGGCTGCGCCACGCCGGCAGTCAGTTTGCCGAGCGCTATCCGAAAGTCGCGCGGCGTCTGGAGTTGTCGCCGGGCGAATGTCCCGATCCGCACGTCGAGCGTTTGCTGGAAGGTTTCGCCCTCCTCGCCGCTCGCTTGCAACGGCGCCTGGATGATGACTACGCCGAGTTCAGCGATGCGCTGCTCGAGCAACTTTATCCGTTGGCGATGCGACCGCTGCCGTCCTGCGCCATCGTGCAGTTCGAGCCTGACCCGAGCAAAGGCAATCTTGACGACGGCTATCCCCTGCCCCGTGACACACCGCTGTTCGTGACCACCAGCAAGGGCGAAAGCATTCACTTTCGTACGTCGGCCGCCGTGCATTTGTGGCCGATCGAAGTCACCGAGGCGTTGTTGCTCGGCAGCGACGAAGCCCAGGCACTGACCGGTGTGGCGCAGTCGCGTTCGGCATTGCGCCTGAGTCTGCGCTGCCGCGGTGAAAGCCAATGGTCGGCGTTGGGCATCGAGCAATTGCGCATTCATCTCGCGGCGTCACCGGTGGTCAATGCCTGCCTGTATGACCTGCTCGGCGCCCATGCAGTGCAGGTACTGGCGGGCTCGCCGGGCAGCGTTCCGACGGTGGTCAAAGGCCTGCCGAACATTGTCGGTTTCGCTGATGACGAAGCGCTGTTGCCGGATGAAGACGGTGTCCATCCGGGCATGCGTTTGCTCGCCGAATACTTTGCGTTCCCGGACAAATTCCACTTCTTCGATCTGCCACTGGGCGGTGTCTCCAGCGACAGTCAGACACTCTATCTGTACATCGTTTTCGACCGTGCTCCCAGCAGCCGCGTGCACTTGCAGGCCAGCGACATCGCGCTGGGCTGCGCGCCGGTGATCAACCTGTTCCCGCGTACTTCCGAGCCGCTGCGCCCCGACGGTACGCGCAGCGAGTATCGGTTGATCGCCGACAGCCACCGCGAAAACAGTGTCGAGATCCACAGCATTCGCGGCATGCGCGCCAGTTCCAGTGCCGGCGTGCAGCGTCTGCCGGCGTATTACGGCAGCCAGCACAGCGGCGGCGAGCAACAGCGTTACTGGCATGCGCGGCGGGTTAACGGCCTGACACCGAATCGGCTTGGCAGCGATTTGCTGGTGAGCGTGGTCGACACCCGTTTTCAGCCACAGACCGATCTGCCCGATTACAGCCTTACCGCAGAGTTGCTCTGTACCAATCGTCATCTGGCGCAAAGTCTGCCGGCCGGTACGCCGCTGGGTTTCGAGCGCCCCGGCCCGGTTGCCTGGGCACGCCTGCGCAATCCGCCGAGCGCGCAAAGTCTGCCGCGCCTGGACGGTGATTCGCGCTGGCGACTGGTGTCGCAACTGACCCTCAATCACCTGTCGCTGGTGGAAGGCCCGCAGGCGCTGGACGCGCTGAAAGAGATTCTGCATCTGCATAACCTGCGTGAGGAGGCCAGCGCTTTACGCCAGATCGAAGGCTTGCTGCAGCTCAATTGCCAACGCGTGATCGGCCATGTCGGCGCCGATGCCTGGCGCGGTTGGCGCAATGGTCTGGAGGTGCAGTTGCAGCTTGATCCGCAGCACTTTGTCGGCAGCAGCGCGGTGCTGTTTTCGGCGGTGCTGGCGCAGTTCTTTTCCCTGTACGCCACGGCCAATCGCTTTGTGCGCACGGTGCTGATGCAGTCCGACAAGGAGGTCAAGGCATGGCAACCCCAAGCCGGCATGCCGCTGTCGCTCTGACGCTGAGCCAACGTCTGCGCCGCGATCCGCAGGCGTTCGAGTTGTTGCAGGCGTTGCTGGTGCTGGAACGCGAGCAACCTCAGGCCGAACCCCTCGGCAGCGGCACCTCGCCTCAGGCCGAAGCGGTGAAACTGCGCGGACCACTAACGCCGATGTTTGCCATCAGCCAGCTCGAAGCCTTGCGCGAAGAACCGGGCGAGCCGCTGACGATCGACACGCCGATATTCGGCCTCGGCGGCCCTGACGGCCCACTCCCCTACGCTTATCAGGACTGGCTGCAACAACGGGCGCGGGCCAAGGATCATGCACCGGCGGCGTTTCTCGATCTGTTCCAGCATCGCTTGCTCAGCCTGCTCTACAAAGTGATGCGCAAGCACCGAGTGGCGCTGGGCTTCGTCACACCGGGGGCATCACCGGTGCAGGCGCAATTGCGCGCGCTGACCGGTTTGCTGCCCAAGGCTTTGCAGGAACGTCAGGCGGTGCCCGATTGCGCGGTATTGGCGTGCACCGCGCTGTTTGCTGACGGCCGCCGGTCGCTGGCCGGGTTCGCCGCGATTGTCCGCGAGCAGTTCGCCGTGCCCGTCGAGTTGAGCGCTTATGAAGGGGCCTGGCGCCTTATTCCCGCCGCCAGCCGCAGTGTGATGAAAACCGGCGGGCGCAACCTGCAACTGGGTCGCAGCGCCGTGGCCGGCACACGGGTCTGGGATGAACATGCCGGCATTCGCCTGATCCTCGGACCGTTGCCGTCGGCCCAGGCCGCACGCTTCTTGCCGGATGGCGAAGCGCACCCGGCACTGGCCAGCCTCGCGGCACTGTATTTCGGCCCGGATCTGGACATCAAACTGGTGCTGCGGGTCCGCGGTGCCGTGCCGATGAAACTCAGTCGACAAGCGCCGGCCCTGGTCAGCTGGAACGGCGGTTTGCAGCGTCAGGCCAGCCTCACCGTGCAAACGATCGAAACCCGCCTTCGTCAGCTGGAGATCACCTGAACATGGAACTGGCCAGCCTGATCGGACGCCTCAACCCGGACAACCGCCGCGCCCTCGAACGCGCCGCGCAGCGCTGCTTGCAGCGCGGACATCACTTTGTCGAGATCGAACACCTGTTGCTGGAACTGCTCGATATCGAGGGTGGCGATTTGGCTTTTCTGCTGCCGCGTTTCGGCCTCGAACGTGATGCGCTGACGGCCGAGATCAACAAGGCACTGGACCTGTTCAAGGCTGGCAGTACGCGCACACCGGCACTGTCGTCGCACACCCTCGGCTTGCTCGAAGATGCGGTGGTGCAGGCCAGTGTGTTGGGGCTCGACAGCATTCGTTCCGGCTTGCTGTTGTTGGCGTTGGTTGATCGCGATGAGCGCCGCAGTCTGCTGCTCAACAGTGCCTCGTCGTTGCTGCGGATTCCCAAAGAAGCGCTGCGCGCGAACCTGCTGGAGTGGACGGAAAACTCTCGTGAACATGTCGGTGCGCGTAAGGGTTCATCGGCCAATCCTGCACCGCGGCAGGACTCGGTGCTCGATCAATACACCCAGGATCTGACGGCCGACGCTCATGCCGGGCGCATTGATCCGATCGTTGGCCGCGACGGCGAGATTCGCCAGTGCATCGACATTCTGCTGCGCCGTCGGCAAAACAATCCGATTCTGGTGGGTGCACCGGGCGTGGGTAAAACCGCCGTGGTCGAAGGCCTGGCCCTGCGCATTGCCGCCGGTGATGTACCGCCGTCGTTGCAAGAGGTCAGTTTGCGCGTGCTTGACCTCGGTCTGCTGCAGGCCGGCGCCGGGGTCAAAGGTGAATTCGAGCAGCGTTTGAAAGGCGTGATCGACGCGGTGCGCAATGCTGACAAGCCAATCATTCTGTTTATCGACGAAGCCCACACCCTGATCGGTGCTGGCGGCGCCGAGGGTGGCAGCGATGCGGCCAACCTGCTGAAACCGGCGCTGGCGCGGGGCGAACTGCGCACCCTCGCTGCCACGACGTGGATGGAATACAAAAAATACTTCGAGAAAGACCCGGCCCTCGCCCGTCGCTTTCAACTGGTGCAGGTTGAAGAGCCGGATGAAATCACTGCCGTGGAAATGCTTCGCGGTGTGGCCGCCAAACTTGAACAGCACCACGGCGTACAGGTGCTCGATGCCGCTATTCATGAAGCGGTGAAGCTCTCGCACCGCTACATTTCCGGCCGCCAATTACCGGACAAAGCCATCAGCGTGCTCGACACGGCGTGCGCCAGGGTCGCACTTGGTCAGCACGACGTGCCGCCGCCGCTGGAAAGCCTGCGTCATCGGCAGAACAGCCTCAAGGATGAAGTCGAGCGCCTGCGCCGCGAACAGGCCACAGGGCTGGATCACCGCGAACGCATCACCCTGCTGGAAACTGAATCCAGCGTAAATGTGCAGGCCATCCGCGAACTGGAAACCCGCTGGGGCGAGGAACGCGTCGCGGTGCGCGAGCTGCTCGATACCCGTCGTGAGTTATTGGCCTTGAGCGAGCGCGCCGACAGCGACAAACCCGATGAAGCCACCGACAGTCGTATCGATCACTTGGCTGCAGAACTATTGCGCCTTGAGGCCGGGCTGGACGCCATCCGCCAGGACGATCCGCTGGTGCCCGAACAGGTCGACACCAAAACCGTTGCTGCGGTAATCGCCGGCTGGACCGGTATCCCCGTCGGCAAAATGCTCGCCGACGAAGCCCACGCCGTGCGCACCCTCGGCACGCGCATGGGCCAACGGGTGATGGGCCAGAGCACCGCGCTCAATACCATCGCACAACGCTTGCAGGCCTACCGCGCCGGACTCACCGACCCGCACAAACCAGTCGGTGTGTTCCTGTTGGTCGGCCCCACGGGCGTGGGCAAAACCGAAACCGCTTATGCCCTGGCCGATGCGTTGTACGGCGGTGAACGCAACCTGATCAGCATCAATCTTTCGGAATATCAGGAAGCTCACACCGTCAGCCAACTCAAAGGCGCACCACCGGGTTATGTCGGTTATGGCAGCGGCGGCGTACTGACCGAGGCGGTGCGGCGCAAACCGTATTCGGTGGTGTTGCTGGATGAGATCGAAAAGGCGCATCCGGATGTGCTCGAGGCGTTCTACAACGTCTTCGATAAAGGCTTGATGGAGGACGGCACCGGGTTGGTGGTGGACTTCAAGAACACCGTGATGTTGGCCACCAGCAACGTCGGCGCTGAGCTGCTGCTCGACACCCCCGTCGCGCAACTCGGTTCTGACGCCTTCAACGAAGCCCTGCATAAAGTTCTCCTGCAAGCCTTCCGCCCGGCATTTCTGGCGCGCATGACCGTGGTTGCGTATCGACCGCTGGATGAGGCGACGCTGGAAGGGATTGTGCTGGCCAAGCTGGAGAAATTACGGGGTCGCTACAAAGCGGCGACCGGCAAGCCGTTCGAGTTCGACTCGGGAATTGTCAAAGCGGTGCTCGCCAAGTGCAGCGCGGCCGGTGCACGGGATGTCGAGAATGTATTGATGACGCAAGTAACCGGGAAGCTGGCGGAGTGGGTGTTGGAGTAACTGACGCGTCTGAACATTGAACAGGGAGTTTGAAAATGCCGATTCCAGCGTATGCCCCGGAGGATCTTGCACTTTTCTCTACGGTCATCTGTCGTGCCGTCTCTTATATGAACTGGAACGAAGAGATATCGAAAAGCACACGTGGGCCGGAAACCCAGGAAGTGCAATGCATGCAGATCAAAGACGGATTGTTCTTCGCGGGCAACTACGCAGAACACGAGGGTATCGCGCATCTGTTCATGGCGTTTGGTGTTTCCAATCACGCGTCACTTATCCGTTTGCTCAGGTATTGCTATCGGATCCTGATGATGTCCCCTTCGGAACGCTCGGAAAAACTCGGCAAGGGTATTCAGCATCAGTTCAGCCCAACTGAAAACATCACACTGGGTTACGCGCATGAGAGCCTGACTTTGCTCCCTCCCCTGACACTTCTGGAATGTCAGGAGATAAAAAACATGGTCGAGGCGACAAAACTGCCGACAGTGCCAAACCCGCAAATGTGGTTCTTCAGGAAATTTCTCGGCGTCACGAAAAAAATCACTGGGCTGACCAAACCCACCGCGACCTCATTCAACTATGCCGGCAATTACTCCAATACCCATGAAGTCAATCTGATTCTTGACGGCTCAGCGGCACACGCCGAACTGAAGCTCTCCTGGATATTGGCCAGTGCCTATGAAAAGAACGCTATGACCGGGCCAGACAGGGTGGCACTGGGTGGCTTGAAAAACACCTGTCTCTATTGCAACGCCTGGTTGCTCCATTTCAGAGCGTGGATGCTCAGGGTTCATGACGTACGGGTTTCCATGCCGCGCAATGACCAACGAGTAAAAGCGGTCGGGAAAGGCAGTCGGCCGAAAAATATTCCGCAATTGCAGGCCAGCACCCGCGAGTTTGGCAAGGCCCTGTTCAATGGAGAAGCCAATAATGAATGCAGCGATCTCACGGCACTTGAGCGGGAAGCTTACTGGTAACGCGTCGAGAATCTGCCGCCAACAGGACAATGCCCATGCCACTCAATCCTGAATACAAATCCACCACGGTCAGCGTAAACGGCGCCAACGTCACCGTTCCGCTTTACGCAAAGGCCATTTTGACGTCGACCAACATGACCGGCGGTTCGGGCCCTGATCAGTCGTTACGTCCACCGGGCTTCGTCTCCGGTACTTGCCCGGAACATCATCAGCGCGGCCATCTTATCGGCAACAAATTGGGTGGCAGTGGAACCGATCTTCGCAACCTGGTAACGCTGACCGAAGGCAGCAACCACCCGATCATGTACGAATACGAAGCGATGGTTTATGACCATGTAAAGAAGAACCCGGGGATCGAATTTGTTTATCAGGTCACGGCGCAATACGACACCGCACGCTATCTGGTCGCGCAAGTGGCGCCCGGCGGATCGACGTCCGGTGCGGCCAACAATCCCTACTGCCCGCTGCCGTGTCCGGAATCCCTGCGAGTAGATTTTTTCTATGCGGAATCGCCGGGCAAGTTGAATTACCCGATCATTTATCGAGTGTTGACCGAGCATGGCGAAGGCTGGAATACCGGGCCACTTTACATTCTCAACGGTGTGTACAAATTCCATGAAGGCAGTCCCAAGCATGTCGCACTGAACTGCTGGGCGTCGTGAGGTGACTATGCCATTCGATATTTTTCCAACCCTTGAAAACGAAGTCAGACTGAGTCCGCCGGAACGCTCGGTTACATTGATAGTTGCTTGCAATGCCAGTGAAATCGGCCGACTCAATGTCCGCGAGATTCCCCATCAACCGAACAATGCCCTGCCCTCCAGGCAGAGCCAAAAGCAAAACTGGGTGTTTACCTCCAGCGTTATCCGTGCGCAGACCGACAGCCGTGACCGAGTCATGGTTTTTGTCAGTGTCAAAAAAAAGTACCTGAAGAAGATTCCCGAATCGCTCAATGGCTGGTGCTGCCCAGATGGCACGCCCATGCAGGTCATAAAAGTCCAGCACGGTGTCGCGTCTTCAACACTTGTTTTTGCCCATTCCTGATTCGAGGCGATACGGATGCCCCGCGCCACCGACAGCAACACCAGCCTGTCCCTCTCCGCGACTTCATTGTCGGCGCTTTATCCCGAATCGCTATCCGGTGAAGAAGCCCTCAATGCACTCGGTTCGCAAACCCTCGGTGGCCTCAATGACGGGGCGTCCCTGACCCTGACCAGTGCCGTCGCCACACACGTCACCACGACGTTTCACAACGATGCCCAACTGCGCCCGTTCGACGCGCTGGTCGCCGAGATCCGCCAGTTGCCTGCCGACGCCACCGCCGAGCGTTATCAACTTGTCCTCAGGCCGTGGCTCTGGTGGCTGACCCTCGCGAGCAACAACCGCGTGTTCCAGAACCTCGCCACGTCGGACATCGTCACGACGATTTTCAAGGCTCACGGCTTCACCGATTTCAAACTCTCGCTGACCGGCAGCTACACGCCTCGTGAATACTGCGTGCAGTACGGCGAAAGCGATTTCGCTTTTGTTTCGCGGCTACTGGAAGAGGAAGGTATCTTCTGGTTCTTCACCCACGACGAAGGCAAGCACACGCTGGTGCTCGGCGACAGTAACGACGCCTTCGTACAGATCCCCAACGGGCCGACCGTCAAGTACCTGGGCCAGGGCTTGGGCGAACGTGAGTTGCACGGCATCCGTTCCGGCCAAGTCTGTTTACAAGCCGTGTCCGGGGTGTATCGGGCGACGGACTACGAGTTCACGACGCCAACGACTTCACTGTATGAACAGGCGGAAGCCGTGGCCGGGCCGCTTTCGATCTATGCGCACCCGGGCGGCTACAACGCCAAGGCGCGCGGTGATGCGCTGACCAAGCAACGGGTTGACGGCTTGCGCAGCGAGGAGAAACGTTTTGTCGGCGAAAGCGACTGCCGTTGGCTGATTCCGGGGCACTGGTTCACCCTCGAAGGGCACGACGATGCCAGTCTGAACATCGATTGGGTCGTCACGCGGGTCACCCATGACGTCAGCCACGAAAGCTATCGCAACCGCTTCGAAGCGATCCCCAAAGCCACGCCGTTTCGTCCGCAACGTGTGACGCCAAAGCCGCGCATGCATCCGCAGACGGCCATTGTCGTGGGCAAGTCCGGTGAGGAAATCTGGACCGACGAGTACGGCCGGATCAAGTTGCAGTTCCCCTGGGATCGCGATGGCAAGAACGATGAAACCAGTTCCTGTTGGGTGCGCGTGGTGTTGCCGTGGAGTGGCAAGGGCTTCGGCATGCAGTTCATCCCGCGCATCGGCCAGGAAGTCATTGTGACGTTTATCGATGGTGATCCGGATCGACCACTGGTGACCGGTTGCGTGTACAACGGCGACAACGCCCTGCCCTATGCCTTGCCGGCCAATCAAACACAATCGGGGATCAAGACCCAATCGTCCAAGGGCGGCGGCGGTTTCAACGAACTGCGCTTCGAGGACAAGAAAGACGCTGAAGAAGTGTTCTTGCAGGCGCAGAAGGATTTCAACATCAACGTTCTCAACGACACCACTGCCACCGTCGGCCACGACGAAACCCTCACCGTGCAGAACGCGCGCACCCGCACGGTGAAGGACGGCGACGAGACGGTGACCCTGGAAAAAGGCAAACGCAGCGTCACGATCCAGACCGGTAGCGACAGCCTCGATGTGAAGGACAGCCGCACGGTGAAGGTCGGCGCTGATCAGGACCACAGCACCGGCGGCAACTACACCGACAAGGTCACCGGCGATTACAGCCTGACCGTAGATGGCAACCTGACGATCAAAGTCAGCGGCACCCTCACCCTGCAAAGTGGCGGCAGCTTCACGGTCAAGAGCGGCGCTGATCTGGCAACCTCGGCCAGCACCTCGATCACGCACAAGGCTGGCACCGCGCTGACCAATCAGGCCGGTACTTCACTGGACAACAAGGCCGGGACGACGTTGACCAACGACGCCGGGATCAGTCTGACCAACAAGGGCGCAGCCTCACAGACCGTGGACGGCGGCGGCATGCTGACCATCAAGGGCGGCCTGGTGCAGGTCAACTGACCAGGAGAAACCATGGCGATCACACCGCTGGATCTGCAGCAGGATGACAAGCAGCTCAAGGGGCGCCTGCAGGACGGTCAGCTTGATGGCCCGCTGAACATCAAGGATGACGGGCGCAAACAGGCGGATCTGCATTACAGCCAGGGTGAACTGCAAGGCACATCGCTGCTCTATCACCCCAATGGCAAGGTCTCGGCGCAGATGCCGTTTGTGCGCGACAAGTTGCAGGGCGTTGCCAGTTTTTATGCGCCCGAGGGTTTTCTGCAACGTAAAGCGACGTATCGGCGCGGTTTGTTGCATGGCGAGGCGTTCAACTATTTTCCTGATGGCCAGGTGGCTGAGGCTGAGTTCTATCGCGATGGCGTGCGTGAGGGGCGTTATCAGCGCTTTCATCCGAATGGCAAACCGGCGGTGGAAGCGCGCTATGTGAACGGGCAATTGCTGGAGCCAGAGCAAGGGTTTGCCGAAGATGGACGGCCGCTGGGTGCAGATGGCAAGCCGATTTCTCGGGTGCGCTGGTGGTATCGGCAGTGGGCGGATCCGCAGCAGGCTTGAGCCCCTGAAAAGCCCCTCACCCTAGCCCTCTCCCAGAGGGAGAGGGAACCGACCGAGCTGTCTTGCTTCATACATCGACCTGCAAGACCGAGTCGATTATGGATTCACAGCTAGACTTTCACGTCGGCGGAGCTAATCAATATCCCCCAATCGGCTCCCTCTCCCCTGGGAGAGGGCTGGGGTGAGGGGTTTGGATTTCACGCCAAGTAAAAAACTCAGGGAATCAGCATCTGCATCTGCCCCGGCACGACAATCTTGATCACCCCCGCCCAATTACACATCAACGTGCTGTTGGCGTCGATCGCCGGCATCCCGCCCAGTAACAACGTCGGCGCGCCACCGGGAATCCACGGTGTGGCCGTCGCGGGAATACAAGGCATCGGCGTCAACACCCCCAACGCGGCGGCAGTTGCGGCGGCGACCATCGGATTGGCCATGCTCATGCACACCCCGAACGGCAGGATATTCACCAGCGGGATGTGATCCATGATGTTCGCCGCCGGCATCCCGCCGGTCAGCGTGCGATTCACCGGCAACACATTGAGCATCGACGGCGCGGCGCCGAAGCTGCATTGCAACGT
The DNA here is from genome assembly GCF_000783395.1 of Pseudomonas chlororaphis. Lineage (GTDB taxonomy): Bacteria > Pseudomonadota > Gammaproteobacteria > Pseudomonadales > Pseudomonadaceae > Aquipseudomonas > Aquipseudomonas chlororaphis_H. The sequence goes on along the minus strand of NZ_JSFK01000024.1, from coordinate 9,045 downwards.
GGCCGTGGCACAGACTTGCGGACAGCCCATTTCAACGCTCCTTTTTGCCCATGGCATACCCGCTAAACCTTAGTCTGCTGCGGCCCGTCGCGCACATTCTCAAAGGTGATTATCCGGCAACACGCTAACCTATAAGACCGACCTGCGCTTGTGACTGCCCGAGCGCACCATTAGATTAGCCAATGATGTCTGGCCTCCAAAATAAGCAGAAGGGATAAGCATGGCGCTTACTGACCAGTCCACCCGTATCCGCTCTGGCGAAGAACTCGATGCCAGTCTGATCGATCCGTACCTCAAGGCGCACATTCCGGGCCTGAGCGGCTTGCCTGCGATCAGCCAGTTTCCCGGCGGTGCGTCGAACCTGACCTACCTGCTGGAATACCCGGAACAGGAATTCGTCCTGCGCCGTCCACCGTTCGGCCACAAAGCCAAGTCTGCCCACGACATGGGCCGCGAATTCCGCATCCTCAATCAATTGCGTGACGGCTTCCCGTATTGCCCGAAGGCTTACGTGCACTGCACGGACGAATCGGTGATCGGCGCCGAGTTCTACGTCATGGAACGGGTCAAAGGCATCATCCTGCGCTCGGAACTGCCGCCGGAACTGGGCCTCGACTCAGCGAAAACCGAAGCCTTGTGCAAAAGCTTCATCGACCGCTTCGTCGAACTGCACCGCGTCGATTACAACGCCTGTGGCCTCGGTGATCTGGGCAAGCCGGAAGGCTACGTTGCCCGCCAGATCAAAGGCTGGAGCGAACGCTACGAAAAGGCCCTGACGCCCGACGCGCCACACTGGGAAAAGGTCAAAGCCTGGCTCAACGACAAGATGCCGGCCGACCACCCGACTTCGAGCATCGTCCACAACGACTATCGCTTCGACAATGTCATTCTCGACCCACACAACCCGATGCAGATCATCGGCGTGCTCGACTGGGAACTGACCACCCTCGGCGATCCGTTGATGGACCTGGGTAACACCCTCGCCTACTGGATTCAGGCGGACGATCCGGCGCCGGTGCAACTGATGCGCCGCCAGCCGAGCCACGCACCGGGCATGCTGACCCGCCGTGAATTCGTCGATTACTACGCCGAACGCTCGGGCATCCAGATCGACAATTTCGACTTCTACTACACCTACGGCCTGTTCCGCCTGGCCGGCATCGTGCAGCAGATCTACTACCGCTTCTACCATGGCCAGACCCAGGACAAACGCTTCGCGCAGTTCATTCACATGAACAAACTGCTGGAGCAGATGAGCCTGCAGGTCATTGCGAAATCGAGCCTCTGACGGCCCACACAAAGGAACCCTTATGTCCAAGACTCAGTTGTTCGACCTCGACGGCAAGATCGCTTTCGTCTCCGGCGCCAGCCGTGGCATCGGTGAAGCCATCGCCAAACTGTTGGCCCAGCAAGGTGCCCACGTGATCGTCTCTAGCCGCAAACTCGACGGCTGCCAGCACGTTGCCGACGCGATCGTCGCTGCTGGCGGTAGAGCCACTGCGGTGGCCTGCCACATCGGTGAGATGGAGCAGATCAGCCAAGTGTTTGCCGGGATCAAGGAACAGTTCGGCCGCCTCGACATTTTGGTCAACAACGCCGCGACCAACCCGCAGTTCTGCAACGTGCTGGACACTGACCTGGGCGCGTTCCAGAAGACCGTCGACGTCAACATTCGCGGCTACTTCTTCATGTCCGTGGAAGCCGGCAAACTGATGCGCGAGAACGGAGGCGGCAGCATCATCAACGTTGCGTCGATCAACGGTATTTCCCCGGGGATCTTCCAGGGCATCTATTCGGTGACCAAAGCGGCGGTGATCAACATGACCAAAGTCTTTGCCAAGGAATGCGCACAGTTCGGCATCCGCTGCAACGCCCTGCTGCCGGGCCTGACCGACACCAAGTTCGCTTCGGCACTGGTGAAGAACGATGCGATCCTCAAGCAGGCACTGACGCAGATCCCGCTCAAGCGTGTGGCCGATCCGAGTGAAATGGCCGGTGCGGTGTTGTACCTGGCGAGTGATGCGTCGAGCTACACCACCGGGGTTGCGCTCAACGTCGACGGTGGGTTCCTGTCTTGATCGCACTCGGGACTTGAACTGATCTTGTCCCTGTAGGAGCTGCCGAAGGCTGCGATCTTTTGATGTTGTTTGTAAAAAATCAAAATCAAAAGATCGCAGCCTTCGGCAGCTCCTACAGGGATTTGTGTATCAGGCAATGACTTTCGGTAATTGCCAGCCGAAATGCACCGACAACAACCGCAACAACAAACACGCCGCCCCCGCCAGCAACGCCGCCGCCACCGGTGAAACGCCCAACCTGCGCCCAATGACCAACACCGCCGCACCGACAAACGCCGAACTCGCGTAGAGGTCCGCCTGTAACACCACCGGTATACGCGCCAGCACAATGTCGCGAATCACCCCGCCACCGACGCCCGTGATCGTGCCCATCAGCATCGCCACAAACGGCGTGATCCCGAAATTCAAAGCCTTCTGCGCACCGGCCACGGCAAACAGCGCCAACCCCGCCGCATCCAGCACGATCAGCGTCGAACCGGACCAGCCCAGCACTTGTTCATGAAAAACAAACGCCAGCCCGCCCATGAAAAACGCCAGCGCCGGGTAGCGCCAGTCAGCCACAGCATTGGGTGGCGTCGCACCGATGAGCAGGTCACGAGTCACCCCGCCACCGAGGGCGACGATAAACGCAATCACCATCACCCCGAGCAAGTCGAGCTGACTGCGCATCGCCGCAATGGCGCCTTCCACGGCAAACACCGCAGTACCGACCAGGTCGGCCACCAGCACAATCCGCTCAACCCGAGACTTGCGCCCCGCCGGCGCTATTGCGTAACGCAACGGGTGGTGGTGATGTGTCGAGTGACCTGCCCGTCGGCGTACATGTCGCCAGCGACCTCAGTGTTTTCGAGAACCTGACAAGTGCGTTCCGGCGGTGGCGGTGGCGTCACTGGCGGAGGGGGTGGAGGACTGGCACAGCCAGCCAACAGCACTGCAAAAAAAGCCAACGGCAACACGCGTTTCCCAAGATGGTTCATAGGACGACCCGCGATGAATGGAAGAGCAACTCCCGCGACCCAACCGACCACGGAAGACCTGACCACTCATTCTTTATAGCCGAGACACCCGCAAGCGCCAGTGAACGGGCCGTATCGGAGGGGTATGGCTGTCGATTTTGCGTTGGAATCAGCGAGGATTGGCAGGCTGAGACTCGCTTTGCCAGACAGGCCCCCTTCGCGAGCAAGCTCGCTCCCACAAGGATTAAGTAAATCTGGCAGGGACTGGTCGGCTGTCAGGCCGCCTTCGCGAGCAAGCTCGCTCCCACAGAAGAGCAAGAGCAAGAGCAAATCGCGACCGCCCCTGCTTCTCACCACTCAACAGGATGAGCGTTAGCTCGGCTGCAGCTCTTGATCTTGCCGTGCTGGCCCCTTCGGCAGGCTGAGTGGAGGGATTGATCCGGGGGTGGGAGCGCAGCGACCGTTTGGCGAAGCCAAACACAGCGAGAGGAGGTGCAGCGAAGCAAACCGTAGGCGCTGCCCCCGGATCGATCCCGGAACGAAGGAACCCCGAGCTTTAGCGAGTGGGCCGAACGCCGGGGCCCAGCCTTTTGGTTACTTTTTGGCGTTTGAAAAAGTGACCCGCTGTAAGAGCGGAACCGCCAGCCGCAGCACCCACAAAAACGGATATTCACCCAAAACCCCAAGAGCATGGTCGGCCCAAAGGCCGCCAAGCCCAAGCCCAAACCGAAACCGACACCCAAAAGCCCTAAGCCAAATCCGGATCCCGAAACGAACGCAAAGAATTACTCTCAAGCTCATACCGCAATTCTTCAATCAAAGCATCAACCGACTCAGGCGTGCGCAGCGCATCAAGCTTCAGCCCACTGATCACCAGATCCACCTGCCCCGACATCGGGTGATAAAGCTTCACGGTCAGCGAATGATCACCATCCACCAGACACTCACACGCCAGCGGCGAAAAACTGCGTTCAAGCTGCGTGCGCAACTGCGCAAGATTCATCATCAGACTGTTCCTATAACAACTGCGAAGGGCCGCGATCCCGAGCCAAAAAACCTCGTATCGCACCCCACCAGACTAAGAACAGACCTCACCCGCCAACACCTCAATTTGCACCAGACCCACTAGTGCATTTGCACCCTATCGTTGACCCTTGGCGCTCGATTCCCCGGCAAACAGCCCACGCTCCCGCGCCCAGACAATTGCCTCACTGCGGCTGTGCACATCAAGCTTGGAATACACCGTCGCCACATGATTTCGCACCGTGTTGGGCGCCAGTTTCAGCCGCGCCGCGATCTCCTTGTCTGCCAGCCCTTCACAGATCAACCCGAGCACATCACGCTCGCGCGCCGTCAGATCGGTGAACGACACGCTGGGCAATTGCGGCGAATTGACCTTCTTCACATTGGCCAGCTTCTCGATCAACGTGCGACTGAACCAGGAAGCATCCTTCATCACCTCCTCAATCGCCGCCACCAGCTCAAGCTCAGTGCGCTTGCGCTCGGTGATGTCCATCAACACCAGCAAATAACACCGCATGTCTTGAATATTCACGGTGTCGGCGGACAATGCGCACTCCAGCACATCGCCGTCCTTCCCGCGCACCTGCACGTCAACCCGGTCAACCCGCCCGCTGTGTTGCAGGGCTGTCAGTAACCGTGCACGTGCCCCTTTGTCACTGACGAAGTCCAGTTGCGTCACGGTTTTGCCGAGCACGTCCTCGCTGTCATAGGCCAGGGTTTCAAGGAACGCCTGATTGACGTCGATCACTTGCTGTTCGTCGGCACTGCAAATCAGGATCGGCACAGGCGTCAGGCGAAACGCCTTGGCAAACCGCTCCTCGCTCTGGCGCAGCGCCACCTCGGCCTTGTGCCGCAACTCCATGTCGACAAACGAAAACAGCATGCAATCCTCATCGTTGAGCGTCAGCGGCTGACCGGCGACGATCACCTGCTTGCTGCTGCCATCGGGCAGGCGCAGCTCGGCCTGCATCTGCGGAATAGTCGCGACATCGCGCAGGCGCTGAATAGCCAGATCCCGATGTTCGGCCTGCTCGAAAATGTCGATTTCATAAGAGGACGTGCCAATCACCTGCTCACGGGTGTAGCCCGTCATCTCCAGAAATCCCGGATTGACCTTGATGTAACGCAGATCACTGAGCCGGCAGATCACTGCCGGTGCCGGGTTGGCGTTAAACGTCCTTTCGAAGCGCTGCTCGGCGTTGGCCCAATCGGTGACGTCGCTCATGATCAGCACCAGCGACTCGGGCTGCCCTTCGCGATCCGTGAGAATCATGCTGCGCACGCTGTGTACCCAGATACGTTCCGGGTCGTCGGTCGGCGACACTTCAATCAGCACGTCATTGAAACTCTCACAGCGCGCCACGCGGCTGATCGGGTAGTTTTCGGCGCTGATCGAATGATTATTGCGATAACGCAGGTTGAATTTCTTGGCGTATTCGTCGGCATTGTGGCCCAGATCGGTGATCCGTTTGACACCGTGCATGGCCAGCGCGGCTTCGTTGGCCCAGAGAATGCTCTGATCCAGCTCCAGCAGAATCACCCCGTCGGACAGCCCGGCGATAATCTGCTGCAACTGGCGGCGGTTGGTTTCGGTGGTCAGGACTTCCTGGCTCATTGGATCTCCACAAGTGATACGCCCATGTGAAGAGTACGACCGCGGCGGCCCGTGATCGTGCCGAGCCATTAATTAGCGCAACAACTCCTATAGGGGATCGTGGTGCATTCGCGACTTCCGGCTTTGTCGTCTAACGTTAATACCTCATCGGATTGAGCCCCTGCCCGCAACACCGGGCTCTTGATCAAGGAGAGACTGATGACGTCGCGCCGCAACATCGAACAGACCTACCGCACTTGGTCCAGCCCGATTCTGCTGGAGCTGAAAAAGCGTGAGCACCAAATGGCGCCGGTCGAGCGTCAGGCACTTGAGAATGTCTTGGTGGAAAGAAGGTTGCTGGACATCGGCAATCCGGACGGTATCGAACGCCGTCGAAACAGCGGTGACTGACACTCCGCTATCGCGAGCAGGCTCGCACCCACAGGGTTTGGAGTGGTTCACTGTGGGAGCGAGCCTGCTCGCGAAGAGGCCACCTCACGATTTTGGTCGACGCACCGCCCTCACCCGCCCACTGTCGCCGCCACCGCAATAGAAACGATCGGCACCGTCCGCCTCCAGCCCCGAAACACCCTGCCCCGCCGGCATCTTCAGCGACTCGAACACCTCACCGTCCTGCGGATCGATATGTCGCAACTCACTTTCATCTCCCTCCCAAGTGCCATGCCACAAGGCACCATCCACCCAGGTCACCCCAGTGACAAAACGGTTCGACTCCAGCGTGCGCAGGATCTCGCCGGTCTGCGGATCGATCTGATGAATCTTGCGCTCGCGATACTGCCCCACCCATAACGAGCCGTCCGCCCAGGCCATGCCTGAATCACCGCCATTGCCCGGTGCCGGAATGGTGTGCAGAACGCGTCCGGTGGCCGGATCGATTTTGTGGATGTGGCGATCGGCGATCTGATACAGATGTTGGCCGTCGAACGCGGTGCCACCATCAGCGCCAACCTTGATCGTGCGCACGGTCTCGCCGCTGACCGGATCGAGTGCATTGAGCTGGCCGTCGCTGGCGAACCAGACCTGCTGGCCATCGAATGTCACGCCGTGAATGCCTTTGATGTCGTCAAAAGGACCGTACTCGCGAAGGATTTCTGCGTTTGCGTGTTTCATGGGGGGGCTTCCTCGTGGATGTGTGGTTCCAGCCTAGCCATTGCCCAGCGACACCGGGAGTAACAAGATCGTCGCGAAACCGGGCATGGGCGGTGTCATCCAGCGCCGCGCCCGTCCGACACCGAAGGCCTGCACCTTGCCCACCAGCGCCAATGCCTCCAACGCCCGCTGCACCTGGCGCTGACTGTTGCCCAAGACCAGCGCCAACGCCGAACTCGACCAACTCTCGCCGTCGGCAAGCAACGCCAGCAACGCCGCGTATTTGTCCTCGACCGGCAGGGTCAGCAACGCCACATCCGCGGCCACCAGCGCAAAGCCTCTTGGCGTTGCGGTAATGCTCGCCAGCGGTGCCAACGTCGCACGCAACCGGCCGATTTCGACCCGCAAGCGGGCACGGTGCGACTCATCCGTGAGGGGAAAACCAAAGGCTGTGGCGAACAGCGTTTCGCGCGCCACATCGCCCGGCCAGGCTTGCGCAAGCAATCGTGCGACATTGAACAGCACCGGCCGCGTGGCCAGCGGCACCGTCATGCCGGCACCGCGCACGCTGTAGCGACAGGCATCGACGATCAGTGTCGACGAAGTGAACAACGCTTCCACCTCCTCCAGATTCACCAGTTTTGCCTGACCGGCGACGATCAACCGTGCTGCCGGCGCAGCGAGCATGTGACTGGCGAGATCGACCTCGGCGCTCAGTGCGGCGATCCCGGCCTGATGCGCCGCAACCTGCGCCCGCGCCAGCGCCGCGCGGGCCTTGTGCGCCCGGACTCGACGCACGGAAATCCCGGCAGCGATCAACTCATGCGCGGTACGCAGTGCGGGCGGCAACGGCGCCGGGTCAGTTTCACCCAGCAACGTCTCGGCCTCGTCCAATTCGCCAATCAGCAGCAACCGGCGAATCTGTAAATAGCGCGCGTGCGCCGCATTCACACCGTCACCGTGATCCTGCAAAACCTGCCGCGCCGCCTCCAGTGCCTTCACCGGCCAGCCCAGATCACGCGCCGCCAGCGCCACATCGGCCTCGGCGACCACACAGCGCGCCCGCGACAGCGGCTCATTGCTGCCGAACGCCTTTACCGCCCGCTGCAACAACGCCTTGGCGCGGGGCAGATCACCGAGCTGAGCCATGGCAATTGCGCGCAGGGCCAGCGCCGGCGGGTCCTCACGCAGAGCGACGTAGTTCAACGCGCCTAGCGGGTCACCAGCAGACAGCGCGCGTCCGGCGGCGTTGATCAGCGAATCCATGGCTCGTCCTTCCCTCGGTGACTGAATCGTGAGCTGAGTCTAATCGCTGATTATGGCGCGCTTGGACGCTTGATCGGCTGTTTCAGTTGTTGCAACATCGGCACAGCTTTTCCAATGGATGGAGTCGAGCATGCTGGACGCCAACGCAACCCACATTACCCTCACGCTTGAAGGCGCCAACGCCGACCTGCAAGTCCTCAGCTTCACCGGTCGCGAAGCCCTCAACGAACCGTTCCGTTTCGACCTCGAACTCGTCAGCGCCCGCCCGGACCTCAAACTTGAAGAGCTGCTGCACAAGCCCGGCGTCCTGACTTTCGGCCCGACCGGCGAAGGCAAGATCCACGGTCTGGTCTATCGCATCGAGCAAGGCGACTCCGGCAAGACCCTGACCCGTTACAGCCTCAGCCTGGTGCCACAACTGGCCTACCTGCGGCATAACCACGATCAGCAGATCTTCCAGCAACTGACCGTGCCGAAGATCATCGCCCAGGTGCTGGAAGATCGCGGCATTCTTGCCGACGCCTACAGCTTCCAGCTCAACGCCGAATACCCGGAACGCGAGTACTGCGTGCAGTACGACGAATCCGACCTGCATTTCATCCAGCGCCTGTGCGAGGAAGAAGGCATTCACTTCCACTTCCAGCACAGCAGCAGCGGCCACAAACTGGTGTTCGGCGACGACCAGACCGTGTTCCGCAAGCTGAAACCGGTGAGCTACCAGCAAGACTCCGGCATGGCCGCCGACAAACCGGTGATCAAGCGTTTCAACCTGCGTCTGGAAACCCGCACCACCCGCGTCAGCCGCCGCGACTACGACTTCGAAAAACCGCAGATCCTCCCCGAAGGCACCGCGAAAAGCACCTTTGCCCCGGACCTCGAGGACTACGACTACCCCGGCCGTTTCACCACCCGCGAGCGCGGCAAGTTCCTTTCCACCCGCGCCCTCGAACGCCATCGCAGCGACTACAAACTCGCCGAAGGCAAAGGTGACGAACCGACGCTCACCAGCGGCCATTTC
>NZ_JSFK01000023.1 GCF_000783395.1 Pseudomonas chlororaphis | reverse complement strand
ACACCGATCATTGTGGGAGCGAGCCTGCTCGCGAAGGCGTCAGGTCAGACAACGTTGATGTTGAATGTACTGGCCTCTTCGCGAGCAGGCTCGCTCCCACATTTGATCTCGGTTCGGCCGAAGATCTACTGATCAACTCAAGCCCCTGTGGGAGCGGTGTGTTTGAGATTGGGCTTATTGGGAGCCAAACATCGCGGTCCAGTAAATGCCAGCACTGCTTTTCGGGTCGGTCGCGTAGGCGGCGCCGAGTTCCTGGTATTGCGGGTTCATCAGGTTGGCGCAGTGGCCGGGACTGGCGAGCCAACCCTCGACGACTTTGTGCACGGTGTCTTGGCCCGCGGCGATGTTTTCGCCGACCAGTTGGCCGCTGTAGCCGGCCAGTTCCGCGCGGTCGCCCGGGGTGCGGCCGTCGCGGTCCTTGTGGTCGAAGTAATTGTTGTTGGCCATGTCGCGGCTGTGATCCTGGGCGATCGTACCCAATGTCGCGTTCCAGGCCAGCGGTGCGGCAGCGGCAAAAGCCTGACCACCACACTGACGTGCCTGACTGCGGGCGACGTTAAGTTCACTGAGCAATTTCTGCCCCTCACTTTGCGCATCCCCCAGCTTGGCCGACAGCAGCGGCCGCGCCAGCACGATGCGCCAGTCGCGGTCGTCGCGGCTGACACCGACATCGACAAACTGCGGATCAAGCACCACCTGACAGAAACTCTCCTGAATCGCCTTCATCGCCGACGCTGCATCGCGCGGGCCGTTGAGCGTGATCGCCTGCACATTGACCATCGGGTAACTGGCGCTGGCCATGGCTTGCTGCAGATCGACGGCACCGGTAGCGCGTAATCTCAGTCGTGGATCCGCCGACAGCGGTGGCAGTTCATTCGACGCCTGACTGCCGCAACGCTGCGGCTGGCTGCGGTAGCTGTTGATTGACTCGATCAATTGCGATTCATCGCCGGCCAGCGCCGGGATGGCAAACACAACGCCCACGGACAACGCGGCACAACGCAAAACGAATGGCATGAAGCGCATGGAAATCTCCCTTGAGCTGAATGCGCCCATGATGCGCGAAAGGCCCCCGGTGAGTGCAATGTCTTTTTTCTTCATTCAGCCGTTTTTCGGCGCAACTTTGCCGATGGATTTGCCGTCTACACTCACCGAAGGCCCCGGAAACCGGGTGTCTCCCCGACGTAACACCTTGCCCGACTCGGGCGCTGCCGGAAGAACAGACATGGGATTGAAAGGCTGGGCGGGTTGTCTCGTATTCACCCTGTTGGCAGGCTCTGCATGGGCCACCGATCAGGCCCCGATCAAAGCGAAGGCTGAAGAGAAAGCCCAAGTGCTGGAAGAGAAAGCAGCGGACAAAGTCAGCGCCGCGCCAGCACCGAAAGCCGAGGCCATCACCCCGACCGAAGTGCAAGCAGTCGACCCGGCCGGCGCTGCACCGCTGGACGATCCGATCACTTGTCTGGCGCGCAGTATCTATTGGGAAGCCAAAGGCCGGGACACCCCGGAAATGGAAGCCGTGGCCAGCGTGGTGATGAATCGCCTCGGCCACGAGGGCTTTCCCGACAACATTTGCGCCGTCGTCAAACAAGGTTCGGAAACCAAGAGCTGCCAGTTTTCCTGGTGGTGCGACGGGCGTCCGGATCAGGTCAAGGAAGATGCCGAATACTCGCTGGCCAAGGATATCGCCCGTAAAGCGCTGAACCGCCAACTCAAGGATCGCACCAACGGCGCGCTGTATTTCCATGACCGCAACGTGCATCCGAGCTGGGCCAAGGAATACCGCAAGACTGCCGAAACGAAAAAATTCCTCTTCTACAAACCTGCCGGTGGCGACGCGCGTTAAGCGCAGACCTGCCGCACACATTCGCGCAACCAGCGATGCGCCGGGTCGGCATCCATGCGCGGGTGCCAGAGCATCGACACACTGATGTCCGGCATCGCGAAGGGCAGGGCGAAGCTGTGCAGACCGGTGCGCAGTTTGCTGGTGTGCCGCTGCGGTACCGTGGCGATCAGGTCGGATTCGCGCACCAGCGTCAGCGCCGCCGAGAATCCACCGAATGAAGTGACGATGTCCCGTGTCAGTCCGAACGCGAGTAACGCGTCGTCGACCGGGCCGCTGCTTCGCCCGCGCCGAGAGATGAGAATGTGCTGGCCGGCGGCGAAGCGCTTGCTGGTGATTTTTCCGGCGCTCAAGGCATGCCCCTCACGCACCACACCGATCCACTGATCCTGAAACAGGATGCGGCTGTGCAGCGTCGGGTCGGTGCTGTCATCGACCACGCCGGTTTCCAGATCGACGCGACCTTCGCGCAGCGGCGTGCTGTCCTTGTCGGCTTTCTGCACAAAACGCAGACGCACGCCGGGCGCTTCTTCAGCGATGCGCGCGAGCAGGGCGGCGGCAAAGGTTTCGACAAAGCCGTCGGTGTTGCGCAGGGTGAAGGTGCGTTGCAAACGTCCGGGGTCGAGCACTTCGGCAGGCCGTAAAACCGCCTCGGCGTCTTGCACCAGATGACTGACCCGTTCGCGCAGTTCCAGTGCGCGCGGCGTCGGTACCAGCCCACGACCCGCTCGCACCAGCAACGGATCCCCCGTGGTTTCGCGCAGACGGGCGAGGGCGCGGCTCATGGCCGATGGACTCAACTGCAGGCATTTGGCAGCGCGGGCGACGCTGCCTTCGCGCAATAAAACGTCGAGGGTGATCAGCAGGTTCAGGTCCGGCGCAGTCATGACATGGCGTTCTATGCAGGTATTGAGTGCAAAGCATGCGTCTTGCGCCGTGTGTTGTCGAGGCTCAGGCTATGTCGGGTCACCTTTGCACTGCGAGCCTGCCATGTCCCAAGAATCCCTGACCACTTCGGCCCGATGGGCGCTGACCAGTCTGGCCTTGTCGATGTTGATGCCGTCGCTGGACACCAGCATTGCCAACGCAGGGTTGCCGATTCTGGCGACGGCGTTCGAGGCGACGTTTCAACAGGTGCAATGGATCGTGCTCGCCTACCTGCTGGCGATCACCACATTGATTGTCAGCGTTGGGCGGCTGGGCGATGGCTTCGGTCGACGGCGATTGCTGTTGATCGGGATCGGCATTTTCACCAGCGCTTCGCTGGCCTGTGCGGTGGCACCGGGACTGGGTTGGCTGATTGGCGCACGGGCGGTGCAAGGTGTTGGCGCGGCGATCATGTTCGCCTTGACCGTGGCGTTGGTGGCCGATGCGGTGCCGAAGGCGCGGGCGGGCAGTGCGATGGGGTTGCTGGCAACGATGTCGGCGACGGGCACCAGTCTTGGGCCGTCGCTGGGCGGGCTGTTGATGACGCATGTCGGCTGGCAGGCGATATTTTTACTCAACGTGCCGTTGGGCCTGCTCAATATTTGGCTGGTGTACCGCTTTTTGCCAGCGGATCGGGCAACAGGGCCGCGTGTCGCGTTCGACTATTCTGGCAGCGCGGTGCTGGTGTTGACGCTGGCGGCCTATGCGTTGGCAATGACGCTTGAAGATTTCACGTGGCCATTGTTGCTGGCCAGCCTTTGCGGTGGCGGGTTGTTTATCGTGGTCGAGATGAAGGCCAAGTCGCCGCTGATTCGTTTGTCGCTGTTCAGCGACCGCCGACTGAGCAGTAGCCTGGCGCTGACTTTGCTGGTGACGACCGTAATGATGACCACGCTGGTGGTGGGGCCGTTTTACCTGAGCCGCGGGCTTGGTCTGAGCAGTACCGTTGTTGGCTTGGCGTTGTCGGTCGGACCGTTGCTTTCGGCATTTGGCGGTGTACCGGCGGGACGTCTGGTGGACCGCTTCGGCGCGCGACGGATCGTGCCGGGCGCGCTACTCGCCATGGCCTGCGGTTGTGGTCTGTTGGCGCTGTTGCCGATGAGTCTGGGGTTGCCCGCCTATTTGCTTCCGATTGCAGTGGTCGCCGTCGGCTATGCGCTGTTTCAGGCGGCGAACAACACCGGGTTGATGGCGGGTGTTCGTCAGGAGCAACGTGGTGTGGTCTCGGCGATGCTCGGGCTGGCGCGCAATCTTGGGTTGATTACCGGGGCGGCAGTAATGGGTGCGGTGTTTGCGCTGGCGGCGGGGGATCCAACGCAGGCGCCGGCAACGGCGATTGCCAGTGGATTGCATATCACTTTCGGCGTCGCCTCAGCACTGATGCTGACAGCCCTGATCATCAGCCGAGCCGAGATCAAGCTGTGGGAGCGACAGCGCGCCGATTCGACCTGCTCGCGGTAGCTGCGGGTCAGGGAAAGTTGATGTTGATCAAGCTGACCTCATCGCTGGCAAGCCAGCTCCCACAGGGTTTTGGGTTGGCCTGAGATTTGGATTCAGCGCCAATCATTGTGGGAGCTGGCTTGCCAGCGATGACGGCGGAAAAGTCGATGAAGGTGATTGCCGGGCGGGGAAGAACAATTCGAAGCAGGTGATGCCATCGACACTGCTGACGCTATACCGGCCCTGATGCAACTGCATGATGGTCGCGACAATCGACAGGCCCAGGCCATTGGATTGCGCCGAGCGCTCGCGTGACTGATCGACGCGGTAAAAACGTTCGAACAGTCGTGCCAGATGTTCCGGCGCAATGGTTGTGCCGTGGTTGCGTACCCGCAGATAGCTGCCATCCGCCTCGGCAATCGCTTCCACCTGCACCGTCGAATTCGCCGCACCGTACTTGATCGCATTCGCGCACAGGTTGGCTAGCGCGCGCCTTAATAGCATCGGCTCGGCCCAGATCACACCGCTGCCACGGGCCTCGATACTCACCCCTACATCAGCCGCCAATCCTTCAAAGTAATCGGCAATGCGCTGCATCTCATCCGCCGCATCCAGTTCCTGGCGCTGACTCAAGGCACTGGCCGGATCGGTGCGCGCCAGAAACAGCATGTTGTCGAGCATCCGCGTCAGCCGTTCCAGCTCTTCGACGTTGGAGGCGAGCAATTGCTGATAGGCCTCGATGCTGCGGTTCTGCTGCAGCGCAACCTGGGTTTCGCCGAGCAGGTTGTTGATCGGCGTGCGTAATTCATGGGCCATGTCGGTGGACACCTGACTCAACTGCGCAAAGCCCTTGGCGAGCCGGTCGAGCATGGCATTGAACGCTTCGATCATCGGCTGCAATTCTCGTGGCGCACCGTGGCTGTCGAGGCGTTCGCCAAGGTTGCCGACACCAATGCCATGAGCGTGCTTCGCCAGTCGCCGCAACGGCAACAACCCGCGATACACCAACAAACAGCCCACCACCGCCAGCAACAGCGCCGCCAGCGAGGCCAGGCCATAAACACTCAAACGGTAATTGGCGAGCATCGCCGTGCGCTCGCTCATCAGGCGCCCGGTGGTGACTTGCAAACTGCCCAGCTCACCGGAATCGATACTCGCCGCCACCGCCGAAAACGGTACGCCGTCGACACTTGGCAGATGCTGCACGTCCTTTAGCGTCATCGCCTGGTCGATGGGCACCGCCGGCAGCGTCGGCGGCCTCAGATTGCCCGGATTGACCACCAGCAGCGGCGGTTGCCCCGGCGCGCCGATGGTCAGCAGTGCTTCGCGGTTGCCGAGCATGTTCTGGAACAGCGCCGGTTTGTTCTTGATCAGCTCCAGGGTGTTGCTGTCATTAAGGAAGGTGCGCAACTGATCGACGCGACTGACCAGCGCGGTGTCATCACGGCGGATCAACTGTTGCTCCAGTTCGTTGTACAGCGCGGCACCGAGGCCAGCCAGCGAAGCGAACGCAAGCAGGGCGAACAGCAGCGCCAGACGCAGGGTCAGCGAGTACGGACGGCGGCTGCTCATGGTTGCGTATCGAAGCGATAACCGATGCCGCGCACGCTGTGGATCAGCTTGAGCTGGAACGGGTCATCGATCTTCGCCCGCAAGCGGCGTACGGCGACATCGACGACGTTGGTGTCGCTGTCGAAATTCATGTCCCACACCCGTGAGGCGATCAGCGAACGCGCCAACACCTGCCCGGTATGCGTGGCGAACAACTGCAGCAACGCGAACTCTTTGTTGGTCAGGGTGATGCGCACCCCGGCGCGCGTCACGCGGCGCTTGAGCACGTCGATCTGCAGGTCTGCCACTTGCAGTTGTTCGTCTTCATGAATCGGCCCGCGCCGGGTCAGGGTGCGCAGGCGCGCCACCAGTTCGGCGAAGGAAAATGGCTTGATCAAGTAATCGTCGGCGCCCAGTTCGAGGCCTTTGACGCGGTCAGCGATATCGTCGCGGGCGGTGAGGAACAGCACCGGCGTGTCGGCCTCCTTGCGCAACCGGCGCAGGACTTCCCAGCCATCCATTTTCGGCATCATCACATCGAGCACGATCACATCGAAACTGTGTTCCAGCGCCAGGTGCAAACCGTCGGCACCGTCGCGGGCGAGACTGACGCTGTAACCCAGTTCCTGCAAACCGTTGAGCAGATAGTTGCCCGCCTTGGGTTCGTCTTCGACAACCAGAATATTCATCGATCAGTCTCAATGGTCATTGATGCAGCCGCTGCCTTGTACCTGATAGTCCAGCACATGTTCGCGGCCCTGATGGTCGAGGTAGTTCAATTGCGCCGGGACCACGCCACACGCCTGTGAAATATCGGTGCTGGACAAGACTTTGTCGACGTCCAGATTGACGTAGAAGCCGGATTTGTCATGAATCACGGCGGTGTCGGGCATGTTCGCGGCGAACGCGCTGCCGGTGGCGAGGAGGGCGGTAAAGGCGAGCAGGAGGCTTTTCATGGTCAGTCACTCAGTGGTCACAGTTGATCGGCATTGGCGCCGGGACAACTTCAGGCTACCGAGCGATCCGCACGGCAAACCGACAGCTGAATGACAAAGTTGTAATGAAACGGTGTACGAAGATTTTCCAGACTCAACTCAAATCCCTGTGGGAGCTGGCTTGCCAGCGATGAGGCCGGCACAGTCAAGGTTTTCATTGACTGATCCACCGCTATCGCTGGCAAGCCAGCTCCCACAGGGTTATAGGGTGTGACCTTAACTGGCGTGGGTATTGAGGATGCTCGCCACCTGCTGCGGCTGGCAGTTCAGGTACGGCGACGACTTCAGCCAGCGCTGATCCGGATACCACGAAAACATGAACTGGCCGTTCTTCAACCGGTCGATCACTTGCTTGGCAATCTGTGGTCGAACCGCCGGGCAACCCTGGCTGCGGCCGATGCGCCCCTGTTTCTTGCTCCACAGCGGATTCACATAACTGGCCGCGTGAATGACGATGGCGCGATCGCGGGCCATGTCATTGAAACCCGGCTCCAGACCGTCCATGCGCAGCGAATAACCGTGGGTGCCGCTGTAGCTTTCTTGCGTGCGGAACAGGCCCAGGCTGGACTGGTAACTGCCTTCGACATTGGAAAACTGCGTGGCGAAGTTTTCCCCGGAATTGGAACCGTGGGCGACCAGATCGCGCAGCACCAACCTCTTTTTACTGAGGTCGAAAATCCACAGTCGGCGTTCGGTGGACGGTTGCGAATAGTCGATGATCGCCAGATGGCGGGACGGCTTCGCACCGTTGTTGACCGCGCATTGCATGGCGTTCAAAGCACCTTTCAGCGCTTGGGGATTGAGTTCTGGCGCGGCGTGCGCGAGGCTGGTGTAAAGAACCGGCGATGGTTTGCCGGCGGCAAAAACTGGACTGGTCACGACGATAGCGGTGGCAGTCAGCAGAAGTCGGCGCAAAAACGTCAACATTTTATAAAGTGTCCTCACTTGCTACTTATTTGGCACTTTGGCTCCTGACTCCCAGTCAATACCCGCAAGCCCGTCGATCGAGCCTGACTCTCAAGCGCACCTGATGTAAGGTTGGCCATCATCTGGACGGCCATGGATTGGAGTAAAGCAGTTGTTCAAAAAGTACGCATGCTACTTGAGCATTTGTTTGCTCGCTGCGCCGTTTGTCGCTTGTGCCGATGAGCCGTTGCCGCCGCTGGAGACACTGCCAACGCCACCGGCCGAAATGCCGGTCGAGCCGCAAAGCCCGTTGCAGGCCGTAATGATCAGCCTGGCGCAGTCTTGCCCGGCGATTGCCGCACAGCTCAACGGCCCGGCGCTGACGCAATTGCAAGCCTTCTACCAGCAGCAGGACTGGATGCCGGTGTGGGCGAGTGAGTCTGCGCGATTGCCGGTTTTGCAGGCGCAATTGCAGCTGTTGGCCGATGATGGCCTCAATCCGAAACGCTATCCGATCGCGACCACGGCGCCGCAGGATGGCGAGTTATGTGCCGACATCGACATCAGTCGCAACTATCTCCAGGCCCTGCAGGATTTGCACTACGGTCGCCTGCTGCAATCGCACTTCGAACCGCTGTGGCATGCCGACGCTACCCCGCGCGACCGTCAGGCGGAATTATTGGCCATCGCCGTACCGGGCATGCATGACATTCCCGCCGCGTTCGACTTGGCGCGGCCGCGTCTGGCGCAATATCAGGATCTGCGTCAGCTCTACGCGGCGCAACGACTCAAAGCCTTGCCGCAATGGCAGTCGGTAGGCAGCGGGCCGCTGCTGCGCCCGGACATGGAAGACCAACGCGTGCCGGAACTGGCTCAGCGGCTGTACAGCGAAGGTTATCTGACCCACGTCATTGGCACGCCCGGCAACGCTTATGACGGCGTGCTGGTCGATGCGGTGAAGAGTTTTCAGGCCAATCATTCCTTGCAGGCCGACGGTGTGGTCGGGCCGGGGACGATTGCCGAACTCAACATCAGTCCGCTGACCCGCCGTGAACAACTGAGGGTCAACCTTGAACGTTTCCGCTGGATGGCCCAGGACATGGAGCCCAATGGCCTGCTGGTCAACGTCGCCGCTGCCGAGCTGACGCTGTATCAGGGCGGTGTTCCGGTGTGGCAAACGCGCACTCAGGTGGGCCGTGCCGAACGGCAGACACCGCTGCTCAAATCGCGAGTCACGCGCCTGACCCTGAACCCGACCTGGACCGTGCCGCCAACCATCTGGAAGGAAGACAAGCTGCCGGCAATCCGCAAGGACCAGACCTTCCTCAGCCGGCAGAACCTGCAAGTGCTCGACGCCAACGGTCAACCGTTGGCGGCAGCGGATATCGACTGGGACAACCCCGGCAACATCATGCTGCGTCAGGACGCCGGGCCGCGTAATCCGTTGGGGCAAATGGTTATCCGTTTCCCCAACCCGTTCTCGGTGTACCTGCACGACACGCCAAGCAAGGCGCTGTTCGAAAAAGGCCCACGCGCTTTCAGCTCCGGTTGCGTGCGCGTCGAGCACCCGATGCAACTGCGCGATCTGCTGCTCACCCCGGCGGAAAAGGCCCGCACCGAAACCCTGCTGGCCACCGGCACCACCCACGAATTTCGCTTGTCGGCGCCGGTGCCGATCCTGATGACCTACTGGACGGCACAGGTCGACAGCAGTGGCCGCGTGCGTTACTCACCGGACATCTACAGCCGTGACAGCGCCTTGCTCGTCGGGCTTGATCGCGCGCATTGAGCCTCAGCGGGTACTTCTGTTCCAGAACACCCGCGCCAGCCACGCATCGACACTCAATTTGCCAGCGCCGGCGAACACCAGCGGCAGCAGCGCGGCCAGGTAAATCGCCGGCAGCTTGAAGTTGCCGAAGCCTTTGTTGGTGATCGCATAACCCTGCGCCAGTTCGCTCAGCGTCGACCAGTCGGCCGGCCAGTGCACAGCGGCGGTGGCAACAACGGTGACCACGATCAGCGAGATCGCCGAGATGCGCGTGCCGAAACCCACCAGAATCGCCAGTGCGCAGATCAGCTCGGCCCACATCGACAGTTCCCAGTTCAGCGTCGCCGGCAGGTGATCGAACGGGAAGGGAAATCTGTCCTGGATGTCTTTAAACCAGTTCTGCCCGTTGAATTTCTCAAGTCCGGATTCGAAGAACTCCCAGGCGATGAACAGGCGCAGGGTCAGAGGGGCGAGCCAGGTGCCGGCGCGGTCGAGGTTCAGGTGCAGGTGTTTGAGGGTGGTTGAAAGGGTGGTGGTCATGATGCTTCTCCGGTGGATTGGGCAAGTTGAATCGACCGGGGTATTTCAGCGTCGGGGTGTATCGGGGATGTGTCGGCGGGGTGGGGGATTGTGCGTTTGGTGTGTCTGCGGTGGGGGGACATACAGTGGGATACAGACAGCTTGCCCTCACCCCAGCCCTCTCCCGGAGGGAGAGGGAGCCGATCGGAGGATATTGAAGAGGTACGCTGACCTGAGCGCCCCTCGTTGAATCCATAATCGACTCGGTTTTTCAGGTCGATGGATGACGTAAGACGCCTCGGTCGGCTCCCTCTCCCTCCGGGAGAGGGCTGGGGTGAGGGTAACGGGCTGGACTCAAATCGACGAGCCAGTCAGCATGACCAAAAAAACGGACCACCCCCTATGCGACGACTTCCCTCACTGGCCGCCCTGCGCACCTTCGAATGCGCTGCCCGCCACGCGCATTTCGGCCGGGCCGCCGCCGAACTGTGCGTCACCGACAGCGCCGTCAGCCATCAGATCCGCCAGCTCGAAGAACAACTCGGCGTCTCACTGTTCATCCGCGAAGGCCGACAAATCCGCCCGACCATCGCCGCCGGACGCCTGATGCAAAGCCTGCAACAAGCCTTCGAACTGATCGGCGATGCCTGTGATGAATTGCGCGACCCATCCTCGCTGGCGGTGCTCAGACTGGCCGTCACCGCCGAACTCGCGCAAAAGTGGCTGATGAGTCGCCTCACCGATTTCTACGCGCGTTATCCGCACATCACCCTGCACCTCTACGAACAACCGATCGACGCCACGGCGCCCGGCGAAGACATTGATCTGGCGATCACCTACGGCACCGGCCCGGTGGACAGCAGCGCCTACTTCGTCCGCCCGTTGCCAGCCCTGCAGTTTTTTCCGGTATGCAGCCCCGGCCTGTTCAACCAAGGCACCTTGAAAACGCCGAAGGATCTGGCCCGTCACTGTCTGCTGCACGACGATCAGGACGGCAAGACCTGGACCGCGTGGCTGACCAGCCACGCCGGCGATCAGCGCCCGCAACGTCAGTTGTATTTCGCCCACGCCGGTCTGGCGCTGGAAGCCGCGGCACAAGGGCAGGGCGTGGCCATGGGCGACAACCTCACCGCGCAGGAAGATCTGCAAAGTGGCCGGCTGGTGCGCCCATTCGTTTCCAGCATGACCGCCCTCGGCCAATACGCGCTGGTCTGCGAACGGCTACGGCTGGAGCGTCCGGCGGTGGCGCAGATGCTCGAATGGTTCAACGATCA
The DNA here is from genome assembly GCF_000783395.1 of Pseudomonas chlororaphis. Classification (GTDB taxonomy): domain Bacteria; phylum Pseudomonadota; class Gammaproteobacteria; order Pseudomonadales; family Pseudomonadaceae; genus Aquipseudomonas; species Aquipseudomonas chlororaphis_H. The sequence goes on along the minus strand of NZ_JSFK01000023.1, from coordinate 228,199 downwards.
ACTGGCCGATTGATGAGTTGAATTCAACTGTTCCGCAATAATCATCGTTGGCGGGCGTACTGCGTGCGCCCTTAGCCTGTGGTCATTCCATTCCCATCGCGAAGACGAGGTTTGACCATGGCACGTTTGCTCGATTCCACCCCCAAACACGACGGCTTCCGTCTGCCCGGCGAATTCGAAGCCAAGTCCGGCTGCTGGCTCGGCTGGCCGGAGCGCACCGACGTGTGGCGCAACGGCGCCAAGCCTGCGCAGAAAGTCTGGGTGCAGATCGTTACCGCCATTTCCCACAGCGAACCGGTCACCGTGTGCGCATCGGCCGCGCAGTTCGCCACGGCGCGTCGGCAGTTGCCGCCGCAAGTGCGCGTGGTCGAGATGACCTGCAACGACACCTGGTTTCGCGACAGCGGCCCATGCTTTGTGGTCAACGATCAGAGCGGTGAAGTGCGCGGCGTCGACTTCGAATTCAACGCCTATGGCGGTCTTGACGGCGGCCTGTATTACCCGTGGGACAAGGACGACCAGATCGCCAGCAAGATCCTCGAAATCGAGCGCTTCGACCGCTACCGCGCGCCGCTGATTGCCGAGTTGGGCGGCATCCAGAGTGACGGTCAGGGCAGCATCCTCACCACCGAACAGTGTCTGCTCAACCGCAATCGCAACCAGCATCTGGGCAAGGACGAAGTCACCCGACGCCTGACCGATTACCTTGGTGCCGAGCAAGTGATCTGGCTGCCACGCGGCTGCAAGTTCGACGAAACCGACGGCCATGTCGATGACCTCGCCTGTTTCGTGCGTCCCGGCGAAGTGGTGCTGCAATGGACCGACAACCGCGACGATCCGCAATGGGAAATCTACCAGGAGGCCTACGACATCCTGCGCAGCACCCGCGACAGCCGTGGTCGTGAGCTGATCGTGCACAAATTGCCGCAACCGGATGTGCTCGAGTGGACCGCCGAAGAAGCCGAAGGCCTCGATCAGCAGGACAGCACTCACACCCGTCAGGCCGGCACGAAAATCTGCGCGTCGTACATCAACTACTACGCCGGCAACAGCTCGATCGTGGTGCCGCTGTTCGGTGATCGCAACGACAAGGTTGCCATGGCGACGCTGGCCGAGCTGTTCCCGCAGCACAAAATCGTCGGCATCGAAAACTCCCGGGAAATCCTCCTTGGCGGCGGCAACGTCGCGTGCATCACCATGCCGCAATACGCCGGCAAAGGGGTGTAATCATGGGCCTGCACAAACTGACTCAAGCGTTATTGCTGGTGCTTGCACCCCTATGTGTGCAGGCCGCTGACTCCGCCAAACCGGTGGTTAATCTGTACATCTGGGGCGAGTATCTGGCGCCGGATACGCTGAAGAATTTTGAGGCGATGACCGGTATTCATGTGGTCGCCGACCACTTCGATTCGCTGGAAACCGTCGAGACCAAATTGCTCACCGGACGCAGCGGATACGACCTCGTGTTGACCGCCGGGCAGCATCTGTCGCGGGCCATCGAAAGCGGTGCGATCCAGCCGCTGGACAAGGCTCGAGTCCCGCACTTTGCCGGTGTTGGCGAGGAGTTTCGCCAGCACATGGCGGTGTTCGATCCGGGCAATCGTTACGCGGGGATTTACGCCTGGGGCACCACCGGCGTCGGCTATCAGGAACAGGCGATCAAGCAGCGTTTGCCGGATGCGCCGACGGACAGTTGGGCGATGTTGTTCGATCCGGCGGTGGTTTCGAAATTCGCCGATTGCGGGGTGAGTCTGCTCAACGATCCCAACGAAGTGTTCGCCGCTGTCATGAAGTACATGGGGCTGGACATCAACCGACAGAGCCTCGATGACTTGAAACTCGCCGAGCAGCAACTGGCGAAGATCCGGCCGTATATCCGCTATTTCGACAATGACCTGAACATCAGCGATCTGGCCAACGGCAATACTTGCGTGGCGATGTCGTGGAACGGCAACGTCGCCATCGCGGCGGGGCAGGCGGAAGCGGCGCAGAAGCCGTTCAAGTTGAGTTACCGGATTCCGAAAGAGGGCACGTTGATCTGGTTCGATGCCATGGTCGTGCCCAAGGACGCGCCACATCCCCAGGCGGGGTTGGCGTTGATGGATTATTTGATGACGCCGGAGGTGATTGCGCCAATTACTGACACCATTCACTACGCCAATGCGATCACGGCGGCGGATGGTTTGGTGGACGCGTCGATTCGTAATGATCCGGGGACGTATCCGTCCGCGCAGGTCAGGGCTTCGCTGTACAGCAAGAATGACAATGGCAAGGCGTTCAATCGGGCTTTGATCCGGGCGTTCAGTCGGTTGAAGTCCGGGCTGTGAAAAGCCGACCCTCACCCCAGCCCTCTCCCGGAGGGAGAGGGAGCCGACCGAGGTGTCTTGCGTTATACATCGACCTGAAAAAACGAGTCGATTATGGATCTGAGTCTTGGCGTTCATGGATTCAAAGACGCTACTTCGATCGCCGATTCAAAGACTCTATTTCGATCATGGATTCACAGGCGCTATTTCAGGTCGGCGTAAATCTCCAATCTCCCCCAATCAGTCCCCTCTCCCTCCGGGAGAGGGTTAGGGTGAGGGCAGCGGTTTAGGCACCCGCCACAAATACCACGCCGCCACCGTCCGATACGGCCTCCACGCCAACCCGATCTCAACCATCTGCCTGCGCGTCGGCTGCACCTCCAACCCCTTCAAACGCCGATACCCCTCGCGAACACCAAAATCATCCGCCGGCAGAATATCCATGCGCTCCAGGCTGTAGATCAGCAACATCTCCACCGTCCAGCGACCCACCCCGCGCAAACTGACCAAACGTTCGATCAACGCCTCATCGTCCATCGCCAGCGCCGTGGCGTAATCCGGCACCACACCCTCCAGCGTTGCCTGGGCAATGCCCTGAATCGTCGCAATCTTGCCAGCGGAAAACCCGCAACTGCGCATTCGCTCGAAATCCGTCGCAAGAATCTGCTCGGGCCGCGGAAACGACTGCCCGGGAAACAACCCCACCAACCGCCCGACAATCGCATCGCCGGCCTTGGCATGCAGTTGCTGATAAGCAATCGCCCGCACCAGCGACTCATACGGATCACGCGCCGGATGCGATTGATGCAGGCACGGGCCGACCGCAGCAATGTGACGCTGCCAATCGGGATCGAGCGCGGCCAGAAACGCGCTGGCCGCTGGATAGGCGTCGGCCATGTTATTTCAGCAAACCGTTGACTTCGCCATAGGTGAAGGCCTTGAGGTCATGGGTGTCGAGTTTGCCGCTGGCCAGGAAGCTTCTCACCAGCCCACCCATCGCGCCATAGAGGAATTCGGCAATGCCGGAACCCGCGCTCAAGCGGCGCACGCCCAGCGCTTGCAGTTCTTCAGGCGAAGGCAGGCAAGCGAAACCAAGGACATTGACTGGCAGCGCAGTGCCCTTGCAGATGGCCTCGATTTCATAGGCCGACGTGACGCCCGCCGCGAACAAACCATCAGCGCCGGCCGCTTGATACAGCGCCGCCCGATGCAGGGTTTCGGCGACGCGATCCTCGGCCGGTACAAGGCTTTTCAGATAGACATCGGTGCGCGCATTGATGAACAGCTGCACCTCGTGCTTGTTGGCAACCTGTCGCGCCACTTCGATCTTGCGCACGAGCAACTCCGGATCCGCACAACCGTCCTCGATATTGATGCCAACAGCACCCGCCGCAATCACCGCATCCAACACTTCCGCCACGCGTCCGAGGTCATCGGAGTAACCGGCTTCAACGTCCACAGTCAACGGCACGCTGATCACCCGGGCGATGGATTCCACCGTCGACACAAGACGTTCCAGGGGCAGGGTGTTGCCGTCCGGATACCCGTGGGCCCAGGCCACCGCCGCACTGCTGGTGGCCACGGCTTTACCGCCCAAATGCTCGACCAGTCGCGCACCGGTGGCATCGGCGACGTTGGTCAGAATCAACAGGCCTTGCTGGTGCAACTGGTGAAACTGCGTAGCGAGCGCGTTCATCAAAAATCCTTCTTGTCAGTCGATTCGGTTGGTCAGAATGCCAGTTGTTGGGTGAGCTGCACGGCGGCGTTTTCCAGCCGCAGCAGAAACGCTTTGCGCGGTTGTCCACCACCATAGCCGGTCAGCGAGCCATCCGCGCCGATCACCCGATGGCAGGGCACCACAATCGATAACCGATTGTGCCCGTTGGCCAGACCGACCGCGCGACTGGCGCCGGGTTTGCCCAAACCGGCGGCGATGGCGCCGTAGGTGCTGGTGTGGCCGTAAGGTATCTGCAGCAGCGCCGACCAGACCTGCCGGGCGAACTCGCTGCCGGGCAAGTGCAATGGCACGGTAAAGGTATTCAGCTGGCCGGCGAAATACTGCGCCAGTTGCGCCTCGATCTGCTGCAAATGCGCGTTATGCCCCGGCGCGACCGCGTAACCGTAGCGGTTCTGCAATTCCTCGACCTCGCGGGTCAGTGCCGGGCGATCAAGAAACTCCAGCAATACCAGGCCACGCCGCTCGGCCATGGCAATCATCGGCCCCAGTGGCGTGGTCAGTCGGGTGAACAGCAGCGGCTCGCTGTGTTCGGCGCGGCCCGGGGTGATGTGGAAGGACTTCTGAAAGGCATCACGAAAACCGCTAAGCGATTCATAACCCGAATCAAACGCGGCGTGATCAATCGAGGTGCCTTGCTTGATCCCGCCCAGCGCCATGCCCAAGCGCCGGGTGCGCAACCAGGCATGGAAGGTCATGCCGAAATGCTGCTTGAACCAGCGCCGCAGCTTTAGCGGCTCGATACCTTCTGCGAGCAACTGTGCATCGCTCCAGCGCACCTCCGGATCGGCCTCCACGGCGGTGAGCAGGCGCTGCACCCAGTCCGGAGCAATGGCCGCAGCATCCAGCGGCTTGCAGCGCAGGCAGGCGCGATAGCCGGCAGACATGCATTCGTCGGCATGCGCGAAGAACTCGACGTTCTCCGGTTTCGGCTTGCGCGCCGTGCAACTCGGGCGGCAGAAGATCCCGGTGGTTTTCACGGCCGTGAAGAACACGCCTTCATAGGCAGTGTCGCGTTCGAGCATGGCGCGAACCATTTCGGCGTGGGGCGGCAGGACAGCGGTTTGTATGTTCATGGCTCGAGAGTAAAACCAGATTGTCGATGGCTCCACCGAAAAATCGACAGTGAATTTTCAAATCCCCTGAACTACCGTGTAGGAGCTGCCGCAGGCTGCGATCTTGATCGTTCCCACGCTCTGCGTGGGAATGCAGCCCGGGACGCTCCGCGTCCCAAAATCCCGGATCGCCGCTATCGGCAGCTCCTACCGTTTGTTGAGGTGTGCCCGATGCATCCGTTTTCCATCCAACACATTGATCACATCGTCCTGCGCGTCGCCGATCTGCAACGCAGCATCGACTTCTACAACCAGGTCTTCGGCGCCGAAGTGGTCAAGCGCAACGAGCCGCTGGGCCTGATCCACCTGCGTGCCGGCACTTCGATGATCGACCTCGTCGACCTGCAAGGTGAACTCGGCCGCAAGGGCGGCGGGGCGGCCGGGGCCGAGCGGCGTAACGTTGATCATTTCTGCCTGCGCATCGAACCGTTCGATGAAGCAGCGCTGATTGCACATTTGCAAACCTTCGGCCTGACTGTGGCAAAAGCCGAATCACGCTTCGGCGCCGAGGGCAAAGGGCTGTCGCTGTATTGCTTCGACCCGGATGGCAATCAGGTAGAACTCAAAGGCCCGTCCGAGGCTTAAGCGCGTTTGGCCGTCAACAGCACCGAAGCCGCCGCCGACAGCAGGCCTGCGCAGCAACGATTGAAGATCCGTTTGCCGCGCGGCTCGGCGAACCAGCGGCGCATGTGCAGGCCCATCCAGGCGTAGGCGCTGATGGCGATCCACTCCAGCAACAGAAACAGCGCGCCCAGCACCGCGAATTGCGCCGGCACCGGGCGGGTCGGGTCGACGAACTGCGGCAGAAACGCGGTAAACAACAGGATCGCCTTCGGATTGCCCGCCGCCACCAGAAACTCCTGCCGCGCCAACGCAAAGAAACCAACGGTCGCGCCCGTTACCTGTTGCTCGGCCTCAGGATTGGCCCGCCACAACTGCCAGGCCAGATACAACAGATACGCCGCTCCAATGATCTTGATCGCATGGAACAGCCATACCGAGGTCTGCAGCACCACCGACAGGCCCGCACCGGCCAGCGCAATCATCCCGGCGAACGCCAGAATCCGCCCGATGCCCGCCGTGCACGCGCGGCGAAAGCCATAACGCGTGGCGTTGCTGACCGACAGCAGATTGTTCGGCCCGGGGGCCATGTTCAGGGCGAAACAGGCCGGAAGAAACAGGGTGAGGGTGGCGAGATCCATGACGGCACTCCAGTAACGAGAACGATGTTTTTATCACAGCCCCCACGCGCTCAGACCCATACAGTCACGCAGCGCTGTCGCGGTACAGCGCCCGGCGCTGTTGGGCAGCGCGGTCGAACTTTTTGCAGATGCCTTCACTCTGTATCAGTCATAGGGTGATGGTTTCGTCAGAAAAAACTATCCATCCGGTCAGAAAGGGCGATAGCCGTGTAAAATTTCGCCGACGTTGCACCCACCCCGTTTGGCCCCAGGCGGCCCCACCAAGAGCGATCTACATGCAAGCAAAGGCCCGTGAAGTTTATGTGCCACCGGTGCTGCAAGATCTGCGAGCCGGCACTGCCGAACTGCACATCGCACTGGAAAAACGCCTTCCTTTTTTCTCCGATACCCTCGATACCCAGGCTTTTGTGCGGTTGATGCAGGCCTATTACGGCTTCTATCTGCCGCTGGAAAACGCCCTGCAGAACAGCCATTCGATACCCGCCGATTTTGATCTGACGCCGCGTCTCAAAACGCCGACCCTGCGCGATGACCTGCTAGCCTTGGGCGTATCCGCCGCAGCGCTGCAAAGCCTGCCGCACTGCCAGCAGTTGCCGATCATCGACTCAAGCGCTGCCTGCCTGGGCGTGCTCTATGTCCTCGAGGGCGCGACGCTTGGTGGGCAGATTCTGCGCCGGGAAATTTCCACTCGGTTAGGCCTGGAAGCCGACAACGGCGCGGCCTTTCTCGATATCTACGGCGCCGCGACGGGGCGGCGCTGGCGGGACTTTATCGAATACCTCGGCAGTCGGCCAATGAGCACCGCCGAGCGCGCCGCTGTCGTCACGGCAGCACAAACCACATTCAGCTGTTTCGAGCACTGGCTCGAAAGCCGGGAGGTACTGGCATGACTCCGCAAGACAAACAAGACTTTGAAGAGCTGCTGGCCAACTGTGCCGACGAGCCGATTCGTTTCCCCGGTGCGATCCAGCCCCACGGTTTGCTGTTGACTCTGAGCGAGCCTGAACTGGCGATCATTCAGGTCAGCGCCAACGTCGAAACCCTGCTGGGCCGTGCTCCGCTAAGCCTGATCGGCCAGCCGCTGGAAAGCCTGATCGGCGACTCCGAGGCCGCACAAGTGCGCGAAACCTTGCTGCAACCGTCGCTGTCCGACCTGCAGCCGCTGCGCTTCCGGCTCAACGGCACCGCGTTCGAGGGCTTGCTGCATCGTCATCAGGGTGTGCTGATCCTGGAGCTGGAAATCCACGTCGAAAACTTCCAGCCGCGCAATGTCGCCGGCAACCAGACCCATCTGGGGCGCATGCTCCAGCGTCTGCAAGCCGCCACTACGTTGCAGGCGCTGTACGACATCAGCGTCAAGGAAATCCAGGCCATGACCGGTTACGACCGGGTGTTGATCTACCGTTTCGAGGAGGAGGGCCACGGTCAGGTCATCGCCGAAGCCTCCGATCCGTCGATGGAAGTGTTCAATGGCCTGTTTTTCCCGGCGTCGGATATTCCCGAACAGGCGCGTGAGCTGTATCGCACCAACTGGCTGCGGATCATCCCCAATGCCGACTACCAACCGGTGCCGCTGCTGCCGAAGTTGCGCCCGGACACCGATACGCCGCTGGACCTGAGTTTCGCCACCCTGCGCAGCGTGTCGCCGATCCACTGCCAGTACATGAAGAACATGGGCGTGCTGTCGTCGATGAGCATTTCCCTGCTCAAGGGCGACAAACTCTGGGGCTTGATCAGTTGCGGCAATCGTCAGCCACTGCACGTGCCGCATGAGTTGCGCGCCGCATGTCAGACCATCGGCCAAGTGCTGTCGCTGCAGATCAGCGCCATGGAAGCACTGGAGATCAGCCGCCAGCGTGAAGAGAAAGTCGAGGCCTTGGCGCTGCTCAATCAGGCGATGATTGACTCGCCGCAGAATGTCTTCGACGGACTGGCCAACCAGCCGCAGACCCTGATGGCGCTGACTAATGCCGGTGGCATCGCAATCATCGAAGACAAACAACTGCACCGCTACGGCAACTGCCCGGAACCGGATGACATCCGCGCCTTGCACAAATGGCTGCAGGACAGCGGCGAGGCGGTGTTTGCCAGTCATCACCTGGCCAGCGTCTATCCGCCGGCCGCGCAGTATCAACAGGTGGCCAGCGGCGTGCTCGCCATGAGCCTGCCGAAACCGGTGGACAACGGCGTGTTCTGGTTCCGTCCCGAGGTCAAGGAAAACATCAATTGGAGCGGCGATCCACGCAAGCCGCTGGACCTGGAAAACTCCGACGCCGGCCTGCGCTTGCGCCCGCGCACCTCGTTTGAAATCTGGAAAGTCGAGATGGCCGGGATCTCCACCAAGTGGAGCCACGGTGATCTGTTCGCCGCCAATGATCTGCGGCGTTCGGCGCTGGAAAACGATCTGGCACGTCAGGTGCGCCGTGAGCAGGAAGCGGTGCGCGCCCGCGATGAGCTGGTGGCGGTGGTTTCCCACGATCTGCGTAACCCGATGACCGTGATTTCGATGCTCTGCGGCATGATGCAGAAAGCGTTCAGCTCGGACGGCCCGCACACTTCGCGGCGCATTTCCACGGCCATCGACACCATGCAGCAGGCTGCCGGACGCATGAACACGCTGCTGGAGGACTTGCTCGATACCTCGAAAATCGACGCCGGGCGCTACTCCATCACCCCGCAGAAACTCGACGTCGGGCAGATGTTCGAGGAGGCGCAGGCACTGCTCGCGCCGCTGGCGCTGGACAAGGACATCAGCATTTCCTTCGACGCCGATCCTGATCTGCGCATCCACGCCGACCCTGAGCGGCTGTTCCAGGTGCTGTCGAATCTGGTCGGCAACGCGATCAAATTCACTCCGCGACTGGGCAGGGTGGGGGTGCATGCCACCTCCGTCGGCAATGAAATCGTCTTCACTGTTCGCGATAGCGGCGAAGGCATTCCCAAGGAGCACCTGCCGCACGTGTTCGACCGTTACTGGACGGTGAAAGAGGGCAACCCGACCGGCACGGGTCTGGGCTTGTATATCACTCAAGGCATCGTCGAAGCCCACGGCGGGCGGATCTTCGCCGAGAGCGAGCCGGGGCAGGGCAGCGAATTCCGCTTCACCGTGCCACGTCTGGACTGAGCGTAGATTTTTATGTGGGAGCGAGCCTGCTCGCGAATGGGGTTTGATCGTTCCCACGCTCTGCGTGGGAATGCCTCAACGGACGCTCTGCGTTCGGCTCTGGAAGAGACGCGGAGCGTCCCGGGCTACATTCCCACGCAGAGCGTGGGAACGATCAGGATCACAGGGGCATTTTCTTCAATACGGAGAACCGGGCGCTGGCTAGGGTGAGCACCTTGTTCCTCGATTTGAAGCAGGTGTGCGATGAGTCTGATTGTTTCCATGGCGGCGTTTGCGTTGGCGGCGTCCATCACGCCGGGGCCGGTGAACATTGTGGCGTTGAGTTCCGGGGCGCAGTTCGGTTTTCGCGCCAGTCAGCGGCATGTCGCCGGGGCCACGCTGGGGTTTGTGCTGTTGCTGGTGTTAATGGGCCTGGGTTTGCACGAGGTGCTGAAACTCTGGCCGTTCATGACCCGGGTGGTGCAACTGGCCGGCGTGGCGTTTTTGTTGTTCATGGCGTGGAAACTGGCCGTGGATGACGGGCAGTTGAACGCAAAGGATTCCGCCCGGGCGCCATCAATGCTCTATGGCGCGGTGATGCAGTGGCTCAACCCGAAAGCCTGGCTGGCCTGCGTCGCGGGTATGGGCGCATTTGTCGCCGATGGCGAGGCGCGGCTGGTGTGGCAGTTTGCGGCGGTGTATCTGGTGATCTGTTATCTATCGGTCGGCTGCTGGGTGTATGCCGGGACGTTTTTGCGTGGGTACCTGAGCAATGCGGCGGGGATGCGCTGGTTCAATCGGAGCATGGCGGGGTTGTTGGCGCTATGTGCCGGGTATTTGTTACTGCCTTGAAAAGCAAAGATCGCAGCCTTCGGCAGCTCCTACATTTGGAATGCATTCTCCTGTAGGAGCTGCCGAAGGCTGCGATCTTTTGATGTTCAAACACCAAACCAGATGCATACAGCCCCGGTGTCTTCGTCAGGGGCTAGCTGAACGGCTGCTGAAACGCGCCCCCCTCAATATGCCAGACCTTCGGCTCGTCCGAAAAATACTCCTCCAGCCCCAGCATGAACAGCCGATGGTCCTCACTCGCTTCAAACCCCGGCGTGTGATCCTCAAGGGACTGCCAGCGCACAATCAGATTGAACACCTCAGGCGTTTCGATCCCTTGCGCGAGCAGGTGGCCGCCGTAACCCTTGGCGCGTTTGAGCAACGGCTCGACCTCGGTAAACGCATGCCGAAACGCCGCAGTTTGTTCTGTGTGAACGGGCAGTAAAGCGATCTCATAAATCATGGTGTTCTCCTCGGGACTGAGTTCAGCGATTGGCGAGTTCGGGCGACGGCACGACAGCAATCGCAATTTTCCCTTGAACGCCGTTGTTGGGCGTTTCCAGCCGGGCATGGGCGAGGCCGATGTCGGCCAGCGGATAGACCGCGCCGACGTGCGGGCGCAACTGACCGTTGGCGATCAATGCGCTCAACTCGTCGAGTTTGCCGCGATTCTGTCGGGTGAAAACGAAGTGATAACTGGCGTTCTTGCCCCAGGCCTGAATCAGGTTTTGCGGCTGGGCAAGGTCTACGATCGATACCACGCGGCCCAGTTGTGCGAGGGCGTCGGGGCTGCGCGCCAGGGTGTTGCCGCCGATGGTGTCGAACACCACATCGACGCCGCGCCCCTCGGTTTCGCGCAGGATCGCGTCGACGTAATCCTCCTTTTCGTAGTCGATCAGCACATCGGCGCCCATGCGCTGGGCGAACTCGAAATTGCCTTCACGCACGGTAGTAAAGACCTTCGCGCCGATGGCTTTGGCCAGCTGGATTGCGACATGACCGACGCCACCCGCGCCGCCGTGGATCAGAATGCTCTCGCCGACTCTGAGCGCCGCCCGCACGACCAGCGCTTCCCACGCCGTGCCGCCAACCAGACTAAGGCTCGCCGCTTCAAGGTGGCTGAGCGTGGCCGGCTTCTTGCCGACAATGTTTTCGGCCGCGACGTGGTACTCGGCATAACTGCCCGGACCGTCGAATATTTGCGGGGTGTACCAGACTTCGTCACCCGGCACGAACGCCGTCACCCCCGGCCCGACGGCTTCGACAACGCCGGAGACGTCGTGCCCGGTAATGGCGGGGAGGGGCACCAGATCGGCATAGTCACCACGGCGAACCTGATAATCCAGCGGATTGATGGAGGTGGCGTGCACCCGCACCAGCACTTCGCCCGCTTGTGGCAATGGCTTGGGCACCTCACAAAGTTCGAACGATTGCGCGCCGCCAAATGAAGTAAGGATCATCGCTTTCATTGCATTTCCTCGTTTCGGTAAAAAGGGATATCGGGAATTCTCGATATCTTGGGGCAAAAAATTACAGCTCGCTGCCGATGATCTCGGCCAGCGCACTGATCGCTGCTTCGTTACGTTTGTAATAGGTCCACTGCCCAATGCGCCTGACTTCGACCAGGCCGGCGCGTTGCAGCGTCGCCAGATAATCGGACACCGTCGACTGCGACAGCCCGACGCCTTCCTGAATACTGCTGACGCAAACGCCAACCGTGTGCACGTCACCCTCATCCTGAGGAGGAAAGTGTTTCTCGGGATCCTTCAGGCCTTTGAGGATTTCCAGGCGCGTACGGTTCGAGAGGGCTTTGAAGATTTCGAGTAGGTCCATGCCGCGAAGATATCGGAATTTACCGATATGTCAATATCTGAATGTGTTGGCCAGCGATTGATCGTTCCCATGCTCCGCGTGGGAATGCTTCATCGGACGCTCTGCGTCCGGCTCTGGAAGGGACGCGGAGCGTCCCGGGCTACGTTCCCCACGCAGAGCGTGGGAACGATCAATCGGGGCAAACCATCAGCCGCGATACTGGCCGGGTGTGGCCGCCAGATGTTGCTTGAACACTCGCTGAAAATGCGCCTGGTCGGAAAACCCTGCTTCCAGCGCCACATCAGCGATCAACTCCCCGCTGCGCAAACGCTCGCGGGCAAACTGGATGCGCTGGTTGACCAAAAACGCGTGGGGCGTCATGCCGTAATGCTGTTTGAAGGCGCGGATCAGGTACGACGGTGAAAGCTGTGCAGCGGCGCAGATGTCGTCGAGGTTGAGCACTTCGGTGCAGTGTTCGCGGATGAAATCCGCAGCGCGTTCCAGTTTGAAATTTGGCTCGCGCAGAGAGGGGCCGGCGGGATTCAAACGCAGTTGCAGATCGCTGAAAAACTCTACTGCTGCGCTTTGCTTGCGCAGCACATCCTGTTGCGGGTCGACTAACGTTTGATACAGCCCGTTCAGTTCGTTGAACAGCTCAGCGTCATCAAGGTGTGTGGTGGAAAAGCGCCGAAACTCAAGATCACTGGAGAAGCCCAGCTGATGCTGCAAATCAGTCAGCCACGGTGTCTCGACGTAGAGCATCACGTACGACCAAGGCTGATCATCAATCGGATTGCACGCATGCACATCGCCTGGATTCATCAGCACCACGGTGCCTGCCGCGACTTCGAACTGTGCCTGTTCATGCACATAGGTGCTGCGCCCGGCGGTGATCGCACCGATGGAAAAATGCGCGTGGGAATGCCGGGCGTAACAGACCTCGCGGCCATCGGCGATGGCCCGCGCTTCAATGAACGGCAGCGCCGCGTCACGCCAGAAACGCGGGGCTTTTTCAGGGTTTTTGGCGGCAGCGTGTTTCATCGTTGTTATTCCCGGCAGGCCAGGGCGCCAGTGTATTAGCTCTGGCCGGCAAAGGCCCGTTCGAGTTCGGCAATGTCGAGTTTTTTCATCGTGAACATCGCCTGCATCGCGCGTTGCGATTTGCTGGTGTCGGCATCCAGCATCATGTGCATGAACGCCACCGGCACGATCTGCCATGACACCCCAAATTTGTCCTTGAGCCAGCCGCATTGCTGGGCCTCGACGGGGCCACCCTCGGACAGGTTGCCCCAGAAATGGTCGACTTCTTCCTGATTCTGGCAATTGACCTGAAACGAGATCGCCTCGCTGAATTTGAACATCGGCCCGCCGTTGAGCCCGGTGAAGGTCTGGCCATCGAGTTCGAAACTGACGGTCATCACCGCACCTTCCGGCTTGCCGTGAAATTCCTGACCGACCTTGCTGTAGTGGGTCAGGCCGGTGATTTTCGAGTGATCGAAGATCGAGCAATAGAACTTCGCCGCAGCTTCGGCCTGATCGTCGAACCACAGGCAGGGCGTGAGTTTCTGAAAGCGTTGCATGGCAGTCATCCTCGGCAGGTTAGACACGCTGGATTAACAGCGTAGTCAGTCCTTGGTTGATTGCCGGTGCCGTAGATCGACAAGTTGCCGTGCGTCAGAAATCCCAGCGCGCGGTCAGTTGCAGGTTGCGTGGTTCGCCGTAGAAACCGGTGCCGAAATTGCCAAGGCCCGTGTAATAGGTCTTGTCGAACAGATTCTTGATGTTGAGCGAAGTGCTCAGGTGCTCGTTGAAACGGTAGCGCGCCATCGCGTCGACCAAGTAATAACTGTCCTGCGTGATGCGCACGTTCTGCTTGGCCTCGGGCTGCCACACGTTGCCGAAGAATTCACTCTGCAAACTGACGCCGCCGCCCAAAGTCAGGTTTTGCCAGACACCGGGGAGGCGATAGCTGCTGAACACCCGCACCAATTGCTCGGGCGCAGTGGTTTGCAGAATCGAGGCGTACACCGGATCACCCTTGGCATCGCGCGTGTGGTTGTAGGCGTAGCCGGCGGAGAGGTTCCAGCCGTCGGCGATTTCACCGGCCAGTTCGAACTCGAAACCTTTGGTGGTGGCGCCTTGCACGGCGCGGTACACCGCCTGATTGTCGAAACCGCTGACCTGTTCGGCGACGTTGTCCTGCTCGATGCGGAACACGGCGAAACTGGCGTTGAGCCGGCCGTCGAAATATTCGGCCTTTATCCCCGCTTCGTAGCTGTCGCCCTGCACCGGGTCGAGTATCTGGCCCGTGGCGTCCTTGCTCAGTTGCGGTTGATAGATGCGCGTGTAGCTGGTGTAGAGCGAGTAGGTGTCATCGAGGTCGTAGACCGCACCCGCATAAGGAGTGACCACCCCGGTCTGGCGGTAGCCGTCGCGGACATTGGCCGTATTCGGGTCGCTGTAATTGAGATGGTCGCTGCCCCTGAAATCACTGACGCGTGCGCCGAGGATCAGCGCCAGATCGTCGCTGGCCCTGAAGCGCGTCGAGAGGTATGCGCCGGTCTGGCGTTGGCGGATGGCGTCCGTGCCGATCTGCGGGATATCCGGTTTGGCGAACTCGCCATGCCAGTCGAAAATACTGCCGTTGAGCGGCGGGTACACCGAGCCGTAAACCGGGTTGTCCTGGCGCGTGTTCATCGACATGAAACCGACCAGCAACTGATGCTCGCGACCGAACAGGCTGAACGGCCCGCCGAGGTTGATATCAAGATTGTCCTGCACCTCGTCGCCCTTGAATTGGCCCATGTAGAGGAACATGCCGTCGCCGCTCACCGGGTCCGGATTGCCGCCACTGGCGGAGCCGAGCAGGGTGTCGTGTTCGCGGTGTTTGCGGTCGTAGCTGATTTTCAACGCCCAGTCGTTTTGCAATTGCCTCGTGACGGCGGCAAACAAGGTCTGGTTGATAAAGTCGCGGCGGCTCCAGTCTGTGGCCGGGTTGAACGAGCGCGAGAAATTCGTCCGCGAACCGTCGCTGTAGAACATCGGGAAACCGGTCCAGGTGGCACCGCGTGAGCGGGTGTTCTGTTGATCGAAACCAATGGTCAACAGAGTGTCCGGGTTCAGATCGGCTTCGACGATGGCGTAGGTGATGTCTTTGCTGTTCTGGTAGTGATCGGCGTAGGCGCTGCGCTCTTGATGGACACCGACGAAGCGCGCGCGCAGCTTGTCGTTGAACGGCCCGGAAATGTCGAATTCGCTGCGGTAGTTGTCCCACGAACCGACGCTGCCGCTGAGCGAAGCTTTGAATGCGGGAGTAGGGCGTTTGCGGATCAGATTGACCGTGGCCGACGGATCGCCCGAACCGGTCATCAATCCTGTGGCGCCCTTGATGATTTCGACGCGGTCGAAGGTCGCCATGTCGGTGCTGGTGGTGCCGTAGTCGTAGACGCCGTCGTAGTCGGTGTTAACCCCGTCGTACTGGAAATTGGTGATCGGTGCACCACGGCTGGAAAACTCCCAACGCTCGCTGTCGTAATTCTGCACGCTGATGCCCGGCGCGCGGCGCAACACGTCGGCGATGCCGTTGGCGCCCTGATCGTCGAGTTGCTGGCGGGTGATCACCGTGACCGATTGCGGGGTTTCGCGCAGTGACAGTGGCAGGCCGGTGGCGGAGGCACTGACGCCGGTGGTGTAGGCGTGAGTGTCTTCGGTGATGGCGCCGAGGTTTTTTCCACTGATGGTGGTGGCGTCCAGTTGCAGTGGATCCGCAGTGGCTGTGCTGCGCAGGGCATAACCGCCGCCGCTCAGGCGCTGCGCTTGCAGGCCGCTGCCCTTGAGGAGGATTTGCAGGGCCTGTTGCGGGGTGTAATCACCGCTCAGGCCGGGGCTGCGTTTGTCTGCCGCCAGATCATTGTGCCCGGCGATGAACAGGCCGCTCTGCTCGGCGAAATGGTTGAGCACTGTGACCAATGAGCCGGGAGCCACTGCGTAATGTTGCTTCTGCACATCTGCCAGCGCCATCGACACGCACAACCCCGGCACGGCGGATGCCATGGCCAGGGCAAAACGAGTGCGGACGAGGGTGGAGCGCAACATGGAGTTCCCGGGGGCTATCAACGACGTGAGGGCTATTGAGGGTTAACCGGATGAACTTGCGAAAAGGGAACCGAGAGAAGAAAAAATCTTCAGACTTTCGGCCCGACGCTGACCCACCAGTTGAAGGTTTTATCGATGCGGATCGGCAGCGCCGCTTCCAGCAGACGCAAGGCTTGATCAGTGTCCTTGAGCGGGAACGAGCCCATTACCGACAAGTTCGCCACCGCAGGATCACAATGCAGATGTCCCGGGCGATATTGGCTAAGTTCTTCGATCAGCTCGCCGAGCGGCAGGTTATCGGCCAGTAACAGGCCCCGGCGCCAGGCTTCGCGGGAGGGATCCGCCACGGTCGGTGTGTTCAAGCGGCCAGCGCTGAACACCAATTGCTGCCCGGCCTGCACGACTTGGCTTTCGCCCTGGAGGTTAGTGGCTTCAACTGCGCCCTCGTAGACATTGAGCGCGGTGTTGCGATCCGTCTGGCGCACGCTGAAACGCGTCCCCAGCGCACGCATCCGGCCGTGCTCGGTTTCGACCCAAAAGGTGCGACCAAGGTCTTTCGCGGTGTCGATCAGCACTTCACCAGAGCGCAATTGCAGCAAGCGCTGACGCGCATCGAAGCGCACGTTCAACGCGCTCAAGGCGTTGAGCCAGATTCGACTGCCGTCGCTTAACGTTGCTTCGCGGGTTTCCCCGGTGCCGGTGGAGAGATCGGCGTTCAAGCGATCAACCGAGTCCAGCAGCGGCGTGTTGCGCCCGACCGCCCAGCCGGCCAGCCCGGTGGCCGCGAGAATCAGCAAGCCTTTGAGCGACTGACGGCGGCTGATCGAGTTGCGCGCACTGTTGCGCAGGGCGTGGCTGACGGCTTCGCTTTCGCTCTGCAATGGCGCGAAACGCTGGCCGACCCGTTCGACATAACGCCATGCGGCCTGATGCTCCGGACTTTGCGCCAGCCACGCCTGCCAACGCAGACGCTCAGGCTCGGCGACCTGTTCGTCATGCAATCGCACGTACCAGTTCGCCGCCTGCTCAAGGCTGGCATGGCTGAGTGTGTTCACGGGCTTACTCAATGAGCAACCCGTCAAGTTCCGCTTCGAGGATCGCGCAATGCATCATCGCCTGAGCCAGATACTTCTTGATCATCCGCTCGCTGACACCGATCTGTTCGGCGATCAGTTTGTACGGCATGCCGTGCAGTTGGGCGAGGATGAATGCCGCGCTGACCCGTTGCGGCAGGCGCTGGAGCATGGCGTCCACTTCGTGCAGGGTTTCGACAATGATTGCCTGTTGCTCGGGCGACGGCTGCAAGGCAGGCGGGCGACTGGCGAGGGATTCCAGCCAGGTTTGTTCCAGTTGCCGACGGCGCCAGTGATCGACGCACAACCCCCGGGCGATGGTCGCCAGATGGGAGCGCTCATGGACTTCGCCATTGAAGGCTTGCGGGCGCTTGAGCACGCGCACGAAGGTGTCGTGGGCGAGGTCGGCGGCATCCATCGCATTGCTCAGGCGTCGACGCAATAGCTCGTGCAGCCAACGGTGGTGGCTGAGGTAGAGATTTTGCACGAGCGAGGCATCGGCGACGGTCATTTGCGCAACGTCCAAAGCGACCGTTATCGGTCTAAATAAGAATGGGTCGCGATTAAAGCAAAAGGACGGAGGGTGCGCAAATGATATTGGTTTGCTTTTAGGCGGAGGGTTTCTGGTTTTTTTCTGGGTGTAGTCCTAATGACAAGATGCGGAGTCAAACTGACTTGCATGCGTTTGTGTCAAATTGACTCGATGCCCTGCAAGTGACTGATTCTACTGGCTTGAAATTCTGGCACGGGACTTGAAGTACTCAACGTACACAACGAACCGATCAGGAGTACGCGACCATGCTCACTTTATTCGAAAGCCCGCTGAACGTTCTGCACCTGTCGAGCAAAGTTCTCGTCGCCGGCCTGACCATGCTGCTGGCCGGCATCTACGGCGCCTACCTCTACAACGGCCAGATGCCGATTGCGTTGCTGGTGGCGATGCATTCGCTGACCATCCTCGGCCCGACCCTGATCAAGATCGGCTACGTCATGCGCTTGCTCGCGCAATACCGCATCCGTGGTCCCGAAACCACTGTGGAAGCTTGCCTGCAAGCGATTGCGGTCTGATATTCAACATTGATGTCGCCTGAAATACCGTCATCGCGAGCAGGCTCACTCCCACAGGTTTGTATGGTGGTCACAAATTCCTGACACACCCAAAACCACTGTGGGAGCTGGCTTGCCAGCGATGAGGCCAGCACCTTCAACATCAATGTTGACTGATCCGACGCCATCGCTGGCAAGCCAGCTCCTACAATGATTGGTAGTGATTTTGAAACTCAGCGGCGCTCGGCAACCATCAGCAACGACTGCGGCACTGGACTTTGCGGGTGTTGTGGCTCTTGCAGGCTGGCCAGTTGGAACCCGGCCATATCGAACGCATTCAGCCAACTCGACAAAGTGCGGAAATACCACGGCATCGGCTGCCACTGGCCTTTGAACCCGGCGAACGATTCTTCGCGCCAGCCATCCTGATAGTCCCCGGCGGCAACGGCCCACGGATGCAATGTCTGGATGACCAAAGCACCGCCAGGACTAAGCAAGGTGTTCATCGCGGCCAGCAAAGGGATGACGTCTTGATGCAGCAATGAGAAATTGGCGCAGATCAGCTCATAGTCACGGCCAACGTCGACCTTCGCCTCGACCAACGCGTCATAACTGGCGACGTGCACCTGGGCCGCCCCCGCCAGACGCGCCGCTTCATTAAGCCGCGCATCGCCATCCACACCGACCGCATCAATCCCGCGATCCGCCAGCGCCCGCAACAACCAGCCTTCGCCGCAGCCAAGATCAAGCACTCGCTGCGGCTGCCGGCTCATGATCGCCAGCAGAATCGCCTGATCGGTCACCTGCTGGCGGCTTTTAATGGCGCCGCTGCGGATCACTTCGATCCAGGCCTCAGCGTTGTCGTGCCAGCTCTGCAAAAGGCTGGATTCGGGGGAGGGCATGGCGGTGTCCCAACAATTGAAAAACACAGTATGGATGCTGATCGCAGAAGTGCCCCATCAGGTTTTGTAGATCAGCGCATCCACCACAACCCCGAACGCCGATCATTTTTTCGACGCCGCCACAACCTCTTTCAGCGCTGCATTCGCACGTTCGGCAGTCTGCGCATCCCCGTGTTTTTTCAATTGCTCAGTGACCTCGGCCAACTGTGCCGCGCTGAGCCCGACGCGCAAGCTTGCCGCCATATGCGCGCGCAGTTGCGGTTCCACGCCCGGCGTCGCTGCCAGCGCGCCGACAGTGGCCAGTTCACGGCTTTGCCAGTCGAGGTTGTCGCGCTCGAAGATGTCGCCGAACAGGTGGGTTTGCAAAAACTGGTTAATCACTGGGGCGAACTCGAACACCGGGCCTTTGACCGGAGCGCCCGAGATCTTGGTTTGATTCGCCGTGCCAGCTTCTAGCAGTTCATCCCCGACTGGAATCGCCTGGCTCGGCTCACGCCCCGGCGCATCTTCGATGCCGCGTTGTTTGCGCGCCTGCACCACGGTCATCAGCTCGTTCAAGGCATTGAGGCTGCGCGGGAAACCTACATAGGCGTAGAGCTGCACGAGAATTTCCCGGGTTTCGCTGATGGTCAGGTCGGCGTCGAGTCCTTGGTTGAGGGCCGCGTTGAGGTTGGGCATGTCGCTGGTCGCCATGAACGCGGCGATCAGTGGAATGGTTTGTTGTTTGCTCGACAGGGCTTGTGCGGTGGTTTGCGGGGTGGTCATGGATTTCGGTGCCTCGGCTGCTTGGGTGGTAAGGCTGAACATCGCGCCAACGCTCAGGCAGAGCGCCATGAGTGCGGGGAGGGCAGCGCTGCTGCGTGTGTCAGTGGCCATCGTGGAAGGCTCCGTCCATTGCGATTCTGCGATTCTCTGGGTATCCGTGGTCGGGCCATAACCACGGCTCAGGCCCATGCAGCCAAAGCCGAGGGCGGATACTTCGAGTGAACGGATGCCGAGTGTGTACTTGTGCATGTCGATCTCCCATTGGGCGTGGAGAGAAGACTAAGCGAGGTGACTGGTGAGGACTAGACGGGTAAATCGGGATGGCTTGATGAGTTCTGCTCATCAATCGACGGGAGGCGGCAGAGCGAAAGTGAGGGTGTGACCCCTCACTCAGTCCGTCTGTTGACTACTGCGGGATGCGCAGCTTGTCCAGCAGTCGGTTGACCAACAGCTCGTTCAGCATGATCACCTGTTGCAGCGCCAGCAGCGGTTTGCGCTCCGGACCGCCTATCGAGTTGGCGATGTTGCCGGCCATGGAGTGGGCGTAGGAAAGCGACTCACAGGCTTCGACCAACAGGGTTTCTTCATCCAGCGTGGGGTCGACGAGGTAAACGGGGCGAAACTTGGGTGAGCTTGGCGGAGCGCCTAGTGCTTCGGGTCGCAGGTAGTAGTCGAGGGCGCGGTCGGTGGCTTCTTTGAGCTTTTGCGGGTTGAGCGCGGGGTCGTGAGGGATTGGATCGGTGGGCGGTGGATTTGGCGTGATTTTGAACATAGATAAAGCTCCAATTTGAAAAAAATGGGAGCCATCACCCTCGCTACCAAACGGCGGGTGGCGGCCATGCGCGGGTTGGTAGACCGGTCAAATCGGGAAACCCGGCGCTCACGGAGGAGCCCCACGCATGCCCACCATTCAAAGCCATTACCTCAAAAAAGGAGACAGCATCGACGATGTCGCAACAACGACAATTTGAAGCGGGCTACCAAACCCGATCACTGTTTTGCAGTGACAGGCAAACGATATAGCCCGGCCCATAGCCGTGTAAGCCGGCGGATTCTGGCGTACGCGTAGGTAACGACGCAAGGTGTTGTAGGGAGGATGGCGTAACGGTTTGTGTGCTTTAAACGTGATAACCGGATGATGTTTACCAATGGGCATTGCCGAGCAATGAGATCTAAATTCAGGAGTTTTACGGACTACAATTTTGGGTGTAATGACCTACATATCTGCAAGAATCCGCCGACTTGTCTGCCTTGAAACAAGATCCTATCGTTTGCCGGTCAAAACTTAATCACTTAAGCTGGTCAGCATGAATACACATCCTTCGGAGGCTCCGATGGCCACCACCAGAAAGACCGACAAACCTGACAAAAAGGAAGTTCGTGATGAGCTGACATTCCTTGATGTTCGGCAAGCCGCGCGTGATGGGCAGAAAGTGTTCGATAAATTTGTGATCACTGGCAGGCTACCTATTACAAAGTAGGCCTGAATGCCAGCCATCAAGATTTCTGCGCTTTTTGAAAAAATCACTAACTGGCAAAACTTCGCTGCACATTTTTATAACTACAAGGTGTGCGGTGAATTACCCGGGATTTTCGGGCGTGACGAACGACTCGATCTGACCGATATGCACCATATCCACCTTGCCAGTACTTCGTCACTGCAAGCTCGATGGGCAAAAATAAATCGTCAGTATTACCGCACTGTATTGGTTGACGACGCTGATAATGACTTTTGGCTGATCTATGCCTATGACGCGTTTCGGGATGAATATCTGTTACTGACGGTCACCGGCCCGGATGCCCATAACCGAAGCGAGTGGGGCTCATTCCTGCGCAATGTGCATTGCCAGATTGTTGAGCCTTGGACGCTGGGCAGGATTGCCTTTCCCGATTTGGACGATCTGTAATTTGCAGTCGAGCAGAGGAGGTGTCATATGAATCGATTGACTGGCGGCTGCCTGTGCGGCGATGTCCGTTTCGAAGTGACAGGTCAGCCCTACCGCGTCGGCATCTGCCACTGCCTCGATTGCCGCAAACGTCACGGCACGCTCTTTCACACCTCGGCCATATTTCCCGAGGATGCGTTTAAGGTCACCGGCGAAACCCGCGACTTCAACGGGCGCTTTTTCTGCCCGCGCTGCGGCTCACCGGTATTCACGCGTTCGGCAGATGAAGTCGAACTCAATGTCGGGTCGCTCGATGAACCGGATCAGTTCAAACCCACCTACGAGCTTTGGACCATTCGCCGCGAGTCGTGGCTACCGGCGCTGCCATTGGCTCACCACTACGAGCGTGATCGTGAAAGCACAAGTCGCACAGAGGAATAAAGGATGTAAGCCCCATCACATCCCCCTTGTGGGAGCGAGCCTGCTCGCGAAAGCGGTGGGTCATTCAGCTCAAGTTCAACTGACAGATCGCATTCGCGAGCAGGCTCGCTCCCACAGGGGGGAAGTGTACGGCTGCCAATGATCTCAGCCGCGAATAAAGGCCAACAGATCCGCGTTGATCGTCTCGGCCTCCGTCGTCGGCATCCCGTGCGGAAACCCCGGATACGACTTCAGCGTGCCATTGGGCAGCAACTTCGCCGACAACGGTCCCGAATCCGCATACGGCACAATCTGATCATCCTCGCCATGCATCACCAACACCGGCACCGTGACCTTCTTCAAGTCCTCGGTGAAGTCCGTCTGCGAGAACGCGACGATCCCGTCGTAATGCGCCTTCGCTCCGCCGATCATGCCCTGACGCCACCAGTTGGCAATAATCCCCTCTGAAGGTGTGGCGCCCGGCCGGTTGTAGCCATAAAACGGCCCGGTCGGAATATCCCGATAAAACTGCGCGCGATTCGCCGCCAGTTGTGCCTGAAAATCATCGAACACCGACTTCGGCAGCCCACCGGGGTTGCTCTCGGTCTGCACCATCAGCGGTGGCACCGCACTGATCAGCACACCTTTGGCGACGTTGGCCTGACCATGCCGGGCGATGTAATGGATCACCTCACCGCCACCGGTCGAGTGACCGACATGCACCACGTTCTTCAGACCCAGATGATTAACCACGGCCAGCGTATCGTCGGCGTAATGATCCATATCGTGGCCATCCCAGACCTGGCTCGAACGCCCGTGCCCACGGCGATCATGGGCAACCACCCGGAAGCCCTTGCCCAGGAAAAACAGCATCTGCGCATCCCAATCGTCCGAGCTGAGCGGCCAGCCGTGGTGAAAGTGGATCACCGGCGCGTCTTTCGGGCCCCAGTCTTTGTAGAAAATCTCGACGCCGTCTTTGGTGGTGACAAATCCCATGTTCGCGACTCCAGACCAATGTGATGGATAACCCGCGCGGCAAGCGCGGACCGGTTTTGCTCATGATGGATTTCTGCTGCGCAGGCTCAGTGCGAGCCGTTATCAACTGTAGGATTAAAGTCGACATCTGCATGACCGGTGGTCGCAACGTCTGGCTTCGTACGCAAATTAGGCTTTGCTGAAAGGGATAAGCCGAGGCGCGCGTAGGCTTTGATGGCCACAGCGGCGCCCCTTCAGAACACCGTGAGTCTGAGGAATTTCCCCGATGCTGACCTTGAATATCAATGGCAAGGATCAGGAGCTCGATGTCCCCGCGGACATGCCGTTGCTCTGGGTCCTGCGCGATGTCGCGCACCTGACCGGTACCAAATTCGGCTGCGGCATGGCCCAGTGTGGGGCCTGCACCGTGCACGTTGACGGTGCGCCGCTCCGCGCCTGCATCACCCCCGCGACGGCCGTGGCCCATGGACAAAAAATTCTTACCATCGAAGGCCTGTCCACCGACGGATCGCACCCGGTGCAACAAGCCTGGGCCGAACTCGACGTGGTGCAGTGTGGTTATTGCCAGTCGGGGCAGATCATGTCTGCCGCAGCATTATTGGCCAAAATCCCCAAACCCACCGATAGCGATATCGATCAGGCGCTCTCCGGCAATATCTGCCGTTGCGGCACCTATCCCCGCATTCGCGCAGCGGTTAAGCGTGCATCGGAAATCGGCTGATTCAATCTGTGGGAGATAGGTGATGAACAGTCCTGTATCGCGTCGGGGTTTTCTCAAAGGCAGTGCCGTGTTGGGCGGCGGGCTGGTGGTGGCGTTTGTCGTCCCCGGTGGCCACAAGTTTGCCTATGCGGCCGAGAATGAAGGCAAGGTGTTTGCGCCGAATGCGTTTTTGCGGATTGCGGCGGACAACAGCGTCACGGTGCTGCTCGGGCATTCGGAAATGGGCCAGGGCATCTGGACCGGCCTGACCATGTTGATTGCCGAAGAGCTGGACGCGGATTGGTCGAAGATCCGCGTCGAGCACTCGCCAGCGTCGGCGGCGGATTACGGCATGCCGGGGTTTGGCGGCATGCAGATTACCGGCGGCTCAACGTCGACGTGGATGGAGTTCGACCGTTATCGCCTGGCCGGCGCGACCGCGCGGCAGATGTTGGTGGAAGCGGCAGCGAAGCGTTTTGAGGTTGCGCCTTCGGCGATTCGTACCGAATCGGGCGTGGTTATCGCTGGTGACAAGCGCGCGACTTACGGCGAGCTGGCAGATGCCGCCGGACAACTGCCGGTGCCGGATCCGAAGTCGATTACTTTCAAGGAAGCCAAGGATTGGAAAGTCATCGGCAAACCGACCAAACGCCTCGACACGCCGGAGAAAATCACCGGCCGCGCCAAATTCGGCATGGACGTGCAGTTTGAGGGTTTGATGACGGCGATGGTCGCGCGGCCGCCAGTGTTCGGTGCCAGCGTTAAATCCTTCGAAGGTGCTGAAGCACTGGCGGTGCCGGGCGTGCACAAAGTGCTGCAAGTGCCGACGGGCGTTGCGGTGATCGCTGATCATTACTGGGCGGCGAAACTTGGTCGCGATGCGCTGAAGATCGATTGGGATCTGGGCCCGCATGCCGATCTGAGCAGCGAGAAATTGCTGGCGAGTTTCCGTAAATTGGCCACGACACAAGGCACGTCGGCGAGTCAGGCCGGTGATGCCAAGGGCAGTTTTGGTAAAGCGGCGAAGAAGATCGACGTCGAATACAGCGTGCCCTATCTGGCTCATGCGCCGATGGAACCGCTCAATTGCACGGTGAAAATCAGCGCGGAAAAATGCGAGATCTGGACCGGTACGCAGTTTCAGACGCTCGATCAAATGGTCGCCGGCAAGATCACCGGGCTGAAGCCGGAGCAGGTCGAGATTCACACCGAGTTCCTGGGCGGCGGTTTCGGGCGCCGGGCCAATCCGACTTCTGACTTTGTCGCCGAAGCGGTGCAAGTGGCGAAAGCCGCCGCCATGCCGGTGAAAACCGTGTGGTCGCGCGAGGATGACATTCGCGGCGGTTATTACCGTTCGATGTTCCTGCATCAAGCCAAGATCGGTCTGGGCGCTGATGGTTTGCCGTCGAGTTGGCAGCATGTGCTGGTCGGTCAGTCGATCATGACCGGCACGCTGATGGAGGCGACGATGGTCAAAAACGGCATCGACCCGACCTCGGTCGAAGGCGTTTCCGACAGTCCTTACGTCAAAGGCCTGGCCAATCATCAGGTCGATCTGCATTCACCGCAAACCGGGATCAATGTGCTGTGGCTGCGCTCGGTAGGTCACAGCCACACGGCGTTTGTCATGGAATCGCTGATCGATGAAATGGCCACGGCGGCCGGCAAGGATCCGGTCGAGTACCGACGAACCTTGCTCAAGGACCATCCTCGGCATCTCGGTGTGCTCAATCTGGCGGTTGAAAAAGCCAACTGGAAAGCGCCGCTGCCGGATGGCCATAGCCTCGGTGTGGCGGTGCATGAATCCTTCGGCAGTTACGTGGCGCAGGTCGCCGAAGTGTCACAGGACAATCTGACGATTCGCGTACATCGCGTGGTCTGTGCGGTGGACTGCGGCATCGCGGTGAATCCGCAAAGCATCGCCGCGCAGATGGAGTCGTGCATCACTTTCGGTCTGGGCATGGCGCTGCACAGCAAACTGACGCTCAAGGACGGCGCGGTGGTGCAGTCCAACTATCACGATTATCAGGTGCTGCGGCTCAACGAGATGCCGGTGGTGGAAGTGCACATCGTGCCCAGCAGCGACAAACCTGGCGGCATCGGCGAGGCCGGTGTGCCGCCGACCGCACCAGCCGTGGCCAATGCGGTGTTCGCCCTGACCGGGCAGCGCCTGCGCGAGTTGCCGCTGCAACTGTCGGGGGTGTGAGATGAAACGACATCTAGTGTTGGGCACGGTGATTTTGCTGGGATTGGGCGGTTATGCCTCGGACCTGTTTGCCGATGATCAGGAAGCGCTGAAGGCGTTCGGCACGGTGCAGAAAGTCTTTCAAAGTCCGCGCTGCCAGAACTGCCACATTCCCGGGGATTCGCCGTTGCAGTTCGACGCCGGTATCCCCCATGCGATGAGCGTGGTGCGCGGCATGGACGGCAAGGGTGCGGCCGGTTTGCCCTGTGCAACCTGTCATGCGGAAAACAATCCGCCGGCCAGTTACGGCCCCCATGCGCCGCCGGGCGCGCCGCACTGGAGCCTGCCGCCGGCGGCACACAAAATGGCCTGGATCGGCCTGCCGCCGGACAAGCTCTGCGCGATGATCAAGGATCGTTCGAGCAACGGTGATCGCGACTTTGCCGCGCTGATCAAGCACGTCAGCGAAGACAAACTGGTGCTGTGGGGCTGGAATCCCGGGGCAGGGCGCGCGCCGGTGCCGGTGCCGCACGATATTTTTGTCGCGCAATTCAAGCTGTGGGCCGATGCCGGCGGGCCGTGTCCGGTGGCGGGGATCTGACGGGGTGAAGCCTCGCTGATTTGCGCTACGCTCAAGTGCATTGATGACAATGGAGTGTGCGAATGCTGGTTCCAGGAAAACCCGCTAATGAAGCTGCACGGATTCAGGTGTTGCACGGCCTCGATCTTCTTGATTCGGCGCCCGAGGAGCGTTTTGATCGGCTGACGCGGTTGGCCAAGCGCCTGTTCAATGTGCCGATTGCGCTGGTGACGCTGGTCGATAAGGATCGCCAGTGGTTCAAGTCCTGCGTGGGCCTGGACGCCACTGAAACGTCGAGGGATGTGTCGTTCTGCGGCCACGCGATTCTTCAGAACGACTTGCTGCTGGTGCCCGATGCCCGCGAGGACGTGCGTTTCCACGACAATCCGCTGGTCACGGGCGAACCGAATATTCGCTTCTACGCCGGCTACCCGCTGACCGTACCCAACGGCAATAAGATGGGCACCTTGTGCCTGATCGATACCAAGCCCCGTGAGCTCGACGATGAAGAGCGCGCGCTGTTGCGTGATCTCGCGGAAATGGCCGAGCAAGAGCTGACCGCCGTGCAGATGGCGAGCATGGACGAGTTGACGTTGCTGTCCAACCGACGCGGCTTCAAGCAGTTGGCCCAGCATGCACTGGACGCCTGCGCGCGGCTGGAGCGGCCAGCGACGTTGTTGTTTTTTGATCTCAATGACTTCAAGCAGATCAATGATCTTTATGGCCATGCCGAGGGTGACAGTGCGCTGAAGACCTTTGCTGATGTGTTGCGCATAGCCTTTCGCGAGAGCGATGTGGTCGGACGCTTGGGGGGGGATGAGTTTGTCGCGTTGCTGACGGGGTCGAGCCACATCGAAACCAACGCGATCATGGCGCGGCTCAAGGAGATCCTTGAAGAGCGTAATGCCACGCTGCATCGCGGGTATGCGATTCGCTTCAGCGTCGGGCAGATTGAATACGACGGCAAACGCCACGAAACCGTGGATCGCCTGCTCGCCGACGCGGATGGCGCGATGTATGCGCACAAGCAGGCCCTGAAGCGCTGTTGATTCGGGCCCCATCGCTGGCAAGTCGAATCGTCGCACCGCAGCTCCCACAGGTCTCTCGGGTGTTCACAAAGTCCCGATTCACTGCAGATCCCTGTGGGATCTGGCTTGCCAGCGATGGCGTCCGCACATTCAACATCTTGATTGTCTGACCCACCGCTATCGCGAGCAGGCTCACTCCTACAAGGGATTTGGGTTGTTCAAGAAATAGCAGGCATAAAAAAACCCGCCTGAAGAGGCGGGTTTTTTATTGGCTAAGCGAAGATCACTCTTCGATGTTGCCCATGGCGGTGGTGTTGAAGCCGCCGTCGACGTACATGATTTCGCCGCTGATGCCCGACGCCAGGTCGGAGCACAGGAAGGCGCCGGCGTTGCCGACTTCGTCGATGGTGACGTTGCGACGCAGCGGGGTTTGCGCTTCGTTGGCGGCCAGCATCTTGCGGAAGTTCTTGATGCCCGAGGCTGCCAGGGTACGGATCGGGCCAGCCGATACGCAGTTGACGCGGGTGCCGTCCGGGCCCAGGGAGCCAGCCAGGTAACGTACGCCAGCTTCCAGCGAAGCCTTGGCCATGCCCATCACGTTGTAGTTAGGCATGGTGCGTTCGGCGCCCAGGTACGACAGGGTCAGCAGGCTGCCGTTGCGGCCTTTCATCATTTCGCGACCGGCTTTGGCCAGGGCCACGAAGCTGTAGGCGCTGATGTCGTGAGCGATGCGGAAACCGTCACGGGTGGTGGCTTCGGTGAAGTCGCCGTCCAGTTGGTCGCCCGGGGCGAAACCAACGGAGTGGACGATGCAGTCCAGGCCGTCCCACTTCTTGCTCAGCGCTTCGAAGACCTTGGCGATTTCTTCATCGCTGGCCACGTCGCACGGGAAGCACAGCTCAGGGCTCGAACCCCAGCCTTGGGCGAATTCTTCAACACGACCTTTCAGTTTGTCGTTCTGATAAGTGAAGGCAAGCTCAGCGCCCTCGCGATGCATGGCGGCAGCGATGCCGGATGCGATGGACAGCTTGCTGGCGACACCGACGATCAGTACGCGCTTACCGGCGAGAAAACCCATGTGTTGCTCCTCTTTCAGGTTATTGCGCAGTGGCTGGTGCCAAAAAAGCGGCTTCCAGCAACTGCTGTGTATACGGATGTTGGGGGGCGGCAAAAATACTTTGCGCGTCTCCCTGTTCGACCACTTGGCCATGCTTGACCACCATCAACTGGTGGCTCAGCGCTTTGACGACAGCCAGGTCATGGCTGATAAACAAATACGTCAGGTTGTACTTGGCTTGCAGTGAACGCAACAGCTCCACCACTTGCCGCTGCACCGTCCGGTCGAGCGCCGACGTCGGCTCGTCCAGCAGGATCAGCGCCGGTTTCAGCACCAAAGCCCGGGCAATGGCGATTCGTTGCCGTTGCCCACCGGAAAATTCGTGGGGGTAGCGGTGCCGGGTTTCCGGATCCAGACCTACCTCCTTCAATGCCGCAACAATCGCCGCCTCTTGTTCCTCGGCGCTGCCCATCTTGTGAATCCGCAGGCCTTCGCCAACGATGTCGCTGACACACATGCGCGGGCTCAGGCTGCCAAACGGATCCTGAAACACCACCTGCATTTCCCGACGCAACGGGCGAACCTCGTTCTGCGTCAGGCAGTCTAGCTGCTTGCCTTCAAAACGGATCGCGCCTTTGCTGCCGATCAGCCGCAAAATCGCCAGACCCAGGGTGGATTTGCCGGAACCGCTTTCGCCGACAATCCCCAGAGTCTGACCCTGAGGCAGGCTGAAATTGATGCCGTCCACTGCCTTGACGTGATCCACCGTGCGCTTGAACAGGCCTTTCTTGATCGGAAACCAGACTTTCAGGTCCTCGACTTCAAGCAGCGGCGCGCCGATTTTATTGCTCGCCGGGCCGCCGCTGGGCTCCGCGCCGAGCAATTCCCGAGTGTACGGATGCTGCGGCGAACGGAACAGCTCTGCGCACGATGCCTGTTCGACGATGCAACCGCGCTGCATGACACATACACGATGCGCAATTCTTCGCACCAGGTTCAAATCGTGACTGATCAGTAACAGCGACATGCCCAATCTGGCCTGCAATTCCTTGAGCAAATCGAGGATTTTCAGCTGAACGGTCACGTCCAGAGCGGTGGTCGGCTCGTCGGCAATCAGCAGTTCCGGCTCGTTGGCCAGGGCCATGGCGATCATCACCCGTTGGCGCTGACCGCCAGAGAGTTCGTGGGGCAGGGCCTTGAGGCGTTTGTGCGGCTCGGGGATGCCGACCATCTCCAACAGCTCCAGCGTACGCTTGGTCGCCACTTTGCCGGTCAGGCCCTTGTGGATGCCGAGCACTTCGTTGATCTGCTTCTCGATCGAGTGCAGCGGATTCAGCGAGGTCATCGGCTCCTGAAAGATCATCGCGATGCGGTTGCCGCGAATGTGACGGATGGTTTTTTCGCTGAGGCCCAGCAGGTTTTGCCCGGCGTAATTGATGCTGCCGGCCGGATGGCGGGCCATCGGGTAGGGCAGCAAACGCAAAATCGAGTGCGCGGTCACCGATTTGCCCGAGCCGGATTCGCCGACCAGCGCCAGGGTTTCGCCACGCTTGATGTCGAAACTCACGCCTTCAACGACCCGGTGCACGCGCTCGCCGAAACCGAACTCGACGGCGAGGTCGCGCACTTCGATCAGATTGTCCTGATTCATTTCACTTCCTCGGGTCGAAGGCATCGCGAGCGGACTCGCCGATAAACACCAGCAAACTCAACATCAGCGCCAGCACGGCAAACGCGCTCATGCCCAGCCACGGCGCTTGCAGGTTGGATTTGCCCTGGGCGACCAGTTCACCCAGCGACGGACTGCCGGCCGGCAAACCGAAACCGAGGAAGTCCAACGCGGTGAGCGTACCGATGGCGCCGGTGAGGATGAACGGCATAAACGTCATGGTCGAAACCATCGCGTTGGGCAGAATGTGGCGGAACATGATCGCGCCGTTCTGCATGCCCAGCGCCCGCGCCGCACGTACGTATTCGAGGTTGCGACCACGGAGGAACTCGGCGCGCACCACGTCGACCAGGCTCATCCACGAGAACAGCAGCATGATCCCCAGCAGCCACCAGAAATTCGGCTGGACGAAACTGGCGAGAATGATCAGCAGGTACAGCACTGGCAGCCCCGACCAGATCTCCAGAAAACGCTGCCCGGCCAGATCGACCCAGCCGCCATAGAAACCCTGCAACGCGCCGGCAATCACGCCAATGATCGAACTCAACACGGTCAACGTCAGCGCGAACAGCACCGAAATCCGGAAGCCGTAAATCACCCGCGCCAGTACATCGCGACCCTGATCGTCGGTTCCCAACAAGTTGTCCGCCGACGGTGGCGCCGGCGCCGGAACTTTCAGGTCGTAGTTGATGCTTTGATAGCTGTAGGGAATCGGCGCCCACAACACCCAGGCATCCTTGGCTTTGAGCAGTTCGCGGATGTACGGGCTCTTGTAGTTGGCTTCCAGCGGGAATTCGCCGCCGAAAGTGGTTTCCGGGTAGCGCTTGATCGCCGGGAAGTACCAGTTGTTGTCGTAATGCACCACCAGCGGCTTGTCGTTGGCGATCAGCTCGGCGCCGAGGCTGGCGCCGAACAGAATCAGAAACAGCCACAGCGACCACCAGCCGCGCTTGTTGGCCTTGAACAGTTCGAAGCGTCGGCGGTTGAGAGGGGACAGGTTCATCTCAATGCTCCCGGCTTTCGAAGTCGATGCGCGGATCGACCAGGGTGTAGGTGAGGTCGCCGATCAGTTTCACCACCAGCCCGAGCAGGGTGAAGATGAACAGGGTGCCGAACACCACCGGGTAATCGCGGTTGATCGCCGCTTCGAAACTCATCAGGCCCAAACCGTCGAGGGAGAAAATCACTTCCACCAGCAGAGAGCCTGTGAAGAAAATGCCGATAAACGCCGACGGGAATCCGGCAATCACCAACAGCATGGCGTTGCGGAACACATGGCCGTAGAGCACGCGATGGCGGGTCAGGCCCTTGGCTTTGGCGGTGACCACGTATTGTTTGTTGATCTCGTCGAGGAAGCTGTTTTTGGTCAACAGGGTCATGGTCGCGAAGTTACCGATCACCAGCGCAGTCACCGGCAATGCCAAATGCCAGAAGTAATCGAGGATCTTGCCGCCGAAGCTCAGTTCATCGAAGTTGTTCGAGGTCAGGCCGCGCAACGGGAACCAGTCGAGATAACTGCCGCCGGCAAACACCACGATCAACAGGATTGCAAAGAGGAACGCCGGGATCGCATAGCCGACGATGATTGCCGAACTGGTCCACACATCGAAGTGGCTGCCGTGTCGCGTGGCCTTGGCGATCCCCAGCGGGATCGACACCAGGTACATGATCAGCGTGCTCCACAGCCCGAGCGAGATCGACACCGGCATCTTTTCCTTGATCAGGTCGATGACCTTGGCGTCGCGGAAAAAACTGTCGCCGAAGTCCAGCTGCGCGTAGTTCTTGACCATGATCCACAGGCGTTCCGGGGCCGATTTGTCGAACCCGTACATGTGCTCGATTTCCTTGATCAGCGCCGGGTCCAGACCCTGCGCACCGCGATACGACGAACCGGCCACCGACACCTCGGCACCGCCGCCGGCAATGCGGCTGGTGGCGCCTTCAAAGCCTTCGAGCTTGGCGATCATCTGTTCCACCGGGCCGCCGGGCGCAGCCTGGATGATCACAAAGTTGATCAGCAAAATGCCGAACAGCGTCGGGATGATCAGCAGCAGTCGCCGAAAAATATACGCCAGCATCTGATTACTCCGTGCCCGCAGGGTCGGCTTGCAGTTTGGTTTCGACTTCTATGGCAGGTTTCGCGTCCGGTTTGACCCACCAGGTGTTAATCCCGATGTCGTACTTGGGTGAGACCTTCGGGTGACCGATGTGATTCCAGTAAGCCACGCGCCAGGTCTTGATGTGCCAGTTGGGGATCACGTAATAACCCCATTGCAGCACACGATCCAGCGCACGGGCATGGGCCACCAGGCTTTTGCGTGAATCGGCGTTGATCAGATTCTCGACCAGTTGATCGACGATCGGGTCTTTCAAACCCAAGGAATTGCGGCTGCTCGGTTTATCGGCGGCGGCGCTCATCCAGTATTCGCGCTGCTCGTTACCCGGCGAGTTGGACTGCGGGAAGCTGCCGACCATCATGTCGAAGTCCCGCGAACGCACGCGGTTGATGTACTGCGAAACGTCGACGCGACGGATTACCAGATCGATGCCGAGGTCGCTGAGGTTGCGCTTGAACGGCAGCAATACGCGCTCGAATTCGGTCTGCGCAAGGAGGAATTCGATGACCACCGGTTTGCCGGTGGCGTCGACCATTTTGTCGTCGACGATCTTCCAGCCAGCCTCTTGCAGCAGTTGATAGGCCTCGCGCTGTTGGGTGCGGATCATGCCGCTGGCGTCGGTCTTGGGGTTTTCGAAGGCTTCACTGAACACTTGCGCCGGCAGTTTGCTGCGGAACGGCTCGAGGATCGCCCGTTGATCGGCGTCGGGCAGCCCCGTGGCGGCCATTTCCGAGTTTTCGAAATAGCTGCGGGTGCGGAAGTAGGCGCCGTTGAACAGTTGCTTGTTGGTCCATTCAAAATCGAACAGCAGGCCAAGCGCTTGACGCACCCGCGCGTCCTGGAACACTGGACGGCGCAAGTTGTAAACGAAGCCTTGCATGCCGGTCGGGTTGCTGTTGGCGATCTGTTCCTTGATCAAGCGGCCCTCGGTGACCGCCGGAATGTTGTAAGCGTTGGCCCAGTTTTTCGCGGTCATTTCCAGCCAGTAATCGAACTGCCCGGCCTTCAACGCTTCGAGGGCGACGGTGTTGTCGCGGTAGTAATCGGTGGTCATCGTGTCGAAATTGTAGAAGCCACGGTTGACCGGCAGGTCTTTGCCCCAGTAATCCTTGACCCGCTCGTAGCGCACCGAACGGCCAGCCTTGACTTCGGCGACCTTGTACGGGCCGCTGCCCAGCGGGATTTCCAGATTGCCCTTGTTGAAGTCGCGATCGGCCCACCAGTGTTTTGGCAGCACCGGCAACTGGCCGAGGATCAGCGGCAACTCGCGGTTGTTGCTGTGTTTGAACTTGAACAGCACTTTCAGCGGGTCTTCGGCGATCACTTGGGAGACGTCGCTGTAGTAGCCGCGAAACATCGGCGAGCCTTCCTTGGTCAGCGTGTTGAAGCTGAACACCACATCGTCGGCACGCACCGGGTGGCCATCATGGAAGCGTGCTTCGGGGCGCAGGTAGAAACGCACCCAGCTATTGTCCGGGGCTTTTTCGATTTTGCCGGCGATCAGGCCGTATTCGGTGAACGGCTCGTCGAGGCTGTGTTTGGTCAGGGTGTCGTAGATCTGCCCGACGTCATCGGCCGGCACGCCTTTGCTGATAAACGGGTTGAGGCTGTCGAAGCCGCCGAACCCGGCCTGACGAAACACGCCGCCCTTGGGCGCATCGGGATTCACGTAATCGAACTGCTTGAAATCGGCCGGGTATTTCGGCGGCTCGTTGTACAGGGTCACGGCGTGTTGCGGGGCGGCGATGGCCAGCCCAGCGAACAGCAAGCCGCTGGCCTGCACGAGCAGGGCGCGGATGGGTTTCATCGATCTTTCTCCGAAGACTTCAGCCACCACGCGCTCAGGCCCAGGGTGTAGGGCGGCGTGGTGACGAAGGCCAACCGGTTGCGGTAGGCCAGACGGTGATAATTGAGGTACCAGTTGGGAATGCTGTAGTGCTGCCAGAGCAGTACGCGGTCGAGCGCCTTGCCGGCGGCGACCTGCTCATCGCGGGTGCGCGCGGCGAGCAGTTGTTCGAGCAGGTGATCGACCACCGGGTTGGCGATGCCCGCGTAATTCTTGCTGCCCTTGACCCCGACCTGGCTGGAGTGGAAGTACTGCCACTGCTCAAGGCCCGGGCTAAGGGTCTGGTTGAGTGTCATCGAGATCATGTCGAAATCAAATTGATCGAGGCGCTGTTTGTATTGGGCGCGATCCACCGTGCGCAGGCGCGCGTCGATGCCGATGCTGTTGAGGTTCTCGATGTAGGGCTGGTACAGGCGCTCAAGGTTCGGATTGACCAGCAACAGCTCGAACCGCAGCGGTTGGCCGTCAGCGTTTTGCAGGCGTTGGCCGTTGAGCTTCCAGCCAGCTTCGGCGAGCAATCCCAGTGCCTTGCGCATGGTTTCCCGGGGGATGCCGCGACCGTCGGTTTTTGGCAGGGAGAACGGCTCGGTGAACAGCCTGGCCGGCAGTTGATCCTTGTACGGCTTGAGCATCAGCCATTCATGCCCCACCGGCAGGCCGGAGGTTGTGAATTCACTGTTGGGGTAGTAACTGCTGGTGCGTTTGTAGGCATCGCTGAACAGCGCGCGATTGGTCCACTCGAAGTCGAACATCAGGCCGAGCGCTTCGCGGGTCTTTACGTCCGAGAATGTCGCGCGGCGGGTGTTCATGAACAGGCCCTGAGTCTGGGTCGGGATCTGATGCGGGATCTGTGCCTTGATCACATCGCCACGGCGCACGGCAGGGAAGTTGTAGCCGTTGGCCCAGTTCTTTGCTTGATGCTCGATGTAGATGTCGAACTCGCCAGCCTTGAATGCTTCGAACGCCACATCGCTGTCGCGGTAGAACTCGACTTCCATGCGATCGAAGTTGTACTTGCCGCGATTGACCGGCAAGTCCTTGCCCCAGTAATCCTTGACCCGCTCGAAGATCAACTGCCGGCCCGGCGTCACCGAGGTGATGCGATACGGGCCGCTGCCCAGTGGCGGTTCGAACGTGGTGGCCTTGAAGTCGCGATCCTTCCAGTAGTGCTGCGGCAGCACCGGCAATTCACCGAGACGCAGGATCAGCAGCGGATTGCCCGAGCGCTTGAGTACGAAGCGAATGCGCTGTTTGTTGAGAATGTCGACCCGTAGCACTTCCTGCAACGCGGTGCGGTACAGCGGATGGCCGTCCTTGAGCAGCGTTCGATAGGAGAACGCCACGTCATAAGCGGTGATTGGGGTGCCATCGTGAAAACGCGCTTCCGGGCGCAGATTGAACACCACCCAGCTGCGATCTTCGCTGTACTCCACCGATTGCGCGATCAAGCCGTAGCTGGACGCCGGCTCGTCGCCGGAAGGCGAGTACTGGCCGGTGCCGACCATCAACGGCTCGTTCAGCTCATTGATGCCGTACTGGAGGAAATTCGCTGTGGTGACCGGGCTGGTGCCCTTGAAGGTGTACGGGTTGACCGTATCGAAGGTGCCGAACGCCATCACCCGCAACGTACCGCCCTTGGGCGCTTGTGGGTTGACCCAGTCGAAGTGGGTAAATCTGGCCGGGTACTTGAGCGTGCCGAACTGCGCATAACCGTGACTTTCGGTAATTGTCGCGCTTGCGGTTGAGCTCAAGGCCAGGCTGATCAGGAGCAGGAGGAGGGGACGCTTCAAGTCAGATCCGATCCAGGCGGCTTGGGCTTAGTGGGCCGTACAGTAACAGCTTGTCTGGACAGGAAAAAGATGCGGGTTAATGCGCGGTTAATCGTTTGCGCGAAGAGGCCCTCACGCTAACCCTCTCCCGGGGGGAGAGGGGACTGAACGTGGTGCTCTGGAGGGTTGCACCGACGTGCGATACCGAGTCGAACCCGGATTTTGAACAACACGGAGATCGGCTCCCTTTCCCCCTCGCCCCTTGGGGGAGAGGGCTGGGGTGAGGGGGATCGATCTAAAGCACGCCACAAAATCCGAACCAAAAAAAAAGCCCCTGAAACTCAGGGGCTCTTCATCAGTGCGGCTGATAAACCGTGAGCATCTGCCCCGGCTTCAATGCTTTACCCGCACCCGGATTCCAGCGCTTGAGATGCTGCATCTCAACGTTGAAGCGCTTGGCTACCACGTACAGCGTATCGCCGCGTTTGACCTTGTACTGGGTCTGCTGCGCGCTGTCGTCCTTGCCTTTGCTCTTGCTGTTGGCCGCAACCACTGTGTTGACCCGACCGGACTTGCGAGCCGGAGCACGCTTGGTGGTGTCCTGCATGACAAGGGTCTGGCCAACCTTGAGGTTCTTGCCAGTCAGCTTGTTCCAGCGTTGCAGATCCTTGACTTCAACCTTGTTGGCCTTGGCGATGGAACCAAGGTTGTCGCCACGCTTCACGCGATAAGCACGTTTGAGCTTGGCCACTTCCGATGGGTCAGCACCCTCGAACACCGGCTTCAGTGAACGCGGGCTGATCAGCTCGTCAGGCCGCATGGTCTGCAAACTGGCGGTCAGCAGTTGCGCCTTCGACGTCGGCACCAGCAAATGCTGGGGGCCGTCGATGGTGGTGCGTTGCTTGAATGCAGGGTTGAGCTGGAACAGTTCGTCTTCGTCGATGTTGGCAACCGCGGCGACCTTGGACAAATCCATGCGCTGGTTGATTTCGACGACCTGGAAGTACGGTTCGTTGGCGATCGGGTTGAGATTGACGCCGTAGGCTTCCGGCGCCAGCACAACTTGCGACAGCGCCAGCAGCTTCGGCACGTAGGCCTGGGTTTCTGCCGGCAGCGGCAGGTTCCAGTAGTCGGTGGGCAGGCCAAGCTTTTCGTTACGCTCGATCGCGCGGCTGACCGTACCTTCGCCGGCGTTGTACGCCGCCAGAGCCAGCAGCCAGTCGCCGTTGAACATGTCGTGCAGACGGGTCAGGTAATCCATCGCAGCGGTGGTCGAGGCGGTGATGTCGCGACGGCCATCATAGAAGCGGGTCTGACGCAGGTTGAAGTAACGCCCGGTGGAAGGAATGAATTGCCACAGCCCGACTGCATCGGCCCGGGAATAAGCCATCGGGTTGTAGGCGCTTTCAATCACTGGCAACAGGGCCAGTTCCAGCGGCATGTTGCGTTCTTCGAGGCGTTCGACGATGTAGTGAATATAGAGACTGCCGCGTTCGCCGGCGTTTTCGAGGAAAGAGGGATTGCTGGCGAACCACAGGCGCTGTTGCTCGATGCGCGGGTTGACGCCGAGGCCTTCCTGCAGCTGAAAGCCCTGGCGCATGCGTTCCCAGATGTCCTGGGGAACCTGTGGGCTGGGCTTTTCGGTCAGCCAGATCGGCTTCTGCTTGGCTCGCGCAGCAATGTTCGGCGTATGGGTCGCTTCAGTCTGCGGAGCATGGCTGGAACAGCCCGCCAGCGTGGCGGACACAGCCACCGCGATGGCTTGCGCCAGGCGGGTCAATGCGTCTGAATTGACGGACTTACGTATGGATGACGACATTGGCTGGAAGTAAGTTCCGGGCAAAAATGTCGGGCGATTCTAGAAAGCGCACCCCCCTAGGTCAACCATTCAGAATTTTTGTACCAAGTGGCGGGGCACTTAGAACTTATCTTTCCAGGCTCGCAGAGCCGCAAATACCTCACTCGGCGCCCGGTTTTGAGCGCCTGCCCGTTCGTCCACTTTTTGTGTAACCAATGTTTCAAAGGTGCGCAAAAATGGATTTGTGAGCTTTTCCAGGGCGAGGGTCGAGGGCAGGGTCATCACGCCGTTTTGCCGTTGCTGGGTGACTTTTTCCAGACGGGCGGCAATGTGCGGATTGCTTGGCTCGACGGCGGCGGCAAACTTGAGATTGCTCAGGGTGTATTCATGGGGGCAGTAGACCAGCGTATCTTCCGGTAACGCGGCGAGGCGGCTGAGTGAGTGGTGCATTTGCTCCGGCGTGCCTTCGAACAAACGTCCGCAACCGGCAGCGAACAGCGTGTCGCCGCAGAACAGCAGGCCGTGGTGGTAATAGGCAATGTGGCCCAGGGTGTGACCGGGCACCGCATAGACGTCGAAGTCCCAGCCGAGCACGCTGACTGTGTCGTTGTCCTTGAGCGCCACATCGCGCCCTGGAATGCTTTCGCTGGCCGGGCCGTAGACTTTCGCACCGGTCGCCGCTTTCAGTCGTTCGACGCCGCCAACGTGATCATGATGGTGGTGGGTGATCAGGATATCGCTCAACACCCAGCCCGGATGCGCGTCAAGCCACGCCTGCACCGGCGCGGCATCGCCCGGGTCGACCACGGCGCAGCGCTGGGTGCGGTGATCCTGTAACAACCAGATGTAGTTATCGGTGAACGCGGGCAGGGCACTGATCTGTATCATCGTCGGAATTCGCCAAGCGGAAAACATTGGCGCATCTTAGTAGTTCCTGGCGCTTTGGAGAATGCGATGAGTGATAAAGCGTTCGCACAGGCTGATCCTGACTGGCTGGCCCTGATCGGTGCAGCCCGTGAATGGCTGTCCGGCCCGCTCGGGCAATTTCTGCTCGATGAAGAGCGGCGCATGCTCGAAGATGAGTTGGGCCGGTTCTTTGGCGGTTATCTGGTGCACTACGGGCCATCGGCCGAGACCCCGCCGGCGGCGCCGCAAGTGCAGCGCAATGTGCGCCTCGGTGCGCCGTTGCCGGGCGTCGAGATTGTCTGCGAAGAGCAGGCCTGGCCGCTGAGCGAGCATGCCGCCGATGTGGTGGTGATGCAGCACGGTCTGGATTTCTGCCTGTCGCCCCACGGATTGCTGCGTGAAGCAGCGAGCAGCGTGCGCCCCGGCGGGCATTTGCTGATCATCGGTATCAACCCGTGGAGCACCTGGGGTCTGCGTCATGTTTTTGCCCACGACGCCCTGCGAAAGGCACGCTGCATCTCGCCGTCGCGGGTGGCCGACTGGCTCAATCTGCTGGGCTTTGCGCTGGAGAAACGCCGCTTCGGGTGCTATCGTCCGCCGCTCGCGTCACCCAAGTGGCAAGCCCGACTGGCTGGCTGGGAACGCAAGGCCGGTGACTGGCAGCTGTCGGGTGGCGGCTTCTACTTATTGGTCGCGCGCAAGATTGTGGTTGGGCTCAGGCCGCTGCGTCAGGAACGTCGCGAGCCGATGGGCAAGCTGATTCCGTTGCCAATGGCCAAGGTCAACCGCCGCCGCATCGAACCGTAAACCTTCTTTTTATAAGTGGCCGGACTTGTTCCGGCCGCGGTCATTGTCGATCCGTGATCGGCAAGACAGGCATTTTTCTGGATAGAGTGGCATGAGCGAAAGCGTTGAAAGCGTCGACACCGTAGAACTGTTCACCGACGGCGCCTGCAAAGGCAATCCCGGCCCGGGCGGCTGGGGCGCCTTGCTGGTGTGCAAGGGCGTCGAAAAGGAACTGTGGGGCGGTGAAGCCAACACCACCAACAACCGCATGGAACTGCTCGGCGCGATTCGCGGCCTCGAAGCCTTGAAGCGCCCGTGCGAAGTGCTGCTGGTGACTGACTCGCAGTATGTGATGAAGGGCATCAACGAGTGGATGGCCAACTGGAAGAAGCGTGGCTGGAAAACTGCGGCGAAAGAGCCGGTGAAGAACGCTGATCTGTGGAAAGAGCTGGATGAGCAGGTCAACCGCCACAAGGTCACCTGGAAATGGGTGCGTGGGCACATTGGCCATCACGGTAACGAGCGGGCGGACCAGTTGGCTAACCGTGGTGTCGACGAAGTGCGCGGTTACAAGCAAAGCTGATTTTGCCGTTACACCGTGGCGCGGCCTTCGCGAGCAGGCTCGCTCCCACAGGGAAATGCATTCCAGATCTGATGCCCTAAGTTGGAATGCATTCCAATGTGGGAGCGAGCCTGCTCGCGAATGGGACGCCACGGTCTGACTGAAACACCCCGACGAGCGTGTTAATATCCGCGTTTTTTGCAAGATCGACCCGCTGAGAGCTGAACACTGATGGCCACCAGATCCGTTGTACTCGATACCGAAACCACCGGCATGCCGGTGACCGATGGTCACCGGATCATTGAAATCGGCTGTGTCGAACTGATCGGTCGGCGCCTCACGGGCCGGCACTTTCACGTTTACCTGCAACCCGATCGCGAGAGTGATGAAGGCGCCATCGGCGTTCACGGCATCACCAACGAATTCCTCGTCGGCAAACCGCGCTTTGCCGAAGTGGCCGATGAGTTCTTCGAGTTCATCAAAGGCGCACAGCTGATCATCCATAACGCGGCGTTCGACGTTGGCTTCATCAACAACGAATTCGCCTTGATGGGCCAGCACGATCGCGCTGACATCACCCAGCACTGCTCGATCCTCGACACCCTGATGATGGCCCGGGAACGTCACCCGGGGCAGCGCAACAGCCTCGATGCGTTGTGCAAACGTTATGGCGTTGACAACTCCGGCCGTGAACTGCACGGCGCTTTGCTCGACTCGGAGATTCTCGCCGACGTCTACCTGACCATGACCGGCGGCCAGACCAGTCTGTCGCTGGCGGGTAATGCGTCTGATGGCAATGGCACCGGCGATGGCGCGGACAACTCGGCGACCGAGATTCGTCGTTTGCCAGCGGATCGCCAGCCTGCGCGGATCATTCGTGCGACTGAAGATGAGCTCGCTGCTCATCTGGTGCGGCTGGAAATTATTGCCAAGTCGGCGGGTGGGCCGGCGCTGTGGACGCAGATCGCCGAAGCCGACGCACAGGCTTGAGAGACCAAAAGATCGCAGCCCAGCCTGCGATCTTTGCTTTTGGCGGCATGAAGCCAACTGGCCACCCTCGCCACTTTCGCTGCAACCCTCTACCCTGAGTGCATTGGCAGATTCAAACCTGCCGCCTCAGGACACTGAGCCTCATGTACAAAGATTTGAAGTTTCCGGTGTTGATCGTCCATCGCGACATCAAGGCCGACACGGTCGCCGGTGACCGTATCCGTGGCATCGCCCGGGAGTTGGAACAGGAAGGGTTCAGTATCGTTTCGGCCATCGACTACGCCGAAGGGCGGTTGGTGGCGTCGACCCACCACGGCCTCGCGTGCATGTTGATTGCCGCCGAGGATGCCAGCACCAACTCGCATCTGTTGCAGAACATGGCCGAACTGATCGGTCTGGCGCGGGTGCGTGCGCCGGATCTGCCGATCTTCGCCCTCGGCGAGCAAGTCACCCTGGAAAACGCCCCGGCCGATGCCATGGCCGAGCTCAATCAACTGCGTGGCATTCTCTATCTGTTCGAAGACACCGTGCCGTTTCTGGCTCGGCAGGTCGCGCGGGCGGCGCGCAAGTATCTGGATGGTTTGTTGCCACCGTTTTTCAAGGCGCTGGTGCAGCACACCGCCGACTCCAATTATTCCTGGCACACCCCCGGCCATGGCGGCGGCGTGGCGTATCACAAGAGTCCGGTGGGGCAGGCGTTCCATCAGTTCTTCGGCGAAAACACCCTGCGTTCGGATTTGTCGGTGTCGGTGCCGGAACTCGGTTCGCTGCTCGATCACACCGGTCCGCTCGCTGAAGCAGAAGCGCGTGCAGCGCGCAATTTCGGCGCCGATCACACCTTTTTCGTGATCAATGGCACCTCGACCGCCAACAAGATTGTCTGGCACTCGATGGTTGCGCGCGACGATCTGGTGCTGGTCGATCGCAACTGCCACAAGTCTGTTTTGCACGCGATCATCATGACCGGCGCGATTCCGCTGTACCTGTGCCCGGAGCGCAATGAGCTGGGGATTATCGGGCCGATTCCGCTGAGCGAATTCAGCCGCGAATCTATTCAGGCGAAGATCGATGCCAGTCCGCTGACCAAGGGCCGCGCACCGAAAGTCAAACTCGCCGTGGTCACCAACTCGACCTACGACGGCCTCTGCTACAACGCCGAACTGATCAAGCAAAGCCTCGGCAACAGCGTCGAAGTGCTGCATTTCGATGAGGCCTGGTACGCCTATGCGGCGTTTCATGAATTCTTCGCCGGGCGCTACGGCATGGCCACCTCGCGCAGCGAAGACAGCCCGCTGGTGTTCACCACGCATTCCACGCACAAGCTGCTCGCTGCGTTCAGTCAGGCGTCGATGATTCATGTGCAGGACGGCGGCGCGCGGCAACTCGATCGCGACCGTTTCAACGAAGCATTCATGATGCACATCTCGACTTCGCCGCAGTACAGCATCATCGCCTCGCTGGATGTCGCGTCGGCAATGATGGAAGGCCCGGCCGGGCGTTCGCTGTTGCAGGAAACCTTTGACGAAGCGCTGAGCTTCCGCCGCGCGCTGGCCAATCTGCGCCAGCACATCGCCGCTGATGATTGGTGGTTTTCGATCTGGCAGCCGCCGGGTGTCGAAGGCATCGACCGCGTGCAGACTGAAGACTGGTTGTTGCAACCGGATGCCGAATGGCATGGTTTTGGCGAAGTCAGTGACGATTACGTTTTGCTCGATCCGATCAAAGTCACCCTCGTCATGCCGGGGCTCAATGCCGGCGGTGCGCTGAGCGAGAAGGGCATCCCGGCGGCGGTGGTCAGCAAATTCCTCTGGGAACGTGGGCTGGTGGTGGAGAAGACCGGGTTGTATTCATTCCTGGTGCTGTTCTCGATGGGCATCACCAAAGGCAAATGGAGCACGCTGCTCACCGAGTTGCTGGAATTCAAACGCAGCTACGACGCCAATGTGCGTCTGGAAACTTGCCTGCCGTGTGTGGCACAAGAAGACCCAGCGCGTTATCGCGGCATGGGTTTGCGCGATTTGTGCGACCAATTGCACGCCTGCTACCGCAGCAATGCCACGGCCAAACACCTCAAGCGCATGTACACCGTGCTACCGGAAATCGCCATGAAACCGGCGCACGCCTACGATCATCTGGTGCGTGGCGAAGTCGAGGCAGTACCCATCGATCAGTTGGAAGGACGCATTGCTGCAGTGATGCTGGTGCCGTATCCACCGGGGATTCCGCTGATCATGCCCGGCGAACGCTTTACCGAATCGACTCGCTCGATTATTGATTACCTGAAATTTGCTCGCACGTTCGATAGCAGCTTCCCCGGTTTTGTCGCGGATGTGCATGGATTGCAGCACGAAGATGAAGGCAATGGACGGCAATACACCGTCGATTGCGTCAAGGAATGAGGACATTTCCCAGTATGCAACCGGTCATGAATCCGAAATACCCAGGGCTGTCGGTGCGCGTCGCCGACGAAGGCTTTGCGCCGTATATCTGGGGCAGCGACTTCAGCTTCGAGGTCGCCGCCTATGGCGCCGCCGTGATTGGCCAGCCTGTCGAGCAATGGCGGGTAACGCCGATCGTGCCGTACCGCAAGTGCTACGGCATCGATCCGGAGGAGTTCAGCGCTTTCCACAACGCGGCCGATAGCGCGATTTTCATGGCCTATCTGGATGATGAGCCGGTCGGCCACCTGGTGATCAGCACCAACTGGAACGGCTTCGCGCACATCGATGAGCTGGCGGTGCATGCGCCGGCCCGCCGCCATGGTGTGGCAAAAGCGCTGCTTGATGTCGCGCAGTTCTGGAGTCGCAAGAAAAAGCTGCCGGGGATCATGCTCGAAACCCAGAACAACAACCTCGGCGCCTGTCGATTGTATGAGCGTTGTGGCTACGTGATTGGCGGTGTTGACCAGTTGCGCTATCGCGGCATTGATCCGAACACCGCCGAAGTGGCGTTGTTCTGGTATCGATTGTTCGATAACCCGCTGGAGAACTCGCTCAGCTCGCCAGCATCGCCTCGGCTTGTTCCGTGA
Source organism: Pseudomonas chlororaphis (assembly GCF_000783395.1). Taxonomy (GTDB): domain Bacteria; phylum Pseudomonadota; class Gammaproteobacteria; order Pseudomonadales; family Pseudomonadaceae; genus Aquipseudomonas; species Aquipseudomonas chlororaphis_H. Next base: position 183,890 of record NZ_JSFK01000023.1, on the reverse strand, counting down.
TGATCGTCAGTAACGTCTGAATCGCCGCCGACGGCGCGGCGTGCCTGAAGGTCAGCGCGTAGAGACTGATCGGCACGGCCGGCGACAGCGGGCAGACATCCAGCCCGGCGGTGCGCGCGCCCAGTGCGGTGAACGGGTCGACGATAGCCAGGCCTTCGCCGGCCTCGACCATGCTGCGCATCATCTGATGGGTTTGCACGCGGGTCTGGATGTTTGGCGCCGGACGTAGCGCTTGGAGTTTGTTTTCCAGCGCCGGGCTCAGCGGGTCCTGGCCTTCGAGGCCGACCATGGCCTGACCAGCGAGATCTTGCAGGGAAATGTATTTCTGTTTCGGTTGCAGCCAGCCGTGGGGCGCAAGTAATTGCAGCTTGCCTTGGGCCAATGGGCGGCAATCAATGTCGGGATGTTCGGGATCGTGCAGGCTCAAGCCGAGATCGCTTTCGCGCAACAGCAGGCTGCGGACGATATCGCGGGTCGGCGCGCTGAGCAGGCTGCAGGGTGCATCCGGCAGACGTCGGCGCAGGGCGGCGAGACTTTGGGGCAATAATTGCTGCGCCAAAGGCGGGGTGCCGATGATGCGCAAGGGCGGGGCGAGGTATTGCCTGAGGCTGCTGGCCAGCCGTTGCACCGGCTCCAGCGCTTCATAGACGTGGGCGATTTCGACCTGCAACGCCCGCGCTTCGGGCGTCGATTGCAAGCGCCCGCGCACGCTGGCGAACAGCATGAACCCCAACTGACTCTCGGCTTCGCGCAAACGCTCTTCGACCTCGGCCACCGGCAACTGCAACCATTCGGCGGCGGTGCCCAGGTGACCGGTCTGCAAGAGCGCCTGAATCACTTCGATATGACGTAAACGCATGCGTGAAGTCCATGTTCAGCAGGTGGGGGTCAGTGGCTGAATCCTACCCCAAGTCTGCGCATATGACTTCTGCTCATAACGGATCGTTATGAAGCGACGGTTGGCTCAGGCTCGCGGATCAGGGTGATGCCGGACTGAACCAGTTCGAATGTCTGGTCGTCGATCTTTTTAATGCGATCGCCAATGGCCAGTCGGTAAATCGGCTCCGAGCCAGTGAGACCGTCGTTCGACGGGTTGGATTCCTGGAACTCATGCACGGAATAAACGCGGCCTTCCGCATCTCTTGCATGGAACTGACCGACGAGTACTGCTGCCATCTGCTTAGAACCTCTGGAGATAAAACGCTTGATTTGCGGCTTGGTAGACCGCCATCAAGGCCTGTAAGTTTTCCTACAGGAAAAAAATAATCAACACGCAGGAATTTCCCCTTGTGTGCTGGTGGAATCGTCACCGGATCATCTATAACTACTGGCTCCTCCCACGGACCATCGAGAGTCTTCCATGAGCAATGTCTACAACGTCGCTGTAGTGGTCGGTAGCCTGCGCAAAGCATCGATCAATCGCAAGGTCGCCCTGGCACTGGCAGAGCTGGCCCCGGCCAACCTCAAGCTTGAGATTGTCGAAATTGGCGATCTGCCACTTTACAACGAAGACATCGACGGTGATTCACCGCCGGCAGCCTACAGCACTTTCAGGCAAAAAGTGGGTTCATCCGACGCGGTGCTGTTTGTCACGCCCGAATACAACCGTTCGGTGCCGGCGCCGTTGAAGAACGCCATTGACGTCGGTTCGCGGCCTTATGGCAAAGCTGTCTGGAGTGGTAAGCCGGGCGCGGTGATCAGTGTATCGCCCGGCGCGATTGGTGGTTTCGGCGCGAACCAGCATCTGCGCCAGTCGTTCGTGTTTCTCAATGTGCCGTGCATGCAGCAGCCTGAAGCGTACCTGGGCGGTGCGGGGTCGGCGTTTGATGAGGCGGGCAAGTTGAGCGAATCGGTGAAACCTTTTCTGCAGAGCTTTATCAATGCTTACGGTCAATTCGTAGAGCAACACAAGAAGTAACTTCACCGAAATCCCCTGTGGGAGCGAGCCTGCTCGCGAAGGCGTCGTCAGCCGTTGCATTTTTGGCGACTGACACTGCGCCTTCGCGAGCAGGCTCGCTCCCACAGGTTTATCTGTTCGGCTCGGCATTAGTCGTGTTCTTTTTACCCAATTATTGAAGGCTGTTGCGGATGCTCGCTGCGTCACTGATTTTCCTGCTGACCATTACCCTTGTCATCTGGCAACCCAAAGGCCTCGGCGTCGGCTGGAGTGCGACGCTTGGCGCCGTGTTGGCGCTGATCTTCGGTGTCGTCCACCTCAGCGACATCCCGCTGGTGTGGCAGATCATCTGGAATGCCACCGGCACCTTCGTTGCGCTGATCATCATCAGCCTGCTGCTCGACGAAGCCGGGTTCTTCAACTGGGCTGCATTGCACGTGGCGCGCTGGGGGCGGGGCAGTGGGCGCAAGCTGTTTGCCTTTATGGTGCTGCTCGGCGCGCTGGTGTCAGCGTTGTTTGCCAATGACGGTGCGGCGCTGATTCTCACACCGATCGTGATTTCGATGTTGCTGGCGCTGCGCTTTTCCCCGGCGGCGACGTTGGCCTTCGTCATGGGCGCAGGGTTTATCGCTGATACCGCGAGCCTGCCGCTGGTGGTGTCGAATCTGGTCAACATCGTTTCGGCGGACTTCTTTCACATCGGCTTCAACCGCTACGCAGCGGTGATGGTGCCGGTGAACTTCGTCAGCGTGGCGGCAACGCTGGGTATGTTGCTGTGGTTCTTCCGCCGCGACATCCCAGCGGCGTACGACCCTGAGCAACTCGAACATCCCGAAACCGCGATCCACGATAAAGCCACGTTCTATGCCGGTTGGGCGGTGTTGGTGATTCTGCTGATCGGTTGCTTTGCGCTGGAGCCGCTGGGCATTCCGATCAGTGCGATTTCCGCCGTGTGCGCCGCACTGTTGCTGGGCATCGCTGCTCGCGGCCACAAGATTTCCACGCGCAAGGTGATGAAAGAGGCGCCGTGGCAGATTGTGATTTTCTCGCTGGGCATGTACCTGGTGGTCTATGGCCTGCGCAATGCCGGGCTGACCGGGTATCTGGCCGGTTGGCTGGATATGTTCGCAGGTCACGGCGTGTGGGGCGCGGCGATGGGCACCGGTGTGCTGACGGCGTTGCTGTCGTCGATCATGAATAACTTGCCGACGGTGTTGATTGGTTTGTTGTCGATTGATGCGAGTCAGGCGAGCGGGGTGATCAAGGAGGCGATGATTTACGCCAACGTGATTGGCAGTGATCTGGGGCCGAAGATTACCCCGATTGGCAGTCTGGCGACGTTGTTGTGGCTGCATGTGCTGGAGCGCAAGGGCATTCACATTGGCTGGGGGTATTACTTCCGAGTCGGGATTGTGTTGACGGTGCCGGTGTTGTTGGTGACGTTGGCGGCTTTGGCTGTGCGGCTTTCCCTATAAACCGAGTCGGCCGCAATCGCTGGCAAGCCAGCTCCCACAGGGATTTTCTGTGTGCTCACTACCTGAACCACACCACAAAGCCAGCTCCTATTAGCTTTGTGGTGTGCTCACTACCTGAGCCACTCTACAAAACCAGCTCCTATTCGCTTTGTGGTGTGCTCACTACCTGAGCCACTCCACAAAGCCAGCTCCCATTAGCTTTGTGGTGTGTTCACTATCTGGGCCACACCACAAAACCTGTGGGAGCTGGCTTGCCAGCGATGGGGCCGGTACAGGCGACACAAAAAAATCAGGCCTGGCCGGGGACATTCGGCCAAAGGTCCGACACCAGAAACAACCGCTCAGCCTCTTCCCATTCCCCTCGCGCATTTTCGATCAGGCGCACCATCAACTGCGCCGGGGCCAGTGGCTCAAGATCCTCCAGCCACATCCGTAAATGCTCCAAAGTCCACGTCTGATCCGCCGGATAATGCGCCGGCGCCAGCCAGGCATGCCGGGGCAGGGGTTGCCAGCGTCCCGCCGGACGTTGTGCGACGAACGCCGGCCAATCCTTCTGATGCAACCAGCTACCGCGCAAATGCTGCGGATGTGCGCCGCTCGGTGATTCAGCCTGTCCGGGCCACGGATACAACAAATAACCGCCCAGCCACAGTTGCGCGCTGAACACCTCGATATCCAGCGCCGCCAGCACTTCACGGCTTTCCGGGCGCGCGGAGATTGGCAGTTGGTGCTCGGCCAGGTGCGCCAGTTTGCGGTCCAGCCGATCGTGACAACCCGGCCCCAGCCACTGCGCTGGATCACGACCGTCGCCATTCTGCGGGCCGAGGTAGAGCTTGATCGCCAGTTCCAGGTGATGCACGCCATCGCGGTCACGCAGCAGCATATCCAGTTCGCCGAGGGTGTGGCCCTCACGGCGGATCGGCAGGTTGGCGGCAATCAGTTCGATCCCCGGCGCATGCTGAACCGCGAATTGCCACAAGCGCTCGTAATACAAGCCCAGCCGCCGCGTACGTGCTTGTGACAACCAGTGCAGCAAGCCATAGCTGTCGCGGTCGAGCTGGCGCAGCCAGTGCTCCAGACGTTCTGGATCGTGCACCCAGTCGCTGCCCGCCAGCGGATGGCGCTGCGGCCACGGCGTGTTAGCAAGCATCGGCGGGGCGAGGATCACCCACGCCAGATCGCGCACTTCCGGATGGCGTAATTGGTGGGGCAACTGCAGCAAGTCGGGAAATAGGATCATCTTGCGAGCATAGCCGTAAACACGAGCACACCCTTGAGGCTGAAAGGATTTTGTCTAACCGGCGCTTTCGCCCATAATCGGGTTTTTCGCGTTTTCGATTGTCCGCAGAGGTCCCATGGAGCAATTTCGTAATATCGGCATCATCGGTCGCCTGGGCAGTTCCCAGGTGCTGGATACCGTCCGCCGACTGAAACGGTTTCTGCTCGATCGTCACCTGCATGTGATCCTCGAAGACACCATCGCCGAAGTCCTGCCGGGCCACGGCCTGCAAACCTCGTCGCGCAAGATGCTCGGCGAAGTCTGCGACATGGTCATCGTCGTCGGCGGTGACGGCAGCCTGCTCGGCGCCGCGCGGGCGCTGGCCAAACACAATATTCCGGTGCTGGGGATAAACCGTGGCAGCCTCGGTTTCCTCACTGACATCCGCCCGGACGAGCTGGAAGTCGAAGTCGCCAAGGTGCTCGACGGCCACTATCTGGTGGAAAACCGCTTCCTGCTGCAAGCCGAAGTTCGTCGTCATGCCGAGGCGATCGGTCAGGGCGATGCGCTCAACGACGTGGTGCTGCACCCGGGCAAATCGACGCGGATGATCGAGTTCGAGTTGTACATCGACGGCCAGTTTGTCTGCAGCCAGAAGGCCGACGGCCTGATCGTTGCAACGCCAACCGGTTCCACCGCGTACGCACTGTCAGCCGGCGGACCGATCATGCATCCCAAGCTCGATGCCATTGTGATCGTGCCGATGTACCCCCATATGTTGTCGAGCCGGCCAATTGTGGTCGATGGCAACAGTGAGCTGAAAATCGTCGTGTCGAAAAACATGCAGATTTACCCGCAAGTCTCCTGTGACGGGCAGAACCATTTCACCTGCGCGCCGGGCGACACCATCACCGTCAGCAAGAAAGCGCAGAAGCTGCGGCTGATTCACCCGCTCGATCACAACTACTACGAAGTCTGCCGCACCAAGCTCGGCTGGGGCAGCAAGCTGGGCGGTGGAGGCGACTGATGCTCGATCCCGCGCGCAGTTATGACCTGATTGGTGACGTGCACGGATGCGCCCTGACCCTCGAACACTTGCTTGACCGCCTCGGTTATCACAAGCAGGGCGGGGTCTGGCGGCATCCATCGCGCATGGCCGTGTTCGTCGGCGACATCATCGACCGTGGCCCGCGCATTCGCGAGGCCTTGCACATCGTCCACGATATGGTCGAGGCCGGTCAGGCTTTGTGCATCATGGGCAACCACGAATTCAACGCGCTGGGCTGGAGCACGCCGGCGCTACCGGGCAGCGGCAAGCAGTTCGTGCGCGAACACACGCCGCGCCACGCACGCCTGCTGCACGAAACCCTGACCCAGTTCGAAGATCATCCCGGCGACTGGCATGATTTCCAGCGCTGGTTCTATGAGCTGCCGCTGTTTGTCGACGCCGGACGTTTCCGGGTTGTGCATGCCTGTTGGGATGCCGGCCTGATCGAGCCATTGCGCGCGCTGTTCCCCAATGGCTGCATCGACGAACACTTCCTGCAGGCTTCGGCCGTACCGGACAGCTTTGCCTGCACCGTGTTCGACCGTCTGCTGCGCGGCACCGACATGCGCCTGCCGGATGGCCTGACCATGACCAGCGGCGATGGTCTGGTGCGCTCGTTCTTCCGCACCAAGTTCTGGGAAGACGACCCGAAAACCTACGGCGATATCGTCTTCCAGCCTGATGCACTGCCAGACCCGGTGGCGCAGAAGCCGCTGACCTCCAGCGAAAAAAACAACTTGCTGCGCTACGGCGTCGACGAGCCGTTGCTGTTCGTCGGCCACTACTGGCGCAGCGGTAAACCGGCGCCGATCCGCCCGAACCTCGCGTGTCTGGATTACAGCGCGGTGCTCTACGGCAAACTGGTCGCCTATCGTCTGGATCAGGAAACACGTCTGGATCCGCATAAATTTGTCTGGGTCGATGTCGAGCGGCCGGAGGTGCTGCAATGAGTGCGGTAGCGGTATTACGTCTGCCCTTGGCAGTGGACTTGAGCGGTTTCGTCAAACTGCTGCAACGCATGCAGGTCCCGCATCGCGTCAGCGAAGAGGCCGGCGAACAAGTGTTGTGGGCGCCGGCGGAAATCAGCGAAGACGTGCGCTCGCTGTACGAGCGCTTCCCGGCGGGCGATCCCGATCAGCAAATGGACATCCCCGTCGCGCCGACCTTCAAGCGGCCGAGCTTTGCCGAGCAACTGAAATACGCCAAGGCGACCGGGTTCATCCTGTTGCTGTGCCTGATCGTTGGCGGGCTGACGTACCTCGGTGAGAACCTGCAAACCCTGCGCTGGCTGACCTTCCTCGATTTCCAGGTGGTCGGCGAATACATCCATTTCACGCCGTTGGCCGACAGTCTGGCAGCGGGCCAGTGGTGGCGTCTGGTTACGCCGATGCTGATCCACTTCGGCATCCTCCACCTGGCCATGAACGGCATGTGGTACTGGGAACTGGGCCGGCGTATCGAGTCGCGTCAGGGCAGTATTAACCTGATCGGCTTGACGCTGTTGTTCAGCCTCGTTTCCAACTACGCGCAATTTGCCTGGAGCGGCGCGACCTTGTTTGGCGGGCTGTCCGGCGTACTTTACGGTTTGCTCGGGCATTGCTGGATCTTCCAGCTGCTGGCGCCGAACCCGGCCTATCGCCTGCCGCGCGGCGTGCTGGTGATGATGCTGGTGTGGCTGCTGGTGTGCATGTCGGGGCTGATCTCGATGATCGGTTTCGGCGAAATCGCCAACGCCGCCCATGTCGGCGGGTTACTCATCGGATGCTTCACCGGTTTGTTGGGCGGTTTGTATAACCGCCGTAAACTGGCCGCCTAAAATTTCAGTAGATAAAGAGCACGGAGACCCTGATGTCCTCTTTTAACGACATGATCAACAACATTACCCCGGACATCTACGAGAGCCTGAAGCTGGCCGTGGAAATCGGCAAGTGGTCGGACGGTGGCAAACTCACCGCTGAGCAGCGCGAGCTGTCGTTGCAGGCGATGATCGCCTGGGAAATCCAGAACCTGCCTGAAGACCAGCGCACCGGTTACATGGGCCCGCAGGAATGTGCGTCGAAGTCGATCGAAGTGCCGAACATCCTGTTCAAGTCGGATGCCATCCATTGATCGAGATTGGCCGCGGTGCAATCAGCAAAATGTCGGCACGCCTGGACGGGCCGAACGTGCAGTACGCGTTTCGTCTGGATGACGTCGAGGTGCCGGTCAACCCGTTGATCGGCACCACGGTGCGTCTGGAATACCTGGGGGCGATCCACTGCACCCATTGCGGGCGCAAGACCAAAACCAGTTTCAGCCAGGGTTATTGCTACCCGTGCATGACCAAACTGGCGCAGTGCGACCTGTGCATCATGAGTCCGGAGCGCTGCCACTATGACGCCGGCACCTGTCGCGATCCAGCGTGGGGCGAGCAGTTCTGCATGACCGATCACGTGGTGTACCTGTCCAATTCGTCGGGCATCAAGGTTGGCATCACTCGTGCTACGCAACTGCCGACTCGCTGGATCGATCAGGGCGCATGTCAGGCATTGCCGATCATGCGCGTGTCGACACGGCAGCAGTCGGGCTTCGTTGAAGACCTGTTCCGCAGTCAGGTCGCCGATAAAACCAACTGGCGTGCGTTGCTCAAGGGTGACGCGGTGGCCGTGGATCTGGCGCAGGTGCGCGATCAACTGTTCGAGAGTTGCGCTGAAGGTCTGCAAGGTTTGCAAGAGCGCTTCGGTCTACAGGCGATTCAAACCATTGCCGATGTCGAACCGCTGGAAATTCGTTACCCGGTCGAGCAATACCCGGCCAAAATCGTCAGCTTCAACCTGGACAAGAACCCGATTGCCGAAGGCACGCTGCTGGGGATCAAGGGCCAGTACCTGATCTTCGACACCGGCGTGATCAATATTCGCAAGTACACGGCTTATCAGCTCGCCGTGCATCAATAAGGACGCCAGCATGCGCACCGAACAACCGAAGATGATTTACCTGAAGGACTATCAGGCGCCCGAGTACCTGATCGACGAAACACACCTGACCTTCGAGTTGTTCGAGGATCACAGCCTGGTGCACGCGCAGTTGGTGATGCGCCGCAACCCGGCGCGTGGCCCGGGCCTGCCGCCGCTGGTGCTCGATGGCCAGCAGCTGGAATTGCTCTCGGTGACCCTGGCCGATCAAGAACTGTCTGACGGCCAATACCAGCTCACAGAAAACCACCTGACCCTGCAACCGACCAGCGAAATCTTCACGGTCGACACCAGCGTCAAGATCCACCCGGAAACCAACACCGCGCTGGAAGGCCTGTACAAGTCCGGAACAATGTTCTGCACCCAGTGCGAGGCCGAAGGTTTCCGCAAGATCACCTATTACCTCGACCGCCCGGACGTGATGAGCAAGTTCACCACCACCGTGGTTGCCGAACAGCATAGCTATCCGGTGCTGCTCTCCAACGGCAATCCGATTGCCTCGGGCCCGGGCGAAGACGGCCGGCACTGGGCGACCTGGGAAGACCCGTTCATGAAGCCGGCGTACCTGTTCGCGCTGGTGGCCGGTGATTTGTGGTGCGTTGAAGACACCTTTACCACCATGACCCAGCGCAACGTCGCGCTGCGCATCTACGTCGAGCCGGAAAACATCGACAAGTGCCAGCACGCGATGAACAGCCTGAAGAAATCGATGCGCTGGGACGAAGAGGTCTACGGTCGCGAGTACGATCTGGACATCTTCATGATCGTCGCCGTGAATGACTTCAACATGGGCGCGATGGAGAACAAGGGCCTCAACATCTTCAACTCCAGCGCCGTACTCGCTCGCGCCGAAACCGCGACCGACGCCGCACACCAGCGCGTTGAAGCGATTGTCGCCCACGAATACTTTCACAACTGGTCGGGCAACCGCGTGACCTGCCGCGACTGGTTCCAGCTGTCGCTCAAGGAAGGCTTCACAGTGTTCCGCGATTCCGGTTTCTCCGCCGACATGAACTCGGCTACGGTCAAGCGTATTCAGGACGTGGCTTACCTGCGCACCCACCAGTTCGCCGAAGATGCAGGTCCCATGGCCCACGCCGTGCGGCCGGACAGCTTCATCGAGATTTCCAATTTCTACACCCTGACCGTGTACGAAAAGGGCTCGGAAGTGGTCGGCATGATCCACACCTTGCTCGGTGCCGAAGGCTTCCGTAAGGGCAGCGATCTGTATTTCGAGCGCCACGACGGCCAAGCCGTGACGTGCGATGACTTCATCAAGGCCATGGAAGATGCCAACGGCGTCGACCTGACTCAGTTCAAGCGCTGGTACAGCCAGGCCGGCACACCGCGTCTGGCGGTGAGCGAGTCTTACGACGCCGCTGCGAAAACCTACAGCCTGACCTTCCGCCAGAGCTGCCCGGAAACCCCGGACAAAGTTGAAAAACTGCCGTTCGTGATTCCGGTCGAACTCGGCCTGCTCGACAGCCAAGGCAACGAGATTGCGCTGCGTCTGAGCGGTGAAGCGTCGGCGCAAGGCACTACTCGCGTGATCTCCGTTACCGAGGCCGAGCAGACTTTCACCTTCGTTGATATCGCTGAGCAACCGCTGCCATCGCTGCTGCGCGGCTTCTCGGCGCCGGTGAAACTGAGCTTCCCGTACAACCGCGATCAACTGATGTTCCTGATGCAGCACGACAGCGACGGCTTCAACCGCTGGGATGCCGGTCAGCAACTGTCGGTGCAAGTGCTGCAAGAACTGATTGGCCAGCAGCAGAAGGGCGAGAGTCTGAAGCTTGATCCGCGTCTGGTCTCGGCGCTGCGCACGGTGCTGTCGGATGAGTCGCTGGATCAGGCGATGGTCGCCGAAATGCTCTCGTTGCCGGGTGAGGCGTACCTCACTGAAATCAGCGAAGTGGCTGATGTCGATGCGATCCATATCGCCCGTGAGTTCGCGCGCCAGCAATTGGCCGAAGGTTTGTTCGAGGCGCTGTGGCTGCGTTATCAGGCCAACCGTGACCTGTCGAAGCAAACCCCGTACGTGGCCGAAGCCGAGCATTTCGCCCGTCGCGCGCTGCAGAACATTGCGCTGTCGTACCTGATGCTCAGCGGCAAGCCGGAAGTCCTGGCGGCGGCGCTGGAGCAATTCGAAGCGGCCGACAACATGACCGAGCGCCTGACCGCGCTGGCGGTGCTGGTCAACTCGCCGTTCGAAGAGCAGAAAGCCTTGGCGCTGGCCAGTTTCGCCGAGCACTTCAAGGACAACCCGCTGGTCATGGATCAGTGGTTCAGCGTGCAGGCCGGCAGCACTTTGCCAGGCGGTCTGGAGCGCGTGAAAGCGTTGATGCAGCACCCGGCGTTCAACATCAAAAACCCGAACAAAGTGCGTGCGCTGGTTGGTGCATTTGCCGGGCAGAACCTGATCAACTTCCATGCGGCCGATGGCTCGGGTTATCGCTTCCTTGCGGACCTGGTAATCGAGCTGAACGGCTTCAACCCGCAGATCGCTTCGCGTCAATTGGCGCCGCTGACTCGCTGGCGTAAATACGACGGTGCGCGGCAGGCGCTGATGAAGGCTGAGCTGGAGCGGATTCGGGCGTCGGGGCAGTTGTCGAGTGATGTGTATGAGGTGGTGAGCAAGAGCTTGGCTTGATGGTGTATTGGAGTCGGTGTTCCAGCTGTGGATCGGCCCTCACCCTAACCCTCTCCCAGTGGGAGAGGGGACTGACCGAGGTGTCTTTGCGCTATACACCGACCTGAAAGTCCGAGTCGAATTCAGGTTTTGAACAACACGAAGATCGGCTCCCTTTCCCCCTCGCCCCCCTGGGGGAGAGGGCTGGGGTGAGGGGGTAGGGTTTACGCATCACCATAAAACCCAAGCCGTACACACAAAAAACGCCGCATTGAAACAATGCGGCGTTTTTATTTTCCGAAAAATTACTTCAAATCAAATCGATCCAGATTCGTCACCTTCGTCCACGCCGCCACAAAGTCCTTCACAAACTGCTCCTTCGCATCCGAACTGGCATACACCTCAGCCAGCGCCCTCAACTGCGCATTGGAACCAAACACCAGATCCACCCGCGTCGCCGTCCACTTCACGCTGCCGGTTTTACGGTCGCGCCCCTCGAACTCATCCGCATCCCTTGAAGTCGGCTTCCACTCCACACCCATGTCCAGCAGGTTAGTGAAGAAGTCATTGGTCAGCGTCTCGGTCTGCGAAGTGAACACGCCATGGCGGGTTTGCCCGACATTGGTATTCAGCACCCGCAAACCACCCAGCAACACAGTCATTTCCGGCGCGGTGAGGGTCAGCAGTTGTGCCTTGTCGATCAGCAGTGCTTCGGCCGAAACGGTGTACTTGCCTTTGCTGTAGTTGCGGAAGCCATCGGCAATCGGTTCAAGGAAACCGAACGAGTCGACATCGGTTTGCTCTTGGCTGGCATCCGTGCGTCCCGGCGTGAACGGCACCGTGACCGAATGGCCGGCGTTTTTCGCCGCTTGTTCGACCCCGGCATTCCCCGCCAACACGATCAGGTCTGCCAGCGAAACTTTCTTGCCAGCGCCGCCGCCGTTGAATTCGTTCTGAATGCCCTCAAGGGTTTGCAGCACTTTGGCCAGTTGTTCAGGCTGGTTGGCCTGCCAGAACTTCTGCGGTGCCAGGCGCAGACGTCCACCGTTGGCGCCACCGCGTTTATCCGAACCACGGAACGTGGAGACGGCCGCCCATGTGGTCGAGACCAGTTGCGACACCGACAAACCCGACGCGAGGATTTTGCCTTTCAGCGCAGCTGCGTCGCTGTCGTCGATCAACGGGTGAGTGACCTCAGGAATAGGATCCTGCCACAGCAGTTCTTCGTTCGGCAGTTCCGGGCCGAGGTAGCGAGACAGCGGACCCATGTCGCGGTGGATCAACTTGTACCAGGCACGGGCAAAGGCGTCGGCCAATTGATCTGGATTGGCGAGGAAGCGCCGCGAGATCTGCTCGTAGGCCGGATCGAAGCGCAACGCCAGGTCGGAGGTGAGCATGGTCGGCGAAAGCTTTTTGCTCGGGTCATGGGCATGCGGAACGGTGCCGGCACCGGCGCCGTTTTTCGGAATCCACTGATGCGCACCGGCCGGGCTTTTGGTCAATTCCCACTCGAAGCCGAACAGGTTTTCCAAGTAGTTGTTGCTCCACTTCGTCGGCGTGGTGGTCCAGGTCACTTCGAGGCCGCTGGTGATGGTGTCGCCACCCTTGCCGGTGCCGAACGCGTTGCGCCAGCCGAGGCCCTGTTCTTCGAGGCCGGCCGCTTCCGGCTCCGGTCCGACGTTATCGGCAGGGCCGGCGCCGTGGGTTTTACCGAAGGCGTGACCGCCCGCGATCAACGCCACGGTTTCTTCATCGTTCATGGCCATGCGGCCAAAGGTTTCGCGGATATCGTGGGCTGAAGCGACCGGGTCAGGATTACCTTCCGGGCCTTCAGGGTTGACGTAGATCAAGCCCATTTGCACCGCAGCGAGCGGGTTTTCCAGGTTGCGTTCGCCCTGATCGGTGCGGCTCTCTTCTTTGCCATGCAGATCCGGTTCGGCTACCAAAGTGCCGTCACCGGGCTCCTGCATGGCTGACTTGTCTTTGCCGTAACGGCTGTCGCCACCGAGCCATTCGTGCTCGGAACCCCAATAGACATCTTCGTCCGGCTCCCACACATCGGGGCGGCCACCGGAGAAACCGAAGGTCTTGAAGCCCATGGATTCCAGCGCGACGTTACCGGTGAGAACGATCAGGTCGGCCCAGGAAATGTTGCGACCATATTTCTGCTTGATCGGCCACAGCAGGCGCCGGGCCTTGTCGAGGCTGACGTTGTCCGGCCAGCTGTTCAACGGCGCAAAACGTTGTTGCCCGGAGCCTGCGCCACCACGGCCATCGGCGGTGCGATAGGTGCCGGCGCTGTGCCAGGCCATGCGGATGAAGAGGGGGCCGTAGTGGCCAAAGTCGGCCGGCCACCAGTCCTGGGAGTCGGTCATCAGCGCGGTGAGGTCTTGTTTCAGTGCCTGGAAGTCGAGGCTCTTGAAGGCTTTGGCGTAGTCGAAGTCCTTGCCCAACGGATCGGACTTGGGCGAGTGCTGACTCAGAATTTTCAGGTTGAGTTGATTCGGCCACCAGTCACGGTTCGTCGTGCCACCACCGGCGGCGTGGTTGAACGGGCATTTCGATTCGTTTGCCATGTTCGGGTCCTTATCAGGTCTGCTACGGCCGGCTCGTGCCGACTTCGGACTAGTAAGGCTAGACCCGACTTGGAGAGTCAGCTAATAGGCCGACTATTGGAGGCTGATAGGCAAAGTCTTTCAGCGTTTTTCGGAGCACTTCACGGATCAGCCGATAGCGGCTGCCTGCTGGAAACATGCGTTGTTGAGCCTCTGCAAAAAAACAAAAAGTGAAAATCGGGATGACAGGAAGAAATGTTATTGTATAACATAAAATTCGTTTCATTCTGTTCCTACCAGCGCTAAAGCAAAACGCTGGCAGCGATCCTCACTTTTCAGCGCATGGAAATTCCGCAATGCCTGCCCGTTCCCACCCCCTGCAACGACGCCTCAATCCGTTGGCCGCCGCGCTGCTTTTTGCGTCGCCGGTATTCGCCGCCGACACCCTCGAACTGCAACCGCAAGTCATCACCGGCAATCCGCTCGGCAGCCAGACACTCGCTTCGCCCTCGACGGTGCTCAGCGGCGATGACCTCACGTTCCAACAGAAGGGTAGCCTCGGCGAAACCCTGAACAAGCAACCCGGCGTGTCCTCGTCGTACTTCGGGCCTGGGGCGAGCCGGCCGATCATTCGCGGTCAGGACGGTGATCGCATCCGTATTCTGCGCAACGGCGTTGGTGCGCTGGATGCCTCGTCGCTGTCTTACGACCACGCCGTGCCGCTGGAGCCGGTCAACGTCGAACGAGTTGAAATCATCCGTGGTCCGGCAGCGCTGCTGTACGGCGGCAGTGCCATTGGCGGGGTGGTCAACACCTTCGATAACCGCATTCCGATCGAGGCTATCGACGGTATCCACGGCGCCGGTGAATTGCGCTACGGCGGTGCCGACACCACGCGCAGCAGTGCTGGCAAACTCGAAGCCGGTAACGGTCAATTCGCCCTGCACCTGGACGCCAGCGCCCGCGAGTTCAATGATCTGAAAATCCCCGGTTACGCGAAAACCGCTCGCGAACGCGCAAACGACGACGGCGACTCGAAAAAGCATCGCTTGGAAAACAGTGATGGTCGCCAGGACGGCGGCGCTGTCGGCGGGTCTTACACCTGGGATGACGGATACGCCGGCCTGTCCTACAGCAACTACGATTCCAACTACGGTTCGCCGGCTGAAGAAGACGTGCGCATTCGCATGCAACAGGAGCACTACGCGTTCGCCTCGGAGATACGCAATCTTGATGGGCTGTTCAGTTCGATCAAGCTGGATGCGGGTTACACCGATTACGAACACCGCGAAATCGAAGGTGGCGAGGTCGGTACGACGTTCAAGAACAAAGGTTACGAAGCGCGTGTCGAGGCGCGGCACCAGCAATTGGGGCCGTTCAATGGCGTGATCGGTGCGCAGGTCAGCCGCAACGAGTTTTCGGCATTGGGTGAAGAGGCGTTTGTGCCACAGACCGATACCAATGCCGGTGCGCTGTTCATTCTGGAAGAGTGGCAAGCCACCGATCGACTGCTGTTCACCCTCGGCGGACGCCTTGAGCACACCACGGTCGACCCGGATGCCAAGGGTAACGAGCGCTTCGCCAGCGCCGACCGCTCCAGCAGTTTCACTGCTGGCAGTCTTTCCTCTGGCGCGGTGTACACCCTGACGCCGATCTGGTCGGTAGCCGCGACGCTGGGCTACACCGAGCGCGCCCCGACGTTCTATGAGCTTTACGCCAACGGTGCCCACGTCGCGACCGGCACCTATGAGGTCGGAGATGCCGGGTTGTCGAAGGAAAAAGCCGTGTCCAGTGATCTGGCGTTGCGTTTCGATAACGGCACGCACAAGGGCAGTGTCGGTGTGTTCTACAGTCACTTCTCCAATTACATCGGCTTGCTCGGCACGGGCCGGACGTTGAATGACGAGGGCGAAGAGGACGTCGACGGTATTCCTGAATACACCTATTCCGGTGTGCGTGCGCGCTTCAGTGGTATTGAAGCTCAGGATCACTGGCAACTTGGCGAAAGCGCTTACGGCAAGTTTGCGCTGGAGTTGTCCGGCGATTACACCCGCGCGAAGAACCTCGACACTGGCGAAGATTTGCCGCGCATCGCGCCGCTGCGGCTCAACACCGGGTTGCTGTGGGAACTGGACAAGTGGCAGGCGCGCATCGATGTCGAACACGCCAGTTCACAACATCGCGTGCCGGAGAATGAAAGCAGGACTGACGGTTACACCACGCTGGGCGCCAATGTCGGGTATCACTTTGATGTCGGCCAGAGTAAATGGCTGGCTTTCGTCAATGCCGAGAACCTGACCAATCAAACCGTACGTTATGCCAGTTCGATCCTGCGCGACATTGCGCCGGCAGAAGGGCGCAGCATTCAGGTCGGGTTGCGCACGACGTTCTGATAATCACTGATTCCCACTGGAGCTGCCGCGGCCCGAGCCTGCGGCAACTCCTGCACGGGCGTGATCAGGTGGATTGGGCGGTGTCGTCATCCGGCACGTCGTCGAGAATATCCTCTTGCCCCGACAATTCAGTAATGACACTGAAGTCCGTCACTTCAACCGCACCCAATCCATACCCCAGCAAATGGAAAGAAAACGCTTTGCGCTCTTGCGGGTTGTCGAAGCTGAAGTTCATTTCCAGTGGCTGGTCGGCGGTTGCCACCATCTCCTGTGGCAGACCGATCTGCACGTCCTGTTCAAACTCCTTGGCCTTGAGCTGAATGTACGCTGCCTGCTGCGGATCGACTGAACGCACGGTCAGGCGCACGCGGGTGTGCGAGCCTTTGGGCATTTCCAGGTATTGCGCGCCGATCAGGTTATCGGCCCAGTCATCCTTGATCTGCGCTTGCAGCGGGATGACGTTGGTGCTGCCGAATTGATAGCGGTGATTGAGCGGTGTGCGCAGCAGCGACAGGTCGAGGGCATTGGCGCGGGCAGCGATCTGCCTGGCCGGGTGGCCGCTGTAGTTGCCTTTATAGGTGGCACTTTCGGCGATGAACCCGGCGCTTTCGTAGTAGCGGCAGCGACGCGGCATGTCGCACTCGGAGAAGATCCCCTGACCGTTGTGATAGCGCAGCTTGCCGTTGGTGAATGACATGATTTCGCGGCCGCTGTCGTAGTCGCGAAACAGCGAGCGACCGCTCAGGGCGGAAGGCACCGGCAAGTCGAAGTAATCGAGAATCGAGGTGCTCAGATCGACGTGGCCATACACGCCTTTGTTCAGCCGTGGCAGTTGTGCCTGCTCCGGTGCCAGGGTCAGGTTGAAGCCCCATGAAGAGGCCAGTCGCACGCCGTCGATGCCGTGGGATTCGTCCGAGGTGATCACCACCAGCGTGTCTTTCAGAACGCCCTGGCGTTCGAGGCCGCTGAGAAACTGTTCCAGCGCATCGTCGAGATAACCGACGGCGGCCTGTTTCGGCGTTTCGTAGCGCTCCAGGTATTCCTCGGGAGCGGAGTAGGGCTGATGGGTGCCGACGGTCAGCAGCGTGAGCATCCACGGCTTTTTCTGTTTTTTCAGTTGGCCGACATAGTCCAGCGCGCCTTCGAAAAACGCCTTGTCATCCTTGCCCCACGGGAACTCCAGATAGTTGCTGTTGCTGAACCACTCCAGGCCATGAGTCGCATCGAAACCGATGTGCGGCATGATCTTGTCTTTGGCCATGAAGCGCAGCCCGGCACCTTGCAGATAGTGCGTGCTGAAGCCGTGTTCACGCAGTTGCGCCGGCAGGCAGGCCTGATTGCGCTCGTTGAGGGTGAGCATCTCCACGCCTTTGGGCGTGCCGTTGTTGAGTTTGTCGTAGTCGCCGCAGAGCATGGAGTACAGACCGCGAATGGTCTGGTGGGTATGCAGCACGTAATCCGGGGTGTTCATGCCGCGCTCGGCCCAGCGGCTGAGGCTGGGCATCAGGTCTTCCTGATAGTGGCTGCCAATCGCCTCGCGGTTGGCGCGGATGTAGGCACCGGGAATGCCTTCCAGGGCGATGATCAGTACGTTGCGCGCTTGCCCCGGTGCGGCCAACAGTTTCTGCCCATTGAGGTCGACGTCGGTGAGCCCGGCCATGGCCGGCGCGGGTTCTTCGACATCACCGTCCAGCCATTCCTCGCCACGAATCTGCAGGTCGGCGACCTCAGTGGCCAGCAACTGGTGCGGCAGGTTGTACTGGCGCCACGGATCGGCTTCGCTCGGCCACAGGTTCTGCGCGCCCCAGTGCGCGGCGAACAACACCAGCGGTGCGCTCCAGGCGGCGCGTGGCAAGGGCGGACGCGGTAGATCGCGGTTGGCAAACCGGGTCAGCAACCAGAACAGCAGGGCCAGCAGCAAGGTGATGCCCAATACCGGATGCGCCAGCCCGCCACCGGTGGAATTTTCCACGAACTGCGGATCGATCAGGTAATGAATGTCGGAAGGCGTCGGCAGACGCCCGACGGCGCTGACCAGTTCAGCGGTCGCCACCGCCAGCAAACCCCAGAACAGCAATACCGGCAAGGCCAGCCACCACGCCCGGCGATGCAGCAACACCACCAGCAGGCTGCCAATGGCCAGGTCCGACAAATAGCCCAACGGTGCCGACCAGCCCAGTGCCGCACGCAGGCACACCGGCACCACCAGCACCAGAACAATCAGCGAAAAGAGGCGGGCATGCGGCTGCCGCAACCGGTTAAAAAGAGCGCTCACAAAAAAAGACCTTCCAAAGTCATCAAAACGTCAAAAAAGTGTGGGCGATGATACCAAGGGCGCGCCGCTGGATCGCGGTTTTAAAGCGGTGTGAGCGTGTGTGCAAAACCGCTTGCGCTGCCGCTAGCCGCTGCAGACGGCACTCTGCCTCGGGTGCGGGTGTATCTGGCAGGGCGGCGGCTGCCACGGATTTATTGTTTCAGGCTGTTTAGCCATATCAGCTTGCCCGTATGCGTACCTGGTTCACAGATTGCTAACAATCCTCTCTTGTCAGCATTCTTGGCTGTCTTCAAAGGTCATTCTCTGCCTGACTGAAAGTGGTGCGCATTGCACGTAATCTGTGCGTATTTACTGGGTTGTGTGGCTTGAGGTCGCTAAAACAGGGGCGCGCGCATGTGGCATCAGGTTTGCTAGCAATGTTCTGACGAACACTCGCATTCAGGAGAATAACAATGTTGCCGACGCGCTTTTCGCTCAAACGTCTGCTGCCTTGCGCAGCCTTCACCACGTTGCTGATGACCACCACGGCGCAGGCCGTTGAACCGATCAAGGTAGGCCTGGTGGCTGCGTTGTCGGGACAGTCGGCGAAGTCCGGCGAGGCGCTGACGCGTGGCTTGAGTATTGCCATCGATGAGGTCAACGCCGCTGGCGGGGTGCTCGGCCGGCCGCTGGAACTGGTGCGCCGTGACGATGAAAGCAATCCGTCCAAAGGCATGCTGGCGGCGCGCGAGCTGATTCAGCGGGAAAAGGTCACGCTGCTGTTCGGCGGCCTCGACACACCGGTGTCGCTGGCGATTGTGCCGCTGGCAAATCAGCTGAAGGTGCCGTTCATGGGCATCTGGGCCGCCGGCACCAAAATCACCGAGAACGGCGCGGCGGACAATTATGTGTTCCGCGTTTCGGCGGTCGATGAACTGGTGGACGAAGCACTGGTGGATTACGGCGTGCGCACCCAGGGCATGAAGAAGCCCGGCCTGATCCTCATCAACAACCCGTGGGGCGAATCCAACGAGGCCGGATTCAAGCGTGCACTGGAAAAGCGCGGCTTGCCGAACGCCGGCGTCGAACGGATTCAGGACAGCGATCTCGACGTGGTGCCACAACTGGCGCGGCTCAAGGAGGCCGGTGCCGACAGCCTGTTGCTGGTGGGCAACGTCGGGCCGTCGGCGCAGGTGGTCAAGTCCCTCGATCGCATGGGCTGGACCGTGCCGGTGGTGTCGCACTGGGGGCCGGCGGGCGGACGCTTCGGCGAACTGGCAGGCGCCAATGCCGGACGCGTGCATTTCATCCAGACCTATGTTTTTACCGAGAAAAACTCGCCCCGTGGCGATGCGGTGCTGGCGGCGCTCAAACAGCGTTATGCGGTCAAGACCCTGGCCGATGTAACCCCGGCAGTGGGCATCGCCAACGCCTACGACGCTTTGCACCTGAGTGCCCTGGCTATCGCCGCGGCAGGCAGCATCGATGGCAAAGCGGTGCGCGACGGTTTCTATGGCATCCAGAACTACGACGGACTGATCAAGGACTATCGCCAACCCTTTAGCACCAGCCGTCACGATGCCCTCGGCCCGCAAGACTACGTGTTCACCCGTTTCGACGGTGACCGCATCGTTCCCGTCGCTCCCTGAAGCCTGCCCACGCCGGCGTGCGGATGCGCGCCGGTCGGAGGATTTTGCATGATCACTACCACACTTCTCTCCGGGCTGGGCCTGGGCAGCATGTATGCCTTGCTCGCCCTCGGCTTCCACATCACTTACGTCGTGTCGCGCACGGTCAATTTTGCTCAGGGCAGCGCAATGATGCTCGGTGCGGTGCTGGGTTACAGCTTCAGCGTGACCTGGCACTGGCCGGCGTGGCTGGCGTTCCCGGCGGCACTGGCGCTGGCGGCCGTCTACGGGCTGGTCATCGAGCGCTTTCTGGTGCGCCCATTCCATTCTCGCGGCTCACAGGCATGGCTGATGGCAACGGTCGCCGGCGGCATTCTGGTCGACAACCTGGTGTTGTTCACGTTCGGCAAGGAACCTCGCCAGTTCGTCAGCGTGTTGACCGAGCACAGCGTGCAACTGGCCGGCAGTCAGGTGACGCTGTTGCAACTGTTGATCCCGCTGATCGGTGCCGGCGTGGCGCTGGCGCTGTGGCTGGTGCGGCGCCACACGCGGCTGGGCAAGGTGCTCGAAGCCTGTGTGCAGAATCCGCAAGCCGCGATGCTGATGGGTATCCGCGTGAAGCGGGTGGTGGCGGTGTCGTTCGCCGTGTCGACCGTGTTCGCTGCGGTCGCCGGGCTGTTGATCGCGCCGTTGTTCAGCGTCAACGCCGATATGGGCACCTTGTTCGGCCTCAAGGCCTTTGCCGTGGCGATCCTCGGCGGCATCGCCAGTGCCGGCGGGGTGTTTGGCGCCGGTCTGCTGTTTGGTCTGGTGGAAGCGTTGGTGACGCTGTATTTCGGCTCGGCCTTCACCCAGATTTTTACCTTCGCCCTGGTCATCGTGACGCTGGCGATCCGTCCGGATGGCCTGTTCGGCCTTAAATCGTGGGTGAAAGTATGAGCACCGACCGTCGTTCCCTGGCGCCCATCGCGCTGCTGGCCCTGGCGGCGTCTTGCGCCGTTGCTGCGTTTTTGCTCGACAGCTATTCGTTGCTGGTACTGACCTTGTGCGCATTGGCGACGGTGGTCGGCGTGGGTCTGAACATTCTGATCGGCCTGACCGGGCAGATTTCTTTCGGGCACATCGCCTTTTACGCTTTAGGCGCGTATGCCTCGGCGCTGCTGACGCTGGCCGGGTGGCCGTTGCCAGCGGCCATGGCGGTCGCTGCCGTGGTCAACGCCATGGTCGGCGGTTTGCTGGCAATTCCGGCGTTACGGGTCAAGGGACCGTATCTGGCGATGATCACCATCGCGTTTGCCTTTGTCGTGCACCACGGCTTGATCGAATGGCGCAGCGTCAGCGGTGGTTCCAATGGTCTGATGGGCATCCCGATGCCGATGCTCGGCAGCGTTGATCCGGCCATTATTCTGGCGCTGATCGCGATTGCGCTAATGACTGCTGCGCTGGGGTTTTATCTGCGTTTGCGCAGCAGTCGCTGGGGGTTGGCAATGCTCGCGGTAAAGTCGTCGGAGATTGCCGCGCGTTCTTTGGGCCTGAACCCGGTGCTGGCGAAAACCCTGGCGTTCGCGCTCTCGGCGGCGTTGACCGGGGTGGCCGGCTCGCTGGTCGCGCCGCTGATGATGTTTATCAATCCCGAGTCGTTTCCGTTCAGTCAGTCGATCCTGTTTGTGCTGGCGGTGATCGTCGGCGGCAGTGGCACGTTGTTCGGACCGTTGCTCGGTGCCTTGTTGATTGTGTTGCTGCCGGAGGCGTTGTCGGATTTCGCCGAGTACCGTTTGCTGATTTTCGCCGCACTGCTGCTGTGTGTGTTGTGGCTGGCGCCGGACGGGGTGCTCGGAGCGCTGGCCCGGCGCTGGTGGCGGCCGCTTGACCGGCGTGCGCCGGCGGTGCCGGACTCGACGCGGCTGCGAGCCTTCTTCAAAGGCTGTGGCGGCGCTCTGCGCGTCGAAGGCATCGGCATCCGTTTCGGCGGCGTGCAGGCCGCGCAGAACGTCAGTCTGCAGGCCGCCGCGGGCAGCATCACCAGCCTGATCGGCCCCAACGGCGCCGGCAAAAGCACGGTGCTCAACCTTATCAGCGGCTTTTACCAGCCCGATCAGGGCAGCATCTGCCTCAATGACGGCGAGTCGCTGGCAGGCTGGCCGTCGTGGCAAGTCGCGCGCGCCGGCATTGGCCGGACTTACCAGACCACCTTGCTGTTCGCCGAACTGTCGGTGCTGGAGAACCTTTTGGTGGCGATGCAGGGCGGGCGCATGGGCTCACCGTTCTCCGCCGCCAGCGCCGAGCAAAAGGCCCTGGCGCTCGATCTGCTGGCGCTGGTGGGCTACAGCGGCTCGGTGAATCTGCCGGCGGAGCAATTGCCCCATGTTGATCGGCGTCTGGTCGAGATTGCTCGCTCGCTGGCGACTCGTCCCCAAGTCTTGTTGCTCGACGAACCCGCGGCCGGCCTCGGGCGGCAGGACACTGATCGCCTCGCCGGTTTGCTGCGACGGCTGGCGGGTTTCGGCTTGACGATTATCCTGGTCGAGCACGACATGCCGTTGGTGATGGCGGTGTCCGAGCGCTTGCTGGTGCTCGACGCCGGCAAACCCATTGCCTGGGGGGCGCCGGCCGAAGTGCGCGCCAATCCGCAGGTGATCGCGGCCTACCTGGGCGTCACCGAGTATCAGGCGCAACCGCGTATGCAGGCTTGGGACGGCAGTCGCGACGCGCGATTGTTCATCAAGAACCTGAGCATCGATTACGGCGCCGCGCCGGTGGTGGAGGGCGTCGACCTGACGGTCAACCCCGGTGAACTGGTGGCAATCCTCGGCGCGAATGGCGCGGGCAAGTCGAGCATCCTGCAATGTCTGGCCGGGCTGCATCGCCCCGCAGGTAACAGCAGCATCCTGCTCGATGACGTCGAAATCAGCGCCTGTGATGCCAGCGAAATCGCCACGCGCGGACTGGCGCTGGTGCCCGAAGGGCGGCAGATGTTTGGTCAGTTGAGTGTGCGCGACAATCTGTTGCTGGGCAGTTATTCGCGCCGGGATACGTTCGATGCCGACGCCGAGATTGAGGCGATCCTGCAGCGCTTCCCGCGTTTGCGCGAGCGTATCGACAGCCCGGCCGGCCTGTTGTCCGGCGGCGAACAGCAGATGGTCGCGGTCGGTCGCGGGCTGATGGCCAAGCCGAACATCCTGCTGCTCGACGAGCCGACGCTCGGCCTCTCGCCGGCAATGATCGGCGAACTCTACGACGCCCTCGCCACGCTGCGTGACGAAGGCATGACCCTGCTGCTGGTCGATCAGATGGCCAACCTGGCCCTGCAAGTCGCCGACCGCGCCTATGTGCTGGAGAACGGGCGCATCGTCAACAGCGGCAGTGCCGCGCAGCTACGCGACGACCCGCAACTGGAAGCGGCCTATCTGGGTGAAGGAACACTGGTATGAAAACCTTGAAAATCATCGGCGCTCGCTGTGGTGAACGGTATGTGCGCGACGGCTTTTTTGTCGCCGCGCCGATTCCCGGCGAAGCGTGCACAACCCTCGATATCGGTGACGGTTATCTGCACCCGGGGCTGGTCGAAACCCACATTCATCTGGACAAGGCCTGCATCCTCGAACGCTGCCAGTTGCAGGCCGGGACGCTGGCCGAAGCCATCGCGCAAACGCGGCTCGCCAAGGCCGGCTTCACCGAACAGGACGTCTATCAACGCGGGGCGGCGGTGCTGGAGCAGGCCATCGTCCAGGGCACGATGCACATGCGCACCCACGTCGAACTCGACCCGCAGATCGGTCTGGTCGGGTTCAATGCGATCCGTCGTTTACAGGCGGATTACGCCTGGGCGATCTCCCTTGAACTGTGCGTATTTCCCCAGGAAGGTCTGCTCGATAACCCCGGTACCGAAGCGTTGCTGTGCGCAGCGCTGGAGCAGGGCGCCGAAGTGCTGGGCGGCTGTCCGTATATGGATCGCGATCCGGCGGCGCAGATTCGCCGCTTGTTCGAACTGGCGGTGCACTACGACCGTGATCTCGATCTGCATCTGGATTTTGACCTGGACCCGGCCGGCATGACCGTGCCGGAGGTGATCCGCTGCACCGAAATACATGGCTGGGGCGGGCGGGTAACCATCGGCCATGTCACCAAACTCTCGGCGTTGCCGCTGGCGCATCTGCGCGAGATCGGTCAGGCGCTGGCGGTGGCCGGGGTGCAGGTCACCTGCCTGCCGTCCACGGATCTGTTTCTCACTGGGCGCGACCAGTTTCACAACAAACCGCGTGGGCTGGCTCCGCTGCAACAACTGCACGAATGCGGGGTGACCTGTTCGATCTCCACCAACAACCTCGGCAACCCGTTTACGCCCTACGGCGATGCGTCGCTGGTGCGTCAGGCCAACCTGTTTGCCAACGTCAGCCAGTTGGGCACCGAAGTGCAGTTGCAGCGATGCCTGGATTGGGTCTCGAATGAGTCCGCGCGCCTCTTGCGTCTGACCGATTACGGGCTGGAGCCGGGCTGTCGCGCAGACTTTCTGGTGTTCGAGGCGCCGACGCCGGGCGCAGTGGTGGCGCGCATCAGTGCGCCACTGATGGGCTTCAAGGCCGGGCGGCAGACTTTCGAACGACGCTTGCCGCAGATCTGCCGGCCAGACTGATCAGAGTCCGGCGAGGGCTTCGCGCAGATTGATGTCCGGTTCGGGCTGTTGTTCCAGAGCGAGCTGGGCTTCCAGCTCGTCGAGGTGTTCCAGCATTACCGCCACGGCCTTGTCACGCTCGCCCTGCTGCAGCGCGGTGATGATGTCCTGATGTTCGTCCGACGCACAGGACGGCACATCATTGCGCTGGTACAGGGCGACGATCAGCGAGCTGCGCACCATCAGGTTGGCGAGGATTTCGCTGAGTACGGTGTTGCCGCAGATCTCGCCGAGCATCAGGTGGAACTCGCTCAACTCACGGACGATGGCACGGCGGTCGGTGGCGTTGGTGGCGGCGCGTTCATTGTTCAGGTGACGGCTGATGCGTTCGTGCTGTTTTTGCATGATCGCCGGGGTGATGCACTCGACAATCGCCCGTTCAATGGCCCGGCGCGCGGCGAAGACTTCCCGGGCCTCCCGCGCGCTGGGCTGTGACACCATGGCGCCACGGTTCGGCTCGATGGTGATGATGCGCTGCATCGCCAGGCGCTGGAGCGCCACCTGGACATGGTTGCGGTTGGCTTGCAGGGTCTCGACGATTTGCGCCTCGATCAGCCGCGTGCCGGGTTTCAGCCGATGCTGGGCGATGGCCCTGGACAGCACATCGACGATGCGCTGGACTTCGAGTTGCTTGGCGGTAACGGTCTGTGAGGCCATCGGTTCCTCTATGGCGGCGACGCGGCAGAAGCGAATGCGGCGGGCATTATCCGTCAGCGTCGGGCGCCCGGCAAACGCCGATCTCAATCGCTCTGGCCCAAGGCGCAGCCCTGGCCGCGCGGGTCGTGCTGCGCGTGGCGACGGCCATCGGGATACACCGCGATAATCCCGGCCTGGCCGGTGTAGGCATTGAGCGGGGCGATGGATTCCACACCGTGGCCGAGGGCGGCGAGACCGCTGATCACCGCGTCACCGACATCGGCTTCCAGCTTGAGGTTGTCGGTGCCGTCGAAGAAGCTGCGTCCCAGCAGAAAGCGCGGGGTGCGCAACGCGTGGTCGATGGGTTGAGCGAAGTCGATCAACTGCGTGGCGAGCACCAGTTGGGTCTGCGGTTGACCATCGCCACCCTGCGTGCCGAAGAACATTCGGCGGCCGTCGTCGGCGATGTAGCAGGATGGATTGAGCGTGTGTGCCGGACGCGCGCCCGGCGCCCAGGCGTTCGGATGATCCGCTGCGCTGCTGAAACCGGCGGCGCGGTTTTGCCATAACACTCCGGTGTCGCCCATCACCACGCCAGAACCGAAGTCATGAAACAGACTCTGGATCAGGCAGGCGGTGCGGCCTTCGGCATCAGTGGCGGCCATCCACGCGGTATCGGCCGGGCGTCCCGGTTCATTCCACGGTTGTGCCTGTTGCGGGTTGATGTACGCGGCATAACCGGCGGCCGCCTCTGCGTTCAGCGTTGCGGCGAAATTCCAGTCCGAGCGGCGCGGGTCATGCAGCTCGGCGTTGCGTCGCAGCAAGCCCTGTTTGATCGCTTCGACCAAATGGTGATAGTAGGCAACCGTGCCGTTACCGCACGCAGCCAGATCGCGCTCGCCGAGGGCGAGCATGGCCTGCAGCGTGTACAGGCCCTGGCAGGGCGGGGCGATATTGAACAGGCGTCCCTGGCGATAGCGGATCGACAGCGGCGCCGCTTCCTCGGCGTCAGTGGCTTGCAGATCGGCCAGAGTCAGGCCGCAATCCAGTCGCGTGAATTGCTCGGCGAAGGCTTGAGCCAGTTCGCCTTGATAGAAGTCGCTGATGCCGTTTCGGGCCAGTTGCTCCAGGGTATTGGCCAGGCGTGGCTGGCGCAGGACATCGCCTTCACGCAGCCAGCGGTCCTCGGTCTTGCACAGGGCATGCAGGTCGGGAAGGGTGTCGATCAATGCCTCGCGGTGGCTTTGCCAGAACAGTTGCGACGCCGAGACCGGCACCCCGGCGCGAGCGATGTGCGCCGCGTCGGCGAGCAACTGGCGCCAGCCCAGGCGTGAACTCCATTCGCCAGCGCTGATCCGTTGCGCCGTGCGCCAACTCGCCAGCGCCCCGGCCGTGGTGGCGACGCTGCTCGGCCCGCGCAGATCAATGCGGCCGCTGCCGGGTAAACGCTGACCAGCCTGGCCGATCCCCATGATGGTGCGCACCTGTCCATCATGCAGCAGCCACAAGGCATCGCCCCCCAGCCCGGTCATGTGCGGATACACCACGCCCAGCACGGCGCTGGCAGCGAGCATCGCGTCAATTGCCGTACCGCCCTCATCGAGTATGCGCAGGCCGGCGGCACTGGCTTCGGGGTGGGGCGAGCAGATAACACCACGGCGGGATTCGGCCATCATCGGGTTAGGTCCTTATTGCTAGCTAGTTGTTCAGTCTTGGCTAGCAATCGCTGTGCCGATTTTATTTGGTGCTATCCATATGTGATATCGGTATTTAAATTAGTTTTTTTATATCTATAAAGTTCAGCCTTCAGTTTTCAACCCATGCTGCGAGGTTGTCATGGCCACACCGTTCAAACGTTCCGCACTGACTCTGTTGGCCGCTTCTCTGGCCGCGAGTGCGTTGTTCAGCACCGGCGCTCAGGCTGAAGGCAAGATCAGCATTGCCCAGCAATTCGGCATCGGTTACCTGATTCTCGATGTGGTGCGCGACCAGAACCTCATCGAAAAACACGGTAAAGCGCAGGGCCTCGACATCAAGGTCGACTGGAACAGCATTTCCGGCGCCACGGCGATGAACGAAGCATTGCTCACCGGCTCGCTCGACGTGGTTTCCGCCGGTGTGCCGCCGATGCTCACCGTATGGGATCGCACCAAAGGCAAACAGAACGTCAAAGCCATCGCCGCGCTGGGTTCGATGCCCAACTATTTGTTGACCAATAACCCGAACATCAAGACGCTCAAGGACTTCACCGACAAGGACCGGATTGCCGTGCCGGCCGCCGGTGTCGGCTTCCAGTCGCGCACCTTGCAGATCGAAACCGCCAAGGAATTCGGCGACGCCCAATACAAGAAATTCGATGACATCTCAGTCAGCCTGCCGCACCCCGACGCAACGGCCGCGCTGATCGCCGGCGGTTCGGAAATCAACTCGCACTTCTCCAGCCCACCGTTCCAGTACCAGGCCCTGCAGAATCCCAATGTGCACAAAGTGCTGAGCTCCTATGACGTGCTCGGCGGTCAGGCGACATTCAACGTGCTGTACACCACGGAAAAATTCCACGACGAAAACCCGAAAACCTACAAGGCGTTCTACGACGCTTTGGCTGAGGCTGAGAAGATCATCAAGGCGGACAAACCGGCGGCGGCTCAGGCGTACATTCGTGTCGAACAGTCGAAACTGCCGCTGGCCCTGGTCGAGCAAATCGTCAAGGATCCGGAAATCGATTTCACCGTGGTGCCGCAGCGCACCTTTATCTACGCCGAGAAATTGCAGGAACTGGGTGTGCTGAAGAACAAGGCCGACAGCTGGAAGGATTACTTCTTTGAAGAGGCGCATGGCGGCGCGGGGAGTTGATAACGCGTCGTCAAGGAGGGATAACCGTGGGTTGTTTCTGGACAGCGTAATAGCCACTCAGTAGCATTCGAGCCCAACGGATTACCCCTTCGCACGTCGTCCGACGTGGAACGCTCAAGGAATCGACATGCGCGACACCCCCATTGACCAGAAACGAACGGTCGTGACCCAGGTCAACGGCGAGATTCACTACGAAGCCCAGATCAGTTTCAGCTCCACGTCGCTCGTCGATGGCGAAATTCGGGTGCATCGTGCTGAAGGCAATCAGCTAGACATTCCGGTGGCCGGGGCGGACTTCGCTTGGCGCATTGATCTGGACGGGGTGCATAGAATGCCGGTGACAAAGGCAGCGGTTGAACCGGAGGAACCGCTGCCTGTCGATGACAGCTTGAAGTTATTCACTTCGAAAAACGTGTGGATCACCCTTGGGCTGTGGTTCTTTGTCAGTTCGGTGTTCGGTTGGCTGGGGATTGTGGCGGCAGGCGGATATCTCGGTTACCAGTGGCGTGAGGTGGAAAAGCGCAAGGAACAGTTGGCCAAGGTGCCCGTAAATAAAACCGTGCCCCGTTCCGGCTCGCGGATGTCACGGGAAAGCGTGCGCAGGACATTGGCCCGCAAGCGTTAATTCGGCACAGATCAAAAACAAAAAAGGGGCGGCCTGATCATCGATCAGGCCGCCCCTTTTTTATTGCCGCTCAGTCAGATCAGTGCATTTTGCTGTGATCGTGACCTTCCATGTTGGTCAGCGCGCGAACCGGCGCTTTGACTTCGATGGTCTCTTTCTCGCCCTTGGCGTTTTCCACGGTCAGGGTCAGCGGCACGCTGTCGCCTTCCTTCAGCTGAGCGGTCAGGCCCATCAGCATTACGTGGTAGCCGTTCGGATCAAGCTTGACGGCTTTGCCGGCCGGCAGCTCGACAAACTTCACCGGAGCCATGCTCATGACGTCGTTCTTCATGGTCATTTCGTGGATCTGCACGTCTTTGGCCACCGGCGTCGCGACGCTGAGCAACTTGCTGTCGGTGTCGGCGGTGAGGGTCATGAACGCGCCGCTGGCGGATTGGGTCGGCACGGTGGCACGGACCCAGGCATCGTCGACTTTGGTCGCTGCGGTCGCCTGGAAGGCCAGACCCAGCAGAGAAAAACCGATGACAGCGCGTTTGAGGTGGTTCAGAACAGGTTGCATCAGCAAACCTCCATAACAGTAAGCAAATCTTCCGTGCATTGTTCTGCCGAAAGCGAAGTGGGCAGACCCAGGCGTAAGCCGCCGTTGGAGTCGTAAACGTAACTGGTGGCGGTATGCGAGATGGTGTACGTGTCGCCGGCCGGGACTTTCTCGTAGAACACGTCGAATTCCTTGGCCGTGGCTGCGGTTTCCTCGAGCGTGCCGTACAGCGCAACGAACGTCGGGTCGAAGGCTTTCATGTAGGCGTCGAGGATTTCCGGCGTGTCGCGCTCGGGATCGAGGCTGATGAAAATCACCTGCAAACGGTCGCCATCGGCGCCCATCAGTTTCTTGATTTTCGCCGCGCGGGCGAGGGTGGTCGGGCAGACTGCCGGGCACTGGGTGAAGCCGAAAAACACCATCGGCATCATGCCGCGAAAGCTCGACAGCGTCATGGTTTCGCCATCGGTGTTCTTCAGTTTGAAGGTACGCCCCATGATCTTGTTACTCAGATCCTTGCCGTACTTGTACGACAGTTGGCCGCGGGTGTCGCAGCCGGCGAGCAGGCCTAGCCCGAGCACGCCCATTCCCGCAAGCACCTTGCGGCGAGTCAACAAAGCCGTCATCTAATACCGCCTTTTGCAGCCCGTCAGTCAGCAGGACTGGCGGGGGGTTAACCGTAAAAGCGGCGCATGATACCAAACTGAGGGCAGAGGCCGGCCACGGATCGCCGCACGGTGCAGGATCGAGCGACAAAAGGTGTAAGAAAAAGTGACGGCAGCCTCATTGCACGCGCGATTCTTCAACGCTCCAGCCGCCGCCCAGCGCGGTGTACAGATTGACCTCGGCGACCAGTTGCGCCAGGCGATCAGTGATCAAGCCTTGCTGCGAACTGAACAGCGAACGCTGCGCATCGAGGAATGTCAGGCTGCTGTCGACGCCATTCTGATAACGGTTCTGCGCCAGGTTGTAATAAGTCTGGGTCGCCGCGACCAGGTCGCGCTGCGCCTGCAATTGCTGCTGATAGGTGCTGCGCGCCGCGAGGCCGTCGGCGACTTCCTGAAACGCGGTCTGAATGGATTTTTCGTATTCGGCCACCGCCACGTCTTTCTGCAACTTCGAATAATCCAGACTGGCGCGCAGGCTGCCGGCATTGAAAATCGGCAGGCTGATCTGCGGTTGAAAGGTCCACGCCCCGGAACCGGCGCCGAACAATCCGGACAGGTCACGACTGGAGGTGCCGGCATTAGCGGTCAGGCTGACACTGGGGAAAAACGCCGCCCGCGCTGCACCGATATTGGCGTTGGCCGCTTTCAGTTTGTACTCCGCCTGAAGAATGTCCGGACGCCTTTGCAGCAGATCCGAGGGCAAACCGGCCGGCAGTTGTTGCACCAGATCGCTGGCCAGCGGTCGGGCGGGCAGGGCTTCGGGCACCGGT
This sequence comes from Pseudomonas chlororaphis, assembly GCF_000783395.1. Classification (GTDB taxonomy): domain Bacteria; phylum Pseudomonadota; class Gammaproteobacteria; order Pseudomonadales; family Pseudomonadaceae; genus Aquipseudomonas; species Aquipseudomonas chlororaphis_H. The sequence continues at coordinate 153,076 of NZ_JSFK01000023.1, read as the reverse complement.
GCGCCGACCAGCAAGGTCAGGCTGTTCAGGTCCTGAGCGACCTGACGCTGATAGCGCGCCAGATTGGCCCGAGAGCTGTCGACGCTGGTCTTCGCCTGCGCCTGCTCCAGCGCCGAAGACTTGCCGGCCTCGCGGTTGCGCGTGGTCAGGTGCAGGCTCTGTTCATCGGCGGCGAGGGTCTCGCGAGTGAGAACCAGCAGCTCTTGATCGGCACGCCAGGTCAGGTAAGCATTGGCGACGTTGGCCACCAGACTCAGTTCGGCACTGCGCCGCGCTTCTTCCGTCGCAAGCCAGGTTTGCAACGCTTGCTCGCTAAGGCTGCGCACGCGGCCGAAGAAGTCCAGTTCATAGGCGCTGATGCCGAGGTTGACCGAGTACGTCGAATTGATCAGCGCTTTGCCTTGGGTCACGCTCGGCGGCATACGCTGGCGCAACTCATTGGCATTGGCCGAAACCGCCGGCAACAGGTCGGCGCGTTGAATGCGGTATTGCGCCTGGAACGCTTCGACATTCAATGCCGCCACGCGCAGGTCGCGGTTGTTGACCAGTGCGCTTTCGATTAACTGTTGCAGCGCCGGATCAGTGAACAGCGTGCGCCAGTCCTCGCTGCTCGTTGCAGCCTGCGTCGCTGTCGGATACTGCGCAGCGGTGGGTGAAGCGGGGCGCTGATACTCGGGAATCAATGAACAACCGCCCATCAGCACCGCGATGGACAGCAGGGAAAGTCGCAACGTCAACATCGAACTGCCTCATGCAAAAAAGAGCGTTGTGCTCAGGCCCCGGCCATCCATTTCGCCAGACCATGGCGACCACTGACCCCGAGTTTGGCCGTGGCGCGTTTCAGGTACGTCTCGATCGAGCTGTTTTTGACTCGCAGCTGTTCCGCCATTTGCGGCACGGTGCCGCCGGTCAACAGGCCCAGGCAGACTTCTTTCTCACGCACCGACAAGGCGATGTCGCTGATCGCCAGGCGTTCGTCGAACACCTGCGCCAACGGTGCCTGGTCCAGTTCGGCCAAGGGTTGGCGCGGTTGCCGGGCGAGGAGTTGCCGGCTGATCTGCGCATGGCGTTCGATCAGCGGCAGCAAGGTGTCAGACAGGCGCTTGAGAAACGACAGCTCAGGCAGGGAAAACACCCGCTGGGTGTGCGGTCGGTAAAACGAGATGACGCAGCGGCGGTTGGAGGTGCGCGACACCAGATTGCATTGGTGAGCACTGTGTTGCGGATGGCGAGGCTGGAGCGAGGCTTTCAGTTGAATCAGCAGCGAATCATTCATCTCGATCATCTTTTGCAGCAGCGGATGATCGTCGGGACTCTCCAGCGGGTCGGCTGGCGTGCACGTCTGCGCCAGACCGGCGCTGCCCAACGGTTTGATATCGACCACGCTGGCCTGTCGCTCATCCAGCGTCCACTCACTGAGATCCAGCCGGTTGACCGGCACCAGCGTGTCGACCAACTGGAACATGTTCGTGGCGAAGTGATCATCGCCGGTGCTTGCTATCAACTCACCCAGTTGCCAGTAGAAATGCGGGTTTTCCATATTGCGAATACTGCCGGTCAGATTCATATCCTTGTCATCCCTGGTTCAGAAACCATCACTGAATCGTCTGCCGATTATGCAAAAGCCACCCACGCCGTCATTTCTCCTTGAACACGATCTGGAGCGGGATTTAAGCCTATGGATTTGTCCTACGTCTGTAGGGGAAATCAGGGACACAAAATGCCATCATTTCTGATTGTTGGCGCCGGGGTTCTGACGGCGTAGATGTCAGAGGTGTCGTCGTCAGTGACTGTTCAGTCACGTCGCAGGCCCGGTAAACCGGCAGATGCTGAATTTTGATCGGCAGCACTCGGGCAAATGGCGGCGCTGGTATGTGGTTTTTTTCCTACAAGCTTTTCAGTATTTCCTCTCCGAATTTTTAGACCTTGCCTGCGATAAACGCGCAAGCAACGTCGACCGGGCGTCTCCGGGCACGTTGATTGTCCGGGTTTCAGGTGTCATGTCGGGGGCGGGGCCGATGCTTGAATACCGGCAAAATCACATGAGAAGGATCTTATGCAGCCTACTTCTGCCAACGTGGCGGGCGATCTGTCCGTGCCTGTCGAAACATTCGCGCTGACCGCTGCCCAGCGGGATATCTGGCTGGACCAGCTAAGCCGCGGTGATTCGCCGCTGTATAACATTGGCGGTTACGTCGAACTGAGCGGGCCGCTGGATCCGGCATTGATGCAATCGGCACTCGAATGCCTGGTTGCGGCGAACGACGCCTTGCGCATTGTGCTGCTGGCGGACGTCGGTCACGACGGGCTGCCGTCGCAAGGGTTTGCACAGACGTTGCCGGTGGCCATGCCGCTGTTTGATTTCAGCGGGCACCCCGATCCCCAGTCGGCGGCTCGGGCGCTGGTCGAAGAGCAAATGACCCAGGCTTATGTGATGAGCGGGCAAGCGCTGTTCCGCTTCTGTCTCATTCGCCTCGATCAGCACCGCCACTGGCTGGCGGCGCAGGCCCACCATTTGATTATCGATGGTTGGGGTTTTGGTCTGCTGTTCAAATCGGTGGGCGACATCTACAGCGCGCTGTCCCGTGGCGAGCGTCCAGATGTGGCGGCACCGTCCTATGTCGGTTTCATCGAAGATGACGCGCGCTATCACCAGTCACCACGCTATGAACTCGATCAGCGCTACTGGCTGGACAAGTACCGCAGCCTTCCCGAACCCTTGTTGATTCCCCGTCATCGCGAACCCCTTGACCCTGAAGCGGCGCCGAGTCGCATCCACGTCGAGGCTTTTCCGGCCCTGCTGCACGAGCGCATGAAAGACACCGCACGACACCTCGGCGGTTCGGCCTTTCATGTGTTGCTGGCGGCGCTGCATGTGTATTTCAGCCGTACCGCGCAACGGGACGAGTGGGTGGTCGGCTTGCCGATTCTCAATCGCTCCGGCGCCCGCTTCAAAAGCACCTTGGGCTTGTTCACCCAGGTCAGTGCGATGCGCATGGGCTTTGGCCGTGAGCGGTCATTCGCTGACTTGATCAAGGCGATCGGCGATGGCCTCAAACAGGACTTCCGCCATCAACGCTATCCGCTGAGCGAGATGAACCGTGCGCTGGGTCTGTTACGCGAAGATCGCTCGCAACTGTTCGAGCTGTCGGTGTCCTACGAGCAGGACGACCATGACTACCGTTACGCTGAGGCGCCGGGGCACGTGGTCAAAGTCTCCAACCAGCATGAGGCGACACCGCTGGCCATTCACCTGCGCAGCAACCGTTTCAACGACAAGGCCTGGCTGCATCTGGTGTACTCACCGGCCTATTTCGGCGCAGATGAGATCGCGGCGTTCACCGAGTGTTTGTTGCTGATACTGGAGCAAGGCTTGGAACGTCCGCAGCTGTCTGTCGCCGATTTCAACCTCAATAGCCCGGCAGAGCTGGCCTTGCTCGATGAGTGGAACGACACCGGCGTGAGTTATCCGCAGGGGCAGCTGATTCATCACCGATTCGAGTCCCGGGTGGCCGAACAGCCGGGCGCAGTGGTCGCAACTTATCAAGGCCGCACGCTGACCTATGCCGAACTGAACCAGCAAGCCAATGCGCTGGCCCATCATCTGCTGGGCCTCGGTGTGCGGCCGGATGACCGGGTGGCGATCGTCGCGCGCAGGGGCCTCGACACACTGGTCGGGCTGCTGGCGATTCTCAAATCTGGTGCCGCTTATGTACCGATTGACCCGGCGCATCCACCCGAGCGCCTGAGTTATCTGCTGAGCGACAGCGCTCCGGTGGCGCTGCTGACGCAAAGTGATCTGCGTGATCGCCTGCCCGCCACAGCGCTGCCGGTGATCGAGCTGGATCGGCGCGAGTGGTCGCTGAACAACTTGACCGATCCCGACGTGCCGGGGTTGAACACCAGCCACCTCGCTTATGTGATTTACACCTCCGGCTCAACCGGGTTGCCGAAAGGTGTGATGGTCGAACACCGCACGCTGGGTAATCTGGTCGACTGGCATTGTGCGGCGTTCGGTCTCGGCCCGGGCCAGCACACCTCAAGTCTCGCCGGTTTCGGTTTCGACGCGATGGCGTGGGAGGTCTGGCCGGCGCTGTGTGCCGGGGCAACGCTGCACTTGTCGCCCGCAAGCGAAGGCAGCGAAGACATCGATGCGCTGCTCGCCTGGTGGCGGGCACAGCCGCTCGACGTCAGCTTTTTGCCAACGCCGATTGCCGAATATGCCTTCAGCAAACAACTCGATCACCCGACCTTGCGTACCTTGCTGATCGGCGGCGATCGCCTGCGCCAGTTCAACCGCGCGCAGTCGTTTGCGGTGGTCAACAACTATGGCCCGACCGAAGCCACGGTGGTCGCCACCTCTGGGCTGATCACACCGGGGCAGGCGTTGCACATCGGCAAACCGGTGAGCAATGCCACGGCTTACCTGCTCGATGATCAGCAGCGCCCGGTGCCGATCGGCATCATTGGCGAGTTGTACGTCGGCGGCGCCGGGGTTGCCCGGGGTTATCTGAATCGCCCGGAGCTGACCGCCGAACGCTTCCTCGACGACCCGTTCAGTGCGCAGCCTGATGCGCGCATGTATCGCACCGGCGACCTTGCCCGTTGGCGTGCCGACGGCAACCTTGAGTACATCGGCCGCAACGATGATCAGGTGAAAGTCCGCGGTGTGCGTGTCGAACTGGGTGAAATCGAAGCGGCACTCGCCAGCCATGACGCGGTGCAGGAAACCGTGGTGCTGGTGCGCGACGGCCAACTGTTGGCGTGGTTCACCGAGCGTGAAACGCTGGACATCTTGCAACTGCACGCGCACCTGACCTCGCGTTTGCCAGCCGCCATGCTGCCGGCCGCTTACATCCGTCTGGCGACGTTGCCGCTGACCGCCAACGGCAAGCTCGATCGCCAGGCCTTGCCGGCACCGGGGCCGGAAGCGTTGATCCGTCGTGAGTACGAGGCCCCGCAAGGTGACGTCGAAATCGCTTTGGCGCAGATCTGGGCCGAGGTCCTGCAAGTCGAACGGGTAGGGCGTCACGACCACTTCTTTGAGCTGGGCGGGCACTCGTTGTTGGGCGTGGGCCTGATCGAACGCATGCGCCAGATCGGCATGAGCAGCGATGTTCGCGTGCTGTTCAGCCAACCGACCCTGGCCGCGTTGGCTGCAGCGGAGGGCAGCGGCCGTGAAGTCGAGGTGCCGGCCAATCGCATTGCCGCCGATTGCACGCACATCACGCCTGACCTGCTGCCGCTGGTGCAACTGGATCAGGCGATGATCGAGCGTATTGTCGCGACGGTGCCGGGCGGTGCCGCCAATGTGCAGGACATCTACCCGTTGGCACCGTTGCAGGAAGGCATTCTCTATCACCACATCACCGCTGCGCAGGGCGATCCGTATTTGCTGCAATCGCTGTTGGCATTCGACAGCCTCGAGCGGGTCGAGGCCTTCGCCGCTGCGCTGCGGCAGGTCATGGCGCGGCACGACATCCTGCGCACGGCGGTGGTCTGGGAGGGGCTGACATCACCGGTTCAGGTCGTTTGGCGCGAGGCCATTTTGCCGGTGCAGGAAGTCGAACCTGACCCTGCTGGCGGCGCAATCATCGATCAGTTGCACGAGCGCTTCGACGCGCGGCGTTATCGCCTCGATGTCAGTCAGGCGCCGCTGCTGCGCCTGATGTATGCCCGAGACCCGGCGCATAACCGGGTGGTCGGCATCTTGTTGTTCCATCATTTGGCGATGGATCACATTGCGCTGGAGGCGATGCGCGAAGAAATTCACGCCAGCCTGTCCGGGCACGGCGAACCGCTGGCAGCACCGGTGCCGTACCGCAACTATGTGGCGCAGACGCGATTCGGCGTCAGCGAACAGGAGCATGAAGCGTTCTTCCGGCAGATGCTCGGCGACATCGACGAGCCGACCTTGCCGTTCGCTTTGCAGAACGTACAGGGCGACGGCAGCAACATCGAAGAGGCCGAGCAAACCCTGGGCAGCGATCTCTATCAGCGTTTGCAGCAGCAGGCACGTCTGGCCGGCGTGAGTGTCGCCAGCCTGATTCACCTCGCCTGGGCGCAGGTACTGGCGGCGACATCCGGCCAGCAAAGCGTGGTGTTCGGCACGGTGTTGATGGGGCGCATGCAGGGCGGTGCGGGTGCCGACCGGGCGCTGGGGGTATTCATCAACACCTTGCCGCTGCGGGTCGATGTCGGTGAAGGCGCGCGCGCAGCGGTGAAATCCACCCATGCACGCCTGACTGCTTTGCTCGCCCATGAACACGCCTCTTTGGCACTGGCCCAGCGGTGCAGCGGCGTTGCTGCGCCAGCGCCGCTGTTCAGCGCCTTGCTCAACTATCGGCACAGCGATGATGTCGAGCAAAAAACCTCCCGGCAAACCTGGCAGGGCATCGAAACCCTGGCCAACGAGGAGCGCACCAATTATCCATTTACCTTGAGCGTCGATGACCTCGGCACCGGCTTGCGTCTGACCACCAGAACCCTGTCGAGCATCGGCGCGCTGCGAATTTGCAGTTATGTGCAGTCGGCGCTGAACGGTTTGGTCGAAGCGCTGGAGACTACGCCGCAGCGGCCACTGAATAGCCTGCCGTTGTTATCGCAGGAAGAGCTGCAACGGCTGCTGATCGAGTTCAACGATACGGCAGTCGACTGCCCGATGGACCAGCCACTTCAGGCGCTGTTTGATCAACAGGTGCAGCGCAAGCCGAATGCCGTCGCCGTGCAATTCGCCGGGCAAAGCCTGACCTATCGCGAGTTGAACGAGCAGGCCAACCGCTTGGCTCATTATCTGCGCGGGCTGGGCGTTCGGCCGGATTCGCGGGTCGCGATCTGCGTCGAGCGCGGGCCTGAATTGGTGATCGGCCTGCTGGGCATTCTCAAGTCTGGCGGTGCTTATGTGCCGCTCGATCCCGATTACCCGCTGCAACGCCTGAATTACATGTTGCAGGACAGCGCGCCGGTCGCGTTGCTGGTGCATGCCGCGACGCGCGATCTGCTCGGCGAACCCGGCGTGCCGCTGATCGATCTCGATCTCGGTGCATGGCAGGACCAACCGCACGACAATCTGCAGGTGCCGGGCCTCGGCGCGGCGAATCTGGCCTACATGATCTACACCTCCGGCTCCACCGGCACACCCAAAGGCGTGATGATCGAACACCGCAGTGCCTGCAACATGGTGCATTGGGGCTCGCAGTTGTCGCCGCCCACTGAACACGGTGCGTTGCTGCAAAAGGCCCCGTACAGCTTCGACAGTTCGGTGTGGGAGATCTTCTGGCCGCTGTGCTCGGGCATGCGCCTGGTGCTGGCGCGGGCGGATGGCAATCGCGACTCGGCCTATGTGACGCAAGTGATCCGCGAGCAGAACATTACCGTGGTCAAGTTCGTGCCGGCCTTGTTGCAGCAGTTCATCGAACAGGACGATGTCAGCCAGTGCACCAGCCTTACCGATGTGCTTAACGGTGGCGGCGAATTGACCGTCGCCCTGGCCCGACAAGTGCGCGAACGCCTGCCGTGGGTGCGTCTGCACAACGTCTATGGGCCGACCGAAACCACGGTCGACAGCAGTGGCTGGACGCTGCAACCCGGCGAGCCGGTACCGCCGACACTGGTGCCGATCGGCAAGGCCCTGAGCAACACGCGGCTGTATGTGCTCGATGCCTGCGATCAGCCGGTGCCGTTTGGCGTCAGCGGGCATTTGCACATTGGCGGGGTGGGCGTGGCGCGTGGGTATCTGGGGTTGCCGCAATTGCAGGCCGAACGCTTTATCGACAGTCCTTTCGTGGCCGGTGATCGCTTGTATCGCACCGGCGATCTGGTGCGTTACGACGCTGACGGCCATCTGGTGTTCCTCGGTCGCAATGACTTTCAGGTCAAGCTGCGCGGGGTGCGCCTTGAGCTGGGCGAGATTGAAGCGCGGCTGCTTGAACACCCGGCCATCCGCGAGGCGGTGGTGCTGGTGCGCGATGAGCGACTGGTGGCGTATTACAGCGTGCGCGCCGAGCAGGCTGCGCCCACGCTTGAAGTGTTGCGCGCGCATGTATTGGCGCAGTTGCCGGAGTTCATGGTGCCCGGTGCCTACGTGATGCTGGCGGCGCTGCCCTTGACGCCCAACGACAAAATCGACCGCAAGGCGTTGCCGGAACCGGGGGCGGAGGCGTTGCTCAGCCGGCCTTACGAGGCCCCGGAAGGCGACGTGGAAGTAGCCTTGGCGCAGATCTGGGCGCAGGTGCTCAAGGTCGAGCAGGTGGGGCGCCACGACAACTTCTTCGAACTGGGCGGGCATTCGCTGTTGGCGGTCAGTCTGGTCGCGCGCATGCGTCTGGCCGGGCTGCATGTCGACGCGCGGACGCTGTTCAGCCAGCCGACGCTGGCCGCGCTGGCGGCCCAGACCTCGCGACAGGCCAAGCAGGTTGAGATCGCCCAGACCACCATCCCGAGCCTCAACCGCAAACGCCGCCTCTGACGGCGCACACAAACCCTGTGGGAGCGAGCCTGCTCGCGAAGGCGTTGGTTCAGTCAATGATGATGTCGACTGACCCACCGCTTTCGCGAGCAGGCTCGCTCCCACAGGGGACTTGCGGTGCTCAAGCGCGCGGCTTGTCCCCGCTTCCCATGTCAGACACCCACGCCCCGATGTTTTAGTTTTTCCAGGCTGCGCGCCGCGTGCACGGACTCGCTGCTGCGCGCTCCTTTTTTCCGTATTTACAGCAGGTTACCTCATGCATTTCAGCGAACTGATGGCTGCCATTTCCACCCATGCGATCCGCCTTCAACAGGAAGATGAAGACCTGGTCATTCTGGGCAGCGACGACGCGCTGGATGACGCGTTGTGGGACAGCCTCTCGGCGCACAAGGCGCAACTGCTGGAGCTGGTTGCGCAACACGGCGGCGACTGGCTGAGCCCGGCCTTTCGCATCACCCCGGACATGCTGCCGCTGGTGAATCTGCAGCAGGATGCCCTCGACCGCATCGTCGCCACGGTGCCGGGTGGCGCGGCCAACGTGCAGGACATTTATCCGTTGTCCGCGTTGCAGGAGGGCATGCTCTATCACCATCTTTCGGCCGCTGCCGGCGATCCCTATATCTCTCAAGCGCGTTTCGTGTTCGACAGCCCGCAACGGCTGGACGCTTTCGCCGACGCGCTGCGTTGGGTGGTCAAGCGTCACGACATTTTGCGCACCTCGTTTGTCTGGGAATACCTTGACGAGGCAGTGCAAGTGGTCTGGCGCGAGGCGCCGCTGGTGTGTGAGGAAATCAGCGTCGACCGCGACCGCGACGTGCTCACGCAATTGCTCGAACGCCATGACCCGCAGCACTACCGCCTCGACATGCAGCAAGCGCCGCTGCTGCGCATGGTCTATGCGCAGGATCCGGCTCAGGACCGTGTGGTCGCGCTGTTGCTGTTTCATCACATGATCATGGATCACGTCGCGCTGGATGTAATGCGCCGGGAAATCCAGGCGTTTCTGCTCGGGCAGACCGCGCAAGTGCCTGCGCCGGTGCCGTATCGCGACCACTTGGCGATGGCGCGCAGTGCCGGCAATCAGCAGGCGCAGGAAGCATTTTTCCGCGAGATGCTCGCGGATATCGACGAGCCGACACTGCCCTGTGGCTTGCAGGATGTGCAGGGTGACGGCCACGCCATCGAGGAGTCTTCGTTGATGCTCGACAGCCGCTTGAGCCGGCAGTTGCGCGAGCAGGCGCGGCAGCTCGGCGTCAGCGTTGCGAGCCTGATGCATCTGGCGCTGGCGCGCGTATTGGGGCAACTGTCCGGGCGCTCGGCGGTGGTGTTCGGCACCGTGCTGCTGGGGCGGATGGACGCGGGCGAGGGCGGCGAGCAGGCGTTGGGCATGTTCATCAACACCTTGCCGCTGCGCGTTGATGTCGGCGCACAAAGCGTACGTGCCGGCGTGCGGGCGACCCATCAGCGCCTGACGGCGTTGCTGGGGCATGAGCAAGCTTCGCTGGCGTTGGCGCAGCGCTGCAGCGCCGTCGCGGTGCCGACGCCGCTGTTCAGCGCGATCCTCAATTACCGGCACAGCAGCGTCGAAGAAGTCGCTGACGTGGTCGATATTGCCCCCGGTGTGCAGGTGCTCGGCGCCCGCGAGCGCACCAACTATCCGCTGACCATCAACATTGATGACCTCGGTGCGGACTTGCGCATTACCGCGCTGGCGGATGCTGCACTCGGCGCCGAGCGTATGGCCGCATACCTGAACACGGCGCTGGAGAGTCTGGCGGCGGCACTGCAATCCAAAGCCGATGTGGCGCTGCAAGAGCTGAAAATCCTCCCCGCCAGTGAACGCGAACACCTGCTGCATGGCAGCAATTTGCCGCTGTCGCAATTCCCTGAAACCGCGCTGATCCACCAGCAATTCGAAGCCCAAGCGCAGGCCCGACCGGACGCCACGGCGCTGATCCTCGAAGGGCAGACGCTCAGCTACGGCGAACTCAATCGTCGCGCCAATCAGGTCGCCCACCATTTGCTGGCGCTGAACATTCGCCCTGACGACCGTGTCGCCATCTGCGTCGAGCGCGGCCCGCAAATGCTCATCGGGCTGCTCGGTGTGCTCAAGGCGGGCGCCGGTTATGTGCCGATTGATCCGGCCTATCCGCTGGACCGAATCAGCTTCACCTTGCAGGACAGCGCACCGGCGGCGCTGCTGATGCAGGCGGCGACGCGCGATCGTGTGGCCGATCTCGATGTACCGCAGATCGACCTCGACAGCGCTCACCTCAAGGCCGAACTCGAGAGCAATCCGCAGATCCCCGAGCTGACCCCGGCGCATCTGGCGTACGTGATCTACACCTCCGGCTCCACCGGTTTGCCCAAAGGCGTGATGGTTGAGCATCGCAACGTGACGCGGCTGTTTTCTGCCACCGATGACTGGTTCCAGTTCAATCAGCAGGACATCGGCGTGCTGTTCCATTCCTTCGCGTTCGACTTTTCGGTGTGGGAGATCTGGGGCGCGCTGGCGTTCGGCGGGCAATTGCTGCTGGTCCCGCAAGCTGTCAGCCGCTCGCCGGACGACTGCTATGCGCTGTTGTGCAAGACCGGCGTGACCGTGCTCAACCAGACGCCGAGCGCATTCCGCCAACTGATCGCCGCCCAAGGCCGCAGCACGTTGCAGCACTCCCTGCGTGAAGTGATTTTCGGTGGTGAAGCGCTGGAGCCAGGGCTGCTTAAACCGTGGTACGCGCGGGTCGGCAATGCCGGCACACGACTGGTCAACATGTATGGCATCACCGAAACCACGGTGCACGTGACCTATCGGCCGCTGCAAGCTGCCGACGCGCAGTTGCTCGGCGTCAGCCCGATTGGCGTGCGCATTCCCGACCTGCAACTGTATGTCCTCGATGCGCAGCGTGAACCGGTTCCCGTCGGGGTGATTGGCGAGTTGTACGTCGGTGGCGCGGGTGTGGCGCGCGGTTATCTGAATCGCGAAGCACTGACCGCCGAGCGTTTTATCAATGATCCATTCGGCGACAACGCAGAGGCGCGGTTGTATAAAACCGGCGATCTCGCGCGCTGGGCCGCCGATGGCAGCCTCGATTACCTGGGGCGCAACGATGATCAGGTGAAGATTCGCGGTTTCCGCATCGAACTGGGCGAAATCGAAGCACGCCTTTGCGCTTGCGCAGGGGTGCGCGAAGCCGTGGTCATCGCCCGCGAAGACAGCCCCGGCGATCAGCGTCTGGTCGCGTACTGGCTGGCCGACGAAGGCGCCGCGCCTGATGTGGCGCAGTTGCGTGATCATCTGTTGGCCACGCTGGCCGACTACATGGTGCCGAGCGCGTTTGTACGCCTGGAGGCCTTCCCGCTGACCACCAACGGCAAGCTCGACCGCAAAGCCTTGCCGGCACCGGACAGCGATGCATTCGCCCGGCGTGGATTCGAAGCGCCGATCGGAGCAGTAGAGAATCTGATCGCTGGTCTCTGGCAGACATTGCTCGGTGTCGAGCAGGTCGGCCGCCATGACAATTTCTTCGAACTCGGTGGCCATTCGCTGCTGGCGGTGAAGCTGATCGAACGCATGCGCCAACAGGATCTGCATTGCGACGTACGCGTGCTGTTCGGCCAGCCGAGCGTGGCGGCGCTGGCGGCGACCTTGAGCAGCGAACGTGCCATTGTCGTTCCCGACAACCTGATCGAGCCGGGTTGCACGCGCATTACCCCGGCGATGCTGCCACTGGCCAATCTCGATCAAACCGCCATCGACCGTGTCGTTGCAACTGTGCCGGGCGGCATCGCCAATGTGCAGGATATCTATGGGCTGGCGCCGTTGCAGGCGGGGATTCTCTATCACCATCTGGCGACCAGCGCCGGCGATCCGTATGTGTTGCAAGCGCAATTCGCTTTCGACGGACTGGCGCAGATCAAAGACTTTGTACGAGCCTTGAACGGCGTGATCAAACGCCATGACATTCTGCGCACCGGCATTATCTGGGAAGGGCTGGAAGAGGCGGTACAAGTGGTCTGGCGTGAGGCACCACTGGCGCTGGAACGCGTTGATGCCGATGAACTCGACGGCGACGTGCTGGAGCAGATGCAGGCGCGTTTCGATCCACGCCACTATCGTCTGGACCTCAATCGCGCGCCGCTGATGCGCTTTGTCTACACCGAAGATCAGCCGCACAACCGTTGGATCGGCATCCTCCTGATGCACCATATCGTCCTCGACCACACCGCACTGGAAGTGCTGGTTGCGGAAATGAACGATGTCATGCTCGGCCGTAGCAGCGAGCTGCCGGCGCCGGTGCAATACCGCCACTTTGTCGCGCAGGCGCGGCTCGGCGCCGATGATCAGGCCCATGAGGCATTCTTCCGCGAAATGCTCGCTGATATCGACGAGCCGACCGTGGCCTTCGGTTTGCAGGACGTGCACGGCGACGGCAGCGCTATCCTCGACAGCCAATCAGAGCTGGACACCGGCCTCGGCCAACGTCTGCGCGAGCAGGCACGGCGGTTGGGTGTCAGCGTGGCGAGTCTGGTACACCAAGCCTGGGCTCAGGTGTTGGCGCAGGTGTCCGGCCAGCAGGACGTGGTGTTCGGCACCGTTTTGCTCGGACGCATGCAAGGAGGTGAGGGCGCTGATCGGGCGCTGGGCATGTTCATCAACACCTTGCCGTTGCGCGTCAGCGTTGGTGTGGATTCAGTAGAGAGTGGCGTGCGTGGCACCCATGCGCGTCTGGCGCAGTTGCTCGGTCATGAGCAAGCCTCGCTGGCACTGGCACAGCGTTGCAGTGGTGTCGCCGGTTCGCAGACGCTGTTCAGCACCTTGCTCAACTATCGTCACAGTGCGCCGGAATCGGCCTCGGTAACGTGGGACGGCGTGCAGATTCTCAGCTCGCGCGAGCGCAGTAACTATCCGCTGGTGGTCAGTGTCGATGACCTCGGCGAAGGTTTCCGTCTGAGCGTGCAAGCCGTGCCGCAAGTGGACGGCGAGCGGGTCTGTGATTTCCTGCAAACCGCTTTGCACAGCCTGGTGACGGCGCTGGAGTACACGCCGCAGGCGCCGTTGCAGCAGCTGTCGATCGTGTCACCGGGCGAGCGGCAACGGGTGCTGGTCGGCTTCAACATCAGCGGTCGTGAATATCCACCGGCGCAGACCGTGCCGCGTTTGTTCGAAGCACAAGTGACGGCGCATCCCGAGGCGCTGGCGGTGGTGCAGGGCGAGCAACAGCTCAGCTATCGCGAACTGAATCAGCGCGCCAATCACCTCGCCCATCACTTGATCGGCCTCGGCGTGCAGGTCGATGACCGTGTCGCGCTGTGTCTGCGTCGTGGTCCGGACATGCTGATTGCGCTGTTGGCGATTCTCAAGGCCGGCGCCGGTTATGTGCCGATTGATCCTGAATACCCGGCTGAACGCATCGCCTACCTGTTGCAGGACAGCGACCCGATCGCGGTACTGGTGCAGGCGTCGACGCGCGAACTGCTCGGCGCTGTACCGGTGATTGATCTGGACGCCAGCGACTGGCAGCACTTGCCTGACGTCAATCCGCAACGTTCGGGACTGACCCCGGAAAATCTGGCCTACGTGATTTACACCTCGGGTTCTACCGGGCAACCGAAAGGCGTGATGGTCGAACACCGCACTCTGGAAAACCTTGTGCACTGGCACGCTGAAGCCTTCGATCTGCATGTCGGCAGCCACACCGCCAGCGTCGCCGGTTGCGGTTTCGATGCCATGGCCTGGGAAGTCTGGCCCGCGCTGTGCGTCGGCGCGACCGTGCATCTGCCACCGCCCTCGATCAAAAATGAACACCTCGACGAACTGCTCGAGTGGTGGCGCGCGCAGCCGTTGCAAGTGAGTTTCCTGCCGACGCCGGTGGCCGAATACGCCTTCAGTCGCGAGCTGGGCCATCCGACCTTGCGCACGCTGCTGATCGGTGGCGACAAGTTGCGGCAGTTCCCGCGTGATCAGACCTTCGCCGTGATCAACAACTACGGCCCGACCGAAGCCACGGTGGTGGCGACGTCCGGGCGCATCGAGCCCGGGCGGGTTCTGCACATCGGCCGGCCGATTGCCAATGCGCGGATTTATCTGCTGGACCGTCAGCAACAGCCAGTGCCGACTGGCGTGCAAGGCGAGTTGTATGTCGGTGGCGCCGGGGTTGCGCGCGGTTATCTGAATCGTCCGGAACTGACCGCTGCTCAGTTCCTCGACGACCCGTTCAGTGACGAGCCGCATGCACGCATGTACCGCACCGGCGACCTCGCGCGCTGGCTGGACGACGGCAATATCGAATACCTGGGGCGCAACGACGATCAGGTGAAACTGCGCGGTGTACGGATTGAGCTGGGCGAAATCGAAGCGGCGCTGAGCGCCCACGACGCGGTTCGCGAATGCGTGGTACTGGTGCGTGACGGGCGTCTGGTCGCCTGGTTCACCGCAAGCGAATCTGTCGAGATCGGCGACTTGCACCAGCATCTGCAAGCGCGACTGCCGGACACTTTGGTGCCGGCGGCGTACGTGCGCCTGGACAGCCTGCCGCTGACCGCCCACGGCAAACTCGACCGCAAGGCTTTGCCCGAGCCGGATCAGGACGCGTGGCTCAGTCGTGAATACGAAGCACCGCAAGGCCCGGTCGAAATGGCGTTGGCGCAGATCTGGGCCGACGTTCTTCACATCGAACAGATCGGCCGTCACGACAACTTCTTCGAACTCGGCGGCCATTCGCTGTTGGCGGTGAGCCTGATCGAACGCATGCGTCAGGCCGGTCTGAGCGCCGATGTGCGCGTGCTGTTCAACCAGCCGAACCTGGCCGCGCTGGCGCAGGCCTTGGGCAGTGGCCGGGAAATCGCAGTGCCGGCCAATCTGATTCCAGCCGATTGCACGCACATCACCCCGGACATGCTGACCCTGACCACACTGGATCAGGCCAGCATTGATCGTATTGTTGCGACGGTGCCGGGCGGTGCCGCCAATGTGCAGGATATCTACCCGCTGGCGCCGTTGCAGGAAGGCATTCTTTATCACCATCTCAGTGCCGAGCAGGGCGATCCGTACCTGCTGCAATCGCGTCTGGCCTTCGACAGCCTCGAGCGTTTGCAAACCTTCGCCGCGCACTTGCAGCAGGTCATCGCCCGCCACGACATTCTGCGTACCAGCGTGGTCTGGGAAGGTTTGCCCAGCCCGCAGCAAGTGGTCTGGCGGCAAGCGCAAATGGTCGTGCAGCAGGTGCCGATGGAGGCGCAGGACGGCGACATTCTCGAGCAATTGCACGCGCGTTTCGATGCCCGGCATTTCCGCCTCGACCTCAATCAGGCACCGCTGATCCGCATGGTCTACGCCGAGGATCCAGCGCAACAGCAAGTCGTCGCCATCGTGCTGTTCCATCACTCGATTCTCGACCACACCGCCATGGACGTGATCGGCCGGGAAATGCACGCGTTGATGTTCGACCAGCTCGACACGCTGACGCCGCCGATGCCTTACCGCAATTACGTGGCGCAGGCCCGTCTGGGCGCCGACGAGCAGGCGCACGAAGCGTTCTTCCGCGAGATGCTCGGCGATATCGACGAGCCGACCTTGCCCTTCGGTCTGCAGGATGTGCAGGGCGACGGGCGTGGCATTGAAGAAGCGCTGCAAGCGGTCGATGCCGCGCTCAATCTGCGTCTGCGTGAACAAGCCCGGCAGTTGGGTGTCAGCCCGGCGAGCCTGATGCACATGGCCTGGGCGCAGGTGTTGGGCGTGGTCTCCGGCCGCCGCGACGTGGTCTTCGGCACCGTGTTGATGGGGCGGATGCAGGGCGGCGAGGGCGCCGACCGCACGCTGGGGGTGTTCATCAACACCTTGCCGTTGCGGGTTGATCTCGCTGAAGGCGTACGCGTCGGGGTGAAAACTACTCATGCGCGGCTGACAGCGCTTTTGGGTCATGAACACGCGTCACTGGCGCTGGCTCAACGATGCACTGGCATGGCCGGTTCCGCGCCGTTGTTCAGCGCCTTGCTCAACTATCGACACAGTGCCGCCGAGCAGCAGCCGCACGACGGCCAGGGCATCTGGCAGGGCGTGCGCATGCTTGGCGGTGAGGAGCGCAGCAATTATCCGTTGACCTTGTCGGTGGATGATCTGGGCGAAGGTTTTGCCTTGGATGTGCTGGCGGTTGCAGAGATCGGTGCGCAACGGATTTGCAGTTACATGCACACCGCACTGGAACATCTGGTGACGGCACTGGAAGAGACGCCGCAGCGTCCGCTCAACCGTTTGCCGGTGCTTTCGGTGGCGGAATACGAACACTTGCTGGTCGGCTTCAACCAACATTCAGCGGCCTATCCGCGTGGCGCGACGATTCAACGCTTGGTCGAGGTTCAGGCTGAGCAGCAGCCGAATGCACTGGCCGTGGTGCAGGGCGCGCAGCACCTGACCTACGCTGAGCTCAATCAGCGCGCCAATCGCCTGGCCCATCACTTGCTCGGGCTCGGCGTGCAGCCCGATGACCGCATTGCCGTGTGTCTGCGCCGTGGCCCGGACATGCTCGTCGCGTTGCTGGCGATCCTCAAGGCCGGCGCCGGTTATGTGCCGGTCGATCCAGCGTATCCGGCGGAACGCATCGCCTATCTGTTGCAGGACAGCGTGCCGATGGCGGTGCTGGCGCAGGCTTCGACCGCGGATTTGCTTGGCGCAGTACCGCTGATTGATCTGGACCATCCAACCTGGCAGCACTTGTCCGACAGCAATCCGCATCTGCCGACGCTGACCCCGGCGCATCTGGCCTACGTGATCTACACCTCCGGCTCGACCGGTCAGCCGAAAGGCGTGATGGTCGAACACGCGACGCTGGAAAACCTGGTGCACTGGCACTGCGAAGCTTTCGAATTGCGCGCCGGCAGCCACACGTCGAGTGTCGCTGGTTTCGGGTTCGACGCCATGGCGTGGGAGGTCTGGCCGGCGCTGTGTGTCGGCGCGACCCTGCATCTGCCGCCGGAGTCGGTGAGCAATGAGCACCTCGACGAGTTGCTGGAATGGTGGTGCGCGCAGCCGTTGCAAGTGAGTTTCCTGCCGACGCCGGTTGCCGAATACGCGTTCAGTCGCGATCTCGGCCACCCGACCTTGCGCACGCTGTTGATCGGCGGCGACAAACTGCGCCAGTTCCCCCGCGAGCAGACCTTCGCGGTAATCAATAACTACGGCCCGACCGAAGCCACGGTGGTCGCCACCTCCGGCGCGGTCGAGGCCGGGCAGGTGCTGCACATCGGTCAGCCGATGGCCAACGCGAAGATTTATTTGCTCGACGACCAGCAGCGCCCCGTACCGGTCGGTGTTGCAGGCGAGTTGTATGTCGGCGGTGCCGGTGTGGCGCGTGGTTATCTGCATCGGCCCGAGCTGACTGCCGAACGCTTCCTCGACGACCCGTTCAGCGACGAACCGCAGGCGCGTATGTATCGCACCGGCGACCTCGCACGCTGGCTCGCCGACGGCAGCATCGAATACCTGGGGCGCAACGATGATCAGATCAAACTGCGCGGCGTGCGCATCGAGCTGGGCGAAATCGAAGCGGCGTTGAGCGCTCACGCGGCCGTGCAGGATTGCGTGGTGCTGGTGCGCGACGGCCAGTTGCTGGCGTGGTTTACCGAACGCCTGAGCGTCGACATCGAGGATTTGCGCAGTCATCTGCAAGCGCAGTTGCCGCAAGCTCTGGTGCCTGCCGCTTACGTGCGCCTGCCAGCACTGCCACTGACCGCCAACGGCAAACTCGACCGCAAGGCGTTGCCGGAGCCTGATCAGACTGCTTGGCTGAGCCGCGAATATGCCGCGCCGCAAGGTTCGGTGGAAATCGCGCTGGCGCAGATCTGGTCGGACGTCTTGAACGTTGAACAGGTCGGCCGTCACGACAACTTCTTCGAAATGGGCGGGCATTCATTGCTGGCGGTGACGCTGATCGAACGCATGCGTCAGGTCGACCTTAGCACCGACGTACGCGTGCTGTTCAGCCAACCGACGTTGGCTGCGCTGGCAGCGGCAGTGGGCAGTGGTCGCGAGGTTGCAGTGCCGGACAATCTGATTGCGGCCGATTGCACGCACATCACCCCGGACATGCTGCCGCTGGTGCAACTGGATCAGGCCAGTATCGAACGCATCGTCGCCACGGTGCCGGGTGGCGCTGCCAACGTGCAGGACATTTATCCGCTGGCGCCGTTGCAGGAAGGGATTCTTTATCACCACCTCAGCGCCGTGAAAGGCGATCCGTACCTGCTGCAATCGTGTCTGGCGTTCGACAGCGTCGAGCGTGTTCAAGCGTTCGCGGCGGCGCTGCGCCAGGTCATGACCCGCCACGACATCCTGCGCAGTGCGATTGTCTGGCAAGGCCTGCCGGCGCCGGTGCAAGTGGTCTGGCGGCATGCGGAGCTACCGGTCCAAGCCGTGGCGCTGGAGCCTGCGCAGGGTGAAGCCATCGATCAACTACGGGCGCGCTTCGATGCGCGGCACTGGCGTCTGGACTTGGGTCAGGCACCGCTGTTGCGTCTGGTGTATGCCCTCGATCCGGAACATCAGCGCGTCGTCGCTATGCTGTTGTTCCACCACATCGCCATGGACCACACCGCGCTGGCGGTGGTCAGCGCGGAAATGCAGGCGATTTTGCGCGGCGATGAACGATTGCCGGTGGCCGCTGTGCCGTACCGCAATTATGTTGCGCAGACTCGTCTTGGTGTCAGCGAACAAGAGCACGAAGTGTTTTTCCGCGAAATGCTCGGCGACATCGACGAACCGACTCTGCCGTTCGGCCTGCACGATGTGCATGGCGACGGTAATGACATCGAGGAGGTCTGCCAGCCGCTGCCCGCCGTGGTGGCGCAGCGACTGCGCAGTCAGGCGCGCTTGCTCGGTGTCAGTGTCGCCAGTCTTTTTCATCTCGCCTGGGCGCGGGTGCTGGCGGCAACGTCCGGTCAGGAACGCGTGGTCTTTGGCACCGTGCTGCTTGGCCGGATGCAGGGCGGGGCGGGCGCGGATCGCGGGTTGGGCATGTTCATCAACACCTTGCCATTGCGTGTGGATGTTGACGAAAGCAACGTGCGCGCCGGGGTCAAGGCCACGCATGCGCGGCTCAGTGCGCTGTTGGCGCACGAACATGCTTCGCTGGCGCTGGCCCAGCGTTGCAGCGGTGTCGCGGCGCCGTCGCCGCTGTTCAGTGCAATGCTCAACTACCGGCATAGCGACAGTGAGGCCCGTCAGAACGCCAAGCGTGAATCCTTGCAGGGCATCGAATCCCTGGCCGGCGAGGAGCGCACCAATTACCCGTTGACCCTCAACGTCGACGATCTCGGCAGTGGCTTCCAACTGACGGTGATGACCCCGTCGCGCATCGGCGCAGCACGCATCAGCCAGTTCATGCAGAACGCGCTGGTTGCGCTGGCCGAGGCGTTGGAGCAGACACCACAGCAACCGTTGAATCGTTTGACGGTGTTGCCGGACGAGGAGCGACAGGCGTTGTTGTTCGGCCTCAACGCCACCGACGTCGATTACGATTTGCAGCAGACGCTGCACGGCTCGTTCGAGGCGCAGGTGCGACGTACGCCAGAGGCTGTGGCCGTCGTCGCCGGCGATCAGGCATTGAGCTACACGCAGCTGAACGAGCGCGCCAACCGCCTGGCCCGGTACTTGATCAGCCTCGGCGTGCAAGTGGATTCACGGGTGGCGATCTGCGTCGAACGCAGCCTGGAAATGGTCATCGGTCTGCTGGCGATCAACAAGGCCGGTGCCGCGTATGTGCCGCTGGACCCGGCCTATCCGCCGGAGCGCCTGACCTACATGCTCGAGGACAGCGCGCCAGCCGTGGTGCTGGTGCACGGGGCGGCCCGCGCGTTGTTGGGAGAACTCTCGGCACCGGTAATCGACCTCGACCAGAACACCTGGCAATCCTTGTCCGCCGAAAATCCGCAAATCCCGGGGCTGACGCCCCAACACAGCGCCTACGTGATCTACACCTCCGGTTCCACGGGCCAACCGAAAGGCGTTGTCAACGAGCATGCCGGTGTGGTCAACCGCTTGCTGTGGATGCAGGACGCCTATCGCCTGACCGCTGCCGATTCGGTATTGCAGAAAACTCCGTTCAGCTTCGACGTGTCGGTGTGGGAGTTCTTCTGGCCGCTGATGACCGGTGCGCGCCTGGTCATGGCACGACCGGACGGTCACAAGGATCCGCAATACCTGAGCGAAGTCATCGAGCGCGAACACATCACCACGCTGCACTTTGTGCCGTCGATGCTCGACGTGTTCCTCGCCAACAGCGACACCACACGCTGCGACAGCGTGCGGCAGGTGATGTGCAGCGGCGAGGCGTTGCCGGGCAGTCTGGTGCGGCGCTTCAAGCTGCAATGTCCGGGCAGCCAGTTGCACAACCTCTACGGCCCGACTGAGGCGGCTGTCGACGTGACGGCGTGGGATTGCGCCGGGTCCATCGAGCAGACCCCGGACAACACACCGATCGGCAAACCGATCGCCAACACCCGCCTGTATATCCTCGATGCGCAACAGCAGCCGGTGCCACAAGGCGTGGTCGGCGAGTTGTATATCGCTGGTGTGCAGGTGGCGCGCGGCTATCTGAACCGGCCTGAGCTGAGTGCCGAGCGCTTCCTCAACGATCCGTTCCAGCCTGGCGGGCGCATGTACCGCACCGGCGACGTCGCGCGGTATCGGCCGGACGGCAATATCGAGTATTTGGGGCGTAACGATGATCAGGTGAAGATCCGCGGTCTGCGTATTGAACTAGGCGAAATTCAGGCACGTCTGGCACGGATCGAAGGTGTGCAGGAAGCCGTGGTGGTGGCCCGTGAAGACGTGCCGGGCGACAAACGTCTGGTCGCCTATTACACCGGTGAACGGCTGGACATCGACCTGCTGCGCAGTCATTTGCTCGAGCACTTGCCGGACTACATGGTGCCCGCCGTGTTCGTGCATCTCGCGGCTTTGCCGCTGAGCCCCAACGGCAAGCTCGACCGCAAATCCCTGCCGGCGCCGGATCAGCAATCGCTGAAAACCCGCGAATACGAAGCCCCGGTCGGCGACGTCGAAATCACCCTCGCACGGCTCTGGGCCGAGTTGCTCAACGTTGAACGGGTAGGGCGCCACGATCACTTCTTTGAACTGGGTGGTCACTCATTACTGGCGGTCAGTCTGATCGGCCGGTTACGTCAGGAAGGCATGGAAGCCGATGTCAGGGCGTTGTTCGAACAACCGACCCTGGCCGGCTACGCCGCAATTACGGAAAGAATGGAGATCGTCCTGTGAATGTGCTCGAACTGTTGGCAACCCTGAAGGCAAAAGACATTCAGTTGGCGGTGACCGATGAGCAATTGCGTGTCAATGGCAACAAGCAGGCGTTGAGTGATCCGGCGTTGCTGGCCGCACTGCGCGAGCACAAACCGGCGCTGATCGAACTGATCAAGGCCGGCCAATACTCGGCCAGCCGAGTCGGTCAGATCGACGTTCCGGCCAACGGCATTCTCCCCGGCAGCACGCACATCACACCAGCGATGGTGACCCTGGCCGAGGTGGATCAGTCGACCCTCGACCGCTTGCTTGCCGAGGTACCGGGCGGCGCCGCCAATGTGCAGGACATCTACCCACTGGCGCCGTTGCAGGAAGGCATTCTCTATCACCACGCGAGCAATGAGCAGGGCGATCCGTACGTCATGCAATCGTACTTTGCGTTCAGCAGCCGTGAGCGTCTGCATGACTTCGCGCAAGCCTTGCAAAAGGTCATCGATCGCCACGACATCTTGCGCACGGCGGTGCATTGGGAGGGGCTGGATGTGCCGCTGCAAGTGGTCTGGCGTCAAGCGCAGCTGCCGATAGAAGAAGTTGTGGTGCACGCCGGCGACAGCGATGCGCTGCAGCAATTGCACGAACGTTTCGATGCGCGGCATTTCCGTCTCGACGTTCGATGCGCGCCGATGATGCGTCTGGCCTACGCGTGGGACGAGGACGGTCAACGTGTGGTCGCGACGTTGCTGTTCCATCACATGGCGCTGGATCACTCGGCGCTCGATGTGGTGCGTCACGAACTGCTCGCCTGCCTCACCGGCCAGGATCAATCGCTCGGCCGCCCGGTGCCGTTTCGCAATTACGTGGCACAAGCGCGGCTGGGCATCAGCGAAGCTGAACATGAAGTGTTTTTCCGCGAGATGCTTGCGGACATTGCCGAGCCGACGCTGCCTTACGGTTTGCAGGATGTGCAAGGCGACGGTCTCGGCATCGCCGAGCTGAGCCTGCCGATCAATCCGCTGCTCGGCCAGCGTCTGCGCGCGCAGGCGCGGCAGCTCGGCGTGAGTGCCGCGAGTCTGTTTCACCTGGGCTGGGCGCAGGTACTGGCGGTGCTCACTGGTAAACAAAACGTTGTGTTCGGTACGGTGCTGATGGGCCGTATGCAAGGCGCCGAAGCTACTGAACGGGCATTGGGGATTTTCATCAACACCTTGCCGCTGCGGGTCGATGTCGATGGGCAGGGCGTGCGTGCGGCGGTGGAGGCGACGCACAAACGCCTGACCACATTGATGCGCCACGAACACGCGCCGCTGGCACTGGCCCAGCGTTGCAGCGGTGTGGTCGCGCCGACGCCGTTGTTCAGTGCCTTGCTCAATTACCGGCACAGCCACACGGCGGCAACGGCCAGCGCCGAGACGCTTGCCGCCTGGGAAGGCATCAGCACGATCAGCTCCGAAGAACGCACCAACTATCCGCTGACCCTGAGCGTCGATGATTTCGGCGATGCGTTCAGCCTGACCTTGCTGGCCACCACCGAGGTCGATCCACAGCGCATCTGCGCTTACCTGCACTGCGCCCTGGAAAGTCTGGTGCTGGCGCTGGAGCAGGCGCCCGATACCGCAATCAACCAGTTGCCGATTCTGCCGGCGGCCGAACGCGAGCAGCTGCTGTTGGCGTTCAATGCCACTCACGCCGACTACCCGGCAACATTGACCATCGCCCAACGTTTCGAGGCGCAAGTGGCGCAGCGGCCCGAAGCGCTGGCAGCACAGTTCCTGGGTGAGCAATTGAGTTATGCCGAGCTTAACCGGCATGCCAACGCCTTGGCCCATCATATGATCGCGCTCGGGGTGAAACCTGACGATCGCGTCGCCATCGTCGCCCGCCGTGGCCTCGATACGCTGGTCGGGCTGGTCGCCATTCTCAAGGCCGGCGCCGGTTATGTGCCGGTCGACCCGGCGCACCCGGCCGAGCGTCTGCACTACTTGCTCAGCGACAGCGCCCCCGTCGCCGTGCTGACCCAAAACAACCTGTGGGATCGCTTGCCGGCGCTGCAGGTGCCGGTGATCGATCTCGATCCGCTGACCTGGCCGCTGAGCGAGACCCTTGATCCGCAGGTGCCGGGCCTGACCACTGAACACCTGGCCTACGTGATCTACACCTCCGGCTCCACCGGCCTGCCCAAAGGCGTGATGGTCGAACACCGCACCTTGTCGAATCTGGTCGACTGGCATTGCTCGGCATTTGATCTGTGCGCCGGTCGCCACACCTCGAGCCTTGCCGGGTTCGGTTTCGACGCCATGGCCTGGGAAGTCTGGCCGGCGTTGTGTGCCGGCGCGACCCTGCACCTGGCACCGACGCACGAAGGCACCGAGGATATCGATGCGCTGCTCGACTGGTGGCGCGCACAACCGCTCGACGTGAGTTTCCTGCCGACTCCCGTCGCCGAATACGCCTTCAGCCAAAACCTCGAGCACCCGACGTTGCGCACGCTGCTGATCGGTGGCGACCGCTTGCGCCAGTTCAGCCGCAACCAGCAATTCGATGTGATCAACAACTACGGCCCGACCGAGGCCACCGTGGTCGCCACCTCTGGACGAATCGAGGCAGGCGATGCCTTGCACATCGGCAAACCGGTGACCAATGCCACGGTGTACCTGCTCAATGAACAGCAGCGTCCGGTGCCGATTGGCGTCATGGGCGAGTTGTACGTTGGCGGTGCGGGGGTCGCTCGCGGCTATTTGAATCGCGCTGATCTGAGCGCCGAGCGCTTCCTCCGCGACCCGTTCAGTGCCTTGCCGAATTCGCGCATGTATCGCACCGGTGACCTCGCACGCTGGCGCGCCGACGGCACGCTCGAGTACTTGGGGCGTAACGACGATCAGGTGAAAATCCGCGGCGTGCGCATCGAACTCGGCGAAATCGAAACTCGCCTGAATCAGTTGCCCGGCATTCAGGAAGCCGTGCTGCTGGCCCGCGAAGATGAACCGGGCCAGCCGCGCCTGGTGGCGTATTTCACCGAGCAGAGCCAGGTCGAACCGCTGGCGGTGGCCGAATTGCGCGCGCACCTGTTGAGCCAGTTGCCGGAGTACATGGTGCCGGTGGCCTTCGTCAAACTCGACGCACTGCCGTTGACCGCCAATGGCAAGGTTGACCGCAAAGCCTTGCCGAAACCTGAGCGTGCGGCGCTGTTCACCCGCGAATACGAGGCACCGCACAACGAACTGGAAAGCGCCTTGGCGCAGATCTGGGCGCAGGTGCTGCAAGTCGAGCGAGTAGGGCGTCAGGACCATTTCTTCGAACTCGGTGGTCACTCGCTATTGGCCATGCGCATGGTGTCCCAGGTTCGCCAGCGTCTTGGCGTGGAACTGGCACTGGGCGATCTGTTTGCCAACGCCGAACTGGCAGCGGTTGCCGAGGCGGTGGCGCAGGCCGGGCGCAGCACGCAACCGGAGATTGTTGCGGTGGCCCGTGACGGCGCCTTGCCGCTGTCGTTCGCGCAGCAACGCTTGTGGTTTCTGGCGCAGATGGAAGGCGCCAACACCGCGTACAACATCCCTATCGGCCTGCGCCTGCGCGGCCGGCTGAATGAAGCGGCCCTGCAACAAGCCTTGGCACGCATCGTTGCGCGGCATGAAACCCTGCGCAGCCGTTTCGCCCAGTTCAATGACGAGGCGCAAGTGCTGATCGCCCCGGTCGACAGCGGTCTGCTGCTGCGCGTCGAAGATTTGCGTCAGCATCCGCAAGTCGACGAGACCTTAGCGGCGCTGATTCAGGGCGAAGCCTCGGGGCCCTTCGACTTACAGGACGATGCGCTGATTCGCGGTCGGTTGGTGCGCCTCGCCGACGATCATCACGTGTTGTTGCTGACCCTGCATCACATCATCTCCGACGGCTGGTCGATGGGGGTTCTGACCCGTGAACTGATGGCGTTGTATCAGGCCTTCAGTCATGGCCAGCCGGATCCGCTGCCGCCGCTGGCGCTGCAATACAGCGATTACGCGGTGTGGCAGCGACGCTGGCTCAGTGGTGAGGTGTTGCAGCGCCAAAGCGAGTACTGGCAGCAAACCCTGGCGGGCGCTCCGGCGCTGTTGACGCTGCCGACTGACCGCGTGCGCCCGGCACAGCAGGATTACGCCGGCAACACCGTCGAGGTGGTGCTCGACGAACGCTTGAGTGCGGGGCTCAAGGCTTTGGCCCAGCGTCACGGCGTGACGATGTACATGCTCATGCTCAGTGCCTGGGCGAGTCTGTTGAGTCGCTTGTCCGGGCAAGCCGAAGTGGTCATCGGTTCGCCGGTCGCCAACCGTACCCGCGCCGAGATCGAAGGCTTGATCGGCATGTTCGTCAACACGCTGGCCCTGCGTATCGATACTTCGGGCGAGTTGAGCAGCGAAGCGCTGCTGGCGCGGGTCAAGACGCGCACGCTGCAAGCGCAGGCGCATCAGGATCTGCCGTTCGAGCAAGTGGTGGAAATTACCCGGCCGCTGCGCAGCATGGCGCACAGCCCGTTGTTTCAAGCGATGTTCAGTTGGGACAGCGGCCACGGCGCCAGCCTGAGTCTGGGCGAGCTGACGCTGGAAAGCGTCGCCGAGCCGAGCCACTTTGCCAAATTTGATCTGTCGCTGACACTGGCGGACGCGCCGGGCGGGATTCGCGGTGTGCTGGAGTACGCCGTTGCCTTGTTCGATGAGTCGACTATTCAAAGGTACGTCGGCTACTTCCAGCGCCTGTTGCAGGCGATGGTCAGCAATGATCAAGCGGTGCTGGAGCAGGTGGCGTTGTTGGCGGATGACGAGCGTCAGCACCTGCTGGTCGATCTGAACGCCACCGCCGTCGCCCACGATATCGAGCAGACCGTTCATGGTCGCTTCGAAGCGCAGGTGTTGCGCACGTCTGACGCTGATGCCGTGGTGGCCGGTGAATTGCGTTTGAGTTACTTCGAACTGAACCGCCGCGCCAACCAGCTCGCCCATCATCTGCGCCAGTGCGGCGTGGGCAGCGATTCGCGGGTGGCGATCTGCGTCGAGCGCGGGGCGGAGTTGCTGGTCGGTCTGCTGGCGATTCTCAAGGCTGGCGGCGCTTATGTGCCTCTGGACCCGAGCTATCCCGCCGAACGTCTGGCTTACATGCTTGAGGACAGCGCGCCCGTGGCGGTGCTGGTGCATGCGCCGACGCGTGCGCTGATCGGCGAGTGGGCGGGCGTGCGGGTCGATTTCGACCAGTGCACCTGGCAAGACCTTGCGCAGAGCAATCCGTTGGTGCCGGACTTGAGCGCGGCGAACCTGGCTTATGTGATTTACACCTCCGGCTCCACCGGCACGCCGAAAGGCGTGATGGTCGAGCACCGCAACCTGGGCAATCTGCTGCACTGGAGCGCCGGACTGTGTCCGCTTTCTACCGGCGCCGCGCTGTTGCAGAAAACCCCGTTCAGTTTCGACGCCTCGGTATGGGAGCTGTTCTGGCCGTTGAGCTGCGGCATGCGTCTGGTTCTCGCTGGCCCGGATGATCACCGCGATCCGGCCGCGCTGGTGCAACTGATTCGTGAGCAACAGGTCAACGTCATCCAGTTTGTACCGGCGCTGTTGCAGCAATTCCTTGAAGTGGAAGAAGTCGTTGAGTGCAGCAGCCTGAGCGATGTGTTCTGTGGTGGCGGTGAGCTGACCGCCGCGTTGGTGCGCAGCGTCCGCGAGCGTCTGCCGCAGGTGCGCCTGCACAACGTGTATGGCCCGACCGAAGCCACCGTCGACAGCACGGTGTGGACGTTGGAACCGCAATCGCCAGTACCGCAAGGCGCGCCGCCGATTGGCAAACCGCTGTGCAACACCCGCGTGTACATCCTTGATGCTCATCAGCAACCGACGCCGTTGGGTGTGGTCGGCGAGATGTATCTGGGCGGGGTGCAGGTGGCGCGGGGTTATCTGCATCGACCTGAGCTGACGGCCGAGCGCTTCCTTGACGATCCGTTCAATGATCAGCCCGGCGCGCGTTTGTACCGCACCGGCGACGTCGCTCGGTATCTGGCCGATGGCAACATCGAGTACCTGGGGCGCAATGACGATCAGGTCAAGATCCGTGGTTTGCGTATTGAGCTGGGTGAGATCCAGGCGCATCTGGCGCGCGTCGACGGCGTGCGTGAAGCTGCCGTGCTCGCTCGTGAAGACGTGCCGGGCGATCAGCGCTTGGTGGCGTACTACAGCGGCGAGTGTTTTGAGAACGATCAGTTGCGAAGCCAATTGCTCACGCATCTGCCGGATTACATGGTGCCTGCCGTGTTTGTGCATTTGCAGGCCTTGCCCCTGACCCCCAACGGCAAACTGGATCGCCAAGCCTTGCCGGCCCCTGACCAGTCGGCGCTGCTGACCCGCGAGTATGAAGCCCCGGTCGGTGAAGTCGAAACCGTCATTGCCGGTATCTGGGCCGAGTTGCTGAAGGTCGAGCGGGTCGGGCGCTTTGATCATTTCTTCGAGCTGGGCGGCCACTCGCTGCTGGCGGTCAATCTGGTTGCGCGCATGCGCCGGGCCGGCCTGTCGGCGGATATCCGTGTGCTGTTCGGCCAACCGACGCTGGCCGCATTGGCAGCGGCGGTGGGCGGAGAGCCTGTGGCAGCGGTGCCGGCCAATCTTGTTCCCGCCGATTGCGCACGCATCACGCCTGATTTGCTGCCACTGGTGGCGCTGGATCAATCGACGATTGACCGCATCATTGCGAGTATCCCCGGCGGCGCGCGCAATGTTCAGGACATCTACCCGCTGGCACCTTTGCAGACCGGCATTCTGTTCCATCATCTTTCGGCTGCGCAGGGTGATCCGTATGTGCTGCAGGCGCAGTTTGCCTTCGCTGATGAACCGCGTCTGCAAGCCTTCACCGACGCACTGCAACAAGTGATCGAGCGCCATGACATTCTGCGCACGTCGCTGTTCTGGGAGGGCCTTGAAGAGCCGGTGCAAGTGGTCTGGCGTCAGGCTTCGCTGAGCTGCGAGGCTTTGGCACTTGATGCCGAAGCGGGCGATGCGCTGAGCCAGTTGCGTGACCGCTTCACCATCGACAACTACCGCATGCCCGTCACCGAGGCGCCGCTGATGCGCGTGGTGTACAGCCGTGATGCCGTCAATCAACGGGTGGTGGCGTTGTTGCTGTTCCATCATTTGGTCATGGATCACGTGGCGCTCGAGGTGTTGCAGCACGAGATGCAGGCGTTTCTGCTGGGCAATGCCGGGCAACTGAGCGAGCCGGTGCCGTATCGCAATTACGTGGCGCACACCCGCGCCGGGCTGAGCGCGCAAGAGCACCAAAGCTTCTTCCGCGAAATGCTCGGCGCGATCGATGAGCCGACTTTGCCCTATGGTCAGAATCTGGCCCATGACGGCCCCGCGCAAAAAGCGCAGTTGACGCTGGAAAACACACTCAGCCACAGCGTGCGGCAACAGGCACGGCGCTTGGGTGTCAGCGCCGCCAGCCTGATGCACCTCGCCTGGGCGCAGGTGCTGGGGCAATTGTCCGGGCGCGACGCCGTGGTCTTCGGCACCGTCTTACTCGGGAGATTGCAGGGCGGTGAAGGCTCGGAACGCGCGCTTGGGGTGTTCATCAACACCTTGCCGCTGTGCATCGAACTCAACGCGCACAGTGTCAAAGGGGCGGCGCTGGCGACCCACGAACGCCTAAGTCAGTTGCTCGCCCACGAGCATGCGCAACTGGCGCAGGTGCAGCAATGCAGCGCGATGCCGGCGGGCACGCCGCTGTTCAGCACGCTGCTCAACTATCGTCACAGCGCCCCGGTCGGGCCGATATCCGCCGAGGTGCAAGCGGCGTGGCACGGCATGCAATTGCTCGATGCCGAGGAACACACCAACTATCGCCTGACCCTCAGCGTTGATGATCTCGGCGAGGATTTCGGCTTGAAGGTATTGGCCGGGGCGGGGATTGATGCACAGCGAATCTGCGGGTACATGCAGGGTGCATTGATGACTTTGCTGAACGCGCTGGAGCACACGCCGCACGCGGGCTTTGATCGGTTGTCGGTAGTCAGCGCCGAAGAACGTCATCAGTTACTGGTCGAGTTCAACGCCACACAACGCGAGTATCCGCAGGCGCTGACAGTGCACGCGTTGTTTGAGGGGCAAGTGGCGGCACAACCGCAAGCGGTGGCTGCGGTGCACGGTGAGCAATCGTTGAGTTACTTTGAACTCAATGCGCAGGCCAACCGTCTGGCCCATCAGTTGATCGCGCAAGGCGTCCAGCCGGGCGACCACGTGGCTATATTGTTGCCACGCTCGCTGACGCTGCTGGTCGCACAACTGGCAATCGCCAAGTGCGCGGCGGCCTATGTGCCGCTGGACATCCACGCGCCGAGCGAGCGGCAGTCGTTCATGGTCGATGACTGCCAGGCTGTGGCATTGTTGACCTTGAGCGGTGAAGTCATCGACAACGCGGTCCGGCGCATCGATCTGGATACGTTGTCGCTGGATGAGCAATCAACGCAAAACCCGAGCCTTTCGCAAACCTCGGAATCGCTGGCGTACATCATGTACACCTCCGGTTCCACGGGCACACCGAAAGGCGTGATGGTGCCGCACCGAGGCATCGGCCGGTTGGTGATCAACAACGGTTATGCCGATTTCAACCCGCAGGATCGGGTGGTGTTTGCCTCCAATCCAGCGTTCGACGCCAGCACCATGGACATCTGGGGGCCATTGCTCAATGGCGGTCGCGTCGTGGTCATCGACCATCAGACGCTGCTCGACCCGAACGCTTTCGGCTGTGAATTGAGTGCTCGCGGGGCGACGATCCTGTTCGTCACCACCGCGCTGTTCAACCAGTACGTGCAACTGATTCCGCAGGCGCTCAAAGGCTTGCGTATGCTGTTGTGTGGCGGCGAGCGGGGCGATCCAGCGGCGTTCCGGCAGTTGCTGGCCGAGGCGCCAGCGCTGCGTATCGTGCACTGCTACGGTCCGACCGAAACCACCACATACGCGACCACCTTTGAGGTGCGCGAAGTCTCGAAAAACGCCGAGAGCGTGCCGATTGGCGGGCCGATCGGCAACACGCAGGTTTACCTGTTAAATGCCCATCAACAACCGGTGCCGATGGGCGTGACCGGTGAGTTGTATATCGGCGGTGAGGGTGTGGCGCTGGGCTATCTGAACCGGCCGGATCTGACTGCCGAGAAATTCCTTCGCGATCCATTCAGCGATAAACCCGGCGCGCTTCTGTACCGTACGGGCGACCTCGCGCGTTGGCTGGCGCCGGGGCAACTCGATTGCATCGGACGGAACGACGATCAGGTGAAGATTCGCGGCTTCCGTATCGAGTTGGGCGAAATCGAAAACCACCTGCTCAGCTGTGCCGGGGTCAAGGAAGCGGTTGTGCTGGCTCGCCAGGACAGTCAACAAACCACGCGTCTGGTGGCGTATTACACCGCTCACGCTGAACAGCTGGACAGCGCCGGGCTACACAAGCAGTTGCAAGCACGACTGCCGGAATACATGGTGCCGTCGGCGTGGGTGCAACTGGATAGGTTGCCGCTGAACAACAATGGCAAGGTTGATCGCAAAGCCTTGCCCAAGCCTGACGACGCTACGTTACTCAGCCGCGAATACACAGCACCACAAGGCCAACTGGAAACCGCACTGGCGCAGATCTGGGCCGAAGTGCTGCAAGTCGGGCAGGTCGGCCGTCACGATCACTTCTTCGAACTCGGCGGTCATTCGCTGTTGGCGATGCGCGTGGTCTCACTGATCCGTCAGCGCCTCGGCGTCGAACTGGCGCTGAGTGATCTGTTTGCCGACGCGCAATTGAGCGCAGTCGCTGAAGTATTGAATCGCGCCGGGCGCAGCGCGCTAGCGGACATTGTGCCGGCACCGCGTGATCAACCGTTGCCGATGTCCTTCGCCCAGCAACGCCTGTGGTTCCTGGCGCAGATGACGGGTGGCAACTCGGCGTACAACATTCCCCTCGGCTTGCGCCTGCGCGGCCACCTCCACGTTGATGCCCTGCAAGCGGCGCTGGCACGGATCGTTGCCCGTCACGAAACCTTGCGCAGCCGTTTCATCAGCCTCGACGACGGCGCGCAGGTGTCGATTGCCCCGGTCGACAGCGGTTTGCTCTTGCGCGTGGAAGACCTACGTGAAGACTTGCAAGCTGAGCACTCCGTGCAGGGATTGATGGCGCAGGAAGCCTCGACAGCGTTTGATCTGCACAACGATCCGTTGATTCGCGGGCGGTTGGTGCGCTTGGCCGACGATCACCATGTGTTGCTGTTGACTGTGCATCACATCGTTGCCGATGGCTGGTCGATGGGCGTGCTGACTGCTGAGTTGATGGCGTTGTATCAAGCGTTCAGCCACGGTCAGCCTGATCCGCTGCCGCCACTGACCCTGCAATACGGCGACTACGCGGTGTGGCAACGTCAGTGGCTCAGCGGTGACGTGCTGCAGCGGCAAAGCGACTACTGGCAGCAGACCCTCGACGGCGCGCCGGCCTTGTTGACGCTGCCCACCGATCGTCCGCGACCGGCACAACAGGACTATGCCGGCAGCCACGTCGAAGTGCGGTTGGACGAGCACCTGAGTACCGGCCTCAAAGCGCTGAGCCAGCGTCACGGCGCGACCCTGTTCATGACCCTGATGAGTGCCTGGGCGATGCTGATGAGTCGTCTGTCCGGGCAGTCCGATGTGGTGATCGGCGCGCCGGTGGCGAACCGCAGCCGCGCTGAAGTCGAAGGCCTGATCGGCATGTTCGTCAATACGCTGGCCGTGCGCATCGACACCTCGGGCGCACCGAGCGTCGAAGCGCTGCTGGCACGGGTCAAGGCGCGGACACTTGAGGCGCAGGCGCACCAGGACCTGCCGTTCGAGCAGGTGGTGGAAATCGCCCGACCGGTGCGCAGTCTGGCGCACAGCCCGTTGTTCCAGACCACGCTGAGCTGGGACAGCAGCGTCGGCCCGCAACTGGCGCTGGGCGAGTTGACCCTGGAGGGCGTGGCCGGGCCGGGCGAGGTCGCCAAGTTTGATCTGACGCTGACACTGGGTGAGGTCAACGGGGTGATTCGTGGCACGCTGAACTACGCCACGGCGCTGTTCGATGCGCTGACGATCAAGCGTTACATCGGCTACTTCGAACGTCTGCTCGACGCGATGGTTGCCGATGATCAAACGGTGCTGGAACGTGTGCCATTGCTGGCAAACGACGAGCGCCAGCGCTTGCTGTACGACTTCAACGCCACCGCGCGTGACTACCCGCAAACGCTGACCGTGCACGGGATTTTCCAACAGCAGGCCGCCGCGCATCCCAAAGCTGTGGCGGCGGTGCATGGCGCACATTGGCTCAGCTACTTTGAGCTGAACGCTCAGGCCAACCGTCTGGCCCATCACCTGATAGCTCACGGAGTGCAACCGGGCGATCACGTGGCGATTCTGCTGCCACGTTCGCTGGAACTGCTGGTCGCGCAACTGGCGATTGCCAAATGCGCGGCGGCCTATGTGCCGCTGGACATCAATGCGCCGAGCGAGCGTCAGGCGTTCATGGTCGAGGATTGCCGGGCGGTGGCGCTGTTGACCTTGAGCAGTGAGGTCATCGACTACGTCGCGCCGCGTGTCGATCTGGACACGCTTACCCTCAACGGCCAGCCGACGCACAACCCGAACCTGCTGCAGTCCTCCGAAACGCTGGCGTACATCATGTACACCTCCGGTTCCACCGGCACGCCGAAAGGGGTGATGGTGGCGCACCGGGGCATCGGCCGCTTGGTGATCAACAACGGTTACGCTGATTTCAATGCGCAGGATCGGGTGGTCTTCGCCTCGACCCCGGCGTTCGATGCCAGCACCATGGACATCTGGGGGCCGCTGCTCAATGGCGGTCGCGTGGTGATCATTGACCATCAAACCTTGCTCGATCCGAATGCCTTCGGCCGCGAACTGCGTGCCAGTGGCGCGACGATCCTGTTCGTCACCACGGCGCTGTTCAACCAGTACGTGCAACTGATTCCGCAGGCGCTCAAAGGCTTGCGCATCCTCTTGTGTGGCGGTGAACGTGGTGATCCGGCGGCGTTCCGTCGTCTCTTGGCCGAGGCTCCGGCATTGCGCATCGTGCATTGCTACGGCCCGACCGAAACCACCACCTACGCCACCACGTTCGAAGTGCAGGAAGTGGCAGACGACGCCGAGAGCGTGCCGATTGGCGGACCGATCGGCAACACGCAGGTGTACGTGCTCGACGCGTATCAGCAACCGGTGCCGATGGGCGTCACCGGCGAGCTGTACATCGGTGGGCAGGGCGTGGCGTTGGGTTACCTGAACCGGCCGGACCTGACCGCCGAGAAATTCCTCCGCGATCCGTTCAGCGAGACGCCGGGCGCGTTGCTCTATCGCACCGGTGACCTCGCGCGCTGGCTGGCGCCGGGGCAACTCGACTGCATCGGGCGTAACGACGATCAGGTGAAGATTCGCGGTTTCCGTATCGAGCTGGGAGAAATCGAAAACCGTTTGCTCAATTGCCCGGGCATCAAGGAGGCGGTGGTGCTGGCGCGCCGTGACGGTCAGGACGCCCCGCGTCTGGTGGCGTACTACACGGCGCATGAGGGACTGTTGGACAGCGCCGGACTGCACGCGCAACTGCATGCCCGTCTGCCGGAATACATGCTGCCGACGGCGTGGGTGCAGCTCGAGGTATTGCCGCTGAACAACAACGGCAAGGTCGACCGCAAGGCGCTGCCGGCACCGACGCAGGAGGCGCTGCTCAGTCGGGTCTATGAGGCACCGGCCAATCCACTGGAAGCGAGCCTGGCGCGGGTCTGGGCCGAGGTGTTGCAGGTCGAACAGGTTGGGCGCCATGACAACTTCTTCGAACTGGGCGGCCATTCATTGCTGGCCATGCGCATGCTCTCCCAGGTGCGCCAGCAATTGGGTGTGGAACTGGCGCTGGCCGATCTGTTTGCCAACCCGGAACTGACGGCGGTCGCCGAGGTGTTGAGTCAGGCCGAACGCAGCCACTTGCCGGAGATTCTGCCGGCGCCGCGCGATCAGGCGCTGCCGTTGTCCTTCGCCCAGCAACGCTTGTGGTTCCTCGCGCAGATGGACGGCGGCAATACCGCCTACAACATTCCTATGGGCCTGCATTTGCGTGGTCGACTCGACGCCGTGGCCCTGCAACGGGCATTGGCGCGGATCGTCGCGCGTCACGAAACCCTGCGCAGTCGTTTCGCACAATTGAACGATGAAGCGCAGGTGCTGATTGCCCCGGTCGACAGTGGCCTGCCGCTGATTGAAGAGGATTGGCGACAACAGCCGCAGACCGACGAGGCCTTGCGTGCGCTGATCGAAACTGAAGCGCGCGGACCGTTCAATTTGCAGGACGGTCCGTTGATTCGCGGACGGTTGGTGCGTCTGGCCGATGAGCACCATGTGCTGTTGCTGACGATGCACCACATCATCTCCGACGGCTGGTCGATGGGTGTGCTGACCCGTGAATTGATGGCGCTGTATCAGGCGTTCAGTCATGGCGAGGCAGATCCACTGCCAGCGCTGGCCTTGCAATACGCCGACTACGCAGTGTGGCAGCGGCGCTGGCTCAGCGGTGAGGTGTTGCAGCGCCAGAGTGATTACTGGCAGCAGACCCTGGCCGGCGCCCCGGCATTGTTGAGCCTGCCAACCGACCGCCCGCGTCCGGCACAACAGGATCATCACGGCGGCAGTGTCGAGATCGAGCTGGATGCGCAGACCAGCGCCGGTCTCAAGGCGTTGTGTCAGCGCCACGGCGTGACGCCGTACATGGTGATCATGAGCGCCTGGGCAATGTTGCTCGCGCGCCTGTCCGGGCAGTCCGATGTGGTCATTGGCTCGCCGGTGGCCAACCGTACCCGCGCCGAAATCGAAGGGTTGATCGGCATGTTCGTCAACACCCTTGCGTTGCGCATCGATACCTCGGGCGATCTGACCGGTGCGGCGCTGCTGGCGCGGGTCAAGGCCCAGACCCTGGCGGCACAGGCGCATCAGGATCTGCCGTTCGAACACGTGGTGGAAATCACCCGGCCGCTGCGCAGCCTTTCCCACACACCGTTGTTCCAGACGCTGCTGAGCTGGGATAGCAGCGTGGCGCCAGCCCTGGCACTGGGCGGCCTTACGCTGGAAGGCGTGGCCGGGGAAAATCACTTTGTGAAGTTCGACCTGTCGCTGAGTCTGGGCGAAAGCCAGCACGGAGTTCGCGGCTCGCTGCGCTACGCCACCGCGCTGTTCGATGAGTCGACCGTGCGGCGTTTTACCGGTTACTTGCAGCGCTTGCTGACGGCGCTGGTCACCGATGACCAAGCGGTGTTGGCGCAGGTCAATCTGCTTGCGGCGGATGAACAGCAGCGCTTGCTCGGCGACTTCAATGCGACGGCAGTTGATTGCCCGGTCGAACAACCGATCCAGAGCCTGTTCGAAGCGCAGGTGCAGCGTCAGCCGGACGCCATCGCCGTGCAGTCGGGCGAACAGAGCCTGACCTATCACGAGCTGAATACCCGCGCCAACCGCCTCGCGCATCACCTGCGCGAGCAGGGCGTGGGCCCGGATGCGCGGGTGGCGCTGTGCGTCGAACGCGGACTCGATCTGGTGGTCGGGCTGCTCGGCATTCTCAAGGCCGGTGGCGCCTACGTGCCGCTGGATCCGGCTTACCCGGCGGAGCGCCTCGACTTTATGCTCAAGGACTGCGCGCCGGTGGCAGTGCTGGTCCACACGGCCACCCGATCGCTGTTTGCCGGGACCGACGTCGCTGTGATCGACTTTGACCAATGCAGCTGGCACGCGCAATCGGAGGGCAATCCGCAGGTGCCTGGCCTGACCCCTGCGAATCTGGCGTACATGATCTACACCTCAGGTTCGACCGGTACGCCAAAAGGCGTGATGCTCGAACATCGGGGCTTGTGCAATCTGATGCATTGGGGATCGCAGATCTGCCCGCCGACCCCGGAGAGCGCGTTGTTGCAGAAAGCGCCATTCAGTTTCGATGGTTCAGTGTGGGAGTTCTTCTGGCCGCTGACGGCCGGTGTGCGTCTGGTGCTGGCACGACCGGGCGGCCATCGGGAACCGGCGTATCTGGCACAACTGATTCGTCAGCAACGGATTACCGTGGTCAAGTTTGTGCCGGCGCTGTTGCAGCAGTTTGTTGAACTGCAGGAGGTCAGTGAGTGCACCAGCCTCACCGACATTTTCTGTGGTGGCGGCGAACTCACGGCGGCGCTGGCCGCTGCGGTGCGCCAGCAACTGCCGTGGGTGCGCCTGCATAACGTGTATGGCCCGACCGAAGCCACGGTCGACAGCACGGCATGGACACTGGAACCGCACATGCCGGTGCCAACGTCGGAATTGCCGATCGGCAAAGCCATTTGTAACACCCGCCTGTATGTCCTCGATGCGCATGACCAACCGGTGCCGCTCGGCGTCATTGGCCAGTTGCATATTGGCGGCATCGGCGTGGCGCGCGGTTATATGGGGTTGCCGCAGATGCAGGCCGAGCGCTTTATCGACAGTCCGTTTGTGGCCGGTGATCGCCTGTACCGCACCGGCGATCTGGTGCGGTACCGCGCTGACGGCAACCTCGAATTCCTCGGGCGCGACGACTTCCAGGTCAAGCTGCACGGCTTGCGTCTGGAACTCGGTGAAATCGAAGCGCGGTTGATCCAGCATCCGGATGTGCGCGAAGCAGTGGTGCTGATGCGCGACGAGCGTCTGGTGGCGTATTTCACTGTGTGCGAGGGCAGCGCTGCACCGGCTATCGACACGCTGCGCGCGTTCATCCTCGAGCAGTTGCCCGAGTACATGGTGCCGGGCGCGTTTGTTGCGCTCGAGGTTCTGCCGTTGAGTCCCAACGGCAAGATTGAACGGCAGGCGCTGCCGGCACCGGGCCTGGACGCGGTGCTCAGCCGCCGCTACGAAGCGCCGCAAGGCGAAGTCGAAAGCTTGCTCGCGCAGGTATGGGGCGAGGTGCTCAAGGTCGAGCAGGTCGGCCGCCACGACAACTTCTTCGAATTGGGCGGGCATTCGCTGCTGGCGATTCGTCTGGTCAACCTGCTGCAACGTGCGGGGCAGGAGGTGACGCTGGCGGAGCTGTTCCAGCGTCCGAGTGTCGAGTCGCTGGCCGCGCTGCTCAGTCAGCGCAGCGCAGTGCCCGAACATCCGGAAGGACTGGTCGTGGTGCGACCGGGCGAGGGCGGCAATGCGCTGTTCCTGATTCATGAATTCAGCGGTCGGGACGTGTATTTCCCGGCATTGGCGATGCACATCGAGGGGCAGTTTCCGATTTACGGTTTGCCCGGTGTGCCGTTGGGGCAGCCGCAACTGCGCACTCTTGAGTGCATGGCCACGCGGATGGTCGGGATTATCCGCGCGGTGCAGCCGCATGGGCCGTATCGTCTGGCCGGGTGGTCGTTTGGTGGCTTGCTGGCGTATGAAATCGCCCAGCAATTGCTCGGTCTCGATGAGACGGTGGCGTTTGTCGGCCTGCTCGATACCTACGCGCCACATCCTGCGAGTCAGGATAAAACCCGCTGGAGCGGCGCGCATCGCGACAAGCGTCAATTGCTTGAACACTGCCGCGCGCGTTCGCAGATGCGGGGGGCAGAAGGGCTGCCAGCGTTGGCCGACGTAGAGAAGCTTGAGGCTGAAGTCGAACTGATCGCCTTCGACGAGCTGTTCCAGCGCTGCTGCGAACAGCAATTGCCCGACCCGGAACTGGCCGCACTGACGCCGGCGCAGGCCTGGAGTTACTTCGATCGTGAGGCCGCTCATGGCCTGGCGCTGGCGCATTACCGGGTCAGCCCGGCCAGCCAGCCAGTGCACTTGTTCCGCGCGCAGGGATTGATGCCGGGGCAGGTACAGCCGAGTCCGACCCGTGGCTGGGAGCAGAAAGTCGCCAGCGACTTGCTGCGCTGCATCGATGTGCCGGGGGATCACCGTAGCATGATGAAAAACCCGGATATCCAGGCACTCGGCCAGGCCTTGAGTCAGGCGATGGCCGCTGCGCAGGCCCCGCAACCACAGGCTTATCAACCCGTGTTGACGATCCAGAGCGGGCACGCCGGGCATGCGCCGATCTTTTGCGTGCCGGGGGCGGGCGACAGTGTCACCGGGTTCATTCACCTCACCGAAGCCTTAGGCCCGGAATGGCCGATCTTTGGTCTGCAACCGCGCGGACTCGATGGCAGCGGCGTGCCGCACAGTCAGGTGGAAGCGGCGGCGAGGTGTTATCTGCAAGCCGTTGAACAGTTGTATCCGCAAGGCCCGGTGCACCTGATCGGCCATTCGTTCGGCGGTTGGGTCGCACATGCCATGGCGGCGCAGTTGCAGGCGGCCGGGCGAGAGGTGGCGTCGTTGACCCTGATCGACAGCGAAGCCCCCGGCGGCAACGGCACGGCGGGTAAACCGTACACCACGACTGCCGCACTGAAACGCTTGATCGAGACGCTGCAATTGTCCAGCGGCAAGTCGTTGGGCATCGATCCACTGGCGTTCGCCGAGGCTGACGACACCACGCAAATGCGCCTGTTGCACGAGGGCATGGTGCGCGCCGGTGTGTTGTCTGCGCGTTCGTCAGCGCAGGCGATGCACGGCCCGGTGCGCACCTTCGCCACGGCTTTGCGCACGGTCTATCAACCGCAACGGGCCTACACCGGGCCGGTGCGGCTGGCGCTGGTCGATGACCCGACGCTGGATGCCTGGGGCAATCAGCGCGAGCAAGCGGCGATGGTCGAGGGCTGGCAACGGCAGGTTGCCGATCTGGCGGTGTGGTACGGGCCGGGCAACCACTTCACGATTCTCAAGGCGCCCAACGTCTTCAGTCTCGCGGCGTGGTGGCATGACGGCCTGAAAGTGCCGGCCGGGCAAGTGGTTTCCTGATTGTTGTTTATCTACCAGAGCCCGGCCGCTGGCCGGGCTCACCCCTGAACGGACTTGTGGTCATTTATGGAAAAGTCGAAGTTGCGCAAAGTCGGTATGGGTCTGGCGTTGGTTGCGGTGGCGGGATTGGCGTTCTACGCGGTGCAGGCACCGGCCGAGGCGCCGCAATACCTGACCGCGCCGGTTGAACGCAGTGATATTGAAAACGCGGTGCTGGCCACCGGGTTGCTCGAAGGCATCAAACAAGTGGACGTCGGTGCGCAGGTGTCCGGGCAATTGAAGTCGCTCAAGGTCAAGGTCGGCGACAAGGTAAAGAAGGGCCAGTGGCTGGCGGAAATCGATCCGCTGGTGTTGCAGAACACCCTGCGTCAGGCCCAGGTCGATGAGGAGAACCTGCAGGCGCAAAAACGCGCCACGCAAGCCCAGCTCAGGCAGACCAAGGCAATCTATGAGCGCTACAAGAACCTGCAGGACGACGCGTCGATCTCGCGCCAGGATTTTGAAACCGCCGAGTCGGACTATCAGGTGCAGCAGGCCAATCTGATGTCGCTGGACGCGCAGATCAAAAGTGCGCACATCCAGATCGACACCGCCAAGGTCAATCTGGCGTATACGCGGATTGTCGCGCCGATCGATGGCGATGTGGTCGGCGTGGTCACTCAAGAAGGGCAAACGGTGATCGCCAGCCAACTGGCGCCGGTCCTGCTGAAACTGGCGGATCTGGACACCATGACGGTCAAGGCGCAGGTCTCCGAGGCCGATGTGATTCACATCGCCCCGGGGCAGGAGGTGTATTTCACCATTCTCGGCGAGGACAAACGTTACTACGCGAAACTGCGCGGCACGGACCCGGCGCCACAGAACTTTCTTGAAACGCCGCCCGCCGGTACGCCGAAGCAAAGCAGCGCGGTGTTCTACAACGCCTTGTTCGAGGTGCCGAACCCCGACCATCGTTTGCGCATCTCGATGACCGCGCAGGTGCGCATCGTCCTCGACACCGCCAAGTCGGTGCTGACCGTGCCGGTGGCGGCGCTCGGCCCGCGCAATGCCGACGGCAGTTTCCCGGTACGGGTGCTCGACGCCAAGGGCCACGCGCAGTCGCGCAACGTGCAGACCGGGATCAACAACAACGTCAAAGTGCAGATCAACTCCGGTCTGGCAGAAGGTGACCGCGTGGTGATCGGTGATCCGGTGAACAATGTGGCGGGGGCCTGAGCATGACTGAGCCACTGCTGCAGCTCACCGGTATCACCCGCAGTTTCACCGCTGGCGACCGCGAGTTTCTCGCGCTGAACAACATCAATCTGACGATCAATGCCGGGGAAATGGTCGCGATTATCGGCGCTTCCGGTTCCGGCAAATCGACCTTGATGAACATTCTCGGTTGCCTCGATTACACCACCGCTGGCAGCTACAAGATCAACGGCCAGGAAACCCGCGAT
Source organism: Pseudomonas chlororaphis (assembly GCF_000783395.1). Lineage (GTDB taxonomy): Bacteria > Pseudomonadota > Gammaproteobacteria > Pseudomonadales > Pseudomonadaceae > Aquipseudomonas > Aquipseudomonas chlororaphis_H. The sequence goes on along the minus strand of NZ_JSFK01000023.1, from coordinate 112,045 downwards.
CTGGACAATCAGGCCCTGGCCGAACTGCGCCGCGACTACTTCGGTTTCATCTTCCAGCGTTACCACTTGCTGCCACATCTGAGCGCGATGCACAACGTCGAGATGCCGGCGATTTACGCTGGCACGCCGCAGCTTCAGCGCCACGCCCGCGCCCGTGAGTTGTTGGCGCGATTGGGGCTGGAAGGGCATTTGACGCATCGGCCGAGCCAGCTCTCCGGCGGTCAGCAGCAGCGGGTGAGTATCGCCCGGGCGTTGATGAACGGCGGCGAAGTGATCCTTGCCGACGAGCCGACCGGCGCACTCGACACGGCCAGTGGCAAGGAGGTCATGCGCATCCTGCTGGAGCTGCACGCGGCGGGGCACACAGTGATTCTGGTCACCCATGACCCGAAAGTCGCCGCCAACGCCGAGCGCATCATCGAAGTCAGTGACGGCGAAATCCTCAGCGACCGTGCCAACGAGCGCGACACTACGCACCTGCTCAGCGAAGAACCGGTGGCACCGAAAGCGGCTGCGTCACGGCGCCTGGTCGCCAGCCTCGGGCTGTTCAAAGAAGCGTTCGCCATGGCCTGGGTGGCGTTGATCTCGCATCGCATGCGCACCTTGCTGACCATGCTCGGCATCGTTATCGGCATCACTTCCGTGGTGTCAATTTCAGCGGTGGGCGAGGGCGCCAAGAACTATGTGCTCAAAGACATCGCCGCGATTGGCAGCAATACCATCGATGTCTATCCCGGCAGCAGTTACGGCGACAAACGAGCAGCGGCCATCGAAACCCTGACGCCTGCCGATGTCACGGCGCTGAATCAGCTGTACTACGTCGACAGCGCCACGCCGATGATTGGCCGCAGCCTCTTGCTGCGTTATCGCAATATCGACCTGGATGCGCAGGTCAACGGAGTCAGCGACCAATACTTCAAGGTGCGCGGGATCAAGATGGCCGCCGGTATCCCGTTCAGCGAAAACGATGCGCGGCGCCAGGCACAGGTGGTGGTCATCGATCACAACACCCGTCAGCGTCTGTTCGGGCAGGATGTTGACCCGTTAGGCCAGGTGATTTTGATCGGCAACCTGCCGTGCACAGTGATCGGCGTGGCCGCGCAGGATAAAAGCCTCTTCGCTTCGGGCAAAACCCTCAACGTATGGGTGCCTTACGAAACCGCCGCCGGGCGGGTGTTGGGCCAGCGTTATCTGGACAGCATCAGCGTGCGCATGAAGGACGGTCAACCAAGCAAAGTGGTGGAAGAGCACGTCACGCAACTGTTGCTGCAACGTCACGGCACCAAGGATTTCTTCACCAACAACCTCGACAGCGTCTTGCAGACCGTGCAGAAAACCAGCCGCTCGCTGGCGTTGCTGCTGTCGCTGATTGCGGTGATTTCCCTGGTGGTCGGCGGCATCGGCGTGATGAACATCATGCTGGTGTCAGTGACCGAACGGACCCGCGAGATCGGCATTCGCATGGCGGTGGGTGCGCGGCAGTCGGATATTCGTCAGCAGTTTCTGGTGGAGGCGGTGATGGTCTGTTTGTTGGGCGGGGCGATCGGGATTTCCCTGTCGTATGCCATCGGGCATTTGTTTTCGGTGTTTATCAAGGAGTGGCAGATGGTGTTTTCGCTGGCGTCGGTGTTGACGGCGGTGGTGTGCTCGACGTTGATCGGGATTGTGTTCGGGTTTGTGCCGGCACGGAATGCTTCGCGGCTTGATCCGATTGAGGCGTTGGCGCGGGATTGAAAGCGACCCCATCAAACCTGCTGGGTATTGCACAGGTCGTGATGTTGGGGGAATTGGCGGTGAATCAGGCTTTGGAGCACGTCGCGGGAGTGCCCTCACCCTAACCCTCTCCCAGAGGGAGAGGGGACTGATCGCGGTGTTTGCTGGAGATACGCCGACGTGGGATACCGAGTCGAACTCAGGTTTTGAACAGCGCAAAGATCAGCTCCCTTTCCCCCTCGCTCCCCTTGGGGGGAGAGGGCTGGGGTGAGGGGGGAAATCCCACTGACACACCGCAAAACCCGAAAACACCACCATCCAGCTTTTCCATCAATAAACACCACGCCGTGAGCGCGTTTAAATTACACGACCCGTTACGTCATACCGCCTACAACACCTTGCGTCGTTACCTACGCGTACGCCAGAATCCGCCGGCTTACGCGGCTATGGGTCGGGATATATCGTTTGCCTGTCACTGCAAATCAGTGATCGGGTTTGGTAGCCCGCTTCGGTACCGCCGTATGGCGCCACGTTATGCAGTCTCTTTTTGCGGCTGCGTTTTATATGGTGGACATGCGTGGGGCTCATTCATGAGCGCCGGGTTTCCGTATCGACCGGTCTACCAACCCGCGCATGGCCGCCACCTTCGTTTGGTAGCGAAAGTGATGGCTCCGGTTAATTTCGATACGAGACTTTATCTATGTTCAAAGCCACACCCAACCCACCAGATACCGATCCGATCCCCTACGACGCCGCACTCGAACCTCGAAACATCAAAGAGGCCACAGAACGGGCGATCAATTTCTACCTCAATCCTTCCGCGCTCAAAACCTCAAAACCTCAAAACCCACCCGCAAAACCGGCAAGATCTACCTGATCGACCCCGCCATCGACGACGAAACCCTGCTCGTTGAAGCCTACGAATCGTTGTCCTCGACCAGTGACATGGCCCGCGACCTTGCTGACTCGGTCGACAGCCCTCACCGTAAGAAAATGCTGATCCTGCAGCAGGTGATCATGTTGAGTGAATTGGTGGTGAGTCGCGTCCTCGACAACCAGCGCTTGCCCAACTAATTGCGAAACTGCCGCGCGAGGGAGCCTGCTCCCTCGCTGCGCAGAAGGAGTTTGAGCTTATGTCCAAGACATCCGATCCGCCGGTTACTGCAGCCAACATCATGGCCACGCCCTATACGCCCAACGCTATGTTCCGGGTCAACCCGCAAACCGATACCGAATCCCTGCTGGCAAACGCCTGTGAATCGCTGGCCTCGGCCTCGGTCATGTTGTGTGATTTTGTCGGGATGCTGGAGGGGCCGCATCGCCAGACCTTGCTGGGTATTGCGCAAGTGGTGATGTTGGGGGAATTGGCGGTGAATCAGGCGTTGGAGCACGTCGCGGGAGTGCCCTCACCCTAACCCTCTCCCAGAGGGAGAGGGGACTGAACGCAGTGTTCTTTCGAGTTGCACCGACGTGAGATACCAAGTCGAACTCAGGTTTTGAACAGCACAAAGATCGGCTCAAAAGTCGAACTCAGTTTCGAATTCAACCGAGATCGGCTCCCTTTCCCCCTCGCCCCCTCGGGGGGAGAGGGCTGGGGTGAGGGGGGATTCTCGCTGACACACCCAAAATACCAAAGGCGTCGCAATCCATGCGTATCAAGCCGCAGTCGACGCCAACGCCTCCAACGGCGAATACATCCAGCGCATCAACGAATGCCGCCCGCTGATGCCCAATTTGATCGCCGCCCGTTTCAGGTAGCTCTCCACCGTGTTGACCTTCAACGCCAATTGTTCAGCCAGTTCCGGCGCCGTGCGGCCGGCGAGCAGGCCGACGCAGACTTCGGTTTCGCGGTTCGACAGGCTCAGCCCCAACTGCACCAGGCGCTCGTCAAAGCGCAGGCGCAAGGTTTCCAGGCCGCTGCCTTCGGCTGCTTCGGACGGGGTTTGTGGTTCAAGGCTGGCCGGTTGCAGGGCATTGATGTGTTTTTCCACCATTGGCAGCAGCACCGGGGAGATATCCTGCAACAGGCTGCGTTCCTGCGCGGAAAAGCGCTGCGACTCGCCGTTGCGGTACACCGAAATCACGTAGCGGTAGCCGTCCTTGCGCCGGGTCAGGTGCAGTTGCGAGGCGTCCGCGCTGGTCGCGGCCGGCGGACTCTGTAAATGGTGGGCCGCCGCACTGTGTTCGGAAAACACCGTTTCGGCGAGCAGGGCCGGCTCTTTCAGCGGCTCCGGCTCACTGCGGCTCGACGCGCGGCCCAGCGGTTCGACACGCATCTGCCGAATGTGCGTGGCGTCCACCGCCAGTTGCGTCAGGATCAGGTCATGCAGCATGCGCGGAAAGTGCCGGCTGCCGGTGCTGGCGATGACCTTGCCGATGTGGGGGAACAAGTGTGAATTCATATGCGTGTCATCCCTGAGAGACGTTAATTCATAAACATCTGCCGCCCTGTCGACGATCTCCTTGGTCGACGAAATACGGCAGACTTGGATCCTATCCTAGTACAACGTTTGAGCGACGGTTTAATGAAGGTGTTATTAGCTAATAACCGCGGCTCTGCTGGCTTGAGGATGAAAACGCTGAGGGTCCTGTGACTGAATTGTCCTGTTCAGGTTGACGGTTAAACGCGTTTCAGCCGATTTATCCCTTTGCGATGCGTCAGTAACCTGTACACAACTTGAACGCAACAACAACTTCCAACATTGAAAAGGGACGCCCACCATGACTACTCCAACCTACAACCGCCTGAACAAAGACGACGCCATCGTGCTGCTGGTTGACCACCAGACCGGCCTGATTTCCCTGGTCCAGGACTTTTCGCCAAACGAGTTCAAGAACAACGTGCTGGCTCTGGCTGATCTGGCCAAGTTCTTCGAACTGCCAACCATCCTCACCACCAGTTTCGAGCAAGGCCCGAACGGCCCCTTGGTACCGGAACTGAAAGAGATGTTCCCGGACGCGCCGTACATCGCTCGTCCTGGCCAGATCAACGCGTGGGACAACGAAGATTTTGTGAAGGCAATCAAAGCCACCGGTCGCAAGCAAATCATCATTGCCGGTGTGGTCACGGATGTCTGCGTAGCGTTCCCGACTTTGTCGGCGCTGGCGGAAGGGTTTGAGGTGTTTGTGGTGACTGACGCCTCCGGCACCTTCAACACGACCGTGCAACAAGCCGCGTGGAGCCGCATGACTCAGGCCGGCGCACAGATGATGAACTGGTTCTCGGTGGCCTGTGAGCTGCACCGCGACTGGCGCAACGACATTGAAGGCTTGGGCAATCTGCTGTCGCAGCGCATCCCCAACTACCGCAACCTGATGAACAGCTACTCGGCGCTGACCGCTCAGCAAAAGTAAGCCGACGCGACCCAAAACAGAAAGCCTGCTTTGAAAAGCAGGCTTTCTGTTTTTGCAGTTAACGCTGTCCTCAAAATTCGGGCGTGTACTTCACGCTGAACATCACATTACGTGGATCGCCGAAGTTGTTGTTGCCGTTAAGCTGATTGTAGGCGGAGGCGTAGTAGCGCTTGTCGAACAGGTTGTTGGCGTTTACTGCCAGACCGATTTCCTTGCTCAACTGGTAACCGAGGCGGGCGCTCCACACGGTGTAACCGCCGACATCGTAAGTGTGTTCATAACCCAGCGTATGGCTCTGGGTGGTGAAGCCCAGACCGGTGCTGACACGATTCCAGTCGCCGCTGAACTGGTAATCGCCCCAGACCCGCAGCATGTGTTTCGGCGTCCAGGTGCTGAAGACTTTGCCTTCGTTGTCCGGGTCATCGAGGTACTTGGTGGTGTTGTAGGTGTAGCCGGCGAACAGTTGCAGGTTGTCCAGGACTTCGCCGCTGATCTCGGCTTCGATCCCCTGGCTGCGGACTTTGCCGGCGGCGTTGGAGCAATACCAACCGTCGCAGACCATGCCCGACGCGAGGTCGTTGATGGCGCGGTTCTCCTGGTCATAGCGGAATAGCGCCAGCGAGGTATTTACCCGGCCATCCATCAATTCGCCCTTGAGGCCGATTTCATAGTTGCTGCCGACCACGGGCTTAAGCGTGGCGCCGCTGGCGTCGCGGTTGGTCTGTGGCTCAAACACATCGGTGTAGCTGGCGTACACCGCCCATTCGCGGCTCAAGTCGTAGACGATGCCGGCATACGGTGTGACCACGCCGGTTTCCGTCACGGTGCTGTCCGGTTGCGCGATCGCAGGGTTGAAGGCTCTTTGCGTCGCGTACTGATAGCTGTAGTCATACCAGCTGACGCGCGAGCCGAGCACCAGGGTCAGCGGATCGATCGGTTTGATCCGCCAGCTGCCATACAAGCCTTTCTGGCGAATCTCGTATTTGCTCGGGGTGGCTTGACCGCCCGCTGTGTTGAGAATCCCTTCGTAGCTGATGTCCGGTCGATCGTGATCGATGCCGAAAATGGTATCGGTGGTGTTGTTGTTGAAGGTTCGGGCGATTTTGTCGTCGCTGGTGTATTTCGAGTAGTTGCCGCCGAGCATCACTTCATGGGCCATGGACAAGGCGTCGAAGTGGCCGGTGACGTTCATGTCGAGACCGAGCTTGGTCGCGTCGAAATCGGTGACGAAATCGGCGTACTGAATGCCGCTGCCATCGGCGTTGATCCCGTCGCCGCTGGTTTGCAGGCGCTGGCTTTTGCCCTTGTTGGTTTCGTCCATGCGTACCGCGCCGACCTTGAACGCCCAGTCGTCGTTGAAACGGTGTTCCAGATCGGCGTAAAGCGTGGTGACGTCGATGTCCAGATGGTTCCAGCGTGCGCCGCCGTAGGTCGAGCGCGGCACATTCAGCGGCTTGCCGTCGGCGTAGCGGGGCAGGCCACGGATCATCGGGCGTGACTCGCCATCGGAGTTGCTGATGGCCAGACCGAGAGTGGTGTCGTCGCGCAGATCGAAGTCCAGTGCGCCATAAAGCGAGTGGGTTTTGCTCCATTCGTAATCGACGAACGACTGGCTCTGGTCTTCGTCGGCGACAAAGCGACCGCGTACCGTGCCGCTGCTGTTCAGCGGGCCACCGGCATCCAGTTGCAGGCCGTAGTGATCCCACGAACCGGCCTTGCCGGTGATGGTTACGGTGGGCGTGTTCTGGCCGCGCTTGCGCACCAGATTTATCGCGCCGCCGGGGCTGCCGGTGCCTTGCAGCAGGCCGGAGGCGCCGCGCAAGATTTCCAGGCGATCGAAGAAAATCAGATCCTGTGTGGCCCAGTTGCCCAGCGCGTAGGTGTTGCGCGGGATCGGTACGCCGTCGTACTGCCAGTCATCAATCTGGAAGCCGCGCGAGGTAATGATCATGCCTTTGCCGACGCCCTGCAGGCCGACCAGGCCGGTGGTCTTGTTGACCGCGTCTTTCAGATCGACGAGGTCCTGGTCATCCATCTGCTTGCGGGTCATGACCGTGACCGATTGCGGAATTTCCTTGAGCGTGTGCGTGCCTTTGCCGATGGTCACGGCGCGCGCGGCGTAAGAGCCCGAGCCTTCGGTGGTGGCGTCGAAGCTGCGTTCGACAATGTTGGTGGCATCCAGTTGCAGCGCCGCACTGTTGTCGATGGCGGGCTCGACACTGAAATTGCCTTGCCCCGTGACCCGTAGCTGCAAACCGCTGCCCGTCAGCGCCTTTTGCAGCGCTTGCTCGGCCGGCATTTGCCCGATGACCGCCGGCGCGCGTTTGCCCTGCACCAGCGCCGGCTCCAGCGAAATGATCTGCCCGCTCTGGCCGGCAATGGCGTTGAGTGTGCTGGCGAGCGGGCCGGCCGGCAGGTTGAACGTGAGGTCTTGCGCCAGCGCTGAGGTCGTCAGCGTTGCCAGCGCAACAGCGACGGAAAGGGTACGGGGCCACGAGTTGAACACAACGTTCTCCTGTTTTTGTGAAAGTGTCAGGAGATAGGTCGGATGAGAAATGAAAACCGGACACAAACAAGAATGATTTTCATAAAATATTTTTTGCGCATCACTTTTTACCGATCAGCGTCAGCCACGGGCTGTAGTGATCAACCCGAATCGGTAGAGTTTCGGCCAATGCCGCGAGGGTTTTTTGTGGGTCGTCGAGTGGGAACACACCTTGTACGCGCAGGTTCCGTACTTCGGGGGCGACGCGCACAAAACCGCGACTGTAAGGGCGTAGGGCGTCAACGACACGATCCAGCGACTCATCGAGCACGTTCAATCGGCCGTTCAACCAGTCGGCGCGGCGCTGCTCATCGGCGCTGGCAAACGTGATGCTGCGAGAAGAGAGTACCGCCGACTGACCTTCCCCGACCACTTGCGCGGTGCCGTCGAACAGTCGGGCTTCGACCGAATGCTGCAACACTACAAGACGACTGGCGTGTTGTTCCTGAGCAACGAGGAAGCGTGTGCCCAACGCGCGCAATTCGCCCTCGGCGGTGCGCACGATCAGCGGCCGGCGCGGGTCGGGGGCGACATCGATGATCAACTCACCGTGACGCAGAATGACCACGCGTTGCTGGCCATCGAAGCGCAGATCCACGGCGCTGTCAGCGTTCAGGCTCAGGCGACTGCCATCGGCCAGATTGAAGCTTTGCCGCTGGCCGCGTCCGGTATGCAGATCGGCCAGCAGCGACTCGCCGAACTGGCTTTTGCTACCGAGCCACAGGCTGCCACCGAGCAGACCGAGGCCGGCAATTGCGCGCAGTGCGTCGCGGCGCGAAGCCTGTGGCTGCAAAAGCACCTGGCGAGCTTCGCCGGCCTGCCCGGGCAAACGTCGATCCAGCGCGCGTACGGTGTTGAACGAGCCAGCGAGACGTTCCTGCAATTTCTCGAAAGCCTGGCTGTGCGCCCGGTCCATCGCCAGCCACGCATTGAAGCGTTCTTGCAACGCCGCATCAGGCGTACCGGCGCGAAGTCTGACCATCCAGTCGATGGCTTGCTCGCTGACCGCATCCAGGCGCGGCTTGCTCATGGTGCCATCTCGCACAGATAACACTGACGCAACGCCTGTTTCATGTAGCGGCTGACCGTGCGCTCCGAAAGCCCGAGTTTCTGCGCAATCGCCACATAGCTCAGGCCATCCAGCTGGCTGTAGAGAAAGGTGGTTTTGACAATCAAAGGCAAACCGTCGATGGCGCGGTCGATGGCGACCAGCGCTTCGATCAATTGCAGCTGTTCCTCGGGCGAGGGCGCCAGTCCCTCGGGCAGTGTCGACAAGCGTTCAAGATAAGCCAGTTCCAGCTTGCGTCGGCGGTGACGGTCAAATATCAGCCGCCGGGCAATGGTCGACAGATAGGCGCGCGGCTGCTCGATGCTGTCCGGATCAACGCGCGCCGCCAGCAACTGGCAAAACGTATCGGCGGCAGTGTCCTCGGCGTCCGCGTGATTGCGCAGATGTCGATTGATGTGCTGCAGCAGCCAACGATGGTGATCGCTGAAAAAGAATCCCAGCTTGCTGGACGGAGGAGAGTGCACGGGTGGGCTTTCCGGATGTTAGTGAGAATACATCTCAATAGTACCCGTGGGCAGAGAGTCAGTGCAATCGGGCTTCAGGATTCAGCATTGACCACCACTGCGCCGCTTTCAGGCTGACGGCCACTGCGCTGGGTCTCTGGAACCCCGATCCCGAGCAGTACAACAGCCACTGCCGCAATTGCGGCCAAGGTCAGAAACGCCGCGCTGTAACCGGCCTCCTGCACGACGAACCCGGCGAGGCCGTTGCTCAGCGCCGCGCCCAGCCCGAAGGCCGTGGTCAATGCGCCGAGGCTGATGTTGAAGTGGCCGGTGCCCTGCGTGAGGTCTTTGACCATGATCGGAAACAAGGCGCCGAACAGACCGGCGCCGACACCGTCGAGCATCTGCACCGCGACCAGCCAATAGGCATCGTCCGACAGCGTATAGAGCACACCGCGCAATGGCAGGATCAGAAAACCGGCGAGCAGCAGCGGTTTGCGTCCCCAGACATCGGCTTTCGCCCCGACCAGTAACGCTGCCGGCACCATCACCAGTTGCGCCGCGACGATGCAGGCCGAGGTCAGCGGGGTGGCCATCTGCAAATTGGCTTGCGCAAGTTTTTGGCTCACCAACGGCAACATCGCTGCATTGGCGAGGTGAAACAGCGCACAGCAAATGGCGAACAGCAGCAGCGAGCGGTTGCCCAGCAGCACCGATAAACCGGAAGGCTGGCGATGCCCGGCGTCGGCCGGATCCAGCCCGCGTGCCAGATCATGGTCGATGGCGGCTGGCGACACGCAAGCAATGGCGATGACGCTGGCCAGGGCCATGGCCGCCATCAGATAGAACACCGCCACCGGGCCGAACAGATAAGCGAACACGCCGGCCAGCAGCGCGGCGCAGGCATTACCGGCATGATTGAAGGTTTCGTTGCGTCCGGTTCGGCGGGTAAACGCTCGCGGTCCGGTCATGCCCAGGGTAATCGCACAAATGGCCGGGGCGAATATCGAAGCGGCCATCGCACTCAGGGTTTGCGTCAACGCCACCCACGTGAAGGACGTCACGAACGGCAGCAGCAGGCAACTTGCGGTCACCAGCAGGGCCGCGATCGCAATCAGCGCACGCTTGCGCCGGCTGTTGTCGACCCAGGCGCCGGCGGGTGTCTGGGTGATCAGCGCGGCGACCCCGGCGATGGTCATCACCAGGCCAATGCTCGCCGGTTCCCAGTGATGCACCGCCAACAGGTAAATGGCCAGATAGGGGCCGAGGCCGTCGCGCACGTCGGCGAGGAAAAAGTTGAGGCTGTCCAGTGACAGGTTGTTGCGGCGATCGAGGTCAGCGGCCACGGCGGTGTCTTCAATGTTCGAGGTTTGCGGATGGATTCAACCTCAGCAAGCCTAATGACCTGCGGCCGTGAATATAAGTTGCAGGCCGCCGCTGTGTCGTTGCGAAACAACGTCACGAGGCTGAAAACGACGTTCCGTCACACGGTTGCTGCGCGTTCGACGCGCTACTTGTATCCTTGCGCCGGTCGAGGACATACGACCGCTGTTATTGCCTTGAATCAGTAACGGCCGGAACCGGAAACCGGACTTTCCATTAGGTACTTTCGTGAAGCGTGATACCCACCTCGTCATTCTCTTGTTGCTGGTCATCGGCTGCTCCCTGGCGTCGCTGACCATCTGGAAAGTGCTGTCTTCGCGCGATCGCGCGCTGGAGGAAGTCAACGTGCACGGGTTGAACCTGACCCAGGCACTCGAGACCTATTCCGAAGGCATTGTCCGGCAAAGTTCGCTGCTGTTGCTCGGGCTGGTCGAGCGCCTGGAAACCGAGGGCAGTGGCCCCGCGCAGATCCAGCGCCTGAGTGCGCTGGTCAACCGCCAGCAACCGCTGATGCCACAGCTGAGCGGTATCACTATCTATGACCGCGATGGTCATTGGCTGATGTCGTCGAACCGGCCGATTCCGGTGGGTGCCAGCAGCGTTGATCGAGCCTACTTCATTCATCATCGCGACGATCCGAGCCGCGAACCCTTTATCGGGCCACCCATCCGTAGCCGTTCCAATCAGGAGTGGGTGATCACCGTCAGCCGCCGCTTCAACGACGATCGCGGCGAGTTTGCCGGGGTCGTGGCCGTGACCCTTGGCGTGGAAAACTTTCTGCGTCTGTTCGGCAAACTCGACATCGGCCAGGACGGGGCCATCGGCCTGTCCTATACCGACGGTACGTTGCTGGTGCGCTATCCCTTCCGCGAGCAGGACATGGGCCGCAACTTTTCCAAGTCGCCGATCTACGCCAAATACCTGGTCGATCAATCGGTCGGCACCGCCTCTTATACCTCCAGCCTGGATGGCGTCGAACGCCTCTACGCCTTCCGCAAAAGTGAAAAATTGCCCCTGATCACCACGGTCGCCATCGGCAAGCGTGAAGCCCTCGCGGCCTGGCGAACCGAGGCGCTGCTGTCGGCGGTGGTGGTGGCGGGGCTGTTGGGGCTTACCGGTCTGATTGGCTGGTTCTTGATTCTCGATATCCGGCGCCGGACCCAGGTGGAAGGCGAACTGCGCATCGCTCAGCAGCAATTGCTCGGCTCGAACCGACAGTTGGAGTTGTTGGCCATGAAAGATGCGCTGACCGGTTTGGCGAATCGGCGTTGCTTTGATCAGACCCTGGCCACAGAGGCGCGGCGGGCACAGCGCGACGGCTCGTCGCTGGCCTTGTTGATGATCGATATCGACTATTTCAAGCGCTTCAATGATGCGCTCGGGCACGTTGCCGGCGACGCCTGTCTGCAAGCCGTCGCCAGGGTGCTGGATGAATGTGTGCGGCGACCGTCAGACCTGGTCGCGCGCTACGGCGGCGAGGAGTTCGCGGTCATCATGCCCGCCACCGACATCGACGGTGCCGCCGTGGTGGCGCAATTGATCATTGAGCGTTTACAGCAAGCAAACATTGCTCACCCCTCCAGTCCCGTGACCCGCGTGAGCCTGAGCATCGGCATTGCCGCCGCGCGCGGTTCACGCCTGGACCCTGCGCACGGTTTGATCGAGTCAGCCGATCAGGCGCTGTACCAAGCGAAAACCGCGGGGCGCAACCGGTTCATGGCATCCCGAGCGCAGCGCTTACTCGACGTCGATGGACAGCAGGCCACTGACGCGTGACACCAGCGTGTCGACGACAAAGGGTTTGGTCAGTACCTGCATGCCCGGGCCGAGTTGACCGTTGCCGATCACTGAGCTTTCCGCATATCCGGTGATAAACAACGTCTTCAGTTTCGGCCTGATCTGCCTGCCTGCATCGGCCATTTGTCGGCCGTTCATGCCGCCGGGCAAGCCGACATCGGTGATGAGCAAATCGATGTGCGCGCTGGAGCGCAATACTTCCAGGCCCTCAACGCTGTCGCACGCTTCGAGCAGGTTGTAGCCAAGGTCGTTCAGCACGTCTTTGAGCAGCGTGCGAACGGTGGGCTCGTCGTCGACAATCAGGATGGTCTCGCCGGCCTTGGTTTGAGGCGTTGCCAAGCTTTGCGCGTCATCGTGATTGCGCTGCGTTTCGCCGAGGTAGCGCGGCAGGTAAACGCACATGATGGTGCCTTGACCCACGGTCGATTGCACCCGCACCTGACCGCCGGATTGCTTGGTGAAACCGTAGATCATCGACAGCCCCAGCCCCGTACCCTGGCCCAGCGGTTTGGTGGTGAAAAACGGGTCGAAGGCCTTGGCGATCACTTCAGCGCTCATACCGGTACCGGTGTCGGCGACCGACAGGCACAGGTATTGCCCTTCGGGCATTTCCCGTACGCGCGCTGATTCAGCATCCAGGGTGCGATTGGCGGTTTCGACGGTGATGCTGCCGCCGTCGGGCATCGCGTCGCGAGCGTTGATGCACAGGTTGAGCAGGGCGTTTTCCAGTTGACTGGCATCGACCAGCGCCGGCCACAGGTCGGCGGCGACGACCGTCTTCAGGCGAATGCTCGGGCCAACGGTGCGCTGGATCAGTTCGGTCATGCCGGCAATCAGCGCGTTGACTTCCGTTGGCCGGGGATCGAGTGTCTGCCGCCTGGAGAAGGCCAGCAGGCGATGGGTCAGGGCCGTTGCGCGTTTGGCGGCGTCTTGTGCGATCAGCATGTATTTGTCGATGTCGCTCAGACGCCCTTGGGCGATGCGTTTGTCCATCAGCTCAAGGGATGCGCAGATACCCGCCAGCAGGTTGTTGAAGTCATGCGCCAGACCGCCGGTGAGTTGCCCGACCGCTTCCATTTTCTGCGATTGCCGCAACTTTTCTTCGGCCTGCATCAGCTCTGCGGTGCGCGCCGAGACCCGTTGTTCCAGTGTGTCATTGAGGGCCTTTAACGCAGCGGTGACCCGGTCGCGCTCGGCTTCGACATTGCGCCGGTCTTCGACATCGATGAGCACGCCGGGAAAGCGCAAAGGCGTGCCGTCTTCGGCGCACTCGACGCGGCCGTTCGCTTCAATCCAGGTGTATTTGCCATCCGCGCCGCGCACTCGGTACTGGTGCGAATAGGCACCTCCACGGGCAATGACTTCGTTGATGGCGGTTGTGAGTCCTTGCCTGTCGTCCGGGTGAACGGTCATCACCACTTGCTCCAGGCTCAGACCGTCGAGACCCCAGGCAGGGTCGAGGTTGAGAACCCGGGCAAAGGCTTCATCAACGCTGAAGCGATCGCTGGGCAGGTGCCAGTGCCAGGTGCCGATAATGGCGCCGGCGGCCAGAGCGAGTTGTACCCGCTCGACGTTTTCCCGGGCGACGGCCTCGCTGATGCGCAAACGCTCTTGCGCGTCGCGACGCTCGGTGACATCGCTGAAGAAGATCGCAATCTGCCGATCGGCCGGGTCGCCGACGCGGACGGCGCGCACGTCGAACCAGCGTTCGAAAGTATTGGCGTAGTTCTCGAAGTTGGCTGGCTCGCCGGTCTTGGCCACATGGCCGTAAGTCTCGAACCAGAATTTTTCCAGGTTGGGCGCAAACTCGGTGACCCAATTGCCCCGCAGATTGACCCCGGCCTGACGTTCGAACGCTGGGTTGGCCTCGACGAAGTAATAGTCGATGGGGTGGTCGTCGGCGTCGAATTTGACTTTGACGATGGCGAACGCGGCCTCGATGGTTTCCAGAATGGTGCTGAAACGTTCTTCGCTACGACGCAATGCAGTTTCGGCACTGCGCGAGCGGGTCAGGTCGAGCATCGCCCCGATCATGCGTTCGGCCTGGCCATCGGCATTGCGAATCAGGTGTCCGCGATCCAGCACTTCGGCGTACGAACCATCGTGGCAGAGGAAGCGGTACTCAGCGCTCCAGGTCGTCCCGGAGCCGTCAATTGCTGAGCGAATGGAGGTCGTCACGCGTGCGCGATCCTGCGTGTGAATCTGCGCAAACCGCCAGTCACACGTCGGCTCGATGGCTGCTGACGCGTAGCCATACGCCTGTTGCAGCGAGTCGTTCCAGATGACCTGATTGGTTTTCAGATCCCAGTCCCAGACGGCGTCGCAGGTCGCTTTGACGGCCAGACGCAGGCGCGTGACTTCGGACTCAAGCTCCTCGCGAGTAAGCTGTTTCAGGGTATCCACTCCTCATGCCTTTATTGTTGCTCTGCGTTTAATTGGCGTGTCTCAAGCCATCGACTTTGCAAGCTTTGTGAGCCATTGACCCGGGGTGTCATGTTTAAGTTGCACGCGAGCCAAGGGGGCACGCGTTTTCATAGCGATTCGCCGCGATCCAGTCTGTCGAGCAAGCTCTGCCCGCGCTGCCACAAGGCCTGCTGCTTTTCCGGCGGCATGCGGTCGAGGTTTTTGTACATCATGCCCATGCGCTGATTGCCGCGCAGAAGGTCGCCGTGGCGCATCAGAAAATGCCAGTACAACGCGTTGAACGGGCACGCGTTGTCAGCCGTGGTTTCGCGCACCGAGTAGGCACAGTCGCGACAGTAGTCGGACATCCGGTTGATGTACTGGCCGCTGGCGCAATAAGGCTTGGAGCCAAGGTAACCGCCATCGGCGTGCATGACCATGCCGAGGGTGTTGGGCAGCTCGACCCAGTCGAACGCGTCCATGTAAATGGCCAGATACCATTCACAGATCTGGCTCGGCGCGATGCCGGTGAGCAGGGCGAAATTGCCCGTCACCATCAGGCGCTGGATGTGATGGGCGTAGGCGTGTTTGAGGCTCTGACCGATGGCCTGGCGCATGCAGTTCATCTGCGTCTCGCCGGTCCAGTAGAACTCTGGCAAGCGCCGCGTATTACCGAAGGCATTGCCCTCGGCGTACTCCGGCATGTGCAGCCAGTAAACGCCACGAACGTATTCGCGCCAGCCGATCAGTTGGCGGATGAAGCCCTCGGCGGCATTCAGGGCAATGTTGCCTGACCAATAGGCCGACTCCACGTCACTGCAGAGTTGACGCAGATCGAGCAAGCCAATGTTCAGCGCAGCGCTGATGCGGGCATGGAACAGAAACGGTTCGTCACTGGCCATGGCGTCCTGATAATCGCCGAACCCGGCCAGGCCGTAATCGAGAAACCAGGCCCAGAGCGTCTGGGCATCGGCGTGGGTCACTGGATAGTTGAAATCATCCAGGCTGCCGTAATGACTGGCGAAGCGATCCTTGACCAGAGCGAGAACTTCGAGGGTGATTGCATCGTTGGTAAAACCCGCCGGGTAGGGCGCCTTGACGGATTTGGGCAGGGCTTTGCGATTGTCGGCATCAAAGTTCCACGCGCCGCCGACCGGGGTGCCGTCACCGTTGAGCAGCAGGCGACTTTTACGGCGCATCTCGCGGTAGAAGAACTCCATGCGCAACTGCTTTTTGCCAGCGGCCCAAGTGCGAAACTCATCGCGGCTGCAGAGGAAACGGTCGTCAGCATGCCAATGGATCGGCAAGCCACAATCCTTCAGTGATTGCTCCAGACGCCAGTCGCCGCATTCGGTCAGGTGCACCTCGTTCGCTTGCAGCAGCGCCTGCCAGCGCTTTAATTCGCCGGGCACCGAGCCGCTGTTGTGCGGGTCGTCGAGGGTCACGTAATGCACACGGATGCTCTGGTCTTTCAATGCCTGAGCGAAGTGACGCATGGCGCTGAAAATCAGCGCGATCTTCTGCGGATGATGGGCAACATGGCTGGCTTCTTCCATGACCTCGACCAGCAGCACGCGGTCGTGTTCGCGATCCAGCCCCGTCAATGAAGCCAGATCAAACGATAACTGGTCGCCCAGAACGAGGCACAGCCGATGGGTTTTGTTCATTTCACGGATTCAGCGTAGTGAGCAGCAGGCTGCCTGATGGACGTTTAAACGTTAAGTCCAGATAGTTGTACAGATTGTAGTCTTTGTATAGGTTTTTGTGCGGTGAATTGCGTGATATTCAGATCTCTCCTGTGGGAGCGAGCCTGCTCGCGAAGGCGTCGTCACATTCAACAGTGTGAGTGACTGACCCGCCGCTTTCGCGAGCAGGCTCGCTCCCACAAGGGCTTGCACTCCGACTCGGATAAACGCTCCCGCTGTTGCGGGAGCGCTTTACGTTGTCTTGAAAGGCTTAGCCGGGATAAACGGGGTAGTCGGTATAACCCTCCGCGGTACCGCCATACACCGTCGCCGGGTTCAACGCATTCAATGGCCAGTCATTGGCAATCCGCGCAGGCAGATCGGGATTGGCCATGAACGGACGGCCAAAAGCGACCAAGTCTGCCAGCCCGGAATCGAGCAGTTGCGCACCGGTTTCTGCGGTGTAGCGCCCGGCATAAATGATCGCGCCGCTGAAGGTCTCGCGCACGGCCTGACGGAACGTGAGGGGCATTGCCGGCGCGTTGTCCCAGTCGGCTTCGGCAATCGACAGATAGGCGATGCCCACGTCCTGCAGCACTTTGATCGCTTCAATGTAAGTGCTGTGCGGATCCTCTTCGACCATGCCCAGGTAAGTGCGCGCTTCATCGGTGGTGGTGAACAGCGGCGCGAACCGCACACCGACCTTTTCCTTGCCGATGCACTCGGCGACACCGGCGACCACTTCCTTGAGAAAGCGCAGGCGATTGTGCAACGAACCACCGTACTGATCGTTGCGCAAATTGCTGTGGGCGGAGATGAACTGGTTCACCAGATACCCGTTGGCGCAATGTAATTCGATGCCATCGAAACCGGCGTCCATGGCGTTGCGTGCGGCCTGGATGTACAGCTGAACCAGTTCCTGAACTTCATCGGTGCTCAGCGCGCGAGGTGCCGACGGTGGCACCAGTTCACCGGCGCCGGGCGCGGTTTCGATAAACACGCTGACCCGGTCGGTGGCCACAGCAGAGGCGGAAACCGGCGCCGCGCCGTCGGGTTGCAACGCGGTATGCGAGACGCGGCCGACGTGCCACAACTGGGCGAAAATCACCCCGTCCACGGCATGCACGGCGTCGGTGACTTTGCGCCAACCGGCGATTTGCTCAGGCGTATGAATGCCCGGCGTCCACGCATAACCCTGGCCACGGGGTTCGATCTGGGTGCCTTCGGTAACCAGCAAACCGGCGCCGGCACGCTGTTGGTAATACTCGGCCATCAGCTCATTGGCGATATTGCCCGGCTGGGTGCTGCGCTGGCGGGTGAGGGGGGGCAGGACGATACGGTTTTTCAGGGTGTGATGGCCGAGTTTGGCCGGGGTGAAGAACGGGGTGCTATTCATGGATTACCTTGTCTTGGTTCTTATTAGACCAGTCGACTATTGATTGGATGAAAAATAACGCCGAGCAAGACGCACCCGGCGTTAGGAAGGTTGGAAGCGAGGTTTTAGCCCAGCATCTTCAGCAGTTTTTTCGCGACAGCGGCGGAGCTGGCAGGATTCTGGCCAGTGACCAGTTGCCCGTCGGCGACCACATGAACCTGCCAGTCAGCGACTTTCGAGTAATGACCGCCGAGACGCTGGAACTCGTCCTCGATCAGGAACGGCACCACGTCCGTCAGGCCAACGGCCTCTTCTTCGGAATTGGTGAAACCGGTGACCTGGCGATGCTGGACCAGCGGTTTGCCGTCAGCCGTGAGGACGTGGCGCAATACGCCCGGCGCATGGCAGACAAAACCGTGGGGTTTGTTGGCGCGGTCAAACGCTTCGATCAACGCGATCGACTGCTTGTCTTCGGCCAGGTCCCACAGTGGGCCGTGGCCGCCCGGGTAAAACACCGCATCGAAATCCTCAGCGCTGACGTCGGTCAGGCGACCGGTGTTGGCCAGTGCCTGTTGCGCGGCGGAGTCTTTGCGGAAGCGATCAGTCTCGGCGGTCTGCGCATCGGGCTCATCGCTTTTCGGGTCCAGCGGCGGCTGGCCACCGGCGGGCGAGACCAGAGTGACCTCGGCGCCGGCGTCCTTGAAGGCGTAGTAGGGCGCGGCGAACTCTTCCAGCCAGAAGCCGGTTTTCTTGCCGGTGTTGCCGAGTTGATCGTGAGAAGTCAAAACCATCAGGATTTTCATAGAGCACCTTGAGTCGATCAGGTGTCTTCGATTGAGCGAAGGATTCGCACATCGGCCACACCGGTCAGAAAACGTTTGTCGGGGCGCAGCATAGATTCCAATTAGACCAGTCGTCTAGTAATTTTTTATCCTGCGGTTTTTCATCGACAGGTATGGCAAACTTCCGTTCCTCCGAAAATACGACTGGTCTATTGCCTGGTAATTTGCGCCCATGAAAGCGACCTACGACGACACCCGCCAACACTTGCTCGACACCGGCCACCGGATGATGGCCGAGAAGGGCTTCACCAGTGTCGGCCTCAA
Source organism: Pseudomonas chlororaphis (assembly GCF_000783395.1). Taxonomy (GTDB): domain Bacteria; phylum Pseudomonadota; class Gammaproteobacteria; order Pseudomonadales; family Pseudomonadaceae; genus Aquipseudomonas; species Aquipseudomonas chlororaphis_H. The sequence continues at coordinate 93,172 of NZ_JSFK01000023.1, read as the reverse complement.
CGAGATCCTGCAAACCGCCGGTGTGCCCAAGGGTTCGTTCTATCACTACTTCAAATCCAAAGAGTTGTACGGCCAGGCCTTGCTCGCGGATTACTTCGTCGGCTACCTCGCCGACATGGAGCGGCGCCTGACGCTGCCGGGGCTGAGCGCCTACGAGCGGCTGATGGATTACTGGCAGGGCTGGCAGAACCGCTGCACCCTCGAAGGGCACGGCGATGAGTGTCTGGTGGTGAAACTCAGTGCCGAGGTTGCGGACTTGTCGGAGTCGATGCGCCTCACCTTGCGCGACGGCGCCGAGCAGGTGGTGGCGCGCATCACCCTGTGTATCGAGCAGGGTCAGGCCGAAAACAGCCTGCCCGCAGGCGACGCCCGGCATCTGGCGGAAACCCTTTATCAGCTGTGGTTGGGCGCCAGTTTGCTGAACAAATTGCAGCGTACCGGGCAATCCCTGGACACTTCGATGGCAATGACGAAACAGCTTTTGCACGTTTGACCAGGTTTTTTGCGCGACGCAATGGATGACATTTGAATCGGCACGCGCTCGGCTCAAACATACGAATGGGAATAAGTTTCAATAACGAAACGTTTGGTATACCATCCGCGGCGCTTTGCTGGCGGTTTTGCCCTTCGTTCTGGCCTATTCGTAAGGTTGTGATTTCATGCGTCGAACTTTGCTTTCAATCTGTGTGCTGCAAGCGTTGTCCCCTTCCTCGTGGGCCGAGCAGGCCGAATCAACACCCGCAGCGCTTGAGCTGGACGCAACCGACGTGGTCGGCACGGCGAACTACGAACGGGCCGACGGCCCGGTGCAGGGTTACCGCGCCACACGTTCTGCCAGCGCCACGCGCACCGATACCTCGATCCATGAAACCCCGCAATCGATCAGCGTAGTGACCAGGGATGCGGTCGAAGACCTCGGCGCCACGCGACTGCAAGATGCACTGGACTACGCGGGCGGCGTGGGCCGGGCGAACAATTTCGGCGGGCAGGGACTGACCACATTCACCGTGCGCGGCTTCACCACCGGCGAGTTCTACCGCAACGGCTTCCCGATCAATCGCGGCTACCCGAACATGCCTGACGCCAACACCATCGAGCGTCTGGAAGTGCTGCGCGGGCCGGCGACGATGCTCTATGGCCGTGGTGATCCGGGCGGCACCTTCAACGTTGTGTCCAAGCAGCCATTGGCCGAGCGCACAGTCACGTTGGGCAGTCAGTTGAATGATCAAGGCATGAAACGCGGCACGCTGGACGCCTCCGGCCCTCTGGACGAAGAGGGTCGTCTGGCCTATCGATTGAACGTGGTGGGTGAGGGCGGCGATACCTTTCGCGATCACGTCGAGACCGAGCGCTACGGCATCACGCCAGTGCTGACCTGGCAGGCCAGCGATACCACCCGAGTGATCTTCGAGGGTGATTTCATGCGCAACAATCATCCACTGGATCGCGGCGTGACGCGTTACGCCAAACAGATCGGCACCGCCTCGCGCGACACGTTCTTCGGCGAGAAGGACGCCGGCAAGTTGCACAACGACAACAACATGGCGCAACTGCGCTTCGAACATCTGCTCAATGATGACTGGACGCTGGGCGGTGGCTTCCAGTGGCTCGACGGCTCGCTTGAAGGCAACGCGATCGAAGCCAACGGCATTGCCGATGACGGTCGAACCCTGGGGCGCAATTTCAACTACCGCAAACTGGAGTGGACCGACAAGGACACCCAGCTCAATCTCACCGGTCATTTCAGCACCGGTGGCCTGCAGCACACCTTGCTGACCGGCATCGAATACGAAGATTACGACTACAAGTCGATCATTCAGCGTTCCAGCGGCGCGGTCGGCGCCTACCCGATCGACATCTTCGATCCGGTCTACGGCCAGCCGCGTCCGGCATTGACCCGCACGCCGACCCACGACAAGGAAAACCTCAAGACCTATGCCGCGTTCGTCCAGGATCAGGTGGCGTTGACCGAGCGTCTGAAGGTTTTGGCCGGGGCGCGTTTCGAGCGTTTCGAACACGACTATGAAACCTACGTGCCGGGCGGCAAAGACTGGCAGGCCAGTGATAACGCGGTAACTCCGCGTCTCGGCGTGACCTACGACCTGACCGACACGCTGGCGGTCTACGCCGACACTGCGCGCTCGTTCAAGCCCAACACCGGCGCGAGCCGCGTGGGCGGAGGCTTCGCCCCGGAGAAAGGCAAATCCCACGAAATGGGCGTCAAGTGGGAAGCGCTGGATCATCAGTTAAGCGTCGATGCGGCGATCTATCAGATCGAAAAGCGCAACGTGCTGACCACGGACCCGGTGGATTCGGCCTTCAGTGTGGCGGCCGGGGAAGTGCGCAGCCGTGGTTTCGATCTGAACGTCGCCGGCAACCTGACCCCCGAATGGCGCGTCATCGGCGGCTACGCCTACGTGGATGCCGAGGTGACCAAGGACAACGTGATCCGTTCGGGCACACGGTTGATGAACATTCCGCAAAACAGCTTCAGCCTGCTCAACGTTTATGAGTTTCAGGACGGCACGCTCAAAGGCCTGGGCCTGGGTACCGGACTCAAATACGTTGACGAGCGTGCTGGGCAAACCGCCAATACTGCGTTCTCGATGGACAGCTACACGGTTGTCGATTTGCTCGGCTTCTATAAGGTCAACGAGAAGGTGCGGCTCAATCTTGACGTGAAGAATCTGTTTGACCGGGATTATGAAGAGGGCGCGTTCGGTAACGTTTACGCCTATCCGAGTGCGCCGAGAACGGTGCAGGTGGGGATTTCCTACACCTTGTAAGCCGCGTTCGACGCTGCAACGGCGGCCCCTCACCCCAGCCCTCCCGAAACGTCGGACCGCCCGGGGGAGAGGGAGCCGACCGAGGTGTCTGGCGTTATGCATCGACCTGACAGATCGCGTCGATTACGGGTCCATCCGCAGTGCTTGGCGGGAATGGGATTCCGACCGACGTGTCTTGGTTTATGCACCAACCTGACAGATCGTTTCGATTACGGGATCATCCGCAGTGCTTGGCGGTAGTGGATTCACAGGCGCTATTGCACGTCGGCGTTCATCGCCAATATCCCCCATTCGGTTCCCTCTCCAGGGGGAGAGGGCTAGGGTGAGGGCAGCTGTTTCGGCACCCGCCACTTAGCCAGCGACACAACCCTCCGGCGTCTTCCCGGCAAAGCTTTCCAGCAAGCTCGCCACCACCATCGGCGGGGCGCTTTTCGGTGTCGCAGGCAACGTTATCCATGGGTCTTTCGCCAGATGATTACAGGCAGGCAACTATTTGATCTGCACGATTACCTTGCCTTTCGCACGGCCCTGTTCGACGTAAGTCAGGGCTTGGCCCGCTGACTCGAAGGCGAAGGTGCGATCCAGCACGGGCCTTATTACACCGGCTTCAATCAGGGTGGTGATTTCTTGCAGTTGTGCGCCGTTGGCCCGCATAAACAGGAAGCTGTAACGGACGTCCTGCTTGCGCGCCTTGCGCCGAATGCTCAGGCTCAACAAGCGCATGACTTGCCGCAGCGGCCACGCCAGGCCCTGCGCCTTGGCGAACTCGGCAGTTGGCGGGCCTGATATGGAGATCAGCTGACCGCCCGGCTTGAGTACCTTGAGCGAGTTTTCCAGAACGTCGGTGCCGAGGCTGTTCAGCACCACGTCGTAGTCGCGCAGTTCCTGCTCGAAGTGCTGCTGTTTGTAATCAATCACCACGTCTGCGCCCAACGCTTTAACCCATTCGACATTCGCCGTACTAGTGGTGGTCGCGACAAAGGCGCCGAGGTGTTTGGCCAGTTGAATCGCGATGCTGCCGACACCGCCGGAACCGGCGTGAATCAAAACCTTCTGACCCTTTTGCAAACGGGCGATGTCGACCAGCGCTTGCCAGGCTGTCAGGGCAACCAAGGGAATGCCGGCGGCTTGTTCCATGCTGAGGTTGGCGGGCTTCAACGCCACGGCGTTTTGCTCGACGGCGATTCGCTCGGCGAACGTACCGATTCGTTGATCGGGCACGCGCGCATACACCGCGTCGCCGGGCTTGAAACCCCTGACCGCTGCGCCAACCGCAATCACCACGCCGGCACAATCGTTGCCCAGCACCAAGGGCAATGAGTACGGCAGAATCAGTTTGAATTCGCCGCTGCGAATCTTTGAATCGAGTACGTTGACGCTGGCCGCATGGACTTCAATCAGCACGTCATGGGCGCCCGGCAGTGGCTCGGGCACGTCGCCCATGCGCCCGTTCTGCTTGCCGTAGCGATCGATAAAATAAGCTTTCATGGTGGGGACGGCTCTCACTGTTTAGGGAAGGGCTGCGTTGCCTGAGCGGATTGCGTCAGTGGTCAAGTGCCGCGCCCCAATGATTGAGCAGGATCAGCGGCACGGCCGATTTCGCGCCGAGGTCTCGATAGGCGAAGGCCGTGCCGCCAACCATGATCGATTGGTTGGCGGCTGTGACGAAGGGCATCTGTTCCACTGCAATCACGCCAGATAGCGCTGCGCGACCGCGGACTGGCGAATCTGCGCCAGCAGGCCCTGCCGCGCGGTTTGCAAGGCATCCCAGCGCTCACCTTCATGCAGCGGCGGAATGGTTACCGGCTCGCGACGATCGAAACCGACCAGCGCCGCATCGACCAGATCAGTGACTTCCATGACCTCGCTCAAGGTGTTGATGTCGATGCCCGCGCGATCCCAGATCTCGGTACGCGTCGCGGCCGGCAGCACGGCTTGCACGTAGACGCCCAGTGGCGACAGTTCCAGACTCAAACCCTGAGACAGGAACAGGACAAACGCCTTGGTCGCGCCGTAGACCGACATGCCGAACTCCGGGGCCAGACCGACCACCGAGCCGATGTTGATAATGGCGCCATCACCGGCATTCGCCAGACGGGGAGCGATGGCACTGGCGAGCCGCACCAGTGCCGTGGTGTTGAGGGCGACCAGATTGGCCACTTTGTCGGTGCTCTGCTCGATGAAGTTGCCGGACTGCGCAGCTCCGGCGTTATTGACGAGGATGCCAATACGCTCATCGTCGCGCAGGCGCGTTTCGACAGTGGTCAGGTCTTTGAGTTGGGTCAGGTCGGCCTGAAGCACATCCACGGCGACGCTGTGTTCGCTGCGCAGTTTCGCGGCGAGTGTTTCCAAGCGCTCGAGATCGCGGGCGACCAGCACCAGATCGTGCCCGCGTTGAGCGAAACGTTCGGCGTAAACCGCGCCAATACCAGTGGAGGCGCCAGTGATGAGAACAGCAGGGCGGGTAGTCATGGGATCATCTCTTTTTCAAAAAACATCGATTAGGGGTGATGCATGAGGCAGCAATTACGGCGGAGCTCGACTTACCGAGCAGCAATACTCCGTGTCTGTGGGTGCAGCCGTAACCTCTGCAATTAGGATGATGATCGAAATCTAAGCTGTCAACGATTTTGATTATGGCCGACATCTATGTATCATCGGCGCATGATTTTTCAGCGGAGGTATTGAAGTGAGAGTCACCAAAGCCCAGGCGCAGGCAAACCGCGAGCACATCGTCGAGACCGCCTCGGTGCTGTTTCGTGAGCGAGGTTTTGACGGCGTCGGCGTCGCGGACCTGATGGCGGCAGCCGGATTCACCCACGGAGGTTTCTACAAGCACTTCGGCTCTAAGGCCGACCTGATGTCCGAAGCCTCGGCCAACAGCCTCGCGCGCTCGTTGGTCAGTGCCGAAATGGTCGATGTTCAAGGCTTCATCGACGCTTATGTGTCGAAAGACCATCGGGACGGGCGGGGCAGCGGTTGCACCATGGCGGCGTTGTGCGGCGACGCCGCGCGCCAGTCTGACGACGTTAAAACAGCGTTTGCCGACGGCATCGAGCGCACGCTGCAGACGCTTGGCGACAAGTACCCGACAGGGCCCGACGCTGCATCTGGTGAGGGGCGAGTGAAAATGATCGACATGCTGGCGCGTGCGGTGGGCGCGATCATCCTGTCGCGGGCCTGCCCGGATGATTCAGCATTGGCCGATGAAATACTCGCGGTGTGTCACGCTGAAATGAGCGCGTCATTGTCGGTTTCTGCCGACAGTGCAGAAGTGCCTGGTTGATAGGTATTGTCCTTTTTGAGTTGACGGTGAAACGCTTTTCAGCCGATTTATCCCGTCCCTGTGCGTCAGTAATCTGTACCCAACTTGAACGCAACAACAAATTCAAAAACTCAAAAGGGAAGCAGACCATGACCACTCCAACCTACAACCGCCTGAACAAAGACGACGCCATCGTGCTGCTGGTTGATCACCAGACCGGTTTGATTTCTCTGGTGCAGGACTTCTCGCCAAACGAATTCAAGAACAACGTGTTGGCCCTGGCCGATCTGGCCAAATTCTTCGAACTGCCAACCATCCTCACCACCAGTTTCGAACAAGGCCCGAACGGCCCGCTGGTACCCGAGTTGAAAGAGATGTTCCCGGACGCGCCGTACATCGCTCGTCCAGGTCAGATCAACGCCTGGGACAACGAAGATTTTGTGAAGGCGATCAAAGCCACCGGCCGTAAGCAGATCATCATTGCCGGTGTGGTGACGGATGTGTGCGTAGCGTTCCCGACCTTGTCGGCGCTGGCGGAAGGGTTTGATGTTTTTGTGGTGACCGACGCTTCCGGCACCTTCAACACCACCGTGCAACAAGCCGCGTGGAGCCGCATGACTCAGGCCGGCGCACAGATGATGAACTGGTTCTCGGTGGCGTGTGAGCTGCACCGCGACTGGCGCAACGACATTGAAGGTCTGGGTAACCTGCTGTCGCAGCGGATCCCCAACTACCGCAACCTGATGAACAGCTACTCGGCGCTGACCGCTCAGCAGAAGTAAGCCTGCGCGCCGCAAACGAAAAGCCTGCCCTGAAAAGCAGGCTTTTTCTGTTTTCTGCCGCTGCGCCTATCAGAACGGCGTTTCTAGACGGTCGACGGCATCCCTTCCTTTTCGCCGCCACGGCTTTTGAACGCCAGCGCGAAACACAGCAGAACCACCACCGAAAATCCTGCCGGGAACAGCCATATACTTCTCCAGTTGTGGCCGTTTTGCGCGGTGAAGTGGTCAGTGATCTGACCCGCCACCCAGAATCCGATCAGCATGCCCACACCGTAAGTGGCCAAGGTGATCAGGCCCTGAGCCGAGCTGCGGAAGCGCTCGGGCGCTTTGGCATCGGTGTAGATCTGCCCGCAGACGAAGAAAAAGTCATAACACACGCCGTGCAGCGCAATACCGATCAGCAGCATGAACGCTTGGTCACCATTGTTGCCGTAGGCGAACAATACATAGCGCAAGGCCCAGGCCAGCATGCCGACCAGCAATGCAATCTTGATGCCGAAACGCTGGATGAACAGGGGTAGCAGAAGCATGAACAGCACTTCGGAGACCTGACCCAGAGCCATCTTCGCGGTGGGGTTGGTGACACCGATTTCGGCCAGAAACGGATTGGCATTCTGGTAATAGAACGCCAGAGGAATGCAGATCAGGATGGACGCGAGAAAGAACACCAGATAACTGCGATCCTTGAGCAGGCCCAATGCGTCCATCCCCGCCATCTGTTTGATACCAGGCGTATCGGTGGTGGATTTCAACGGTGCGGTTTTCGGCAGGCTGAAACTGTAGAGGCCCAACACCAGCGAGGCCACGGCGGACATCAGGAACGTGTTGCGCAAACCGCCTGCAGCAATCGTCTGTTGAGCGTCCCAGGCAAAGCCGAAACTGATCACGATGCCGGCGACAATCCAGCCAATGGTGCCCCATACGCGGATGCGGGAAAACTCCCGGGCCGGGTCTTTGATCTGTCGGAAGGCTACTGCGTTGACCAAGGCCAGCGTTGGCATGTAGACCAACATGTACGCCAGCACATAGGGATAAAACGCACTGAAATCAGCTGCCCGATAAAGCTGAAAGAGCAGCACCGCACCCAGCAGGTGCAACACCGCCAGAATGCGTTCGGCATTGAAAAAGCGATCAGCAATCAGACCAACGAAAAACGGCGCAATGATCGCGCCCCACGACTGCGTGGAGAACGCCATTCCCACCTGGCCGCCGCTGGCTGCCAGTGTCGTGGTGAGAAAGGTGCCGAGGGTGACGAACCAGCCGCCCCAGATAAAAAACTGCAGAAACATCATGACGCTGAGTCGCGCATTCATTACGTTCATTTCAATCACCGTATTATTTTTATGTCGGTAACAGCGTGGTAATCAGGGTTCGCCAAGGCCCAGCAGACGCCGGTTGGATTGCTCGTCAGCACTCACACTGGCGAAATCGTCGAATGCCTTGCGGGTTCGGGTGATCATGTGTCGTTCGATGAAGGCCGCCCCTTCGGCAGCGCCTTGTGCCGCGTCTTTCAAGCAGCATTCCCACTCCAGCACGGCCCAGCCGTTGAAGTCGTATTGCGTCAGTTTGCTGAAGATCGCCTTGAAGTCGATCTGGCCATCGCCCAATGAACGAAACCGCCCCGGGCGATCAACCCAGCCCTGATAGCCACCGTAGACGCCGGATCGCGCGTTGGCGTGAAACTCCGCGTCCTTGACGTGGAACATGCGGATGCGCGCGTGGTAGCGATCGATGAAGCCCAGGTAGTCCATTTGCTGCAGCAACAGATGGCTCGGGTCATACAGAATTGCCGCGCGCGGATGATGATTCACCGCTTCAAGGAATTGTTCGAAAGAGGCGCCATCGTGCAGGTCTTCGCCGGGGTGGATCTCGTAGCAGAGGTCGACACCGGCCTCATCGAAGCATTCGAGGATCGGCAACCAGCGTTTCGCCAATTCGGCAAAGCCCTGTTCCACCAGGCCGGCAGGGCGTTGCGGCCATGGGTAGACGTAGGGCCAGAGCAGGGCGCCGGAAAAGGTCGCGTGGGCGGTCAACCCCAAGCGCTGACTGGCGCGCGCCGCCAGTTTCAACTGGCTGATCGCCCACTCGGTGCGTGCTTGCGGCTGGCCACGCAGCGCTGCCGGGGCGAAGTCATCGAAGAGTGCGTCGAACGCCGGATGCACCGCGACCAGTTGGCCTTGCAGGTGCGTCGACAGCTCGCTGATCACCACGCCGGCCTTGGCGCATACGGCGATGAGTTCGTCGCAGTAATCCTGACTGTCGGCGGCGCGTTCAAGGTCGATGAAGCGCGTGCCGAGGGTCGGCAATTGAATGGCTTTGTAGCCTTGGGAAGCGGCCCATTGCGCGATGTTGGCCAAGGTATCGAAAGGCGCTTCGTCGGCGATGAATTGGGCGAGAAAGATACCGGGGCCGCGCATCCCGCTCGGGCGTTGTTGATTAACGTTCATTGGCGGCTGCTCCATTGGCAAGGTCAGGTATTGCGGTCCATTTGGCTTCGCCACAATGATTGGCGATGGCGGTCTCGATGAAGGCCATGCCGCGCAGCCCGGTGGCTATGCCGGGAACGCCCGGTGCGTCAGGGCCGCTCGCACCCTGGAAAATGGCCTGCGCGAGGTCACCGTAGAGATTGGCCATGGCCTCGAGGTAGCCTTCCGGGTGCCCGGCGGGCAAGCGCATGCGCCGGGTGGCGGCTTCGCACAGCCAAGGCTGGCCAACGCCTGAGCGCAGCACGCGCATCGGTTCATTCAACGGGCGATGGATCAGACTGGCGGGCTCTTCCTGACGCCATTCCAGCCCGCCCTTGTCGCCATAAAGGCGAATCTTCAGCGGATTCTCTTCGCCCGCGCACACTTGGCTGGCGATCAATACGCCGCTGGCGCCGTCGGCCATTTTGAACAACATCGAGGCGTCGTCATCCAGCTGGCGACTGCTCAAATGCGACCCGAGCATCGCGCTGATGAACTGGATGGATTGACCCGCGACAAACTCCGCGAGGGAAAACGCGTGCGTGCCGATGTCACCGATGCAGCCACCGATGCCGGATTGTTCAGGATTGTCGCGCCAGCCCGCCTGTTTGTTGCCTTGGCCAGCCACATCGCTGCTGAGCCAGCCTTGCGGGTATTCGACGAGGACTTTGCGCAGACGCCCGATTTCACCGTTGGCGACCATCTCGCGTGCCTGCCAGACCATCGCATACCCCAGGTAGGTATGTGCCAAGGCGTAGATCCGCTGGCTGTTGTTGACCACGCGGGCCAAGTCCTGCACTTGCGCCAGATTGAGCGCAGCGGGCTTTTCACTGAACACATGGAAACCCGCACTCAGTGCTGCACTGGCGATAGGGGCGTGCAGGTGATTAGGCGTGACGATCACCAGCAGTTCCATGCGCTGATCGGCCGGCAGTGCGTGTTCGGCGGCCAGCATGTCCTGCCAGGCGTCATAGCAGCGTTGCGCAGGCAGCCCAAGCGCCGCACCACTGCGTTGATTGTTATGGGCGTCGCGGCTGAACGCACCGCAGACCAGTTCGAAGCGTCCATCGAGGCCGGCGGCTTGCCGGTGTGCCTGGGCGATGAAGGCACCTTCACCACCGCCGACGAAGCCCATTCTTATTTTTCTTCCTGCTGCAATCATGGCAATTGTCTCAGTGGATTCATGCGAAACATTGATGATGTAACCGGTTACATCGTCGGCGAAATCTAGGCCTGAAATCAGCGAGTGTCAAACCGTGTCTGACGAATGCCAACGTTTCGGCGTGTGACGCTGTGCGGTAAGCTCGACGGCCGATTTGATTGAAAGAGCGAGGCAGTCTTGTCCAATATCCGCGAAGTGGCACGGCTGGCGGGTGTCTCGGTAGCAACGGTGTCGAGAACATTGAAGTCCCCCGAGCGTGTGCTGCCCGATACCCGCGAGCGGGTCATGGCCGCCGTCCAGCAAACCGGCTATCGACCGAATTTGATGGCGGTGCAGTTTCGCTCGCGCAGAACGGGCAACCTGGTGATTCTGGTCCCGACTATTGCCAACACTTTTTTCGCCAAGGTGATCAGCGGCGCACAGAAAGCCGCGCAGGCCGCCGGATACCGGTTGCTGTTGTGCGACACCCAGGGCCAGGCATCACTTGAGCGCCAGTTCGCTGATCTGGTGTACGCCCATCAAGCCGATGGCGTGATTCAGTTGCGTGCCTTTGATCCATTCGATGAATCCGCCGCCGAGCCAGTGCTGACCCCGATCGTCAATGCCTGCGAAGTCATCCGGCACGGACGGCATCCAACGATCAGTCTGGATAACGTTGCGGCGGCCAAAGCCATGACCGAGTACCTGATCGCGATGGGGCATCAGCGCATCGGACTGATCAAAGGACCCAAAGGCAGCCCGCTCACGCGTGATCGTCTGGCGGGGTATGAAGCGGCCCTGCGCGACGCCGGTCTTGCGCTGGACAACACGCTCATCTGTCACGGCGATTTCACCCTGGACGCTGGCTATTCGGGTGCCGGGAAACTGCTCGCGCTCGACAACCGACCGAGCGCGCTGTTTTGTGAAAATGACGAAATGGCCATCGGCGCGCTCAAGAGCATTAAAGAGCAGGGGCTGCGCGTGCCGGAGGATATTTCGCTCGCCGGATTTGACGATATTCCAATGGCCGCATACTGCGATCCACCGCTGACGACCATTGCTCAACCCGCCGAAATGTTTGGCGAGAAAGCCGTGGAAATGCTGATTGCGCTGATCGAGAAGCAGCCGTTGCCGCAACGGCATGTGGTGTTGCCGTTCACATTGACGAAGCGCGACAGCACGGCGCGGGCGCCTGCAGCTGATAAATGACCCCGTGACTGCTCCGCGCAGGTTTGTCAGTGGTGCCAGTTTTTCAGACTCACCGACAGCCGGAAAATTGTCCCTTTTGAGTTGACGGTGAAACGCTTTTCAGCCGATTTATCCCGTCCCTGTGCGTCAGTAATCTGTACCCAACTTGAACGCAACAACAACTTCTAAAACTCAAAAGGGAAGCAGACCATGACCACTCCAACCTACAACCGCCTGAACAAAGACGACGCCATCGTGCTGCTGGTTGATCACCAGACCGGTTTGATTTCTCTGGTGCAGGACTTCTCGCCAAACGAATTCAAGAACAACGTGTTGGCCCTGGCCGATCTGGCCAAATTCTTCGAACTGCCAACCATCCTCACCACCAGTTTCGAACAAGGCCCGAACGGCCCGCTGGTACCCGAGTTGAAAGAGATGTTCCAGGACGCGCCGTACATCGCTCGTCCAGGTCAGATCAACGCCTGGGACAACGAAGATTTTGTGAAGGCGATCAAGGCCACCGGCCGTAAGCAGATCATCATTGCCGGTGTTGTGACGGATGTGTGCGTAGCGTTCCCGACCTTGTCGGCGCTGGCGGAAGGGTTTGATGTTTTTGTGGTGACTGATGCGTCCGGTACCTTCAACACCACCGTGCAACAAGCCGCGTGGAGCCGCATGACTCAGGCTGGCGCACAGATGATGAACTGGTTCTCGGTGGCCTGTGAGCTGCACCGCGACTGGCGCAACGACATTGAAGGTCTGGGTAACCTGCTGTCGCAGCGGATCCCCAACTACCGCAACCTGATGAACAGCTACTCGGCGCTGACCGCTCAGCAGAAGTAAGCCTGCGCGAACAAACAAAAGCCTGCCATGAAAAGCAGGCTTTTTGTTCATCGCGAAGTCAGACCCAAGAATTCAACAGCGACACGACGGGGAGCGCGGATCATTCAAGAGGCATTGCTCGATACGCTTTATAAAGTCGCTGAACCTCGGGATCATCCAGGCTCTTATAGATGATCCCTTCCTTGTCCAGTCCATCCAGACCCTTTATTCCGCCAATCATTGCCGGCCATTCATCGCGGTTGGAAATATCGATGACAAAGGGGGCCAGATAATCATCCAGATGGCCCGTGAAAGGCTCTCGAATTTCGTCGGCGAGTGCTCGCAGGTAGTCGTCTTTGTTGGTTTTTGACCAGTCAATGGCGAACCGGGTCCGATAGCACAACTCCATGTAGATGAGCAGGATTGTGCGGCCATTGCCATCCAGAAACGGGTGGGCGGACGCCAACTGGCCCATTACTTCGCCGGGGCGCTGACGAAAACGTTTTTTGTTTGCTGCGAGTTCGAAGGCGTATTCGACGGATCTTTTGATCAAGTCAGGACGTTCGAATATCGTGTGATGCGGATCATCTTTCGATCCCTTGAAAACCGCGAGATGGGGAACTAGTTCGTTCCTGTCTTTCCCTGCCCAAGGATAAAAACCGGAGAACAGGATCTCGTGAGTCTTGAGGACCGCTTTGTAGTCAATGGGTTTTTTCTTGGCGAGATAAGCAAGGGCATCTTCGATACTGGCTTCGAAGGAGAGGTGCTCGGACTCTTTGACTTCAAGAGGGTCTTTCAGTTTGAGCGAGTTTTGAAGATAACCTTCAGTCTCGAAATCGCCGAAGGGGTCGAAAGTCTGCGCTAAGTTGCCTCTTGCAACGCCTTTTTTCCTGGAGATAGCGCCCTTGCAGGGCCATGATTTCTGCTTTGTTCAGAACACCTTTACGCTTGAGATTGACGAGCAATTGCTCAATGCCATCCAGCTCGACAGCATCACCTGCCAAGCGAGTAATGGTCGCGGCCATGCAGCTCATGCTGTCACGCTCAGCGGTAACCTTATGCTTTTGGGCGAGTTTGCGGACTTCGTTCGCAACGCCGCCAGTGGCTGGACTAGTCATTTGAAACCCTCGTTTTCTCCCTCAGAGCATAGCATGGCGCTGGCTCTGTAAATTTTCCAGCAGCCTCCGGCTGTCAGCACGAACGTTGCGTTGTTCGGGTTGGCTGCGAAACGCCTTTCAACCGATTTATTCCTTGTTCAGCGTTACACCTGCGCCCACTCATCACGAAACTGCAACAGAAAATCGACAAACGCCCGCACCCGTTGCGGCACATAGCGGCCGTGCGGGTAGAGCAAGGTGTAAGGTCGCGAGCGCCCGGCGTACGGCTGAAGAACCTCGACCAGGCTGCCGTCTGCCAGCTCTTTTTCGACAATGAACTTGTACGTCTGGAAGACCCCTGCACCATGTTTGGCCAGGGTGACGCCGCCGAGCACGTCATCTGAGCAGGAATAACCACCGTCGGAGATCACTTCACGATCGTGGCCATTTTCCTGAAACAGCCAGGAAATCCGCCGCCCGCTGCTGGGCAGTTCAAACTGAATGCATTCGTGTTGAACCAGATCCTCAAGCGTCTTCGGTATGCCAGCCTTTTTCAGATAGTCGGGGGAGGCGACCACCACCAGTTTTGCATCCTCCAGCAGCCGCGCAACCATGGTCGAATCCGGTTGGGCACGAACACGTATCGCCAGATCGTAGCCTTCGCCGACAAAGTCGATATTGCGGTTGCCCAAGTGGATGTCGACGGTGACATCGGGGTAGAGCGCGCGGAATTTTGGCAGCAGCGGCAGGATGCGATGGTGCCCGTAAGTGGTGGGCAGGCTGATGCGCAACAGCCCTGAGGGTGACGACTGTGCGCCCATGACTTCCTGTTGCGCTTCGACCAGTTGGGTCAGGGCCTGGCTGCACTGGACGAAAAAGTTTCTGCCGGCCTCGGTCAAGCGAATGCTGCGCGTGGTTCGGGCAAACAAGCGTGAACCCAATCTCTTTTCGAGGCGAAGAATCGACCGGCTCACCGCTGCGGGTGTCACCCCCGCGAGTTGCGCGGCGGCGGTGAAGCTGCCGGCTTCAGCGGCGAGGCAAAAGAGTTCGATGCTGCCTAACTGCAAGTCTTCAAAGTGGCGCTTCATGGAGTAAGCCTGAGGATCAACTGACGGTTCATTCTCAGGTTTATCTCATGAAGCGGCACCGCCGGTACACACCGGCAGTGCTGTGGGGAGGTATCAATGGCCAGCGCTTTGACCACCATCGACATGGAGGATTTCGCCGGTGACGAAGTTCGCGCCGTCCAGGTAGAGGATCGCTTGCACGATGTCATCGATCTCGCCCATATGACCCACCGGGTGCAGGCTGCCGAGGGCGGCGTGAGTCTCTTCACCATGCATCGGCGTTTTGATGATGCCCGGTGATACCGCGTTGACCCGAATGCCGCGCTTGGCGTACTCGATGGCCAGCGACTTGGTTGCCGCGTTGATGCCACCCTTGGTCAGCGAAGCGAGCACTGACGGTACGCCGTCAATCGCGTGGTCGACCAGGCTGGTGGTGACGCTGACGATATGGCCGCTGGCGTTTTTCTCCATTTCGGCAATCGCCAATTGCGAGATATGGAAGAAGCCGCTCATGTTGGTCGCCACGACCTGTGCGTAGTCTTCCTTGCTGTATTCGGTGAACGGCTTGGCGACGAAAATCCCGGCGTTGTTGACCAGCGTGTCGATACGTCCGAAACGTGCGACGGCTTCGCCAATCACCCGTTCGGCGGTTTGCGGGTCGGCGATGTCACCGGCGACGGCGAGAACATCCGGGTCAGTGGACGGTTTGATCGAACGGGAGGTCGCGACAACCTGATAGCCGCGTTCACGGAAACCCTTGACCAGGCCTGCGCCAATGCCTTGCGAAGCGCCGGTAATCACAACAACTTTCTTGGACGTGCTCATGATATTTCCTCATGCAATCTGGATGATTTGAATAAACGGATTTCGGAGGTCAGGCGTGAGCCGCAACCTGTGTTGCCTGACGTAACGCTTGCTCGTAATAAGCGACGGACTGGGAACCGGGGATGACCTGTTTGTCATCAAGGACCATGGCCGGAACCGAGTCGATGCCGCGCTGCTGGTAAAACCGTTCAAGTTCGCGCACGGCCTGGCTGAACTCTGCGTTGGCCAGAACCTCTTGCGCACGCTGACTGTCGAGCCCGACTGCGCCTGCCAGCATCACCAGCGTGGCGTGGTCATTCGGGTTCTTGCCGTCAGTGAAGTAGGCCTTGAGCAAGGCTTGCTTCAACTCACGCTGACGTCCTTGTGTGGCGGCCCAGAACAGCAGTCGATGGGCATCGAAGGTGTTGTGGAAATGGCTGCGTTTTTCCAGGTCGAAGTGAAAACCGATCTGCTCGCCGCGCTCGATGATCATCGCGTTGCGATCCGCCACTTGCTCAGCGCTGCGCCCGTATTTGCGCATCATGTGCTCGATGGCGTGTTCACCTTCGGCGGGCATGTCGGGGTTCAGTTCGAACGGTTTGTAGGTCAGTTCCACATCGACTTCGCCCGCCAGATTCTTGATCGCTTGCTCCAGAGCGGTGGCGCCCAATGCGCACCAAGGGCAAACGACATCCGAGACGAAATCGATTTTCACGGCCCGGCTCATGACTGCGAGTCCGCCAACTGTTGGCGATATTCGGTGGTGGTGATGCCGGCGTAACCCCAGTTATCGGTGTCGACTTCCTCGATCACGATGTGGGTGAGCTTTGGATCCTTGTGCAGCACCCGCTGCATCGTTTCGGTGATTTCCTTGATGACCTGGGCTTTCTGTTCCCGGGTCACGCCGTCACGGGTGATACGTACGCTGATAAAAGGCATTTGAGGTATCTCCAGTCGCTGGCCCGTCGGAGTGATGGGCAGCTGTTGGAGAGGACTTTAAGAGGCAGGCGGGAATTGATAAATGGGGCTTGAGGTACATCATTTGTGATGTGGTGTATCAAATGAGGGCGCGCGAGTATTTATCCTGTGCACGCGTTTTCTCAGTGCGACACGCTCGCGCTCAGGCCAGCAGTTCGCTAATCCAGCGAGTCTGTTGCGTCAGGTCTTGCACTTTTCCATCTGGTAAACCCTGCTGCGCATGGGCGAGCTGGCTCAGCGTCTTCTGCTTATGGTGAAGTCTGTGCTGCCATTTGCGCAGAAACTCGGGGCTGCGGGCCTGCATCTGCAACGGGCCGAAGTACAGTTCCTTGTCGGTATAGGTCACCGGTTCAGCGCGTTCGGCCACGATGATTTCGTAGTCGAAGCGGTTTTCCCGCAGCAGCTCTTCGCTGAGGATGCGGTAGCCGTTTTCCATCAGCCACTGGCGCAACGGTTGTTCGCCGCCGTTGGGTTGCAGGATCAGGCGTTCCTGGCCGTTGAGGTGGGTCTTGCCACTGTCGAGGATGTCGCGGATGGTTTCGCCGCCCATGCCGCAGATGCTGACGGCGGTGATGCCGTCGTCGGGTTTGATCGCTGCCAGACCATCGGCCCGGCGCACGCTGATGTGCTGCTGCAGATCATTCTCGCGCACGGTGCGTTCAGCCGCGTGGAACGGTGTCGCCGCGACCTCGCCAGCCACGGCCGTGCTGATCAGGCCACGACGCATCAGCGCCACCGGCAGATAGCCGTGATCCGAGCCGATATCCGCCAGCCGGGCACCGGCAGGTACGTGGGCAGCCACCCGCTCGAGGCGCATGGACAATGTCTGTTCGTTCAACGGCAACCCCTTGATGGCAGGCAAAGGGGTGCGACTCTGGCGAGCAACGCCGGGACTGTCAAATCCCGGCGACGGAATTGAATAACCGATTGGCAACACCAGGCTGCCAATCGGCGTTTGCGCTTAGCCAGCCAACGTTGCGTTGTCGATCACGAAGCGATACTTCACGTCACCCTTGAGCATGCGTTCATAGGCATCGTTGATCTGGTCGGCGCGGATCAGTTCGATGTCGGAAACGATGCCGTGCTCGGCGCAGAAGTCGAGCATTTCCTGAGTCTCAGGGATGCCACCGATCATCGAGCCGGCAATCGTGCGGCGCTTCATGATCAGGTTGAACACGTTCGGCGACGGGTGCGAGGTGGCCGGCGCACCGACCAGGGTCAAGGCACCATCTCGCTTGAGCAGCACGAGGAATGCATCGAGATCGTGCGGCGCCGCGACGGTGTTGAGGATCAGGTCGAAACTCTTGGCGTGGGCGGCCATTTCTTCGGCGTTGCGCGACACCACCACTTCATCGGCGCCCAGCGCTTTGGCCGCTTCGCGTTTGGATTCAGAGGTGGTGAACGCGACAACGTGCACGCCCAGAGCGTGGGCCAGTTTGATGCCCATGTGGCCAAGGCCACCGATGCCGACCACGCCGACTTTCTTCCCTGGACCGGCGTTCCAGTGACGTAGCGGCGAGTAAGTGGTGATGCCGGCACACAGCAGTGGCGCGACGGCGGCCAGTTGCGCTTCGGGATGGCGAATACGCAGGACGTAGCGTTCATGCACGACGATGTTTTGCGAATAACCGCCCAGCGTCCAGCCCGGTGCGTCCGGGGTCGGAAAGTTGTAGGTGCCGATCATGCCGTCGCAGTAGTTTTCCAGACCGCTTTCGCAGTCATCGCAATGTTTGCAGCTGTCAACGATGCAACCGACGCCGACCAGATCACCGACCTTGTAGTCCGACACATGTGCGCCGACGGCGGAAACGCGGCCGACGATTTCGTGGCCCGGTACACAAGGGAATTGCGTGCCGGCCCATTCCGCGCGTACCTGGTGCAGATCCGAATGGCAGATGCCACAAAAGGCGATATCGATCTGCACATCATGGGCGGCCGGCGCGCGGCGATTGATCTGCATCGGTTCAAGGGGTTTGTCGCCCGCGTGGGCGCCGTAGGCTTGTACAAGCATGGGAACATCCTCGATCGGTTTGTCGTAAGGCATTGTTTCTTTTTCAACGCTGCGGGCACTAGTGCATTCCTGTGCAATCCTTGCCTGATCCTGTGCGTTGTTGTGACATTGCGCGGACAGACGCTCGTGGCGTTTGCAGGTAATCTCCCGGTTCACTGACGACAACAAAATCAAAACAGGAGTCATTGATGCAACCAATCCGTCTCGGTCTGGTGGGCTACGGCAAGATCGCCCAGGATCAACATGTGCCGGCAATCCTCGCCAATCCCGCTTTCCAGTTGGTCTCCGTCGCCACCCAGGGCCAGCCTTGCCCCGGTGTCGAAAATTTCCGTTCGCTGAGCGAGCTGCTGGAAAACGGCCCGCCGGTTGACGCGATTGCCTTCTGCACGCCACCGCAAGGTCGTTTTGCGCTGGTGCAGCAAGCGCTGGCCGCCGGCAAACACGTGCTGGTGGAAAAGCCGCCGTGTGCCACCTTGGGCGAGGCGCTGGCCTTGGTCGATCAGGCTGTCGAGCAGGGCGTCAGTGCTTTGTTTGCCTGGCATTCACGCTACGCGCCCGGTATCGAAGCCGCCCGCGACTGGCTCGCCTCGCGCACCCTGCAAAGCGTGCAGATCGACTGGAAAGAAGACGTGCGCAAGTGGCACCCCGGGCAGACCTGGATCTGGCAACCCGGCGGCCTCGGCGTGTTCGACCCGGGCATCAATGCCTTATCGATCGTCACTCATTTGCTCAAGTTTCCGCTGTTTGTCGAATCGGCTGAACTGCGTGTGCCGAACAACTGCCAGTCGCCGATTGCCGCGTCGATCAAAATGTCTGACGCGCGTCGTCTCGATGTGCGCGCCGAGTTTGATTTCGACCATGGGCATGATGAGCTGTGGAGTATCGAGGTGCGTTGCGCTGAAGGGGTTTTGCGCCTGGATAACGGCGGTGCGCTGTTGAGCATTGACGGTGTGCGGCAGGAGGTGTCGGAGGAGGGTGAGTACGCGGCGGTGTACCGGCATTTTCAGCAGTTGATTGGCGACAAGGCCAGTGACCTGGATGTGCAGCCGTTACGGTTGGTGGCGGACAGTTTCTTTGTCGGCAGTCGGGTGTTGGTTGAGGCGTTCTACGATTAGCGTCCGGCTGGCCCGGCACGATTATTTTAATCGCCAAGCGAAAGCCTGCCCTGAACGGCAGGCTTTTTTCGTTGGAGCACCGTTCGTCCAGTGCCCGGCACTTGCGCTGTGCCGTTGCCTCTCACGTTCAAGCGCGGATATCCCGCGTACAAGAACGGAGAAGCAAGCATGGACATCGATGAAAATGCACCGGGCAACCGGTCACAGCAAGACGTGACACGGACGACGGACAATGAGACGGGGCATGATCCGAAACGCAACCCGCCCGAGGTTCCATTGCCCACCGATGAAAAGTCGCCGGTCGATGAAGACATGACGGATGTGGCGGCCAACAACTCGGTGTCGAGCGAGCATCCTGAGTCGCAATGACCGGACTGAATCAGTGTGGGGGACGGGCCATGAGTACGGCATTCAAAGTCGGCGACGCGGTTCACTGGAACAGCGAGGCCGGGGAGATTCGCGGCAAGGTGGTCAAGGTGCACACCCGGGATGTCGAGTTCATGGGCCGCCATCGGCCTGCTTCAAAGGATGAGCCGCAGTACGAAGTCAAAAGTGACAAGACCGGGCATCTGGCGATGCACCACGGCGCGGCGCTTCATTCCGCGAAATGACCGGTCTAGTGGGACGAAACGAACTCGGAAGGCGTTGTCGGCGGCGGCAATGAGTACGTTGCCTTCATCCATTCAATCTCCGCCTGCGGCGTCCGGCCGAAAAATCGTTTGAACTCGCGACTGAACTGCGAGGCGCTTTCATAACCGACGTCAAACGCTGCTGCCGATGCGCTCATGGCTTGGCGCAGCATCAGCAGCCGCGCCTGATGCAGGCGTGTCGACTTCAGGTATTGCATCGGCGAGGTATCGGTCACGCTGCGAAAGTGCAGGTGAAAACTCGGTACGCTCATGCTCGCTTCGCGGGCCAATTGCTCGACGTCGAGGCGCTGCTGATAACAGCTGTGAATCTTGCGGATCGCCCGGCTCACCTTGCCGAAATGCCCGCGCCGATGCAGCGCGGCACGCATTGATCCACCTTGCTCGCCCGTGAGAATGCGGTAATAGATCTCACGCACCAGCGCCGACCCGAGAATTTGCGCTTCACCGGCGACGCTCATCGCCTCGAGAAAACGCAAGGTCGTGGTGCGCAGCGCGTCGTCCATCGGCGAGGCGTACATGCCTTTTGGCTCAGCATCGCTGACGCCATGCACCTCATCCACTTGCAACATCAACTCGCTGGCCAACTGAAAGTCCAGTTGCATGTAAATCGCGAGCATCGGCTCGGCTGCCGTGGCGTCGGTCTCCATGGTGAAGGGGATGGGCACGGACACCACCAGATAATGCTGCGCGTCATAGACATAGGTGTCCTCACCCAGATAACCGCGCTTGCGACCCTGGCAGAGGATGACAATGCCGGGGTCGTACAACACTGGTGTGCGGGTCAGTGGGCGATTCGAGCGCAGGAAGCGCACGTCATCGAGCGCGCTGAGGTTGTAGCCCTCGACCGGCGCGAGGACTTCCATCAGTTGCACCATGCGTGCGGTGCTGCCATCGGCCGGCGTCATTGCTTTCTCTCTCAGTGATCGGTGGAGCAGCTCAGCGCTTGCCATTGATCAATCTCGTCGAGCGCCCGTTGCAGTCGGTCACGCACCAGCCCCAACGCATCACTGCCGAGTAACAAATGGGCGGGCGGCTCGGGACAATCGATGATCTGCAGCATCGCTAGCGCAGCCTTTTGCGGGTCGCCGAGCTGCTTGCCGCTTTTTGCTTCCCGGGCTTGGCGGATCGGGTCGAAACTGGCGTCGTAGTCGGCAATGCTGCGCGCGGTGCGTTGCATCGAACGGCCGGCCCAGTCGGTGCGAAACGAGCCAGGCGCCACCGCCGTGACGAAGACATTGAAGGGGCGCAGCTCTTTGCTCAGGGTATCGGAGATCCCTTCAAGCGCAAATTTGCTGCCGCAGTAATAGGCGATGCCGGGCATCGTGATGGTGCCGCCCATGGAGGTGATGTTGAGGATGTGGCCGGCGCGACGCTGGCGGAAGTAGGGCAGGAAGGCTTTGGTCATGGCGACAGCGCCGAACACATTGACGTCGAACTGACGGCGCATGTCCTCCAGCGGCGATTCTTCAAAAATGCCTTCGTGACCGTAACCGGCATTGTTGACCAGCACATCGACGGGACCGTGAGTGGATTCCACATGCGCAACGACGCTGTCGATCCGCTCAAAATCAGTAACGTCCAGCAGTACGCCGTAAGCGTTATCCGGGGACAGCGCCTGGAAGTTTTTCAGGTCGGATTCATTGCGCACAGTACCGATCACGCGGTGGCCGTTGGCAATGGCTGCCTTGGCCAGTGCATGGCCGAAACCGCTGCTGACGCCGGTGATGAACAGGGTTTTAGTGTGAGTCATGTCGAGCTCCCATTGGGTCAGGTCTGAGGCCATGGTAGCGATCAACAAACGGGGCACCTATGCCGGTTTATCTTCGAGCATTGCCTATTCCTATCAGGTGGAGTTTCTACGACGGCCATAACTCTACTGAAAACAGACCGCATCGGCCCGCCTCAAAGGAAGCGCCTCAGTACAAGGCCAGGAGTGACGAGGCCGGTCGCCAAAAACTGTAACGAGTGCTTGTTTCAGCCTGCTGGCGCGAATTGTCTCGCAACAGGCTTCGGCTTCACATTCCTTTGTGGCTGTTCGACAATGCGCGCTCTGTTCCGGGGTAGTTCAGCGGTGGAACACTCGGCTCTTAACCGGGTGGGCGCTGGTTCGAATCCAGCCCCCGGACCCATTACATTGCAGGGTCACAAGGAAGTATGTCCAGGGACGACGGTGAGTTCGGCGAGCACGATGGCGTGAATGCAGGTTATGCGGTGTTCCAGCTCTCACGAGCATTGACCGCGACACAGCGCGACGCTGACCCGCAGGCACGCAACCGGGTCGAGCGCTGGCAGCGGGTGGTCGAACACCTGATGCAGGGCAGCGCACAGTACGGTTCACGTGTGCCGTTCGCCGATTTGCCGCCGTGGATCACGCTGGACGTGGCGACGGGTGGATTTGCCACCGGGCAACTTCTGGCCGGTGGCGCTTTGACTGCCTATGAGCGCCACTTGGCCGCGTCGATCCCCGGTATTCGCGCTGGTCATGAACGGTTCGATCTCAACATCTGGCATCTATCGGATGTGGGCGTCGCAACGCTGCAAGAGCGTTTGGCGAACGGAACCTATCAGATTCACGTTCCGGAGGAAGCCGCACTGCTGACAGTGTCATGGCTTTTGCGGCATCAGCGTACTGACGAGGCGCGAACGCTGATCGAGCAAATCTCGCCTTTCTTTGATCGCATGCGTTTCTTCCCGACTGCCGTTGACGAGCCGCCGATTTCCACGGCTGAGGTGCATGTTTTTGATAGCGCCAGTGTCAGGCAGCGGCTGAACCGTCAATTGGCTCAACCGCGTCTGGCCGTCCAAAAGCATGTAGTTGAAAATCGTCTGCCTCTCTACGACGCTGCAGTCTCACTGTTTCTTTTGACCTGTCAGGATGGTTGGCCTTGCAGGCACTATCCTGAAGGTTGGTTCAAACGTGCAGCGGCACTTGGCGCGCAGATTGCTCGGGCCTGTAGTGCTGAACACCGTAGCAACGGTTCTTTCAAGACCCGGGCGACGGAACTGTTTGCGTTGCTCGGGCAGTGTTTGCGCGATCAAGCATCATTGACCGGCCGCCAGGTCGGTCGCATCCGTCGTATTGTTGATGACTTTGTGGCCAAACACGGGCATCCCGAGTCCGCCGCACATTCCCTTAAACGAGCAGAGCAGCGCCAAGATGTGGCGGCGCCCGGGCATCATTTGATCGCCCGGGCTGTCTCGGCACGTCTGGCAAATTACCCGGGTTCGGACGGCGTCAGTGACTTTTCGCCGTTGCTTGAACCGATCACCGATGAGGAGGCGAATCGTCACCGGCTGCCCCTTGGGGTGATAATTCCGCCTGCTGTTCGCCGACGCCTTGAGCGTTGCCGCAAGGGAACCATCGCCGAGTTGATTGACCATGGTTTGATCTCATCCGCCGATACCGTGGCGCAGGTTCTGCCAGCAATGACGGCGCAAATCTGTAGCAGCGTATACCGCGACGGGATGCTGCAGTCGTTGGCGGGGGCGACGTATCGTGCTTTCCGTCGTCGGCGCTCGTTGCTGCTGCTCAACCTGCAAAGTCAGGTCAAAATTGCCGAGCTACCATGGGTCGCGGCTTTAGAGGGTGAGCGTGAGGCGAGTGCTATCTCCGCCACGGGTGCCAGGCAGGCGTTGGTCGAGGCATCTGCAATGACCCTGTCGGCGTTTCCGCAGGCCATTCTTCCGAACAAGCTACTGCAGGAGTTTGTTTCACTGGCTGAAACGGCGAAGCTGGATCTTCCTTTCGTCGATGAGGTGGCGGCTGACATTTTTATGGGCGCGTTCTCCAACAAGTTCACGAGAGCGGCCAGGCAATCGGCCAGATTTGTAGCCGGAACGCTTTACGCTCGTTATTACGACATTGATACGGATAGCCTGGCAGGCCTTCCCGATCAGCGCCGATCTCGGCGCAGAAGCAACAGCCGTGATGCGTTGGCGACGCTGTGCGCGCAGCGGGCAAACGCCACCTTTGGTACATGGCGGCCAGCGGTTAACGGTACGATCCTCGAACAGCAGCAGATTCTGACGACGCAAAACCTCGCGCTCCTGTTCGGCGAATTGAACCTGAAAACACTGCTGCATCATCGTTTGAGCGCGCTGGCGCGGACGTGCTTCGAGTGGATTTGCAAGCGGCAACAAATGCACATCACGCATTACCATGCACGTCTGGTGATGTTGAAGAACACGGCATATGCTTGGCGTCAGATGGTGTTTTACTTGTCGATGCTGGATGGCGAGTTGTTGCGTGCTGCGCTCGATAGCCTTGAGTCGCATTTTGCAGCGCAATCCAGCGAATTCCGGGAACGGTTTCTGCCTGCCATGATTGGCTTGCGTGTTGCCGCTGCCGGGCATCGGCTGACCCTGAGTCGCCAGAAAGATGAGGGCGCGAGGGTTTTTCTGGGATGGACAACTGAGCGGCACTGGTTGATGCCTTTGTAACCTCTGCCGATCTGCCGGTGCGCGGTTACAAGCCTGCGCCGGAAAGCAGGCTTGCGGAACATGGGCATCCTTTCAGAAACGATCGAGCCTGTACCGCTCGCTGACTGGCAGTCTGAAGGCCTCTTTTTCCGCCCCGGGCAAAGCCATCCGCACCACCATCTCCGCCGTCACCGCCGCCTGTGTCAGCCCCAGATGCTGATGCCCAAACGCAAGCAACACCTTGCCCTCACAAACCTGATCAATCACCGGCAATGAATCGGGCAACGATGGTCGAAAACCCATCCACGGCGTCGCTGCGTCAGCGCTCAGATCCTTGCGAAACAAGCCCTGACTCAACCGGTGCAATTGCCACGCGCGTTCCATGCTCGGTGGCTTTTCCAGCCCGGCGAACTCGACGGTGCCGGCCAGGCGAAGTCCTTCGGACATCGGCGTCATGATGAACTTGCGTTCCAGCGAGGTGACGGGGAAGGGCAGGCGGTCGTGCTCCTGGGGTAGCATCAAGTGATAACCGCGCTCAGTGTCCAGTGGCACCTTTTTACCGGTGAGGGCGGCGGTGAGTTTCGCCGAGTGTGCGCCGCAGGCGATCAACACGCGGCTTGCAGTCAGAGCGCCATTGCCGGTGATCAGCGCAACACCGTGTTCCTGCACGTGGCCGCCCTGAACCTGTTGCTGGACAAAACTCACACCACTGGCCTTGGCCGCTTCGACCAGTTCGCACACCACGCGGTAGGGGTCGATGAAATGCCCGGTGCGCGGGAAGAACAAGCCGCCCTGAATCTGTTCGCTGAGTTGCGGTGCGGTTTCGCGGATGGCGCTGGCCTGCCAGTAGTCGACCGGCACCTGCTGCTGGAGCAATCGGCTCTGCAATGCCTGGATTGCCTGACGCGATTCGGGACGTTCGAACACCAGTAACGAGCCATCGATATTCAACAGGTCGGGCCGCTGAATGTCGGCGAGCAAGCGCTGCCAGGCCTCCAGACTGCTTTCATTGAGCGCGCGCAAGCCTGCTACGGTGTTCTGAAAAGGCGCCGGCCGCAGATTCAGCAGCAACCGGGTGAACCATGGCAGGGCGCGTGGCAGGTATTTCCAGTCCAGCCGCAACGGCCCCATCGGGTCCATCAGCATGGCTGGCAGGCGCTTGAGGATGGACGCGTCGGCAATCGGAAACACCTGCTCGGTCGCCAGATGCCCGGCGTTGCCGAATGAGGCGCCGTGGCCGGGTTGCTGCTGATCGATGACCACCACGCGCAAACCCTGGCGAGCCAGACGCAGCGCGCAGGCGACGCCGATGATGCCGGCGCCGACCACGGCGATGTCGTGGGAGACGTTATTCACCATGGCGCTGCACTTCCCTGTGGCCATCAAGCAGACGCCGTAATTGCAGCGGATTGCATTGTTTCAATGCGTCAGGCAGCAAGCTGTCCGGGAAGTCCTGATAGCAGACCGGGCGCAGGAAACGCAGGATCGCCGCCGTACCAACGGATGTTGTGCGCGAGTCGGATGTGGCCGGGAACGGCCCGCCGTGAACCATAGCGTCACACACCTCGACCCCGGTGGGCCAGCCGTTGACCAGCAAGCGACCGGCCTTGCGCTCCAGCGTCGGCAGCAATGCACGCGCCTGTTCCAGGTCTTGGTCATCCAGATGCAATGTTGCGGTCAACTGGCCCTCCAGATGTTCGGCGACCTCGCGGATTTCAGCTTCACTGCTGCATTGCACGATCAGCGCCGCTGCACCGAAGGCTTCCGCTTGCAAGCGGTGATCGGTAAGAAAGTCGGCGGCCTCGGTCGCGAATACATGGGCCTGACATTGATTCGGGCCGTTGCCGCTTAGACCAACGCCGGCGATGTTCGCACTGGCATTATCGGCCAGTGCATTCACGGCAGACTCGTAAGCACTGAAGATGCCCGGTGTCAGCATCGTCTGCGCCGGACTGCGTTGAATGAGTTCGGTGGTGGCGCCAATGAACCGCTCCAGCGCCGGTCCTTTCAAGGCAATCACCAAGCCCGGATTGGTGCAGAACTGGCCAGCGCCCAATGTCAGCGAAGCCACAAACCCTTCAGCCAATGCCTGTGTGCGACTATCCAGCGCCGCTGGAAACAACAGCACCGGATTGATCGAACTCATTTCCGCGTACACCGGAATCGGTTCTGGTCTGGCCTGCGCTGCTTGAATCAACGCCAGACCGCCGCTGCGCGAACCGGTGAAGCCCACCGCTTTTATCCGTGGATCTGTGACCAGCGCAATGCCCACCTCGCGACCCGAGCCGTACAACAGCGAGAACACGCCTTCCGGCAAACCACAGGCTCTTATCGCCCGAGCGACTGCGCGGCCGACCAGTTCGCTGGTGCCGGGGTGCGCACTGTGCGCCTTGACGATCACCGGGCAACCGGCGGCCAGTGCCGATGCGGTGTCACCGCCGGCCACTGAGAACGCCAGCGGGAAGTTGCTCGCGCCGAATACCGCGACCGGCCCCAGCGCAATCTGCCGCTGACGCAAATCCGCACGCGGCAGCGGTTGGCGTTGCGGCAGCGCGCTATCGACGCGCACATCCAGCCACTCACCGGCGCGCACGGTGCGGGCGAACATTCTCAGTTGTTGGCAAGTACGCCCGCGTTCACCTAGCAAACGTGCACGCGGTAGCCCGGTTTCGGCGTGGGCACGGTCGATCAGTTCATCGCCGAGCCCTTCGATTTCTTCGGCAATGCTTTCCAGAAATTCGGCGCGGACACTCAGTGCTGTCTCACGATAAACATCGAACGCGGCCCAGGCCAGCGCACAGGCCTGTTCGACATGTTCCGTCGATCCTCCGGCATACGCCGGTTCCAGCGCTTCATTCGTGGCCGGATTGATCCCGCGAACAGCCTCGCGATTGCCCGCAATGGATTGCTGCCCGATCAGCATGTGGCCCGTCAGAGTCATGGTGTCTTCCTGAAAAAAAGGCAAATGCCTGCCGCGTAGCACAACGCATCGCGGCAGGTGAGGGGAGTTGATCAGATGAAGTTCTGTTCCGCCGACCAGTTCTCGTACCAGTGACGGAACAGCGAATACTGCTTCTCGGCATAACGCCGTTGCGAGTCGCTCAACGCATCGGTTTCGTTGAAGTGCAGGGTGTATTCCTTGTCGCCGTTGAGCACCATCAGGTGTTTGTAATACAGCACCAGATCGCAGCCTTCATCGAACGACGACAACACCGCCAGTGCCGATTCCAGCTCCCGCGCCTGACGACGGGCCTTGGCATCTCCTTGTGCGGCCTTCTTGCTCAGCGCCACCAGTTGCAGCACTTCGCGGGGCAGGGCGTTGCCGATGCCGGTGATCGCGCCGGTGGCGTTGCAGTTGACGAAACCGTGTACCACCTGCGTGTCGACGCCGACCATCAAGGTCACGTCATCGTCCTTGGATGTGATGTTTTCGGCGGCGTAACGCAGGTCAGCCCCGCCGCCGAATTCCTTGAAGCCGATCAGGTTCGGGTACTCGCGACGCAGTTCGAAGAATAGATCAGCGCGGGTGGCGAAGCCGTAGTAAGGGCTGTTGTAGATCACTGCTGGAAGGTTCGGTGCGGCTTGCAGAATCGCGGCGAAGTGGGCTTTTTGCGCAGTCGCCGAAGCACCACGGGACAGCACTCGGGGAATCACCATCAAACCCTGCGCGCCGACTTTCGCTGCGTGCGCCGCATGGGAAACCGCTTCGCGTGAGTTCACTGCGCCGGTGCCGACGATGGTTGGAATTCCGGCGGCCACCAGACGCGCCACGCCTTCCTGCCGTTCAGCCTCGGTGAGCAACGGCCAGTCGCCCATCGAACCGCAATAAACTACGGCGCTCATGCCGATATCGATCAGCTCGCGTCCTTTGGCCACCAACGCGTCGAAGTCCGGTTTGCGCTGGGCGGTGCACGGGGTCATCAGGGCCGGCATGCAACCGGTGAAGATGTTGTCACTCATTGTTTTAACTCCTTGGCACATCGTTCAAATTGAGGTGAAAAGTCTGCGCGGTGGCTCAGATGCCCCACGCGAACGGGTCTGTTTCGTCGATCAGCAAGGTGCTGTCGGCGGTCATGTAGGCGCGGCCAGTGATGTACGGGCGAATGCGTTCGCCCTCCCATTCGAAGCGGCCTTCGAACTGGCTGCCGGTGATGCTCGCCTGCACCCAGGTGGCGCCGGGTTGCAGCTTGTCGTCGGCGGCGAGGCAGGCGAGTTTGGCGCTGGTGCCGGTGCCACACGGCGAGCGGTCGTAGGCTTTGCCGGGGCACATGACGAAGTTGCGGCTGTCGGCCTGATCGTCATCGACGAACAGTTCGATGTGATCGATGACGGCACCGTCCTCGCCGAAAATGCCTTGGTCTTCGAGGGCCTCGAGCATGGCCCAGGTGTACGCCGTGAGGTGTTCGACGTTGTCCATGGTCAGCGTCTGGCCGTGCTCGGAGACGAGGAAAAACCAGTTGCCGCCGTAAGCGATATCGCCCAATACGCGGCCGTAACCCGGCACATCCACCGGCACCTGTTTGCCGTGGCGATAAGCGGGGACGTTGCCCAAGGTGACGGTTCCGTCCTCATGCAGCGTGGCGCTGACCGGGCCGACAGGCGTGTCGATCTTGTGTACGCCCGGTTCGATTCGCCCCAGGTAATGCAACGAGTTGATCAGGCCGATGGTGCCGTGGCCGCACATGCCCAGATAACCGGCGTTGTTGAAGAAGATCACTCCGCAAGTGGCGTCCGCTGAGACCGGCTCGCAATACAGGGCGCCGACCAGCACATCGTTGCCGCGCGGTTCCAGCAGGCAGGCGCGGCGCCATTGATCATGCTGAGTGCGTAGCGCATCGCGTTTTTCCACCATGCTGTTGCCGGGCAGATTCGGAAAGCCTGTTATCACCAGACGCGTGGGTTCACCGCCGGTGTGGGAATCAATGACGTGTAGTTCTTTCATGAATAGATTCCTTTAGGTGATTTCAGTAGGCGCCGGCAGGGCGCGCAGCCACGGTCGAGGCGGGGGCGGCGACTTCGCTTTCCTCATCGTCCTCTTCCAGACGCAGCAGATGCGCCGGCACACCGGTCGCGGCGCCCCAGTAATAAATGCCGGTGGCGCAAGCAGCGACCACGATGGTGTCGAACGGATGAGCGAGGATGCCCAGGCCACCGAAGGTGCCGAGTTTCGACAGCACGATGGTCACCGCGTAGAAGGCGATCAGCCACGCCGAGGAGCGCACTTGGCTGGCCAGATTGAGGTGCGCGGTCGGCACAAAACGACCGCAGAGCAAGTACACCACGAACATCAGGATCTGCAGGCCGAGCAGCCACGACACGGTGTTCCAGCCCGACCAGTAGACGATCAGCGCGGCGATGATGAACGACACCGGCCCGAGCACGCCCATGCACTTGACCCGGAACGGGCGCGGCATGTCTGGCGCATTGCGGCGCAGCGCAGCCACGGACACGGGCGCCACGGCGTAGCTCAACACCAGCGCGGCGGAGACCACGCTGATCAGCGCTTCCCACGACGGGAACGGCAGGGTCCAGAACACCGACAGGGCGAAAGTCAGCCACAGCGCCGGGCGCGGGATGCCAGACTTCTCATCGATATGGGTGAAGACCTTGAAGAAGGTGCCGGTCTGCGCCCAGCCGTAGATCACTCGCGGGGTCGCGTTCATGTAGATGTTGCCGCAGCCGCTCGGCGAGATCACCGCGTCGGCTACGACCAGATACGCCAGCCAACCCACACCCAGTGCCAGTGCGATGTCGCGGTACGGCAGGGAAAATTCCTTGCTGATACCGGCCCAGCCATTGGCGAGCATTTCCGTCGGGATGCTGCCGAGAAAGGCCATTTGCAGCAGCACATAAATCAACGTCGACAGCAGCACCGAGAGGATCAGTGCGATGGGAATGGTGCGCTGTGGATTCTTCACTTCACTGGCCACCGAGATGATCGGCGTCAGCCCCAGGTAAGCGAAAATCACACCGCCCGCCGACACCGCCATTTCGATACCGGACAAGCCGAACGGGGCGAAACCCTGCACGTGGAAGTTGGCCGGTTTGAAGAAGGTGAACAGCACACCGATCACCAGCAACGGCACGATGAACTTGAACACGCTGACCAGATTGTTGGCCTTGGCGAAGGTTTTCACGCTGCGGTAGTTGAGCAG
This sequence comes from Pseudomonas chlororaphis, assembly GCF_000783395.1. Lineage (GTDB taxonomy): Bacteria > Pseudomonadota > Gammaproteobacteria > Pseudomonadales > Pseudomonadaceae > Aquipseudomonas > Aquipseudomonas chlororaphis_H. The sequence goes on along the minus strand of NZ_JSFK01000023.1, from coordinate 62,427 downwards.
GAAGAAAATGCAGAGCAGACCGAACTGCACCATCCAGCCCAGAATCGTCGGGTCGCCAGTGCCAGCCTTGGTCAGACCGGGAAACCACGCCGCCGCGTATTGGCGCGAGGCAACCACTTCGATCGCCACCAGACTGGAAAACGCAATCAGGGTGATAAAGCCCATCAAGTAGCCAAGCAGCGGCCCGTGGGAGTAAACCGGGTAACGCACCACACCGCCGGCACGCGGTAATGCCGCGCCCAGCTCGCAGTAAACGATGCCCAGCAACAACACGGCAAAACCGCCCAGCAGCCAGGAAAAAATTCCCGCCGGCCCGGCAATGGCGGACACATGACTGGCCGCGAACAACCAGCCGGAACCGAAGATCGCCCCCAGCCCGATAAATGTGAGGTCGATCAGTGAAAGCTGCTTTTTGAACTTGCCTTGGCCTGACATGGCATCGCCTTCTTGTGAGTTATTGGATAGGCAGTTGTGTCACTCGGACGGCCAGACTTTGAACTCATCAACGGTGGGGCGATTGATGTTTTGTGGTGGCTTCGATGACGAAATCAGCACAATAGCGCTGGCGAAACGTGGCCCTCGACAGGTCTTGAGCGATGCTGCAATCTGCACGCGAAGGCCGCATGGCGGGCGCTTTGTCCATTCACGTTAGGTGGGGGTTGTTTGATGCAGCAGGCGTTTTCGATCCTGGCTCAAGGCATGAATGGCCAGCGTCCGCAGACACTGGAGGAACTCTTGGGCGGCGCCGCGCTGTTGTTGCCGATGCTCGATGTGATCCCCAATGCGGCGATTTTCATCAAGGATGTGCAGGCCCGTTACGTGCTCGCCAACCGCACGCTGGTGCAGCGCTGTGGCCTGAAGGATTTACGCCCGTTGCTCGGCAAAACCAGTGCGCAAGTGTTCCCGGCGCAACTCGGGCCGGGCTACACCGAGCAGGATCGCAAAGTGCTGGAGGAGGGCTTTGTGCTGGAGGATCAGCTGGAACTGCATCTGTACGGCAGTCGCGAACCGGGCTGGTGCCTGACGCACAAGCAGCCGCTGTACAACCGTGACGGGGTCATTATTGGTCTGGCGGGAATCTCGGTTGATCTGCAATCGGCCAGTGAAACGCACCCGGCATTCGAGCGGCTAGCGGCTGTCGATGAGCATATCCGCGCGAACTTCAATCGCCGCGTGACCCTCGGTGAACTGACGCGCATCGCCGGTATTTCAGTCGCGCAACTGGAGCGTTACTGCAAACGGGTGTTCCACCTGACGCCACGGCAGATGATCCAGAAAGTGCGCCTCGAACACGCGCACCGCTTGCTGCACACCGACTTGCCGATTACCGATGTGGCGTTGCAATGCGGCTATACCGATCACAGCGCCTTCACTCGGCAGTTCAAGGCGTCGACCGGGTTTACGCCGCGTGAGTACCGGCAGGCCACCTCACCCTGATGAAATGGTATTGAAGCGCTATGTAGGAGCTGCCGAAGGCTGCGATCTTTTGATCTTGATCTTAAAAAACAAAACCAAAAGATCGCAGCCTTCGGCAGCTCCTACGAGGGCGTTAAGCCAGGACAGTCAGCCATGCCGAGAGCAGCAACAACAACGCCAGTGCCGCGTTCATCCGCTTGAACGCCCTGGGCGATCCCATCAACCGCGCACTGCCCACACCCAGCAACGCCCACAACGTCATGCACGGCAATGACACCAGCAAAAACGCCAGCGACAGCACCAGCAGTCGCAAGGTCTTGTCACCACCGCCGACAAACACGCTGACCACCGCCACAGCCATCATCCACACCTTGGGGTTGACCAGTTGCAACATGGCGGCGCCCAGCACGCTGAAACCTTCCTCCTGTGTATCGACCGGATTCAGCGATGGCGGCGCGCTGCGAAAGATCTGCCACGCCAGCCAACTCAGCCAGAGTACACCGCCCCAGGCCATCGCTTGCTGCACACGCGGGTAGCGCAGCAAGGTTTCGCCGGCACCGAGGCCGACCACCAATACAATCAGTGCCGCCGCCGCGCAGGCGCCAAAAATGATTGGCAGCGTGGCGAGCAAGCCTTGGCGCGAACTGTGGCTCAACACCAGAATATTGGTCGGCCCCGGCGTGATCGAGGCAACGAAAGCAAACAGCAGGAAGGGCAATAATGACGCCACGGGCGGATTCCTTGGAAGTAAACACAGGAAGCCATGATCGCCAGTCGTTGTGGATCAGTCTGGAAGGTTTGAGCAGCGCTTGCGGTAGTCGGCGGGGGTAAGTTGGTAGGCCCGGCGGAACCAGCGCCCAAGGTGACTCTGATCAGCAAAACCGAGCACGCTGGCGACCTGCGCCGGCGTTTCACCCCGGGCCAGTAACTGCCGCGCCTTGGCCAGGCGCAACTGGATCAGATAAGCGTGCGGCGCCAGGCCAAAAGCCGACTTGAAGGCGCGGCTGAGACGAAAACGGTCGACCCCGCATACCTGTGCGAGATCATCGAGACCGATATCTTCATAGGTATGCGCGTGCAGATAATCCCGCGCCAGTTGCGCCACCAGCGGCAGGCGCGGATCGAATTCCTGCCGTTTGCGCCAGGCGAGATGGCCTGTGAGCGAACCCAGCAGAGCGTCTATGGCGGTCTGGCGGACGATGCGTAAATCACCGTCATGCAGCGCATGGAAGGCCTGATTGATCGCAGTAGCCAAACGCGGATCCTGACTCAGCGTGTCGGCAAAACCGGGCTGGCTGTCGGACGGTGCATCTTCGAACAGCGCGTGCATTTCACGCTCAAGCCAATGCGGATCGAGGTAGAGCATCGAATAGGTGAAACCGTCCTCGGTCGGCGCCAGGCCGTCATGAATTTCCCCCGGCTCCAGCAGGAACACATTGCCCGGCGTACTGCGATGGCGTACGCGACGGCAATTGAATTGCTGTACACCTTGCTCGGTGACGCCGACGAGAAAACTGTCATGCCAGTGTGGATCGTAGGCATGCCCCTCGAAGTGAGCACGAATCGATTCAATCCCGGTGTCGACATCCTGGGACAGCTCGATCCAGTTGCGTTTATCCACGAAGGCTCCAGTGTTCGCCATTGAAAGGTGCGGCCCCATAAAATACCGCGCAATGGGCTTCGACGTTTAGAAGAATTGTGCAGTTGAGGGGGCTAGACTCTGTAGGTCACGGCCCCTTTGGCGACAGGTGGAATGCGATGATTAACCGATGCTCGCGTGGGGTTTTACTCACCTTGATCGCCCTCAGCCTGGCGCTGACGGCAGGCTGCTCAAGCCGCAAACATTATCCGCCCTCCGGCGTTGGGGACGCCTGCTACGCCAAAGCCTTGCCGTCGGTCGGCGAGGGCGGTCTGGCCTGGGGCTCCAGTCTGAACATGGCCCGGCAGAAGTCGATGAACAACTGTATTCGTTATGCCGGTCGCTCCGGGGGGACGCCGGATACCTGTCAGGTGGTGTTGGCGAAGTGCCGATAGCTTTCTGTTGACATGGTTGCTTAAGGCAAATATATAGTTGCCTTAGGCAACCATCTGAGCATTCGCCATGTCCAGCAACCATCTTCTTGAGCAAGCCGACATCGTGCGCGGCTTCAATCGTTTTTACACCCATCAGATCGGCGTATTGCAGGAGCATCTGCTGCAAAGCGACTACTCGTTGACTGAGCTGCGCATCTTGTATGAATTGGCCTCGCGCGGTGACCTGACCAGCGCCGATCTGCGCCAGATGCTCGGCCTCGACGCTGGCTACATGAGTCGCATCATCAGCGGTTTCGAGAAGCGCGGCCTGATTCAGAAAGTCCCGTCGCCGACCGACGCCCGCGCCGCGCAATTGCACTTAACCGATCTGGGCCGGGAAATCCTGATTCCGCTGGAAAAGGCTTCCCGTGAACAGATCGTTGCCATGCTCGAACGATTGCCGGAGCCGCAGCAGAAACAACTGATCGGCGCGATGACGCTGATCCAGACGCTGCTGCAAGGAAACCAGGATTCAACCTGCGTATTACGCGATCCGCAGCCCGGCGACATGGGCACGGTGATGCAGCAACAAGCGGCCCTGTATTCCCGTGAATACGGCTGGAATTCGGAGTTCGAAACACTGGTGGCCGAGGTGGTCGCCAAGTACCTGCGTGATTACGACCCCACCTGTGAGCGCTGCTGGATTGCGGAAAAGGACGGCAAGGTCATCGGCTCCGTGTTCATCGTCCGCGAGGATGAAACGACCGCCAAACTGCGCATGCTCTACGTCGACGCCAGCGCGCGGGGCTTGGGCATTGGCAGCCGTCTGGTCGAGGAGTGCCTGCGTTTCGCCCGCCAGGTTGGCTACCAGAAAATGACCCTGTGGACGACCAGCAACCTGACGGCTGCACGCAAGATTTATCAGCAGGCCGGGTTTGAACTGGTGGAGGAAGAAGCGGTTCACAGCTTTGGCAAGGATCTGGTGAGTCAGACGTGGGCGCGGGCGTTGTGATTTGTTATTCGTCGTCGGTTCCAGTGAAAAGGCAGACGAAAAAAAACCGCCTTTGCGGGGCGGTTCTTTTGTAAACCTTGGTTTGCGACCGAGGTTTGTTGCTTCACTAGCTGCTTTAACGTTCGTTCATGGTAGGAGTCTTTGTGCCCCCTTGCAAGGTTAAAGTTCGTAAGAAACTGGTTGTTTGCGCTATTTCATTTCCAGAAAAAGCTGGCAGAAATAATGGTTAACAAAACAGAAAATTACTTTTCCTGAACGCCTTCGAATGAAGGTTATGATGCGGGCGCTCACTTGTTCAAGCAGCGGTGCGGCCAGGCTGGTGACTAAACGGTTTTATGCCCTTTGACACGGTTTTGCACCCGTGCCGGAATGATGTTTCGGGGGGATTTCAACCGGCCGCCTCACTAGCTGCTTTAACGTGCAGGCTGAAGGCAAGCATGATCCGGTAAGTTTGCCGGAGGTTTGGCCCCCAGCCCTGGAGGCCAAAACGTATGAAGCTTTTGCTGCGTACGCTGAGCCTTGTATGGAGATTGTTTAAAGCCTTTCGCTTTTACGAGTTCCTGCGAGACCACTTTGACGACCTGAAGTAACGGCCGTTGAGGTGGGAGAAGCCCGTCTCAGTTTCGACTGAAACGGGCTTTTTTTGTTTTCTAAAACTGTCATAAGTAGGATTTTTCTGTATCGGGTTTTTTGGCGTGTAGGGCATTTCTTCGGCAAGTGTAGGCGTTGGACAAACCACTCCGTAATCCGCAAGAAGTGTTCGATTATCGAATACCCAAACCTTCGTCCAATTGCCCACCGTGACACTCCGGCGTACTGTGAGTGGTGATGCCTGAAACCCCGTGATCCCAAAATAACGACAACAATGAGCAATGCCCCATGGACAGCCATCTGCTGAGCGATCGCAGCAGCGTGTTCCGTCACGCTGACCCTTATGCCGTCTCCGACTACGTCAATCAACACGTCGGCCAGCACTTCATCGGCCTGTCCAGAACCACCCACCCACAAGCCAGCCTCAACCACCGCAAACTGGCCGACCTCGATCTGGCGCGCATCAGCTATGGCGGCAGCGTGCGCGTGACCTCCGTGGCGCTGGAGACCGTTTACCACTTACAAGTTTTGCTGCGCGGCAATTGCCTGTGGCGCGGGCACAAGCGCGAACAGCATCTGGTGCCGGGCGAGTTGCTGTTGATCAATCCGGATGATCCGGTCGATCTGACGTACTCAGACGACTGCGAGAAATTCATCCTAAAGGTGCCGGTCAGCGTGCTCGAATCGGTGTGCAACGAGCAGCGTTGGCAGCACCCCTCCAGCGGTATCCGTTTCCTGCGCAATCACTATCGGCTGGATGAGCTGGAAGGCTTCACCAACCTGCTGGCGATGATCTGCCTGGAAGCCGAGGCCAGCGAACCGTTGCTGCGGGTGCAGGAGCATTACGCGCAGATCATCGGTAGCAAACTGATCGCGCTGATGAACACCAATGTCAGCCGTGAGTGCCTGAGCGCACCTAACGTCAGCTTCGAGCGCATCCTCGATTACATCGAACGCAACCTTAAACTGGATTTGCCCGCCGAACATCTGGCCGCGCAGGCGAGCATGAGCCCGCGCTCGCTGTACGCTTTGTTCGAGCGCCAGCTCGGCATCACGCCGATGCAATACATTCGCCAGCGCAAGCTTGCGCGCATTCACACCTGCCTCAGTGATCCGAGCTGCCCGGTACGCAATCTCACCGAACTGGCCCTGGACTACGGCTTCCTGCACCTGGGCCGGTTCTCCGAAAGCTATCGCCAACAGTTCGGCGAATTACCGTCGCAAACCTTCAAACGCCGCCACTGAAACACCGCGCTAAACCCTTTCCGAAACACGCCGAATCATCTGCCGCGCCATCCTGCACAAAACGGATAGCGATCTGCAGGATTCGGCTATTGCCCCGTGCATCGCCTCCCTAACCTGACCTGGCCTGAACAATAACAATGGAGGCCCCGGCCATGTCCCTGGGAATCGACTACCTCAATGCCATGCTTGAAGAAGACAAGGAGAAGGGCGCCTACCGCTGCAAGCGGGAGATGTTCACCGATCCGCGTCTGTTCGAACTGGAGATGGCGCACATCTTCGAAGGCAACTGGATTTACCTCGCCCACGAAAGCCAGCTCCCCAACAACAACGATTTTCTGACCACCACCATGGGGCGCCAGCCGATCTTCATCGCGCGCAACAAGGACGGTGTGCTCAACGCGTTCCTCAATGCCTGCAGCCATCGCGGCGCCATGTTGTGCCGGCACAAGTCCGGCAACCGCTCCAGCTACACCTGCCCGTTTCATGGCTGGACGTTCAACAACAGCGGCAAACTGCTCAAGGTCAAAGACCCGAGCGAAGCCGGTTATCCCGAAAGTTTCAACTGCGAAGGCTCCCATGACCTGACCAAAGTCGCGCGTTTCGAGTCCTATCGCGGCTTTCTGTTCGGCAGCCTGAGTGCCGATGTGAAATCTCTCACCGAACATCTGGGCGAATCGGCAAAAATCATCGATATGATCGTCGATCAGTCGCCTGAAGGCCTGGAAGTGCTGCGCGGTTCAAGTTCCTATATCTACGAAGGCAACTGGAAACTCACCGCTGAAAACGGCGCCGACGGTTACCACGTCAGTTCGGTGCACTGGAACTACGCTGCCACCCAGAACCAGCGCCAACAGCGCGAAGCGGGTGAAGCGATCAAGACCATGAGCGCCGGCAGTTGGGCGAAGAAGGGCGGCGGCTTTTATTCGTTCGATCACGGCCATCTGCTGCTCTGGACCCGTTGGGCCAACCCTGAGGACCGTCCGGCCTACGAGCGCCGTGACGAGTTGGCCCGTGATTTCGGCCAGGCCCGCGCCGACTGGATGATCGAAAACTCGCGCAACCTGTGCCTGTACCCCAACGTGTACCTGATGGATCAGTTCAGCTCACAGATCCGCATCGCCCGGCCGATCTCGGTCGACAAGACCGAAATCACCATTTACTGCATCGCCCCCAAAGGCGAGAGCGCCGAAGCCCGGGCCAAACGTATTCGTCAGTACGAAGACTTCTTCAACGTCAGCGGCATGGCCACACCGGATGACCTCGAAGAGTTCCGCTCGTGCCAGACCGGTTATGGCGCTGGCCGTGGCTGGAATGACATGTCCCGTGGCGCCACCCACTGGGTCGAAGGCGCCGACGCCGCCGCCGAAGAAATCGACCTCAAACCACTGCTCTCCGGCATGCGTACCGAAGACGAAGGCCTGTTCGTGCTGCAACACAAGTACTGGCAGGAAACCATGCTCAAAGCCGCTGCCAGCGAACCACAACTGATCCCTGTGGAGGCCGTGTGATGAGCAACCTCTACGACACCGTGCGCGATTTTCTCTACCGCGAGGCGCGTTATCTCGATGACGGCCAGTGGGATCAATGGCTGGAACTGTACGCCGCCGATGCGACCTTCTGGATGCCGGCCTGGGACGACAACGACACGCTCACCGAAGACCCGCAAAGCGAAATCTCGCTGATCTGGTACGGCAACCGTGGCGGCCTCGAAGACCGCATCTTCCGGATCAAGACCGAGCGCTCCAGCGCGACGATTCCCGACACCCGCACCTCGCACAACCTGAGCAACATCGAAATCGTCGAGCACAGCACAGACCAGTGCCAGGTGCGCTTCAACTGGCACACCCTGAGCTTTCGCTATCAGGTCACCGACAGCTACTTCGGCAGCAGCTTCTACACCCTCGATCTGCGTGGCGAACAGCCGCTGATCAAGGCCAAGAAAGTCGTGCTGAAAAACGATTACGTCCGTCAGGTCATCGACATCTACCACATCTAGTCGACACGGCGAGGTGCACCATGAATTTCCAGATTGCGCTTAATTTTGAAGACGGCGTCACCCGATTCATCGAGGCTGGCGGCCATGAAACCGTCGCCGACGCGGCGTATCGTCAAGGCATCAACATCCCGCTGGATTGCCGTGACGGCGCCTGCGGCACCTGCAAATGTTTCGCCGAGGCCGGGCGGTACGACATGGGCGACAACTTCATTGAAGACGCCTTGAGCGACGACGAGCTTGCGCAAGGTTATGTGCTGACCTGCCAGATGCGCGTTGAAAGCGATTGCGTCGTTCGCGTGCCGGCCGGCTCGCAGGTGTGCAAGACCGAACAGGCGAACTTCCAGGCGTCGATCAGCGCTGTCCGGCAGTTGTCCGAGAGCACCATCGCGCTGTCGATCAAGGGCGAAGCGCTGAGCAAACTGGCGTTTCTGCCGGGGCAATACGTCAACTTGCAAGTGCCCGGCAGCGAGCAGACCCGCGCCTATTCCTTCAGCTCGTTGCAGAAGAACGGTGAGGTCAGCTTTCTGATTCGCAATGTGCCCGGCGGCCTGATGAGCAGCTTCCTCACCGGGTTGGCCAAGGCCGGCGACAGCATGAACCTGGCTGGGCCTTTGGGCAGTTTCTACCTGCGCGAGATCAAGCGGCCGCTGCTGTTGTTGGCGGGCGGCACCGGCCTGGCACCGTTCACCGCGATGCTGGAAAAGATCGCCGAGCAGGGCAGCGATCATCCCGTGCATCTGATCTATGGCGTGACCAATGACTTCGATCTGGTCGAACTCGATCGTCTCGAGGCCTTCGCCGCCCGCATCCCTAACTTCAGCTTCGGCGCCTGCGTGGCCAACTCGCAGAGCGCGCATCCACTCAAGGGCTACGTCACCCAGCACATCGAGCCGCGCCATCTCAATGAAGGCGACGTCGACGTGTACCTGTGCGGCCCGCCGCCGATGGTTGAAGCCGTCAGCCAATACATTCGTGAACAGGGCATCACCCCAGCGAATTTCTACTACGAAAAATTCGCCGCCGCGGCTGCCTGAATTCCTACCTTCGAGGTTGTCATGAACAACAGATTCTCCAACAAGGTCGCGCTGGTCACTGGCGCGGCGCAGGGTATCGGCCGCCGTGTGTGCGAACGCCTGTTGCATGAAGGCGCGCAAGTGGTCGCCGTCGATCGCTCTGAACTGGTTCACGAACTGCAAGGCGAGGGCGTTCTCGCGCTGACCGCCGACCTTGAGCAATACGCCGATTGCGCGCGGGTCATGGCTGAAGCCATCAACACCTTCGGCCGTCTCGACATCCTGATCAACAACGTCGGCGGCACGATCTGGGCCAAGCCGTTCGAGCATTACGAAGTCGAACAGATTGAAGCCGAAGTGCGCCGCTCGCTGTTCCCGACCCTGTGGTGCTGCCACGCCGCGCTGCCGTACATGCTCAAGCAAGGGCGCGGCGCCATCGTCAATGTCTCGTCGATTGCCACCCGTAGCATCAATCGCGTGCCTTACGGCGCGGCCAAGGGCGGCATCAATGCGCTGACCGCGTGCCTGGCGTTCGAGAACGCCGAGCGCGGCATTCGCGTCAACGCCACAGCTCCTGGCGGCACCGAAGCGCCGCCCCGGCGCATCCCGCGCAACACCAGCGAACAGTCGGCGCAGGAGCAGGCCTGGTATCAGGAGATCGTCGCGCAAACCCTCGATAGCAGCCTGATGAAACGCTACGGCAGCCTCGACGAACAGGTCGGCGCAATCCTCTTTCTCGCCTCCGACGATGCCTCCTACATCACCGGTGTGACTTTGCCGGTTGGTGGCGGCGACCTCGGTTGAGCACTATTCAAGGGACACAGACATGCAGCGAATCCTGATTGAAAACCTGACGACGATCATCGTCGACCTGCCGACTATCCGCCCGCACAAACTGGCGATGCACACGATGCAAAAACAGACCTTGGTGATCCTGCGTCTGCGTTGCAGCGATGGCATTGAAGGCATTGGCGAAGCCACCACCATCGGCGGCCTCGCCTACGGATACGAAAGCCCGGAAAGCATCAAAACCAATATCGATGCGCATCTGGCGCCGACGTTGGTCGGCATGGAGGCCAACAACATCAACGCGGCGATGCAGCGGCTCGACAAGATCGCCAAGGGCAACACTTTCGCCAAGTCCGGCATCGAAAGCGCACTGCTCGACGCCCAGGGCAAACGCCTCGGTTTGCCGGTCAGCGAGCTGCTCGGCGGCCGTGTGCGTGACAGCCTTGAAGTAGCCTGGACCCTGGCCAGCGGCGACACCGCCCGCGACATCGCCGAGGCGGAACAAATGCTTGAAGCGCGTCGCCATCGAATCTTCAAATTGAAGATCGGCGCCAATCCGCTAGAGCAAGATCTCAAGCATGTCGTGGCGATCAAAAAAGCCTTGGGCGAGCGCGCCAGTGTGCGGGTCGACGTCAACCAGTATTGGGATGAATCCCAGGCGATTCGTGGCTGTCAGGTACTCGGTGACAACGGCATCGGCCTGATTGAACAACCGATTTCACGGGTCAACCGTTCCGGGCAGATTCGCCTGAATCAGCGCAGTCCGGCGCCGATCATGGCCGACGAATCGATCGAAAGCGTCGAGGATGCTTTCAGCCTCGCCGCCGACGGTGCCGCCAGTGTATTCGCCCTGAAGATCGCCAAGAACGGCGGCCCGCGTGCCGTGCTCAGAACCGCGCAGATCGCCGAAGCCGCCGGCATTGCGCTGTACGGCGGCACCATGCTCGAAGGCTCCGTCGGCACGCTGGCCTCGGCGCATGCCTTCCTCACGTTAAGGCAACTGACCTGGGACACCGAATTGTTCGGCCCGTTGTTGCTGACCGAAGACATCGTCACTGAAGCGCCGCAGTACCGCGATTTCCACCTGCATATCCCGCGAACCCCAGGCCTTGGCCTGACTCTGGACGAAGAGCGTCTGGCGCGTTTTCGCCGCCATTGAATCAGGAGAACCACCATGTTGTTCCACGTAAAAATGACCGTGAAATTGCCCGTCGATATGGACCCGTCACTGGCCACCCGGCTCAAGGCTGACGAGAAGGAACTGGCGCAACGGCTGCAACGCGAAGGCGTCTGGCGGCACCTGTGGCGCATCGCCGGGCACTACGCCAATTACAGCGTATTCGATGTGCCGAGCGTCGAGGCCCTGCACGACACGCTGATGCGCTTGCCGTTGTTTCCGTACATGGACATTGAGGTTGACGGCCTCTGTCGGCATCCGTCGTCGATCCATGCAGACGATCGCTGATCCAGAATTTCGAATCGATCCCTGAACACTGTGGGAGCTGGCTTGCCAGCGATAGCAATACACCAGCCGCCATCAATGCGGGATGACACACCGCAATCGCTGGCAAGCCAGATCCCACAGGGGAAGGTTGTCTGTCCTGAAGATTCGCGTGAACCACAAAACAACAAGATGAGGTAACCACCATGACCGTGAAAATTGCCCACACCGCCGAACTGCAAGCCTTCTTCAAAGAAGCCGCCGGTTTTGCCAACGACGACGGTAACTCCCGGCTGAAAACCATCGTCCTGCGCATCTTGCAGGACAGCGCGAAAATCATCGAAGACCTCGAAATCAGCGAGGACGAGTTCTGGAAAGCGGTCGATTATCTCAACCGACTCGGTGCGCGCTCGGAAGCAGGACTGCTGGTTGCCGGCCTCGGCCTCGAGCATTTTCTCGACTTGTTGCAGGACGCCAAGGACGCACAGGTCGGCTTGACCGGCGGTACTCCACGCACCATCGAAGGCCCGCTTTACGTGGCCGGCGCGCCCCTGTGCGAAGGCGAGTGCCGCATGGATGACGGCAGCGAGGAGGGCGTCGCCACCGTCATGCACCTCGAAGGCCAGGTGTTCGATCTTCACGGTCAGCCGTTGGCCGGTGCCACGGTTGACCTGTGGCACGCCAACACCAAGGGCACGTACTCGTTTTTCGACCCGAGCCAGTCCGAGTACAACCTGCGCCGCCGCATCATTACCGACGCCGAGGGCCGCTACCGGGCTCGCAGTATCGTGCCGTCCGGTTATGGTTGCGATCCGCAAGGGCCGACCCAGGAATGCCTGAATCTGCTCGGCCGCCATGGCCAGCGCCCGGCCCATGTGCACTTCTTCATCAGCGCACCGGGGCACCGTCATCTGACCACCCAGATCAATCTGTCGGGTGATCAGTATTTGTGGGATGACTTCGCCTATGCGACGCGTGAAGGCTTGGTCGGCGAGGTGGTGTTTCGTGAGGACGCGGCGTCGGGGCGCTTTGCCGAGCTGAAGTTCGACTTCCAGTTGCAGCAGGCACCGGACGCCAGTGCCGAACAACGCAGTCAGCGGCCGCGTGTGTTGCAAGACGCTTGATACCGAGTAGTCGTCTGCGCCCCTCACCCTAACCCTCTCCCGGAGGGAGAGGGGACTGACCGAGGTGGTCTTGAGTCCGACGCCGACCTGAACGATATCTGCCGAATCCAACCCGGTTTTTCAGGTTGACGCATAACGCAAAACAACTCGGTCGGCTCCCTCTACCTCCGGGAGAGGGCTGGGGTGAGGGGAAATCGGGCCTAAGGTAATGCGAAAAAGATATTGGCTCTGCATTTTTAAGATCGTTTAGTTTTGTCGCAACGACGAATCAAAACGCATCAAACCGATAGACCCCCGATTGCCATGACGGCACACGCTGAATCGATCACAGGTTTTTCAGGTTTGATTCACACGGGAGTGAATCATGCCGCATACCCTCGATATCTCCACATTACCGACGCTGGACCTGTCGCTGTTCGAAGGCACGGCGCAGCAGCGTTACGAATTTCTTGAAAACCTGCGCCACGCCGCCCGTGACGTCGGGTTCTTCTACCTGACCGGTCACGGCATCGACAGCGCTTTGCTCAAGCAAGTGCAGGCTCACGCCCGGCAGTTCTTCGCCTTGCCCGACAGCGAGAAAACCGCCGTCGGCATGATCAACTCACCGCACTTTCGCGGGTACAACCGGGCCGCCTCGGAGATCACCCGTGGTCAGCCGGATTTGCGCGAGCAGTTCGATCTGGGCGCCGAGCGCGAGGCGTTGCCATTGACGTCTGACAGTCCATTCTGGGCGCGGCTGCAAGGCCCCAACCAATGGCCGGCGTCACTGCCGGAGCTAAAACCTCTGTTACTCGAATGGCAAGAGGCGATGACGCGCATGTCGTTGCGCCTGCTGCGTGCGTTCGCTCAGGCACTCTCGCTGCGCGCCGACGCGTTTGATCAGCTCTACGGCGACAAGCCCAACGAACACATCAAGTTGATGCGCTATCCCGGCCAGTCCAGCGAGTCGAGCCACCAGGGCGTCGGCGCGCACAAGGATTCCGGTTTCCTCAGCTTCCTTCTGCAAGACCAACAGGCCGGTCTGCAGGTCGAGATCGAAGAGGGCCGCTGGATCGACGCGTTGCCGCGCGAAAACACCCTGGTGGTGAACATCGGCGAACTGCTCGAGCTGGCCAGCAACGGTTATCTGCGGGCCACGGTGCATCGCGTGGTTTCGCCACCGGCGGGTAGCGAACGCCTGTCTGTCGCATTCTTTCTCGGCGCGCAACTCGATGCCGTGGTGCCGCTGTATCCGCTGCCCACCGCACTGTTGCGCGAGGCGCGCGGGCCGGCCAGTGATCCGCTCAACCCACTGTTTCGCGATGTCGGCTGGAACTACCTCAAGGGTCGTTTGCGCTCGCATCCGGATGTCGCGCAACGCTACTACGCCGATGCGCTACTGCCGCCACCGCCCGTTCGTAAATCCGCCTGACTCATCACTCGCTCAAGGACTCCGCACATGATCAAGAAAGCAGGTTTGACCCTGGCCGTGCTCGGCGCGCTGGTGACGTCGTTCGGAGCGCAGGCGCTGGAGCCGTTGCGCGTGGCTGCCGACCCGGTGCCCCACGCGCAGATTCTGGCGTACATCCAGAAGATCGATCCGCAGCTGAACCTCAAAGTCATCGAGATCCCCAACGGGGTGAACTCCAACGAGCTGTTGGTGCACGGTGATGTCGACGCCAATTACTTCCAGCACTTGCCGTACCTGAAATCCCAGGAAAAGGCCCTTGGCGAAAAACTCGCGGTGGCGGCCACGGTGCATATCGAACCCTTGGGCATTTACTCGCACCGGCACAAAAGCTTCGCCGACGTGCCGGTAAAAGGCACGGTCGCCGTGCCCAACAACGTCACCAACCTGAGCCGCGCGCTGTACCTGTTGCAGGACAACGGCTTGATCAAACTCAAACCCGGCTTCAATGACCCTGCGGCCGATCAGGCAACGCCCAAGGACATCGCCGAAAACCCGAAACAACTGAAGATTCTCGAGATCGAATCGCCACAGATTCCGCGCTCGCTGGACGACGTCGATCTGGCCGTAATCAACGGCAACTACGCGCTCGACGCAGGGCTGGTGCCGGCCAAGGATGCCTTGGGCCTGGAGAAAGCCGAGCACAATCCTTACGCCAACATTCTGGTAACCACGCCCAAGCTCGAACACGATCCGCGTATCGCGCAACTGGCCAAGGACCTGACGTCGCCAGAGGTCGCCAAATACATCAGCGACAACTTCGCCGGCTCGGTGATTCCGGTGGCGGGCGGCAAACCATGATCGCCGTCGAGCAGCTGAGCAAGACCTACCCGTCGGCCGCGCAACCGGCACTCGATCAGGTCTCGCTGAGTATTCCCGACGGTGCGGTCTACGGGATTCTCGGGCGTAGCGGGGCGGGCAAGTCGACGCTGCTGCGCTGCCTCAATCTGCTCGAACGACCGGACAGCGGACGCATTCTGCTGGATGGCGTCGACCTGACGACGCTGCCGGTCAGCGAACTGCGCCAGCAGCGCCAGCGCATCGGCATGATTTTCCAGGGCTTCAATTTGCTGCATTCGCGCACCGTTTTCGACAACATCGCGGTGCCGCTGGAGATCGCCAAGGTCGGCAAGCCGTGGCGCCATGTGCGGGTTCGCGAGCTGCTCGAGCTGGTTGGTTTGAGTGACAAGGCGCAGGCCTTTCCCTCGCAATTGTCCGGCGGCCAGAAACAGCGCGTCGGCATTGCCCGCGCCCTCGCCGCAGAGCCGGCGTACCTGCTATCGGACGAGGCCACCAGTGCGCTCGACCCGGAAACCACCGCGTCGATCCTCGAACTGCTGCGCGACATCAATCGGCAACTGGGCGTGACCATCGTGCTGATCACCCACGAACTGGAGGTGGTCAAGTCGATCTGCGACCACGCCGCATTCATGGTCAACGGGCGTCTGGTCGAAGCCGGGCCGGTGCCACGGTTGCTGGCCGATGCGCAATCGCAACTGGGTGCTTCGCTGCGGCCGACCTGCGGCTTGCCGCTGGGCCACGCTGCGCCGGGCCTGAGTTTTCTCAAGCAATACGGCGTACGGGCGGCGCACTCATGAACCGCACGGTCAATTGGGATGAAATCCTGCAACTGGTGTTCAACGCCACCGGTGAAACCTTGTACATGGTTCTGCTCGCAGGGCTGTTCACGCTGCTGATCGGTTTGCCGCTGGGCGTGTTGCTGTTTATCAGTCGCCGCGACGGACTGCTGCCGATGCCACGTTTGAATGCCGTGCTGGGTGGCGTGGTCAACCTCGGCCGTTCACTGCCATTCGTGGTGATGCTGATCGCCCTGATCCCACTGACTCGGCTGGTGGTCGGCACGACGCTGGGCAGCACCGCTGCCGTGGTGCCGATCACCATTGGCGCATTTCCGTTTTTCGCACGCATCGTTGAAAACGCCCTGGACGAAGTCGACAAGGGCCGCATCGAAGCGATCCTCGCCATGGGCGGCGACATCGGTCATGTGATCTTCAAAGTGCTGTTGCCTGAAGCGCTGCCAGCCTTGCTCGCAGGCATCACTCTGACTTTGGTGATGCTGATCGGTTTTTCCTCGATGGCCGGGGTGATCGGCGGCGGTGGACTCGGTGATCTGGCGATCCGTTACGGCTATCAGCGTTTCAACAATGAAGTGATGGTTGCCACGGTGGTGGTGTTGGTGATCCTCGTTCAGGGCGTGCAAAGCCTGGGCGATCGATTGGTTCGTTCGCTGGCGCATCGCCGCTAAGGAATTGTATGAGTGTGCCGGTCGCTGTAGTCCGCGAACCGCTGATTCGTGTACGTGAGCTAAGCAAAATATTTGGCGCGAGCCGAGCGCTGGACGCGGTCAGCCTGGACATCTATCCCGCCGAAGTGGTGGCGCTGCTCGGCGCCAATGGTGCGGGCAAGTCGACTCTGGTGAAGATTCTCGCGGGCAGCCAGACCGCCGACGCTGGCGAGATCTGGCTGGAGGGCGCGCCCCGCCATTTCAGTTCGCCGCTGTCGGCGCGGCGCTTTGGCATTGTCGCGGTGCACCAGCAGATCAACGAGGGCATTGCACCCGGTTTGAGTGTCGCGGAAAACCTCCTGCTCGATGAGCTGTGCAAGCCGGACGCGGACTTCTGGCTCAATCGTAAACACCTGCTGGAACGCGCTGCGAGCATCGCCGCCGGGCTGGGTTTGACCTTGCCGCTGGAGCAGCCAATCGAACATCTCGGTCAGGCCGAACGGCAATTGGTGGTGCTTGCTCGGGCCTTGGCCTTGCAACCGCGCTTGCTGATTCTGGATGAGCCGACCGCCGCGCTCTCCGATGCCGAGGCGCAGCGCCTGTTTGGTCTGATCGACACCTTGCACAGTCGCGGCGTGGCAATTCTGTACATCTCCCATCGACTCTCCGACCTGCAACGCGTGGCAGATCGCGCCATCGTTCTGCGTGATGGCCAGTTCGCGGGCGAGTTCACCGCTCGGCAATTACCCGAAGCGGTGAGTGCCATGCTGGGACAGGCGCTGGCCGAGCACGTTTATCAGCCGCGCGTGGCCGGGCGCGAGGTGTTGCAGCTCAACGCCATGCAAATCCTGCCGCGATCCGCTGCGTTCGATCTGACCCTGCACGAGAACGAAGTGGTGGTACTGACCGGGCTGTTGGGTGCTGGCAAAAGTGAAATCGCCGAGGTGTTGTTCGGCCTGCGTAAAGCGGCCTCGGGCCGCGTGCAACTGGATAACGCGGACTGGCGTGCGGACTCACCGCGCCAAGCCATTCAAAGCGGGGTTTTCTTCGCGGCCGAAGATCGCGCCAGTCAGTCGCTGGTACCTGATTTCTCTTTGCGCCGCACCCTGACCTTGCCGTTTCTCGAGCGCTTCACCCGCGGCGGTTTCATCCGCAACCGCGCCGAAGCGGCAGCGGTCGAGGCACAAGTGGCGGCGCTGGGGATCAAGACTGCCGGTATCGATGTGCCGATGAGCGCACTGTCGGGCGGTAATCAACAGAAAGTCGTGCTCGGCCGCTGGCTCCTCGGCGAAGGGCGGGTGTTGATCCTCGATGAACCCTTTCAAGGCGTCGACGTGCGCGCCCGCCGCGACATCGGCCAACTGCTGCGCGATAGCGCCAAGGGCCGCGCGACGCTGGTGATTTGCGCCGACGTCGATGAAGCCCTGGAAATCGCCGACCGCATCCTCCTGGTACGCGAACACGCCGTGGTCGCCGAGTACCCGCGCGCCGGCTTCAATCGTGCTGATCTGGTCGCTGCACTGGCCGGCAGCGAGGTCACCGAACATTCCCCTCAAGCCACGCCAAGGAGCAGAGCGAGTGCCTGATTCAAGTTCACTGATATCGACCGAGCCGGCCCGCGCAGAACGTCTGCTGCATGTGCTGATCCGTTATGGCCTGTTATGGCTGCTGGCGCTGATCGTGGTGTTTTTCAGCGTTGCGGAACCGGCATTCCTGCGCGTCGGCAACCTGTTCAGCATCCTGCAATCGGTGTCGATTGTTGCGCTGCTGGCGCTGGGTGTGACGCTGACCATGGCCGTCGGCGGTCTCGATCTGTCGATTGGCGCCGTGGCGGCGATGAGCCTGATGATCGCCAGTTACGTGATGGTCGTGCTCGGCTGGGGTGCGGTGCCGGCGGTGTTGATCAGTCTGGCGGGTGGGGCGCTGGTCGGCCTGCTCAACGGCTGGCTGATCGTCAAACTGCGCGTGCCGGACATTCTCGCGACGCTGGGCAGCATGTTTCTGGTGATCGGCGTGCAATTGATTCCCACCGGTGGACGCTCGATTGCAGTCGGCATGACCTTGCCCAGTGGCGAGGAAACCGAAGGTACGTTCAGTGCCGCGTTTCTTGCGCTGGGGCGCGGGCGGTTGTGGGAGGTGGTGCCGATTCCGGTGTTGATCACGAGCGTGGTGGCGATCGCGGTGTGGTTATTTCTCGAACGCACGCGCATTGGTCGTTTGTTCTATGCCATTGGCGGCAACGAGCAAGCGGCGCGACTGGCCGGTGCGCCAGTGCAGCGCTTCAAGTTGTTGGCTTACGTGCTTTCGGCATTGCTGGCATCGCTCGGCGGCTTGTTGCTGGCGGCGCGTTTGGGTCGCGGTGACGTCAGCTCGGGCAATGGCCTGGTGCTGGATGCCCTCGGCGCGGCGCTGATCGGTTTTGCCGTACTTGGCGCGAAGAAGCCCAATGCCTTTGGCACCCTGGTCGGGGCGCTGCTGGTGGCGGCGCTGCTCAATGGTCTGACCATGCTTAACGCGCCTTACTACGCGCAGGATTTCGTCAAGGGACTGGTGTTGGTGCTGGCCCTGATGTTCACCTTCGGCCTCGCGCATCGAGCGCGTTGAGCCGCTTCATTCAAGGAAGTTGTATGCACGGTTCAATCAAACAATTTGCCCGTCATTGCCTCGCCGGCGCGTTGCTTTCGGCAATGGCGCTGAGCGCTCAGGCCAAAGCCTTGCCCGGTGCGCCGGCACCGTTCGACAAAGGTCAGGTGCAGATCGCGCTGGTGGGGTATTTGTTCTCCGGGGATTTCCCCGAGGCGTATTTGCGTGGCGTCGAAAAGCAGACCGAAGCGTTGGGTGCCAACCTGCGCGTATTCGATGCCCGGCAGCAGGCGGCGAGTCAAGGCGAGATGATCGATCAGGCGATCGATCTCGGCGTCGACGGCATCATCGTTCAGCTCGGCCTGGCCGAAACCCTGAAAGCGCCGATTGATCGGGCCATCGCCAAAGGCATCAAAGTCGTCGCTTTCGACGTCGATCTGAACACCCCGCAAGTGACCCAGGTCGAGCAGGATCACCATGCGCTGGCACGTCTGGCGCTGGATCAAGCCGTCAAGGACAACGGCACGCAGTTTGATGCCGGCTACGTGTACATCAGCGGTTTTACGCCAATGGAGCGCCGCGACGAAATCTGGAGTCAGGTGAAGAAGGCCAATCCGGGGATCGTCGAGAAGGCGCGCTTTGGCACGTTGAATCCGCCGATCGCCAACTCGGTGGCGGATCAGGCCAGCGCCGTACTTCGCGCCAACCCGGGCATCAGCGTGATTTTTGCGCCGTTCGATGAGTTCGCCAAAGGCGCGAAAATCGCCATCGACGAGGCAGGGCTGACGAGCAAAGTGAAGATCTACAGCGCCGATATTTCTACCGCTGATATTCAGATCATGAAAGAGCCGGACAGCGCCTGGGCGGCGACGGCGGCGGTCAACCCGCAAGTGGCCGGGGCGATCAGCGTGCGCAGTCTGGCGATGTTGATTGCCGGGGAAAATCCGGGGCATCAGGTGCTGGTGCCGCCGACGCTGATCACTCGTCAGCAGTTGCTGGATCTGGACGTGAAAAACGTGCGTGATCTGGCGCAGAAACTCCCGAGCTTCGGTGATACCGCGAATGTTGCACGGGCGTCGTGGATTCCGGTGGCTAACTAGAACATTAACCACAACATTGTCGAGGTGGGAGCCACAGTTGTGAAAACTGTGGGAGTTTCTGGAGCTGCCATGCACAACAAAGCCTCACGCTTACGCAAAAGCCGTTCACCGACGACGGATCCGGCGTACGGCAATCGGCTACCCCCAGGCCAAGTGCTGACGGAGCGATTCCCAATTCTCCACGAAGGCGAAATACCGGAATACGATCTCGCCAACTGGTCGCTGCGCCTGTCCGGCACGCTCGCCCAGCCAATCGAATTACGTTACGCCGATCTACAGGCACTGCCACAGCGGCAACTGCGCTGTGACATCCATTGCGTGACGCGCTGGTCGAAATTCGACACCGAGTGGAGCGGGGTGCATCTGCAGGATTTGTTGCAGGCGCTCGATATCCAACCGACATCGGCGTTCGTCATGGCTCATGCCGACCACGATTACCAGACCAACTTGCGACTGGATGATCTGCTGCACCCCGACAGTCTTTTGGCCACCCACTACGCCGGGCAGCCGTTGACTGCGCAACATGGCTGGCCGCTACGGCTGGTGGTGGCGGGGCGGTATTTCTGGAAGAGCGCCAAATGGTTGCGTGGGCTTGAATTCGTTGGTCAGGAACAACCGGGTTTCTGGGAGCAGAACGGCTTTCATCTGCACGCTGATCCGTTTGCCGAGCAGCGTTTCAGTGGGGATGAACTGGATATTGCGCAGGATGCCTGGCTGGAAAAAGAGTTCGACTAAGCCTCGTACCCTGTGGGAGCTGGCTTGCCAGCGATGAGGCCTCACCAGTCACTATCTCTGTTGACTGACACTCCGCCATCGCTGGGATGCGGCGACCCGACAAGCCAGCTCCCACAGGAACCGTATTAACAGTTGATTTAGTAGTTTGTTAGTTGGTTTAAGTGTTGGCTCAGCAACAATTCTGCTGAACTAAGAACAATCCTTTAGACCGATCTAACCTAAGCGCTATTGGTTCTTTTGCGATCGACAACAGCTCGTCTAGCATCGGCTTTCAAGGGGAAACGTCTCACGCTGGGAAAACTGCAACTCACCGTAAAAAAGCCTTCACTGCCTTCCAGAAATCCAAAACTACAGCAGACATTGCCGCGCATTGCTTGCCGCACTTTATTGTCGGCAACGGCCGGGTATTAACTGCGATTCAAGGAGCTGTTATATGCATTACCGTTCCCGTTCATTACTGGCGGCTGCCGTTGTGTCCGCCATCTGGCAACTTCCGGCCAATGCAGAAGAAACGTCCGCAAGCGCCGACAGCGACTCGCGCCTCGGTACCGTGCTGGTCACCGGCACCCGAGGCACTTCGCGCACAGTGCTGGACTCTCCGGTGCCGGTCGACGTACTCACCGCCGATGACCTGAAATCCGCCGGCGCCGCTGACGGCGAGTTGGGCGCGGCGTTGCAGACGCTGTTGCCATCCTTCAGCCTGCCGCGCCAATCCAACTCCGGCGGCGCCGACCACGTGCGCGCGGCGCAACTGCGCGGCATGAGCCCGGATCAGGTGCTGGTGCTGGTCAACGGCAAGCGTCGCCACACGTCAGCGGTGGTCAACGACTCCTCGAAGATCGGTCGCGGTACAGCACCGGTGGATTTCAACTCGATCCCGATCAGCGCGATCAAACGCATCGAAGTGCTGCGCGATGGCGCCGGCGCGCAGTATGGTTCCGACGCGATCGCCGGGGTGATCAACATCATCCTTGATGACGCGCCCGAGGGCGGTGAGGTGTCGACCAGTTATGGCGCTTATCACACCCGTCAGGACGCTATCGACAAGACCACCACCGACGGCCAGAACAGTGTGACCACGGCGAAGATCGGCACGCGCCTGGGCGAGGAGGGCGGGTTTATCCGTGGCGGCACCGAATACAAGGATCGCAACCCGACCAACCGCTCCGGTTTTGACGGTTTTGCCGATACCCCCGGCCAGCGCAACTATGTGATGGGCGACGGCGTCGCGCGGGACGTCAATCTCTGGTTCAACAGCGAATTGCCGCTGGCCGGCGGCAAGGCCTACAGCTTCGGCACCTATAACCAGCGCCATACCACCGGCGCTGAGTTCTATCGTTATCCGTATGAACAGCCGCAGTTCTACCCCAACGGCTACTTGCCGCAATCGCTCGGCGACAACAAAGACGTCTCCGCCACCGCCGGGTTCAAAGGCCTGATGGGTGACGAGTGGGACTTCGACAGCAGCGTCACCCACGGTCGCAACCGCTTCGAGGGTTCGACCCGGCGCACGCTTAACGTCAGCCTCGGCGAAGACTCGCCGACGAAGTTCGACACCGGCGATTACGAGCTGCGCCAGACCACCACCAACCTCGATTTCAGCCGCGAACTGCGTCTGGGCGAGCGCTCCTTTGTATTGGCGGTTGGCGGCGAATACCGATACGAAAACTACCTGACCTATGCCGGTGACGAGGCCTCCTACATCGGCTCCGGAGCCGACGGCGCCAATGGTCTGCGCCCGAGCGAAGAGTCCGATCTGGATCGCAACGTGTTCGGAACTTACGCCGAGTTGTCCGGCGATCTCACCGACCGCTTCTTCGTCGACGCCG
This sequence comes from Pseudomonas chlororaphis, assembly GCF_000783395.1. GTDB lineage: Bacteria > Pseudomonadota > Gammaproteobacteria > Pseudomonadales > Pseudomonadaceae > Aquipseudomonas > Aquipseudomonas chlororaphis_H. The sequence goes on along the minus strand of NZ_JSFK01000023.1, from coordinate 39,848 downwards.
CCACCCGCTGGGAGCATTACGACGATGCCGGCAGCAAACTCACCGGCAAACTCAGCGGTCGCTACAAACTCACCGAGCAATGGGCCTTGCGCGGAGCGGTGTCGAACAACTTCCGTGCGCCGTCACTGGCGCAGAGCGGCTTCCAGAACACCACCAGTAACTTCGGCGATGGCGGCACGCTGACTGACATCCGTGTGCTCTCGGTCAACGACCCGATCGCCCGTGCACTCGGCGCCGAGAAGCTCGATCCGGAAACCTCGAAGAACTTCAGCCTCGGCCTGACCTTTCAGTTGAATGAACGCTTCGACGCATCCCTGGACGTGTTCCGCATCGACGTCAAAGACCGCATCACTTTGTCGCAACGCATTGGCAGCGATGCCCTGGAAAATTACATCAACGACAATTTCGGCGTTGCTGGCGTGCACGACGTCAACTTCTTCACCAACGCTGCCGACACCAGCACCCACGGCGCCGAACTGGTGCTCAACTACCACCAACCGTTCTACGAAGGGCAACTGGGCCTGACCACCGCGTACACCTACAACCACACCAAAGTCACCAGCACCAAAGGCACGCCGTCGCAACTGACGGCGCTGGGCATAGGCAATGACGCCCTCGTTGGCGTTGAAGAAACCAACACCCTGACCGATGCAGCGCCGAAGGATCGCTTCATCTTTTCCGCCAACTGGGCCAGCGAGCACTGGGGCCTGCTTGGGAGATTGACGCGACAGGGCGAGACCACTCGCGTGTTCGATTTCGGCGATTCGCAACCGGAGCAAACCTACGGCGCCGTGTGGCAACTGGACGCCGAAGTGGCTTACAAATTCACGCCGAAATTCAACATTGCCGTAGGCGGCAACAACCTCACCGACAACTACCCGGAACGTTCCGGTTCGGCGATCAACTACGGCGGCAACCTGCCGTACGACGTGCTCTCGCCAATCGGCACCAACGGCGCCTACTACTACGCCCGCGCCACCTATGGTTTCTGACGCGGGGCCGGGGCGCCATCTGCCGGTTTTTCAGGCGTTGCTGATCACGCTGGGCATGGTGATCACCACCGACATCCTGAAAACCGCGCCGACCGTGGCGCTCAATGTCGGACCGCAATATTTCTACCTGGTGTGGGTGCTGGGTGGCGTCGCATCAATGATCGGCGCGCTGTGTTTTGCCGAGATGGCCACAGCGTTTCCGCACCCGGGTGGTGACTATCATTTTCTGCGCACGGCGTATGGCGAGCGTATGGGATTCTTGTTCGCCTGGTCGCGGTTTTCGGTGATGCACACCGGGTGGATTGCCTTGTCGGCGTTCATGTTTGCTGATTACGTCGATGCGGTGGTGCCGTTGGGGCAGTACGGCTCGGGGCTGTTTGCCGGGGCGATCATTGCAGCGTTGGTGCTGCTTAATCTCACCGGCAAGCACATCGGCTTTATCACCCAGACCTTGCTGGTAGGTTTGTTGGCGTTGGGTTTTTTGAGCATAGCCAGCGCGGGCGTTTTTTTGGCTTGGCAAGGCATCGAACCACCTGCGCCGAGTGTCCCGCCGATTGCGCATAACACTGGCATGGCCGGCTTCTCGGCGGCGATGATTTTTGTCTTTCTGGCGTTCGGTGGCTGGAGTGACGCGGCGACGTTATCGGCAGAAGTGCGCGATGGCCGACGAGGGATTTTCATTGCCATGCTCGGTGCGCTGAGCGTGTTGATGGCGATCTATCTGGCGCTGAACTGGGCGTTCGTTGTGGGCTTGGGATTCACCGGGCTGGCCGCCAGCAATGCCCCGGCCGTGGAGTTATTGAACCGCGCATTCGGTGCACCGGGTGTTCTGCTGATTTTGCTGATGGTTGGCATCGCCGCAATCGCGACCATCAACTCGACCTTGCTGGTGGGCGCCCGCACCACCTACGCCGCGGCTCGCGATGTTCCGCAGTTGCGCAGTTTCGGTTCGTGGGACGATCGGCATGGTGTCCCGCGCAAGGCTTTGCTGGCAGAAGGCGCTGTAGCGTTGTTGCTGGTGCTGGTCGGCAGTTTTACGCAGAGTGGATTCAATACCATGGTCGAATATCTGACTCCGGTGTATTGGCTGTTTCTGAGTTTGAGCAGTGTGGCGCTGATCATTCTGCGGCGGCGTTTTCCCGAGGTGCCGAGGCCGGTGAAGGTGCCGTTGTATCCGCTGTTGCCGCTGCTGTTTTTCGGGTTGTGCCTGTACATGCTGTATTCCAGCGTGACGGTGGTGGGGTTGGGGGCGTTTTTGGGGATTGCGGTGTTGTTGGTGGGGGCTGTGCTTTTGGCCGGGTTGAGCCGTTTAAAAGCGAACCCTCACCCCAGCCCTCTCCCGGGGGGAGAGGGGGCCGACCGAGGTGTCTTGGGGGATACATCGACCTGAAAGACCGAATCGATTATGGGCTCAGTGAAGCAAAAACAGGCTGAGGCCGATTACGGACTCAGTGGTGCAAGTTCAGGCTGATTCGATTATGGATTCAGTGGTGCAAGTTCAGACTGATTCGATTACGGATTCAGTGAGCCAGGCTCAGGTCGGTGTACTTCTCCAATATCCCCCAATCAGTCCCCTCTCCCTCGGGGAGAGGGTTAGGGTGAGGGGCTACTGATTCTAGAAGGACACCTCCGCCGGCTGCGACAACCGCAGCACCGACAAGTCCCCCGTAATACGCTTGTAAGCCAGACGAATCGCTTCGATGTTGGCCACATTCTTCGCGCTGTTCTCATGCAAGATCACAATCACCTTGGTGCTCAAACGCTCAGGTTCTTTCGCGCCCTTATCCCGCCACTGCCCATAAGCATCGAACACACTGAAACCATCAGGAAACCGCGACGTGACTTCCTGATCAAGAAACTCACGCCAGCGCGCCGTGCTCACCGCACCTTCCTTGCCATCAATCGAACCCACCGAAAAGTACAACTCGGTGCGAATCCACTGCGCCTGCGCCGGCCGCGAAGCATCACCTTGCAGGGTCGAGCTGGCGGGATCATGGGTGTGAACGGACGCAGGAGGAGGGCTGGCACAACCGGCGACGGCCAGGAACAAGGCCGCCAGTAAAAGACGTTGAGGCATGGAACATCCTTATTGAACGATGAGTAAACCGCTCGAGTATAAGGTTGCTGTCTTACCGCCAATAAAGACCTAAAAAGCAGGCATTTAGGCGCTTCGGGAATAACCCTTCAGCGCGCAAAAATGTGGGAGCGAGCCTGCTCGCGAAAGCGATTTTTCAGACAGCGAAAATATTCCATGCCAGAGCCTCACCGATTCATTACGCACTCGCCGGTGGTTTCGCCAACGCAATCTCTGCCGCACCCAGCCGCTTGAGAATCTCGAACAGCAAATCACTTTTGGTGACCCCGACAATCCTCGGGCTGCCCACATACCCTGTCACCGTCAAGGTGATCCCGTCCGGCGACAATTTGCTGAAGCGCACAAACGGCGCCGGTTTATCGAGGATGGTTTCGTTCTCCCGATAGGTGTTGAGCAACAGGTCCTTGACCTCTTCGGGATCGATGTCCAGCGGGAACACCAATTCCAGTGACGCCACGCCTTGCGCGCTGCCGCCCAAGGTCACGTTGCGCAGGTTCTGCGAGATCAGTTGCGAGTTGGGCACGATGACGATCGAGCGGTCGCTGAGCTGGATTTCCGTGGCACGCACATTGATGCGGCGGATATCGCCTTCGACGCCGCTGATGCTGATCAAGTCGCCGACCTTCACCGGGCGTTCAGTCAACAGAATCAGGCCCGAGACGAAGTTCTTGACGATCTCCTGCAAACCAAAGCCGATGCCCACCGACAGCGCACTGACTATCCACGCCAGATTGGTCCACTGCACGCCCAGTGACGACAGCGTCAGCAGAATCACGAAGGCGTAACCGATGTTGGAAAACAGCGTGCTCAGCGAGGCGCACATGCCCGGGTCCATGTCGGTCTTGGGCAGGAACTCATTGTCGAGCCAGCGGCGCAGGGCGCGGATCAGCCAGATGCCGATCATCAGCGCCAGCACGGCATTGAGCAGGTGGCCGGGGACGATGTTCAGCTTGCGTAAGCCGGCGCCGCCGAGGATCGCCATGATGTTGCTCGCCAGTTGCCCGAGCGTGGTGCCGATGCCGCCGACAAACAGGGCGATGACGGCCAGCAGCAACAACGCGGCACGACTGAAACCGGACAGCAGAATCGAGATCTGATCGAGTCGCCGGTCACCGATACCCAATAGCTGTTTGAGCGCTTTGCCGCTCGCATGCCTGGGTGAAAACACGTGCTCGCAGACGTCCTTGATCAACTGGATCAGCAGGTAAAAACCTGACAGGACAATGTACGCCCACACCAGCTCATAGCTGATGAACCGCGCCAGCGATACATAGCCGGCGAGCAGGGCAATTGCCGAGACAAACATCGAGACGCTGGCGAGGGTGTAAATCACCCCGGCAAACGTGCTGTTCGCCGCCGCCGCGTCATTGGCCGCGACCAGCGCCTTGCGCACTTTGCCGACGCGCAACAGCAGGATCGTCACGATTGCCAGCACAACGATGGAAATCACCCCGCGCCCGGCAATCACGATCTGGCTGCTCATGCCGGTGGCGTTGCTCACCTGCACCAGCGTCACCAGCACCAGTAACGTGCAGGACAGAATGCGCGGGTAAGGTTTGAGCGCCAGCGCTACCTGATCGGCAATCGCCGGCAAGCGCCACGAGGGATGCTCAGTCGACAGCAAAGCGCGGCTCAAACCGGTGAGTAGCACGCAGGCATACACGACCTTTTCGAACTCTTCGGAGAAGGTTTCCAGCACCGGCGGCAAGGGTTGGTGGCGGGTGCACGCATAGAACAGCAATTGCAAGGCAATGCCGGTGGTGGCGATGGTCGCCAGCGCCGAGGCGAACGCCAGTGCACTGCGGCGCAGGCGACCCTCCGGCATGCGGTGAATGCACACCCAGGTCAGACCCCGCTCGGCCAGCCTGCGGCCGAATGTCCAGATGATCAGCGCCAGCAACACCAACACACTGGTGTAGAACCGCTCACCCGGCGCCCACACGGTGGCCCAAGTGTCGCGCACTTGAGCGACGAAAAAGCGCAAGCGCTGACGATCATCCTCGGTCGGGCTCACCAGCGGCGACCAGAAACTCGGGCTCAGCACGCTGTCAGTGCCCAGCGTCAGCTCACTTTCAAGCAGTGTGCGACGGATGCCGGCGATCTGCGTAATCAGATCCGCTGCGCTCTGCTTCAACGCCGCCAGGCTCTTCAGCGTCCCGTCGACCTTGTTTTTCTGCTCCGCCAGTGAGGCTCGCTGCGCGATGATATCCGCTTGCTCCGCCGCCACTTCGGCATCCGGCGCCGCCCCCAACACCCCCAACTGCACGGCCAGCTGTGCCTGTTGCGGCAGCAACGCCGTGGACAACCGATCGACATCCAGAATAAACGCCTGCACCCGATCCTGCGGTCCTTCGAGCTGGTTGTAGTTGTTCGCCGCAGAAATCTGTTGTTTCAGGCCATCGAGACGTTGTTGCAGCGCCTGCAGATCGCTTTGCGAAATCACCGGCAACGGCGCGGCAGCGGTGGTTACCGGCGCCGGCAAATCGGCTGCCCACAGCGTCGGGCTACCGCCAGCGAGCAGAATGAATACGACAAAAAACAACGACTTCAATGTGTTGCGCATGGGTGAGGCGGCTCGAGTGGATCACACAGTCTATGAGGTTAGGTGATCGGGCCGTTTGGCGAGGAAAAGTTTCGGAGCACGCAGGGCTGTCGGGCTGAACGCCCAGACGAAAAAAGCCCGACTGATGAGGTCGGGCCTTTCTTCGGTGACTGCGGTGAAGCGCTGCATTCAGACGGCGCGGCGTTCAATCAAACGGTCTGAACCGCCTTCGGCGATTGCATCGCTGAACAGCGGATCGGTTTCGGTGGCGGCGGCCACTGCATCGCTGAACAGTGGGTCGGTCTGAGTAGCGGCGGCGACTGCATCGCTGAACAACGGATCTGTCTGGGTGGCAGGTTCAGCGGCAAATGCATTCAGGGCGAACAGCGAGAAAGCGATGCTGAGAAGGGCTTGGCGTTTCATGAGTGTGTGCTCCGAGGTGTAGTGGTTAGGTCTGGAGCCGATCTTACGCCGCGAGCCTGATAAGAGAACTTCATTGAGTTAATGGCTGTTATTGATGCAGTTAATGATGGTTCTCTTTGAACGTATCAGGGATTGAACCGGGATTGACCTGAGCACTGATCAGCTCGGCCAGCATTCGCACTGGTTCGGTGAAGGTCTGGCGAGACCGGTGTACAAGGCCGATATCGCGGTGGAAGGTGTGCTGGCCGAGGTCGAGTACCCGGACACCAGCGGGCCATGCAAAATCCGGTGCCGTCTGCGGCACCAGCGCTACGCCGACTCCGTTCTCGACCAGCTTGATGATCGCCTCCAGTTCATCCAGCTCGCAGACCTCGTGCAGAGTGAAATGCATCTGCCGCAGAAAACGGTCAACCTGTCTGCCGCCGAAGGAGGATCGGTCGTAGCGAATGAACGGCTGGCTGCACAGTAAGTGGGTCCAGTCATCGCCCGGCACTGCGCGTGGCACGATCAACCGGTAAGGCTCCAGCGCCAGGGTGGTCCAGCGCAGATCACTCTGCAGTGAGAAGGGTGGGCGGATGATCACGGCCATGTCGATCTCGCCAGTATCAACGAGGTTGACCAGTTCCATCGACAACCCCGGCACCACGCGGGATCGGCACTGCGGGCAGTGTTGGTGGAACTTCGCCAGGGCATCAGGCAGATAAGAGCGCTGCACCGACGCAATCGCGCCAATGTTGACCAGCACGCTGGGCGGCAGTCCCACCGTTGTAGTACCGAGACTGTCGTAGAGCCGCAGCAGCTCTTGCGCTTGCAGCAGTATCTGGTGGCCCATCCTGTTGAGGTGTGCCGAGCGCCCCTTTCTGTCGAAAAGCTCAAAGCCGAGCTCGGCTTCCAGACGCTGGATCTGTGCGCTGACGGCGGCCTGTGTGAGGCCGATCCGGTTACCGGCAGCAGCGAATGTGCCTTCGCGTGCTACTGCGATGAGTGTCTTCAGTTCTTTGATCATTCACAAATATTAATTGTGTTTCTAAGAAATATATATTGATTTTTATGTTGGGTTATCCGTCCTAGGATGTTTCCCATCCCCGCCAGCGGCTGAACCGAAAACGCCGATGACGGTAGGAACGTTCGCCAACCCACAAGAATATGATCGGAGTTCTGATGAGTCTCTCGCCTTTTCACCTCGCTATCCCCGTTTACGATCTGGCTGCAGCGCGCACCTTTTACGGTGAGGTCTTCGGACTTGCAGAAGGACGCTCCAGTCACCAGTGGGTCGACTTCGACTTTTATGGCCATCAACTGGTCATTCACGAACACCCGAAAACCGCTTCCCAGGAAAGTGTTCACAGCAATCCGGTCGACGGCCACGACGTTCCTGTTCCGCACTTCGGCATCATTTTGGGATGGCAGCAGTGGGAAGCATTGGCCGAACGCCTGAAGTCCTTTGGCACCGAGTTTGTGATCGAACCTTACATCCGCTTTCAAGGGCAGGTTGGCGAGCAAGCCACCATGTTCCTATTTGATCCATGCGGCAACGCTCTCGAATTCAAGGCTTTCAAGGATATGAGCCAGCTCTTCGCCAAATGACAACCGCCATGGCACAACCAGGTTGTGCCATTTGTTCTCTAGTGAGCTGGAAGCTCATGACTCTAGCAACTGCCCATAGCGCAGACCTTTCATTCCAACAAAAAGGCTAGACATGAAACGTATTCCCTTGGTGTGGCAAATCGTTGCCGGGCTGTTGCTTGGCGTGCTCGTCGGTTGGTATTTCAATACCCATCCGCAGTATCAAACATGGGTCAGCGCGGAGATTCTGAAGCCTCTGGGTGACATCTTTATCAAGATGATGAAGATGGTGGTGGTACCGATTGTGTTCTGTTGCATGATTCTGGGCATTGCCGGCGGTGGCGATAACAAGTCGTTTGGCCGCATGGGCATCAAGTCGCTGGGATACTTCTTCGCGATTACCGCGCTAGCCATCGTCGTCGGCCTGTGTTTCGCGAACATCTTCGAGCCGGGTACCGGTACCGATATTTCCGGCCTGTCGCACGGCACGGCATTGATCAACATGGAGCCGTCAAAAGGCGCGCTGGTGATCTTGCAGAACATCGTCCCGGATAATGTTCTGCTGGCGATGTCGGAAGCGAAATTGCTCTCGGTGCTGTTCTTTGCCGTGCTGTTCGGCCTCGCCCTGAATGCGCTGCCGAGAGAAAAAAGTGCACCTGCCATTGCGCTGGTTCAGAGCATTTCCGATGCGATGTTCAAAGTCGTCTCAATGGTCATGGCCTACGCGCCGATTGGCGTCTTCGGCATGATTGGCGCAACGGTCGCGACGTTTGGTTTTGCCTCTCTGTTGCCATTGCTCAAATTGATCGGCGTGGTTTACCTGGCGCTGGTGGTCTTCGCCCTGGTGATACTTGGTGGCATTTGCTACTTGATTGGCGAGAACATTTTCAAGTTGATTCGCTACTTCCGCAGTGAACTGATTCTGGCGTTCTCAAGTGCCGCATCAGCCGCGGTCATGCCGCAATTGATGAGCCGGTTGGAGAGCTACGGCGTGCCGCGTCGGATCGTCAGTTTCGTGGTGCCGGTGGGTTATGCATTCAACCTGGACGGCGCTTCGATCTTCCTCGGCGTCGCGACGATCTTCGTCGCGCAGCTCTATGGCATCGACCTGTCGTTGTCGCAGCAAATCTTGCTGGTAGTGACGATGGTGCTGACCTCCAAAGGGGCGGCGGGAGTGCCCGGGTTTGCCATCATCATCCTTTCCGCAACCTTGGCGTCAGCCGGTCTGCCGTTGGAGGGCGTGGCGTTGATCGCGGGTATTTTCAGGATCATCGACAGCGGTACTACCACGCTGAACGTATTGGGCAACGCCATCGCGCCGCTGGTGATTGCCAAGTGGGAAAAGGCTGCGCTTGAACCCTCACGTGCTCGTACCGCAGCCGAAGTGTGAGTTTTTCGCGGACATTCGCTTTTGAAATCGCACTGTTAACGAGTGCACGCCCGCTGGCACAGGGGCGTTTTTTTGGGTCTTTTTACTAGACGACCGGTCTATTGATTTGGAGTTCTGATGATTGATAACGCTGTAGATACCGACCTTTTCTCGCCCATGACTATGGGCGCGCTGCAGTTAGCCAACCGGATTGTCATGGCACCGGTGACCCGCAGCCGCATGGCCGAAGACGGCGTGCCGAATGAAATGCATGCGACCTATTACGCCCAGCGCGCCAGTGCAGGCCTGATCATCGCCGAAGCGACAAACATTTCCGCCCAGGGGCGCGGCTATGCGATGACTCCGGGAATCTGGTCGCAAGAGCAGGTCGCCGGGTGGAAGAAAGTCACCGATGCCGTGCACGCCGCCGGCGGGAAAATAGTCAGCCAGTTGTGGCACGTCGGGCGTTTCTCCAGTGTCGAGTTGCAGCCCAATGGCCAGGCACCGGTCGCGCCTTCGGCGATCAAGGCTGAGGGCAGCACGTACACCGAGAAAGGTTTTGTCGAAGTGTCGATGCCGCGTGCGCTTGAGACCTCGGAAATTCCGGAAATCATCGAGCAGTACAAACTGGCTGCCGAGAACGCCAAGCGCGCCGGTTTCGACGGTGTGGAAGTGCATTCTGCCAACAGTTATCTGCTCGACCAGTTTCTGCGCGATTCGACCAATCAGCGCACCGATCAGTACGGCGGCTCCATCGAGAACCGTGCCCGGCTGACGCTGGAGGTCACCGCAGCGGTGGTGTCCATCTGGGGCAGCGACCGCGTCGGTATCCGACTCTCACCGGTAACCCCCGATGCCGGCAATACGCCGCCCGACAGCAATGTCATGGCGACTTACGGCTTCCTGATCCAGCAACTCAATCGATTCAATCTGGCCTATCTGCATTTTGTCGAAGGCGCCACGGCCACGTCGCGCACCGTGCCGGCCGGGGTGGATCTGGACGCGCTGAGTGCGCAGTTCGAAGGCGCGTTCATTGGCAACAACAACTATGACCTGGCGATGGCGCTTGAACGGCGGGCGCAGGGCCGCATCGATGCGGTGGCGTTTGGTCGCTTGTTTATTGCCAACCCCGACCTGGTGGCGCGTCTGCAGCGCGGTCTCGAACTGACCATTGCGCCGCGTGAGAGTTACTACGGTGGGGGCGCCAAAGGCTACATCGATTGGCCCACCGCTAACGCCTGAATACACACCCGGACGCAATCGCATTCACTGTAAAGAGGAGCGGAACATGAATTATCTACACAACAAAGTCGCCATCGTCACCGGCGCATCCTCCGGTATCGGCGCGGCCACCACACGTGCGCTGGCGGCTCACGGCGTTCGCGTCGTTGCCGCCGCGCTGGATGAACAGGGGCTGGCAGCCTTCGTCGCCGAGTTGCGTGAAGCCGGTCACGACGTAGCCGCTTTTACCACTGATGTAACCCGACTGGATCAAACCCGGGCGCTCGCCAGATTCGCTCAGGACACCTATGGCGCTGTCGACATTCTGGTGAACAACGCCGGGCTGATGCTGTTCTCCAACTGGGTCGATCTGGCCGTAGAGGATTGGGACAAGATGATCGACGTGAACATCAAGGGCTATCTCAATGCCACAGCGGCCGTGCTGCCAATGATGCTGGAGCACAAGTCCGGGCAGATCCTCAACATGGACTCAGTGGCCGGCCATCAGGTCGGGCCGGCGGCGGGTGTTTACAGCGCCACCAAATTTTTCGTGCAAGCCATGACCGAGTCCATGCGCAAGGAGCTGGGCGTACAGCATGGCATCCGCGTTAACACGGTCAGCCCCGGCGTTATCAATACCGGCTGGGCGGACAAGGTCAGTGATCCGGAAGGGCGCAAGGCTGCACAGGAACTCAACCGCATCGCCATTGCGTCTGACGATATCGCGCGTGCCGTGATCTACGCACTCAATCAGCCGGAAAACGTCACCGTCAACGACCTGATCATTTCGCCGACGCGCCAGGATTGGTAACCGTCGGCTGTTCCTGCTGCCGGGTACCAATACTGGTTACCGGCAGCCTTTGTCACTCACCTCCAACGATAGGAAACAACAATGTCCAAGAACATCAAATCCGTGCCGACTGTTGAATACAACGCTGTCATCGCCACCGCCAATCAATACGTCGAAGGTCTTCGGATCGGTGATGCCCAAGGCGTCGCTCAAGCCTTCCATAAAGACGCGGTGATGTACGGTTTCACCAACGGCGAACTGCTTGGCGGCCCGATCAAGAACTTGTTCGATTTCGTCGAGAAGAACGGCGCAGCCCCCGAAATCAGCACGCGACTCGACGTGCTGGCGATCACCCCGACCACCGCAGTGGTGCGTGTGGACATGGAAACGGATGCGATTGGTGCCGATTACAACGACTACCTGACCCTGATCAAAATTGATGGCGCGTGGAAGGTCATCGCCAAGGTTTATCACCAGTTCGAGGCCTGAGTATCGATCGCTCCCGGCAGTCTGCTGGCGGGAGCGGTTTATCATCAAAATCAGAGGATTCATGTCATGCCAATGGTTGAGTTTGCCGCTGTCGTGGACGGCGATGCACAACAGGTCTGGAGCGTGTTGAAGCAGTTTGGCCAGATTCAGAACTGGCATCCTTCGATCGTGAACAGCCAGATCGAAGGCGGGGCGGCGCAGAGGGTGGGGTGCATTCGCACCCTCACGCTGACCGATGGCGCGGTTGTCAGAGAACGCTTGTTGGCGCTTGATGACTCAGCGTTTTCGCTGGTCTACCGCTTTGAAGAGGCACCGTTACCGCTGGACAATTACGTGGCCAGCGTGAAATTGGTGGCTTTGCCAGGACAGGACAAAACGCTCATCAGTTGGTCGGCAAGTTTTGATCCTCAAGATTTGAATACCGCTGAGCACTATCAGGCACTGATCCAAAGCCTGATAGTTGAGGGTCACAATGGGCTGCAGGCATTGCTCGCTCAGCGTTAACAACACACGGTTCACACGCCCGCATTCCCGCAAGGAATGCAGGGCATGAAACGAATGAATTTTTCCTCGCGCTCACTTCGGCGTAGCGTGCTCAAAAACAAGGAGCATTGCCGTGAGCCAAACCTCGACCAGTCCCGCAGAAAAATTCGACACCTCCCGTGCCAGCGAATACGCCCGGCAAAGCCGCATTGCCCTGGCCGGCTACGACGCCTGTCATGATCTGGCGGCCTGCATGTTGGCGGCCAGTCTCGGTTCGCGCCCGGCCAACATACTGGTGGTCGGCGCTGGTGGGACCGCGCAGGAAATCATTGCGATGGCGGCGCTGGAACCGCAGTGGCGCTTCATCGCCGTTGATCCTTCCGCGCCGATGCTTGAAGCCGCCGTGCAGCAGTTGGAGACCAACGAATTGCTGCATCGGACGCAGATTCATCTCGGGAATGTCGAGGACTTGCCGGCCGATGCATCATTCGACGCGGCGACATTGATCGGCGTGCTCCATCATCTGAACGGTGACGAACCCAAGCGCCAGATCCTGCAATCGATTCAGGCGCGTCTCAAGCCGGGCGCGCCGCTGATCGTCGCCGGCAATCATTACGCCTATGCCAGTCAACCGTTATTGCTGCAGGCGTGGGGGCAGCGTTGGCGGCAGCAGGGTGCCAGCGCAGAGGAGGTGCAAGCCAAACTTGGCAAGATTCTGCAAGGCGCCGATCCGCCGCATTCCGAGGCGGCAGTTCAGGCGCTGTTGCGTGAGGCCGGGTTTGGCGAGGCGACGCGGTTCTTCAGCAGTTTGTTCTGGGGCGCGTGGCTGACGTGCAAAACGGACGCCGCTAAAAGTAGCGACTCGGCACTTCCCCCAACACTTGCTTGAACACCGTCGCAAACGCACTGGAGCTGCTGTAGCCCAAGTCCATGGCGACCTGTGTGACCGACTGACCGTTGCCCAGCATGACAACCGCCGCCAGCAGACAGGCTTGTTGCCGCCATTCGATATAGCTGACACCGGTGTGCAGACGAAAATGGCGGGTAAAGGTGCGTCGGCTCATTCCCGCGCGTCGCGCCATTTCGTCGATTCCGATTTCCAGCGAAGGTTGCTCCAGAAACGCGCGGCACACCGCCGCCAGTCTTGGTTCTGCCGGCAGCGGCGCATTAAGTGAAAGCGCAGGCATGCTGGCGATTTCATGCAGCAGCAAGCCCATCAAATGTCCGTCATGCCCGTGAGTGGAATAGCGTGCCGGGACATCGATGGCTTTCAACAGCAGATGACGCAGCAACGGCGACACGTCCAGCACCTGGCATTGACCCGATAGTCCGAGGCGCTGCGCCGCTTGCTGGCGGATGTAAGTGTTGTGCAACGTGACCGGCCCGCGCATTTGCATGGAGTGGCACAGTCGTGCGGGAACCCAGATGCCGCGTTGTGGCGGCACGACCCAGTTGCCGTCATCGGTAAAAACGGTAATGACGCCGCTGGCGGCATAGGCGAACTGGCCGCGCTGATGATCGTGCAGCGGGAACAGCGTGCCGTCCGCGTAATCAATGGCGGTCACGACGGCATCGCGCGGAGTGTTCTGGTAAGGATGACGGGTGATTTCTCGCATGGCCCGATTCTAATGAAAGTTGGCCTGCGACTGAAAGCAGGCCATGTCGATTGCCGGCATATTTCCTCGCGGCCGAGTACTTCCGCTCGGCGCCGGGAAAGATTGACCATGCAAAAGAAGCATTTTGTACTCGCCGTTCTGGTAACGGCTGTGTGGGGATTGAATTTCCCCGTGACCAAACTCGGACTGGCCGCTATCGACCCGCTGCTGCTGACCGCACTGCGTTTCACGTTGGCGGCATTGCCTTGGGTGTTTTTCGTCGAGCGTCCACGCGTGGCGTTCCACTTGCTAGCTGCTTACGGATTGATTTTCGGTGTGGCGATGTGGGCGTTGATCAACCTCGGTATCGCTTGGGGCGTGCCACCGGGAACGGCATCGTTGCTGATCCAGTTCAGTGCATTTTTCACCTTGGCCTGGGGCGTGGTTTTTTTTGGTGAACGTCTGGGCCGGTTGCAATGGCTTGGCAGCTTGTTGGCCGCCGCAGGATTGCTGGGCATCGTATTGAGCAGCCCCGGCGATGCCTCAACGGCAGGGCTGGCCCTGGTGATTGGCAGCGCCCTGGCGTGGAGCATCGGCAACGTGGTGATCAAGGTCTCGAAAGTACGTGAGATCTTCGCGTTTGTGGTGTGGGCCAGTCTGTTTCCGCCCATCCCGCTTATGCTGCTGACGTGGCTGCTGCATGGCTCGGCACCGTTCACTGCGCTGCCGTCGCAGCTCAATGCGATGACGGTGTTTTCGCTGGCGTTTCAGGTCTATGCCGCGACGCACTTCAGCTATTGGGGCTGGAACCTGCTGTTGCGCGAATACCCGATTTCGCGAGTGGCACCGTTGTCGCTGTTGATCCCTGTGTTCGGGATCTTCAGCTCGATGGCGATCTTCGGCCAGTATCCAAGCCTCTTTGACTGGCTTTCGATCTCGCTGGTGTTACTGGCGATCCCCTTGGGATCAGGGCATGTGCACGAAATGCTTTTGCGCCTTCGGGTACGGCATTAACGTTCAGCAGTGGATGCCAGCCACTGCGCCCTGGATAACCCGTAGCACTTGCACAGGGCAGGTGCTCCCGGAGCTTTGGCGATCATGAGGGAGCCAGTGGCTGAGTCTTGTCCGGAAGTGGTACTAGAGCCGAATGTGTATCTGTTGCTTTGAAAGGGTATGCAGGCGTTTGACGTTGGTCTGTGTGCAGATTGGCGATTCTCGGACATGTGCCACTCAGAGCGATCGTTTCCGAGTCGAAGCGGGCTTTTGTCTATCCGGGTTTTTATATAACCTCGCGAAACTCGTTTCGTACATTTCATTGCAGTATTCCTGCTGTTAGCCGATTGCACTCGTACGCTCACACAAAGTGATTTGTAGAATTGAGTCAAACCAACTGACGATAACAAGTCAGTAGATTTTGGAGTTCGATGATGGGGTTCTCTGCGACACTATGGGAATGGTATGGCCAAAGTGAATACACGCGAGTTCTCGCGGTTTGCGAGGTGTTTCAGGCCCTTGAATTTCTGGCCCAGGTCTCGGACACGCAGCAGAGAACAATCCCGGATTGTCCCGCCTGTGAGGTCTGGTCAGGGATGATTCATCCGGTTAAAGAGGTTCTTTCAATCTGTGGCAGTGCGTTGCCGGAAGACATAAAAACGAGGCTGGGAAGTATTTCGGAGCGATGCGAGGGCTTTAGTGAGGCTGCATTTCGCTGCCATGATCGTCTGATATTTGATCATGTCGAGTGGATGCCAATCAGAACGCTTGCCGCAGAACTGCTGGCTCTGATGGAATTGACAGAAATCTATCCATTCCTGGATGAGTTGCTATTGGATTGCAGAAAATTTGCGCGCTGACAACGCGTTGCATAGTCGGCAGCTTGAGGCCAGCACTAGACGCCGTTAGCAGAATCACCTCAGCGAGCATCCGCTTCAAAAGCTCGCGCTCTCGCACACCCGGCAACACACCGGTCGTCATCGCCTCCGGCACGATCACGCCTTCCTCGTTCACCACGTGGACCTCAGCCCTTGAACGCCCAGCGTGCCCATGACTCGGTCGTCTGGCTGGCATCCGCTTGCGGCGGGGAGGGGCGAGCAAGCATTTTGGCGCCCAGCCACAGCAAGTAACCCGCGCCGGCCACGGTTAGTACGGACGATAGCCGTTGTCACTTTGCACGAGGGTGATCGGTGAGCAGTCGAGGCCTTCGAAGCGGCGCCGTTGGACATTGCGCAAGTGGTCGATGCGCAAAGGCTGTTCGGCGAACCGGATTACTTGCTGCACGTTATCACTGAGGATTTGCCAGCCTTCCAGCGCCTGTACGACGAAAGCCTTTCGACCTTGCCCAACGTGCAGCGTCTGACCTCGACATTGGTGATGAAACGGGTGGTGCAGGATCGGCCGTTGCCTTTGTAGCTGAGGGGGATTTCAGCTTTCGCTGGTTTCGACTGGCTCTGCGGCTTCAGCTTCCAGTTTCGCCCGATCAGCCTTGCTGATGTATTTAGGCTTTTTCGGCGCGAGTTTGGCGCTGGCCTTTTTGGCCTTTTCCTTGAACAACTGCTTGAGTTTCTTTTGGCGATTCATGTTTCTACCCGGTCTGCAAGTTTGAATATCGGTTAGCGAAGGGCGTAAACGTACGCATCAATGGCTGCGCTGTCGGTCGACGTCCGGTCCATTAGCTCCACGTTTGCGCTTTGCCCTCGAAAAGGGGCGAATCCTGACGTAAGCCTCGGGCCAAGGCAATGCCAATTCCTCACATGGCAATAAAGTCGCGTACAGCCTTGATGGTCGGCACCGGGGCTTCCTCCATCAACCAATGTCCCGCTGCTGAAATGACCACCTCGGTCACGTTGTCTGCAGCATTGCGCATGACGATCGCTTCGTTGTTGCCGAAGGACTTTTCACCGCCCACGGCCAGCACTGGCATGCTCAAGTGTTTCTGCAGAACCGGGGCGTTGTCGAGGGCGTCCTGACGAATGCTGCGGAACTGGGCGAACGCGGCGTGCATGGCGCCAGGGCGAGCGTAAAGCTTGGCGTAGTGCTGGCGGGTGCCTTCATCGACCTTGGCCGGATTGCCGGCAAACTCATTCCAGAAGCGATCGAGGTAGATGCGTTCACGTCCGGCGACCAAGCGTTCCATGTCCGCGCCGCCGAAGTCGAAGTGCCAGAGCATCGGCGAGCGAACGATGTCGTTCCACGGGGTGATGCCAGGCACGGGCGCGTCCATCACCACCAGGCGCTCGGTCAGCTCGGGATAGCGCGCGGCATAGGCGAACGCGACCATGGTGCCGATGTCGTGACCGATGACCACCGAATGCTCGATCTTCAGTGCGCTCAACACCTGACGAATGTCTCCTGCCTGAGTCTTTTTGTCATAGCCGCCCTCGGGAATCGACGACAAGCCCATGCCACGCAGATCCGGTACCACCACGGTGTGATCGCGCGCCAGATCCGCCGCCAGCGGTGCCCACATATCGCCGGTATCGCCGAAACCATGCAACAACACCACGGCCGGGCCTTTGCCACCGACACGCACGTGCATCGTCGCGCCGTCGACCTTGATGTCCTGAGTGTGGAAGGTCGCGGGGAAGGGCATCACGTCAGCCTGCGCGTGGAAGCTCAGGGCAATCAGGGCAAGGGCGGCGAGTAGCGGACGGATCATGGCGAAGTCTCCAAGCGTGGTGGCGATGGAGAGAGCGTAGACGTATCGATCAGGGCCGGAGGAGTTTCATTTGGAAGCGAACGCCGCCTCGATAAACGCCCCCAGCGCCTTCTCCGCAAGGATCTCGATAGAGAAATGTCCGAAGCGTTTCGGCAGCCAGATAATCCGCGTTCCGGACGGCGATTGCAGGTTCTCGCGGGTCAGTGGCTGGCCGTTTTCGTCTTCCGGCTGAACGCCGCTGGCGACCAGTTCGTCGTAGGCCAACTCGATATCCGGGGTCGTGTAGCAATGGCGGTAAATCATGCCTTCACCCACCGAATCCAGCAGCTCTTTCAGATTCCCCGCCAGCGGCTGGACCAGCATGAAGCGTTCCTCGCCGATCAGCGCGACCGCGTAGCGCACATGCAGGCCACCACGATCCCAGATCTGCGTGGTCGAGATCCGCGCCTTAAGGATGTGCGCGTAGTAAGCGCAGGCTTCTTCGAGGTCTTTTACCAGTACGTCGATGTGGCTGAATTTCAAATCCATGAAACAGCTCCTGTCAGGCGGGTTGTCAGTCACGCGCAGCTCCGCTGAAATCAACGAACGCTCAAGTGAAATAAACTAAGCTGATGTGTAACGTCAAGTTGACACAGGAGCAACCCCCCATGAAGGCTCGCCGCATGATCAAGTCACGTACGTTGATTGCAACGGTTTCTTCCCTGGTGCTGGTTTTCAGTTCGGCGATGGCACTGGCCGATCCCGGTAACGGAAAAGGTCAGGGGCAGGGCAATGGCAAGGGTAACCCGCAGAACATGCAGGGTCACGCTAACCAGAAAGGCAATGGCAACAAGGGCAACAACTCCGGTGGTGACTGGAGTCATGGCCCAAGCATCGACCGCGGCAACGTGCTCGGGATTGTCGGCGGCTACCGCGACTATTGGAGCCCCGGCCCTTCGCTGCCACCGGGCATTCAAAAGAACCTTGCACGCGGCAAACCGCTGCCGCCCGGGATCGCGAAAAAGCTCGACGGACGCCTGGTCGGTCACCTGCCGCATTACGATGGCTACGAATGGCAGCAGGTGGGCACGGATCTGATACTGGTCGCGCTGGCCACCGGCCTGATTTACGAGGTGCTCAACGGGGCGTTTGATTAAGATTTCCTGCCCCTCTGCGCGCCACCTACCGCGATCAGACGATTTTCAAAGCGCTCAGCACGATCAGCGATTGCTCGGCAAATGCCTGGGCCTGTTCGGTCAGCGCGGCAATATTGGCTTCGGCGGTGGTCAGCGGTTTGCCGTCCTTGAGCAACACTTCGTTTTGTTCGGCTATGACGCTCCACACCAGTTGTGCCCACTCTGCGGGGTGCTGTTTGCCTTGGCGGATGGCAATCAGGAACAGTTGCTGGAAGCGGCTGACCGTGACGCCACCCCCGGTGACCGGACTGCTCAACACCTGAATGTCAGCGTTGAACAGCGCGCGCTTGCACAGTTGCAAATTGAACGCGGCGCAGCGTTCGTACACCAGCGCCTCGGCGGCTTCGCTCTGGCAAGGGGCAACCGCGCCCATGCCGATCAGGATGGCGATGGCCTGTTCCAGATCGTCATAGGCCATTGGCGACACCGCATCGAGCAACTGCTGCATCGTTCTGGCTTCATACGTCTGGCCCGCGAGTGCATTGAGGACCGGACCGTAAATTTCCGCTTGCAGTGACGCTTCGCCAGCCGGGCCGGTAACGCTGGACGCCACGGTTTCTGCCGGTTGCATCAGGACAAATCGCGTATTGAGCATGCGCGAGCGGCGCTCAGTGGCGCTCAGTCGGTTGGCACCGCGCACGTACAGATCGCGGCGGAAAGCCTGGTTGACGAAGTAGTCGCGTGCTTGCTCGCGCATCACCGGATGCTCGATACCGCCGAGAAAGGCCAGGCCTTCGCCGCTCAGATTGAGTGCATCGACCGAATCCAGCGGCACCGCCGTGGTGACGTAATCGAGCTTGGCCGGGGCCAGCGCATCAACCATGTCGGCGAAATACATGCAGTTCCAGTCGCGATTGAAATATTCGTGGGCGACGTATTGGCGATCCTGACCCTTGATGGTCTGCAGCCGGGCGCCCAGGCTCGGTGCGGCCAAGGCGTACTTGGGGTTGGCCGCCAGCAGCGCTTCGGAAAACTGCAACGCGGCATCGATGCGCTGATCCGGCCGCGTCGAGTGATTGGCAAAGCGGTCGTGCAGGCTGAACAATTGGCGCAACGGCGCTGAAGGCGACCAGCCCGGGAAGGCGTTATAGCTGACGTACAGATGACCACCCGGTTTGAGGTGACGGCGGGCGAATTCGACAATCAGCTTCTGGTTGTCACGGCTGACCCAGGTCCAGATGCCATGCAGGCTGATGCTGTCGAACTGCGGTAAATCATGGCGCGCGAGCAGTTGCTCGAAGCTGTCGTCATAGAGTCTTGCGCCGTTGTTGCTGAGTTCCGCCAGCTCAATGGCATGGGCCGCCTGACCGGGGTGGAAGTCGGTACCGACGAAGCCAGCCGGGTTGGCCGTGGCGTGAATATTGATTGACACACCCTGACCAAAACCGAGTTCGCAGTGATAACCGTCGGGATTGTCCAGGCTGGCAAAGCCGCGCAACAACAGGCAGTAACGCTGGAAAACCGGATTGATTTCCCGGCTATAGCTGTAGGTGTAGCCTTCGTCGGTGAAATAACCTTCGTTCCAGGCATTGCTCATGGGTGCAGCCTCTTGAATCTTAATGGAAAGTGGCACTTGGACGGAGGTGGGCTTACGCCGTTAAAACCCCTCGGTGTCCACCAGAATGTTGTCGGCAGGATCGAACCATTCGATAGGGTCCATGTGGATATTTCGCAGACCCACGGTTTGCCGGTGAGACGCGTACAGCGGCTCGGCCCAATAGTTGATCAGAATCGAACGCCGGCGCCCACCCAGCAGATTCCGGCTGCCGGCATGTAACAGGTCGACATCGAACACCAGAATGTCGCCCGCACGGCCCGCGAGCTGGACCGATCGCGTCTCGTCATTGATATCTACGTGCGGCGCTCCCGACGCGGGGCGATGGCTGCCGGGGACGAGACGGGTCGCGCCGTTGTCGGTGCCATAGTCATCGAAAAAAGCCAGGGCCACCGCACAGTCGCCGGGGCGCTGTGCGGACAAGTCGCGATGCAGTTGCTGATGGCCGCCACCCGAAAGCGGTTCACGACCCTCGACCTGGGACAGAAAGAAGCGCTCCGCGATCAGCTCACCGACCACGGCCAACAGCGCTGGCAAGCGACACACCGCGCGCACGCTCGCATGCTCATCCAGCAGCGAATGGCGCCAGTCCTGACCCCGTGGGACGGGCCAGCGATCTGACGGCAGCACACCCGCATCGAACGCCTGGCGCAGGTCGTCCAGCCACTTGGCGGGTATAGCGCGACGGAGCAGGGCAAAACCCTGCTGATGGAGCTGTTCACGTTTATTCATGATTGGCCGTGTCCGCTCCTTACAATCGAACGCCCATCTCCAGGGCACGGGTCTCGAAACCGAACTCGGCATACATGCGCACCGCACGCTCGTTGAAAGGCCAGACTGTCAAGCGCAAGTCCTGCGCATTCTGCTCGCTGGCCCAGTCCTTAACCCGTTGAATCAGTGCGCGGCCAATGCCTTTGCCCCAGAACGGCTCGGCGACACACACCGAACCGATGCGCACCACATTCTGCGGCTGCATCAACGGGCCGGAATTGGCGGACAGGTTGGCGGTAATGAACGCGACGGGCCGTTCGCCGGCGCTGGCGAGGAAGACGATCTGACCGGACTTTTCGAATACTCCGGCCCAGTGCGGCAAGTCGCGGGCGAAATCTTCGGTGGCGGCGGCATAGATATCGGGGCGGGCGGCGTGGTGTACCGAATTGAGCAATTGGCCTAGTTCGCACATCGCCAGAGCATCTTCGGCGGTCGCGGTTCGGTAAGTAATGACTTCTTCCATGAATAGCGCTCCTTGATTGCGTGGGGGATCCGGCGTCGTGGTCGAGCATACGCGTTGAGCGCTGCACGCATCTTATCCTGCGGTAACCGGCGAAATAATGCACCCAGGATCCTGTGCGCATTTCAACGAAGCAGGCCGCACCTGGGTCGCTTTTTCACGCAAATCTGTGCATTGAATGTTTTTACGTCAGGCGAATAATCGACCGCTCGAAACCTTTGGAATTGAGCACTGTATGGAAGATTTTTGCGTTGATTTCGACAACATTTGTCGTTTGCGGACGGCTGCCTCAAGGAGTCGCCCATGAGCCTGCATACCCGCACCAAACGCCTGACCGTGCCGCAACTGGTCGCGATGAAAGGCCAGCAGAAAATCGTCTCGCTGACGGCGTATACCAGCAGTATCGCCAAACTGATCGACCCAATCGTTGACTTCATTCTGGTCGGCGACTCCACGGCCATGGTCGGTTATGGCCGTCCCTCGACACTGAGCATGCAGCTCGAAGAAATCATCGGCCATACGCGGGCGGTGGTCGATAGCACGCGCCTGGCTTGTGTGGTGGCCGACATGCCGTTCGGCAGTTATCAGGAATCCCACGAGCAGGCCTTTCGTAGTTGCGCTCAGGTATTGGCGCGCACCGGTTGCGACGCGGTGAAACTGGAGGCCAACAAGGCCTTGGCGTCCACTGTCGAGTTTCTCGTGGCGCGAGGTATTCCGGTCATGGCGCATGTCGGGCTGATGCCGCAATTCGTCAACGTCATGGGCGGTTTCAAAGCCCAAGGCCTGACCGCTGAAACCGGCGCGGTGATTGCCGAGGATGCCCGGGCCAATCTCGAGGCGGGCGCCTTCAGCCTGTTGCTCGAAGGTGTGGCCGAAGGCGTGGCGCGGCAGATCACGCTGGACTCGAAAATGCCCACCATCGGCATTGGCGCCTCACCGGCCTGCGACGGGCAGGTGCTGGTCACCGAAGATGTGCTCGGCCTGAGCGGTGAGCATCTGCCGCGTTTCGTCAAACGCTACGCCGATGTCGGCGCGCTGATCAGCGAGGCTTGCGCGCAGTTTGCCGAGGATGTGCGCCATGGGCGGTTTCCGGAAGCACGGCATTGTTATGGACTGTAGACGCGGTTTTCTTCGGTGACCGCCTGCGCCAGTCGTTGCACCGCGTGGCCGATGTCCTTGTCCCAATCGAGGGTGTAACTCAGGCGCAGGTACTGCTTCCAGGCGCCTTGCTGGCTGAAGATCTCGCCGGGGGCGATGACGATTCGTTCGGCCAGCAAGCGCTTGAACACAGGCTGCATGTCGATCGGGCGCAGAGCTTTGAGCCAGAAGCTCGCACCGCCCTGTGGGGCGACGACCTGCCACTGACCACTACCGTGTTCTTCCAACAAGGTCTGTAGCTGTTGCATGCGCTTGCGCAACAGTGCTCGCAGGGTGGTCAGGTGCTGGTCGATGCGTTTGGAGTTGTAGAGTCTGGCAATCGCTTTCTGCCGAATTGGCGAGAGACGAAATCCACGCTGCATGAACAATCGATGAAGTTGCGTTGCATGCTGGCGGCACAGCACATAACCGTACGGGGCTTCGCCGCCAATGATCTTGTCGAACGTCGAGAACACCAGCAGCTTGTCCGGGGCGGCAAAGTCGCGATAGCGCGCGGGTGAATCGGAGAAACACAACTCGCCCCAAGTGTCGTTCTCAAACAACCAGATATCGCGCTCGGCCAGCCAGTCACAGATCTGCTGTTTATCCTGCGCCGGCATCAACTGGCCCTGAGGAATATTCACCGTGGACGAGAGCACCGCCAGGCGCACCGGTTCCCGCGTGAGCAGCTCTTTGAGCGCGGGCAGATCGAAGCGGCCGTCATCGCCGAGGGGCATCTCGATGACGCGGATATTGGCCGCCTGCAACTGGCACAGAATTACCCATGAGCAAGGCGACTCCACCAGTGCCACGCTGCCACCGAGATTCAAGGCACTGAGTGACAATTCCAGCACGCTGCGCAGGTCCGCGCCGATATACACCTGCTCGGCCTGCCAGTGGCTGTGCGCGGAACGGGTATAACGCTCCGCCAGGGCCGCGCGCAATTCAGGCTCGCCGAGGGGCTGATAGAGCGGCGTGTGGGCGTGCGGATACTGGCGAGTCAGCTCTCGCTCCATCAGCAACAACGGCGCCTGTAGCGACAGCAACATCGCCGGGGCGTCGCTGCTTAACGCCAACATGGCGGGCTGGCGGGCACTGGCGAAGACGCTGTCGAGAAGATTGCCGGAGCTGGCCGTCACAGGCGCCGCCGGCATCGGCCGGGTGAAATAGCCGAACCTGGCTTTGGCGTGGATGCGGCCCTCATCTTCGAGCAGTGCGTAGGCGTACTTGGTCGTCGACACCGAAACGCCAAGGCGCAGGGCCAGTTGTCGCAGGGACGGCAGTTTCTGCTCAGTCGTGCCACTGGCCGCCTCGATCAGGCCGACGAGGTAGTGGTAGACCGCTTGATAGGCGAATGAAGCGTCCTTGCGTTCCGTCAATGCTGCTCTCCTTGAGTGTCACCGCGTCAGCGTCGGGTGCATTGAGGTTTTGCCGATATCGGGCAGTTCAGCCAGAAATTCTGAAATCTGCTGTCCTGCGCACAAGTGAATGACTGGAACTTGCGGCCCGACGGTAGCACGCATCGCTTCAATGCTCGGGCGATTGACCCGGTCAAAATTCCACACGTATTTGAGGAGTTGCAGAAATGCGCGGTCCAGCCGCTCGGTGCAGCCGACGGGAAGATCAGCGCGTGGACGATTCAGTGCGCTGCGCAGCATGACCCGCTTCATGCAGGTCAGCCGAGGCGTATCCAGCCAGATAACCAGGTCGGCCCGGGGCAGTCGCAGATCGAAGGTGCGCCGCGAATAATTGCCTTCGCAGATCCAGGCGTCGCCCTCCACGGCTTGGCGAACCCGTTCACGGAACACTTCATTGTCCGGCTCAACCCAGCCAGCCTCCCAGAACAGCGGGTCGAGGTGAACCACCGGCAGACCCATGCGCTGGCCGATTTCGCGGGCGAGGGTGGATTTGCCGCTGCCCGAGTTGCCCAGAATGACGATGCGTTGCATGTGCAAATCCCTTGCTGCAAAAAGTCGGAAAGTCTAAATCAAGCGTTGCCGGAATTCTGAAAAAAACGCTCAGGGCGGCATGGCTCAAGTACTGCGGACGACTGCTGATCCAGCAGCTCTTCACTGGCGAGGCGCCCGACGATTGCCGCCAGCGTCACTCCGGGATGCATCGCGCAAACGTAAACTCCGCCGACACCGGGCAGGTAACCGACAATGGGGAGGCCATCAGCGGGCATGGGTCTCAGCCCGACGGCGACGGTTTGCGGCGCAATGGAAACTACCCCGTGAAGTTCTTTGCGTATGGCTTCGGCGGTTTGCCCGGCGATGTCTGTCGGCGAGCTGCCCGGCGCCTCTCCCAGATAATCTTCAGCGGCCAGCAACGTGCCGTCGGCACTTTGCCGAATTTCCATTGAGGGGCTGGAGATGATGCCTTTGACCAGGCCCGGTTGGGTCTTGTAGCGGATGAAAATGGCAGGCGAGGCGTCGATGGGCAGGGCGACGTTGAGCATCTGCGTCAACTGCCGGGTGCGAGTCCCCGCGGCAAGCACAACCAGGTTGGCATCAAACGTGCCGGCTGTGGTTTCAACGCCGGTCACGCTTGCCTCGCAGTTTTTGAAACCGGTCACCCGAGTATGCGTGAGCAATTGCGCCCCCAGCGCCTGGGCGCCGGCAATCAAGGCGTGGGTAGCCTGCACGGCGTCTAGCGCGCCTTCTTCCGCGCGATACAACGCGCGGGGAGGGGGATTTTTCAGGTTGGGCTCGCGGGCAAGCACTTCGGCAACTGATAGCAGCGTCGCCGAAGCAGGCTGTTCAGCCGATTCGTTGTACGACAAAGCACCGGTCCAGCAAATTTGTAAGTCCGGCAGCTCGGTTTGGAGTCGGCGGTACTCCGCGATGGCCGCATCACGCAACTGCGCAATCGGGTCAGCGCCGGCGTGCGTGGTATTGATCCAGGCGAAAGAGCTTGCCGTCACGCCACTCGCGATCTCGCCGGCCTCAATCAATGTGACCTGCGCACCTTTGCCGGAAAGGTGATACGCAAGGGAGGCGCCAACGATGCCTGCCCCCACCACCACAATTCGCGTCTTTTTCATTGCAACATTCCCTGTTGTCGAGGTGCCGATCCTGCAGCAGGGGAGACGATGGAGCAACCAGAAAAAAGCCCGGCCAAAGCCGGGCTCATACGCTGGAACCGGGTTAAGCGGGCATATCTCCGGCGGGCAATTGGATCAAGGGTCAGATTACGACGCCGAATGCCGACTGACATGCTTGGGTCCCGCCAACGCCCAGGCAATCAAACCAAACAACGGCACAAACACAATCAGCACGATCCACACGCCTTTATTGCTCGCTTTCCCCTCGCTCTTGCGCACCCGATTGATGGCCCAGAGTTCAATAAGCAGAAGAACTGCCGCCAGTACGATCCACACGGTTTCGATTTGCATTGGCTACCTCCTGATGGTCTGTGCGTTAGGTGGCGTGGGGTGCGGCGGGTTCATTTATTTTTGTTCAGGGCATTGAGTTGGCGGGCCAGTTGCAGTGCCACTTGACCGCTGTTTAAGGTCGGCAGCAGGTGGGTGAAGGGGATTTCGATCATTCGGTTCTCGCGCACGGCGCGCAGGTGCGACAGCACCGGGTCGTGAGTCAGCAGATAGCGTTTGCGACTGGCCGGCGACCATTCGGCGTCAGCCAGCAGGATTACGTCAGGGTCGCTGGCCAGCAGGGTTTCGCTGTTGACGGTCACCCGATAAAGATTGATGTCAGCGAACACATTGCGCGCACCGGCAGCGGCCAGTAGCGGGGTGACAAACCCGCGTTGACCTTCGCTGTCGAGGCCTTTTACTTCGCTGTCGAGATAGAACACTGACAGCGGTTTACCCGAACCGGCCAACGCTCGGGCGCTGGCGAGATCGGCGTCCATGGCCTCACTCAATTGCCGCGCCTTTGCCTGTTTGTGCAGCAGTTTGCCGAGCGTCAGCAAGTCATTGCGCACATGCGCGAAGTAATCCAGCGAATGTCCATTGCAGGCCGACTCCAATAGATACGAACCCACGCCATTGCGCGCCAGCCCCGAGCGTGAGGTCACACCGTCGCCGAACGCGGTGGCAAACCCGCCGATCACCAGGTCCGGTTGCTGCGCGTAAAGCACTTCACTGGCCGGGTACTGGCGGGCTATCACTGGCACGCCGAAATACTCGGATGGCCGCTGCCCGACATGGGTGTCATCCAGATACGCCACGCCGACCAGCGTTGACCCGGCGCCCAGCGCCAGGACCAGATCAGCCGCATGCTGATTGAGCGCGACGATGCGTGATGGCTGAGCGGCGTGCCAATGCTCGCCGCAGTTGCGGTAACTGTCGGCGAGCACGGGCGTTGCGCAGAGCAGAGCGCCAAGGGCATACAGGATCGATCTCATGTCCGCACCTTGATCAGCAAATCTTCGACCACTTCACCGCCGACCAGATGGCCTTCGACCAGTTGCTGCACATCCTCCTTGCTGCGTACGCCATACCAGCAGCGCTCCGGATACACCGTGACGATCGGTCCCAGATTGCACGGGAACTGACAGTGCGTACGGGTCAGCAAGACGCCGCCCGGGGTCTCGATGCGATCGTGCGCGAGCAAATGCCGGCGCAGGGTTTTCCATAGCTGCAAGGCGCCGCGCTGGGTGCAGCGCGGGCCGGTGCAGAGGAACACATGGCGCGCATGCTCGGGCACCTGCGACCAGTCCGGGTGCGTATCGACGCCGTTGATGGTTGTGATTTCGCTCATCAGAAGCGGTACGTGTAGCGCACTTCGGAGGTGAACGGCCGGCCGAGGTTGTCGACGTTGCTCGAGCGGCTGGTGACGTAATCGCGGTCGAAGAGGTTTTCCACCAGCAGGCTCACGCGGTGTTGGTGGGCATTGTCGAGGTAGCGATAAGCGTCGGCATCGACCACCGAATAGTGGCCGTATTCAACCTGTTTTGAACTGGTGATGTCGCGGATATAGCGGATCGCACCGCCGGCGCCCCACAGGCGGTTTTCCGACTCATAACCCACGCGCGAACGGGCGAAGAAGCTCGGGATGTCGTTGATGGTCGCCCCCGTGCGCGACTCGGTGAGGTTGCGGGTCATGTCCGCTTGCAGGCTCCACTGATCGTTGAGCGCCAGTTTGGCGTCGGCCTCGAAACCGCGCATCCGCACCTGGCCTTCACCGTTGACCCACTGAATGTCATCAAGGGTGATCAGGTCGTCGATCTTGCGTTTGAACAGGGTCACGCTGGCGCTGAATTCACGGTCGAGCAAGAAGCCTTTGTAGTCGACACCGAGTTCAGCGTTGCGGCTTTTTTCCGGTTTCAGGTTGCGATTGCCGATCTCGTCGCCCGGTTCATTGACGAACAATTGCTCGGCGTTCGGCAGTTTGTAGGCGCTGCCGTATTGGCCGCGCACCGACCAATTGTCATTGAGGTCGTACAGCGAAGTGAGCATGCCGACCGTGGCGCTGTCGCCGCCACTCATGGCTTCGTGGCGCACACCGATGCTCGGATGCCAGTCGGGCAGAGCGTCGATCTGCGGACGCAATTGCGTGTAGAAAGCGTGGGCTTCGGCCTTGTCGTTATCGATGATCAGTACATCGTCCAGGCCCTTGAACCATTGGTTGTCGCTGCCGAACACCAGCACATGGCCGCCGGGCAGTTCAGCCTTGCCTTCGGCCTGCACGCCCCAATCGGTGAAACCCCAATAGTCGTTGTGGTTGATGACTTTGGTGGCGCCGCCGGCGACGTTGTTGACACGGGTGTAGCGGGTGTCCCAGTCGTTGATATGGCCTTTGACGAAGTAGCTCAGGCGTTCGTTGAGGGTTTGCTCGAAGGTCGCCGTGGCGATTTGCTGCACGCGGTCGTTGGTGGTCTTGTGGTTGTCGACCGGGCGGGCAAAGTCGAGGTTGGCATCGGCATATTGGTAGAACAGCTCCAGCCGCGCATCATCGCCAAACGACTGAATCGCCTTGCCGCCGAATGTGGTGAGTTCGTAGGCGCGGTTCTTCTCGCTGACGTTTTTCATGTCGCGGTTGCGATAGGGCTGGTAACCGTCGGAGACGTTGTGGCTGACGTACGCCAGCAAGCCAAGATCGCCGAAGCCGTTAGTGAAGATGTTCTCGACGCGAGCGTCTTCGGTAGTGCCGCCAAAGCTGTCGACGCCCAGATTCACCTCGCCGGAGGCTTTGCGCGACTGCGGGCTGCGGGTGACGATGTTGATCACGCCAGACACGGCCTGGGTGCCGAACAACAGGCTCTGGCCACCCTTGAGCACTTCGATGCGTTCGATGGCGTTGGCCGGCAGGGTGTCCAGATAGAGGCCGCCGTACAGGCGATTGTTCAGGCGCACGCCGTCGAGCAGGATCAGCGTGTCGTCGTTGCGCCCGCCCAGCAGCGAATAGGTGCCGTAATCGAACGGGCCGTTTTTCGGCGCCACGTACAGGCCGGGGATGAACATCTGCATCACGCGGCTGACATCGGCGCTGGGGCCGGCACGTTCGATCTGCTCGCGGCTGACAATCTCGACCTTGCTGCCGAACTTCGCCATGTCGGCGACGGTGGTGGATTCCACTGACGGTGCAGAAACGATTTGCTGATGGAGTTCCAGCGGCGCATCGTCGGCCAGCAGCAGCGGGCTGAACAGGCAGCCAAGGAACAGGGTTGGAGCAGAAGTGTTGAAAGGTCGAATCATTGTCTTCTCGAAAAGGATCTTCGCAGAAGAGCATGCAGGAGAAGGCATCGCGCACAGCCAATACCGGCCCATGCCCGCCCACCGCAGGATTTTGCCAAACGAAATTCCAGGCCGGTCTCCGGGCTCGCGCGTATCGAGGCTTTCACCTTCCCATGGCCCAGCGGCCACAGTGGTCTGTCGAAAGCATCACGCGCATACCGTTGCGGGGGCAGCACCGGACTTGTTCGAAAAGAACGTACCGGTTTCCCGTTTCACCCCATGCACGGCGGCATGGGACACCTGAAACTGGGCGGCATCTGAACATTCGACAGACCGTTCGTCAACTTTTCGGGATCCGGGTTATGGGGATGAAAATGGCCCGTGTTGCCTATTGCCAAGCACCCGTCGCGCGCCAGACAATAAGAGTCATTATCACTCGCGAATTATTCCAGCCTCATGTCCGCCGACGATTTATCCCTGCGCAGCGCCGTCAATGACCTGTATTGCGACCATCACGGGTGGTTGAAAGGCTGGTTACGCAAGCGTCTGAGCAATTCTTTCGATGCGGCCGATCTGGCGCAGGACACCTTCGTCCGGGTCATCAAGGCCCGCAGCGCTCTGGATATTCGCGAGCCGCGTCCTTACCTGTCGATGATCGCCAAAGGTTTGCTCGTTGACCTGTTCCGCCGCCGTTCGCTGGAGCAATCCTGGCTGGAAGCGTTGGCGGCCATGCCACAGGAGCAACAGCCTTCGCTGGAAGAGCAGGCGATCCTGTTACAGGCGCTGGTGGAAATCGACCGTCTTCTGCAAGGGCTGGGGCCGAAGGTCAAGCAGACGTTTATCCTGTCGCAATTCGATGGTTTGACCTATCCGCAAATCGCCGAGCGCTTGAACATCAGCGTGCGCAGCGTCAACAACTACATGGCCAAAGCCATGGAGCATTGCTGTCTGATGCAGATTCAGATGCAACTGGCATGAGCCTGTCGCCCGCCGAACTACAAGCGATCAGCGCCGCCGCCCGCTGGTACGCGCGTCTGCATTCCGGCATCGCCACCGAGGCCGATCGAGCTGCCTGGAACGACTGGTTGCGCGCCGACCCTGCCCATCAGCAAGCCTGGCAACACATGGCGGCTGTCGGCGAACAAATGGCCAGCGTGCCAGGCACCTTGGCGGCACCGGCGTTGCGCGGGGTCGAGCGATCCCGGCGGCAGGTATTGCGCAGCTTGGTGCTGCTGGCCTCGGTGGGTTCGCTGGGCTGGTTGGGCTGGCGCAGTGAGCCGTCGCAAAACCTCATGGCCGATTTCCGTACTGCGGTGGGCGAGCGACGTGAGTTTCGTCTGGCCGATGGCAGTTCCTTGCTGCTCAACACCGACACCTCAGTCAATCTGCGTTTCGACGGTCGCCAGCGCACCCTGGAATTACTGTGGGGCGAGATTCTGGTGAGCACCGCGGCTGATCCGTTGCAGCGTCCGTTCAAGGTACTGACCCGGCATGGACAAGTGCTGGCGTTGGGCACGCGGTTTATCGTCCGTTCACAGGCCAGCGGTGGCGAGGTTTCGGTGATCGAGAAGGCGGTTGAAGTCAGCTCGGCGGGCGGTGGCTCGACCGTGCGTTTAGAGGCTGGACAATCACTGGATTTCAATAGCCGCTCGGTCAGCGCGATTCGCCGCAACGATGCGTCGGTCGGTGCCTGGCAGCAAGGCAGCATCATCGCGCTCAACCGTCCTCTGGCCGAGTTGCTGGCGGATATTTCGCGTTACCGCCACGGCGTGCTGCGGTGCGATGCGCGGATCGCCCAACTGAAGGTTTCCGGCGCATTTCCGATCGACAACACCGACCTCGCACTGGCGGCGCTGGAGAGTGGATTGTCCTTGCGCATCACGCGCTACAGCCGTTATTGGGTCAATGTGTCGCCGCCGGCCCAGTGATCGGCGCCGTGAACCGGAAATATTTTTTACAGCGTTTGCACTTTTCACGCACACCGTTCGGCTCATCCCTCAATGAGTTTTTATTGAGCGTTTCTGGGGGAGGGTAAGCATGTCTCGGGTGTACAAGTCTGGTCGTCTGGCGACCGCAGTGAAGGTCGGACTACTGGCGGCAACGACGGCCGGGGTCTGGTCGGCAACGACATTGGCCGCGCCAGTGTCGGCGCAACAGAGTTCGGTTAAATCCTTCGACATTGCTGGCGGCAGCCTGACCGAAGTACTCAGCCATTTCGCCAGTGCGGCGGGGGCAGCGATTTCATTCGATGCGCAACAAACTGATGGTCTGAGATCCCCCGGCCTCAGAGGCACATTTGGCACCAGCGAAGGCTTCGCGCGGATTCTCGGTGGCAGCGGTTTGCAAGCCGAGCCGCAGGCCAATGGCACCTATGTGCTGCGACCCGCACCGGCAGTCGGCTCGGCGCTGGAGCTGGGGGCCACCAACATCAACGGCCAGATGCTCGGCGCGACCACGGAAAACAGCGGCTCGTACACCACCGGCGCGGTAACCATCGGCAAAGGCGAGCACTCGCTGCGGGAGACGCCGCAATCGGTCACGGTGATGACGCGCAAGATGCTCGACGACCAGAACCTCAACACCATCGATCAGGTCATGGAAAAGACCCCTGGGATCACCGTCTACGACTCGACCATGGGCGGGAAATATTTCTACTCCCGTGGCTTTCGCATGTCGGGCCAGTATCAGTACGACGGCGTGCCGCTGGA
This sequence comes from Pseudomonas chlororaphis, assembly GCF_000783395.1. Classification (GTDB taxonomy): domain Bacteria; phylum Pseudomonadota; class Gammaproteobacteria; order Pseudomonadales; family Pseudomonadaceae; genus Aquipseudomonas; species Aquipseudomonas chlororaphis_H. The sequence goes on along the minus strand of NZ_JSFK01000023.1, from coordinate 8,185 downwards.
CATGGGCAACCTCTACGTTCAGGCCGACAGCTTCAGTGGCGACATGGCCTATTACGACCGCGTCGAGGTCCTTCGCGGCGCGGCCGGGATGATGAAAGGTTCGGGCGGCACCGCCGGCGGGGTGAACTTCGTGCGCAAACGCGGACAGGCCACAGCGCAAACCGAGATCACCCTGTCGGGCGGCAGTTGGGACAACTATCGCGGACAAGTCGACACCGGTGGCCCGTTGAACGACGCTGGCACGATACGCGGCCGCGCCGTGGTCGCCGAGCAGAGCCGGCATTACTTTGTCGACGACGCCAGCCGCAAGGATCAGGTGTATTACGGCGCGCTCGACTTTGACGTCAGCCCCGACACCACGCTCGGACTGGGTGTCGCCTATGAAGACGTCGATGCCAGCCCGTGCTGGGGCGGTCTGCCGCGCTACAAGGATCGCAGCGATCTGAAACTCAGTCGCTCAACTTGCCTCGATCCGTCGTGGAATACCTGGCGCAGCCAGCGCACGACGGTATTCAGTGATCTCAAGCATCAGATCAACGACGACTGGAGCCTGAAGGTCGCCAGCGTTTATACAAAAAACACTCAGGACATCAAATACGCATTCGCTTCCGGTGCGGTGACGCCGGGTGTCAACACCACCGGCATGCTGGGCAGCATGTACGACTACGATCAGGTCGATTACGGCCTGGATGCGTACGTCGATGGCAAGTTCGACGCATTCGGTCAGCAACATGAACTGATCGTGGGCGCCAACGCCAGCCGTTCGAAAAAGAACGACTTCTACTCCGTGGCGTTTTTGCCGCAGCGGCAAAACGTGTTCAATCCCGACAAGCATATTGCTGAGCCGGACGACAGTTACTTCATCGAAAACTCCTCGCGTGGCGGGCCGGTCAATTCGCTGACCAAGCAGAAGGGCGTCTACTCAACGCTGCGCCTGAAACTCGCCGATCCGTTGACGCTGGTCGTCGGTGGGCGGGTCAGCTGGTACAGCTCTGAGACTGATTCGGACTTCATCAACAGCGGCACTTCGGAGCATTCCAGCTCGACGGAAACCGGCCAGGTCACACCGTTTGCCGGTGTGCTGCTGGACTTGAACGAGAACCTGACGGCTTACGCCAGCTATTCGGACATTTTCACCCCGCAAGGCAACTACCGTTCCGAAGACGGTTCGGCGCTCAAGCCACTGGTGGGCCAGAGCTATGAACTGGGGATCAAGGGCGCCTGGTACGACGGTCGACTCAACGGCTCGTTCAACCTGTTCCGCACGATTCAGAAAGACCAGGCGCAAACGGACTACAACTCGTCCTGCCCGTCGTCCGATGGTTATTGCTACCTCAATGCTGGCAAGGTTCGCGCGCAGGGTTTTGAAGCCGAGATCAGTGGTGAAGTCATCGAACGCCTGCAACTGCTCGCGGGGTACACCTACACGCAGACCAAGACCCTCGACGACATCGACAGTAGCCTGACCGGTGCCGCGTTCAATACGTATGTGCCGCGACACGTGCTGCGTATGTGGGGCGATTACGCGCTGAGCGGCGCGCTTGAGCGCTTTACCCTCGGCGCCGGAGTCAATGCGCAAAGCGACAACTTCCGCGTCTCACCCGCCAGTGGCGAGAAAATCAGCCAATCGGGTTATGCAATCTGGAACGGTCGCATCGGCTACCGCATCGATGACACCTGGTCGGTCGCGCTCAACGGCAACAACCTGTTCGACAAGCGCTACTACTCGACCATCGGTACCGAGACGTTCGGCAGTTACTACGGCGATCCCCGTAACTTCATGGTGTCGGTCAAGGCGAGTTTCTAGTTCAGCCTGAACTGATTGCAAGTGCCGATCCGTCTTGAGTGCGGAGGTGCCTGAGGGTTCAGCACCTTCCGGTCACTCTGCACGCGAGTAACGGCGGCGTCGCTGTGAGCGATGGTCGTGTTTTCCTCCTTCTTTTGAAATAGCTACTAAGGTCTATAACTGTAATCTCGAGGCCGTATTCGTTTGTTGCCGGCAGTGGCGACTCAGTGGTGAAGATAGCTGAACAGGGAGGTTCTCATGCAAGGTCCCAGCGGCCATTCTCACGGCGGGCACGGCCCGCATTTCATTCGTAAAGCGTTACTGGTCGCCATGGCCAACACCCTGATGCTCGCAGACGCTCAGGCCGCTTGCGGCCCGTTGGCCGCGGGTGCCTACAACGTCTCGCAAACCTGTTTGCCTGCCGCTGGTGTCGATGCGTCGATCAGCACCCAGGTGGGCACCACCATTACCACCACGGCCGGTTCCTCTTTGAACAGTCGTGGCAATAATGCCAACACCACGCTGACACTCAGCGGCACCACGGTGGACAGCACGCCACCGACGGCTGCCAATGCGGTGTTTGCCAATGTCATCGGCACCACCGGCAACGCTAGCCTGAGCGTCAATGGCGGGACCAACACTGTGAATGTCGGCGGCAGTGGCCTGGACGCGCTGGCGATAACCAATGCCGGCGCCGGATCATCGACGTTTTCAGTGAGTGTCGGCACCACGCTGAATATCCTCAACACCGTGGTCGGCAATGAACACGACGGCATCGACATCAATGCCAGTGGCGGCGGGGCAATCAACCTCAATCATCAGGGCAATGGCCAGATCACCTTGCTCGGCGGCAACGGTATCTGGACCAAAGCCACGGGCAGTGGCGAGACCAACGTTAACGTCGGCAGTGGCGTGAGCATTTTGGTCAACAATGACGATGCCTTGTCGGCCGGACTTCCGATCATCGACGACACCTTGCCCACTGCCGGTATCGGCAACCACGCCGGTGTCCACACGCGGGCGGTCAATGGCAATACCACTTTGATCAACGCGGCGAATGTGCAGAGCATCGGCATGAACGCGTTTGGCTTGTTCACCGAGGGCGGCACAGGTGATACCCGCCTGACCAACAGCGGCACCCTGAGCACCAGCGGCCTCAACGGCTTTGGCATTCGTTCGTTTTCCAGCGTCGGCAGCATCGCCATCGTCAACGACGGCGCGATCACTACCACTGGCGGCGCCGCACACGGCATCTATGCCAACGACAACGTCGGTGGCAGCGGTTCGATCAGCGTGGAGAACAACGCCACCATTAACGTTGGCAGCACGGCCAACACCGCCGGCTCGCGGGCGATCTACGTGATCAAACGCGGCACCGGTGATGTCGCGATCACCGGTAGCGGCGACATCAACGTCCTTGGCGACATCAACACCACCCGTGCCTACGCGATCATTGTCAGCGCGGAAAACAACAATGTGCTGATCGATTATTCGGGTGATTTGTTCGCCAGCGGATTCGGCGCCGGTGGTATTCGGGTCGACGCGACTGGCGGCAATGTTCAGGTCAACTACCGTGGCGATCGCATCGAAACCCTGCACAGCAACGCCAACGGCATCTATGCCTCGACCCAGTCGCCGACGGGCACGGTCAACGTCAATTCCGGCGGCACGATCATCACCCATTCGAACGCCGGCTCGGGCGACGGCACGGGCATTGGCTCCTTTGGTATTCAGGCACTGACGCTGGGCGGCAACGTGGGCGTTGCGTTCACTGGCCCGCTGATCGACGTCAACGGTCAGGGCGCGGCGATCCTGGCCGGTAATGCTTTCAACTCGGGCAGCGGGTTGGGCACGTTGAGCGTCAGCAACACGGGGCAGTTGATTGCGCGCGGCGATCAACAACGCGGTATCCGTACGCTGTCGGTCAGCGGTGCGCAGAGTGTGGTCAATAGCGGGTCGATCCAGACGCTCGGCGCTGGCAACAGTCAGGGCATTCTTGCCGAGGCATCGGGTGCGGCCAGTGTTTCGGTGAGCAATAGCGGCGCGATCACCACCCAAGGCACGGCTTCGTCGGCCATTGATGCCTTGACCGAGGGTGGTACCGCCAACGTCACCAACACGGCAGCCATTCAGGGCGGGCGAGGCGACAGCAGCGGGGTCGCCCTCGGTGGTGCGAGCCAGACCTTGAACAACTCAGGCGCGATCAGTGCGCTCAGCGATGTCGCCGTACGCGCCGATGCGACCACGCCGGGCACGACGTTTGTGCTCAACAACACCGGGCAAATGACCGGTGCGGTGAATGCTGTCAGCGCGGCCAGCTCGGTGTCCAACAGCGGCACCTGGACGCTGCGCGATTTTACCGACAGCAGCGGCAGTCGCGATACCTGGGGTGTTGCCGTCAGTGATCTCGGCACATCCGGCGCCAACAGCATCGACAACAGCGGTGTGGTTCGTCTGGCGGCGCAACCGGCGACGGGCATCGTCAACTTCAACGCCAGCGGCGCCTATCTACCTTTAGGGCAAACGGCCAATAGCCCAACACTGGGCGGCGCCGTGCAGGGTCAGTTGCTCGGTGTAAACCGATTCACCAACAGCGGCACGCTTGACCTTGCCGCCGGCAGCAACACCGTCGGCAATGTGCTGCTGATCAGTGGTGCCAACAGCGCCGGCACGGATGGCGGAGGAGTGTACGTGTCCAATGGCGGCCGGCTGTTGCTCAACACCACGTTGAATGGCGGTGGCACGAACAGCCTCTCCGATATGCTGGTGGTGGACTCGACAGCCACTGCCAGCGGCGGCACCACGGGCGTTATTGTGAGCAACGTCGGCGGGCAGGGCGAACTGACTCAGGGTAACGGCATTGCGGTGGTCGAACTGCTCAATAAAGCCGAAGCCGCGAGCGATGCCAATGCGTTTCAACTGGCCCGGCGAGTCGTGGCCGGTCCGTACGAATATCGTCTGCAACAGGGCGCCGAGGATGGTAGCGGCAAGGACACCTGGTATCTGCGCTCGGACGCGGTGCCTCCAGACGGTCCGCCGGGTCCTGATCCCGATCCCGATCCCGATCCGTCGCCGGTACCCAATTACCGTCCGGAAGTGTCGCTGTACGGGGCGGTCCCCGCCCTGGCGCTGGTCTACGGCCGGACGATGGTCGACACCCTTCACGAGCGGGTCGGCGAGGAGCGTCTGAATCGTGGCGATCCATTGCCCAAGGAAGACGAATCGACCCTGGCGCCGTCGATGGGCTGGGGCCGGGTGATCTACCGCAGCGGCAAGCAGGATGGCGATCGCAAAAACGCCTTGGGCAACACGCCCGAATACAACTATGACCTGACGGCTTTTCAGGTCGGTACCGACCTCTACCGCAAAGTGCGGCCTGACGGCAGTCACGAGCAGGCCGGGCTGTCGTTGTCCGCCGGGACCATCGACGCCGGCGTCAGCCACTACACCCGGCGCGCCGCGGGCGAAGACACTTTGCGCGCTTACGGCGTCGGCGCCTACTGGACGCACTTCGGCCCCTCCGGCTGGTATCTGGACGGGGTATTGCAGGTCAACCGCTTCGACATCGAGGCCAAACCCAACGACCTCGCCAAACTGAAAACCCGTGGCTGGGGCTACACCGCGTCGCTGGAAAACGGCTACCCGTTCGAAGTCGACAAAGACTGGTACATCGAGCCGCAGCTGCAGGCGATCTACAGCTCTGTCGATCTGGACAGCAGTGATGACGTCGGCGCGAAGATTCGCTTCAAGGACGTCGATTCACTGATCGGCCGCGCCGGCGTGCGCATCGCCAAGGACTGGGACACCGAGGGTGTCGACAAAAGCGCACGGCGCACCAACGGCTGGATCCGGCCGAGCATCTGGCATGAATTCAAGGGGCAGCCGAAAACCGAGTTTTCCTCCGAGTCGGGGTACATCCCGTTCGAATCCGACATTCAGGGCACGTGGGGCGAGGTCAATGTGGGGGTGGATTACCAGGCCAACCAGCGCACCACGTTTACCGCTTCGGCCGGTTATCGTCAGGGGTTCGATGGCGACAGCCACGGGTATGACGCGATGTTGGGGTTCAAGATCAATTTCTAGTCCCGTGCATACACCAAAGAACCCTGTGGGAGCTGGCTTGCCAGCGATAGCGGTGGTTCAGCCACCATCATTGTTGGCTGATCTGACTCCATCGCTGGCAAGCCAGCTCCCACAAGGTTTCGTGGTATGCACAAAACCCGTGTACATCCTTTTCGCCAGACTCTTGGATGGCTTGCCGACGTTCGGCCCTATATCCTGCACGCCTGTTTGATGGGATGACTTAGGGAAGAATTGCATGCCGTTCAGGGTGATGGTGGTCGGTGGTTACGGAAATTTCGGCAGCATCGTGTGTCGGCATCTGGCGTTGATGCCGGACATCGGTCTGGTGCTGTCGGGTCGTGACCCGCGCAAATTGCAGCGCAAACTCGATGAGCTGAACAGCCAATCGGGCAATGTCTGCGAAGGCTGGTGCGGCGACGCCATGGGCGCGGAGTTTGAAGCCGCTTTGCGCGCGCTGAACATTCAGTTGGTCGTCCACACCGGCGGGCCATTTCAGGGGCAATCCTATGCCGTTGCGCAGAGTTGCATCGATGCTGGCGTGAACTACTGCGACCTGGCCGACTGCCGCACTTTCGTCAACGGCATCGACGTGCTCGATGCGCGAGCGAAGCAGGCCGGCGTGGCGATTCTCAGTGGTTGCAGCTCGGTGCCGACGCTGTCGTCGGCGATTATCGACGAGCAGCGCCAACGCTTTTCCCGCATTGATTCGATCGAGCATGGTATTTCCTCATCGGCGAAAATGCCCGGACTGTCGACCATCGAAGGCGTACTCGCTTACGCCGGCAAACCGATCAAGCAACTGAAAAACGGCAAGGTGCATGAGGTGTCGGGCTGGCTGGATCTGACCTTGCGCAAAATGCCGCAGATGGGTACGCGGCTGCTGGCCAACGTCGATGTCCCGGACATGGACATCTTCGCCGGTCGTTATGGCGCGCAGACCCTCAAGTTCAAGGCAGGCGCCGGGCTTAAACTCGGCGGCATCGCCAACGGTTTGCTGGCTCAGGCATTGAAAGTCGGACTGGTGCGCGACCATGCCCTGTGGGCGGCAAGATTGCATCGCCTCGGCACACGCTTCGAGCGTTTCGGCGATGGCAAAAGTGCGATGTACATTGACGTTCAGGGCCTCGGCGTTGACGGCAAACCACTGTCGATGACCGCGCAACTCACCGCTCTGAATGACAAAGGCCCGGAAATCCCCAGCTGCGCCGCAGTAGCACTGGCGACGAAAATGGCCCAAGGCTACGCGCCGCAACCCGGCGCCCGACCTTGCGTGGGCGAAATCAGCGTCGCCGAGTACATGGCCGCGATCAACGACCCGACCAACCTGAGCCTGGCCGTGAACTTCTCGGACGGGCAGGCCTGACATGCTCTATCTGTGCCTGAAGTACCTGCACATCATCGCGGCAATCTTCCTGTTTGGCTTCGGCATGGGCTCCTACCTCTACCTGATCGCCGCCAGCCGCACGCGCAATCCTCAAGTGATTGCCCACGTCGCGCGCATGGTCGTACGTTTCGACACCTGGATCACCACACCGGCAGGCTTCGTGCAGATCATCACGGGCTACCTGTTGATGCGCCTGTCTGGGCTGTCGATGAGCACCGAGTGGGTGCTCACCTCACTGATCATCTTCTTCTGCGTCGGCTCGCTGTGGTTGCCGGTGCTGCTGTTGCAGAAGCGGCTGTGCGTGATGGCATTGAGCGCGAGCGAGGCGGGCGCGAGACTTGATGAGCAATATCAAGCCGTGTACCGCCAATGGTTCTGGATGGGCGTGCTCGGGTTTGCCGGGATGTTTGTCATCGTGCTGATGATGGTGACGAAGATGACGCCGCTGCAGTTGTTCAGCTTACTGACGTAGGTGCGGTTGCTTTGAGGAAGCGCTGTTCATGATCAGGGTTCGGCAGCAGGCAGGTGTCGTATTTGCCGAACAGGCGATAGCGGTTCAGCGCGATGCGGTCGTAAGCCCAGTCGCGCAGGGCATGGGGGAATACGCGCAGCAGGCGCAATGGCTGCCAACGGGCGGGTAGTTGGCTGATGACTTCGAAGAACGCGTCTGAGCGCTCCCAGTAGTGGCGGTCGCGGATGACGGCCATGGTGTCGAACTGATCCACCGGCAATCCGGCCCACTCGAGCAATGCCTGCCCCTCAGGCGACTGAACCGCTGCCAGACGTACGCGACGTTGATGATCGTGGCGGATGAGAAAACGCGCCCAGCCATTGCAGAGTTTGCACACGCCGTCGAACAGAACCACGGATTCGCCGGGGTTCAGTAGCGGGGCGGGGGTAGGGCGGGGTTTCAGAGTGGGCATGGGCTGGGT
>NZ_JSFK01000022.1 GCF_000783395.1 Pseudomonas chlororaphis | reverse complement strand
CGCTCCCACAATGATCGGTGTAATCCTCATCATCCCTGAACAACACAAAACCCTGTGGGAGCTGGCTTGCCAGCGATGAGGCCCGCCCCTTCAACATTGATGTCGACTGACCCACCGCTATCGCTGGCAAGCCAGCTCCCACAGGGTCAGCAGTCGCGCGGAAGATTGAGGCAATAAAAAACCGCAGCCTGGCTGCGGTTTTTCAGGCTCAGTGGATCCTCATCCCCGCGGCATACATCGCCAGTTTCAACACACTGGCGACAACCGCCAGCGACACCACGCTGCCCAGCCAGATCAACAACAGCCAGCCCAGACGCTTGTACCAGCGGCTGGATTTCACTTCTCGCGAATCAATGGTAGCCATCGCCAATCCTCACTTTGCCGCGGAACACGTAGTAGCTCCAGAAGGTGTACATCAGAATCACCGGCAGGATGAACAGTGCACCGATCAGCGCAAACAACTGGCTCGACGGCGGTGACGCGGCGGCCCAGATGCTTACCGACGGCGGGATGATGTTCGGCCAGATGCTCAGCGCCAGGCCGATGTAACCGAGCAACATCAGTACCAGGGTGAACACAAACGGCCAGTGCGTATGCCGCTGACGCAACGTGCGCAGCAGCCCGAACAGCGCCAGCAACGCCAACATCACCAATCCGGCAAACACCTGCAGATGCCCGTGTGTCGACCAACGCACTGCCAGCTCCGGATGCAGTTGCAGGGTCCACACGCCAATCACCAGCACCATCGCCATCAGCAGCAAGGCCAGCGGTCGGGTGAACAAACGCATCCGCGATTCCAGCATGCCCTCGGTCTTGACCAGCAACCACGTACTGCCGAGCAACGCATACGCGATCACCAGGCCCACGCCACACACCAGCGGAAACGGCGCCAACCAGTCCAGACCGCCGCCGGCAAACTGCCGATCAACTACCGGAATCCCGGACACGTACGCACCAATCACCACACCCTGGGAGAACGTCGCCAGCAGCGAACCACCGATAAACGCCTTGTCCCACCAATGACGTTTTTGCGGCGACGACTTGAAGCGAAACTCGAACGCCACGCCACGAAAAATCAACCCGCACAGCATCAAGATCAGCGGCAGATACAGCGCCTCCAGAATCACCCCGTACGCCAGCGGAAACGCGCCATACAACGCCGCCCCGCCAAGCACCAGCCACGTCTCATTGCCGTCCCAGACAGGCGCGACTGTGTTCATCATGACGTCGCGTTCCTGCTCGTCCGGGATCAGCGGAAACAGGATCCCGAGACCCAGATCGAAGCCGTCCATGATCACGTACATCATCACCCCGAAGGCGATGATCACTCCCCAGATCAACGAGAGATCGATACCTTGAATACCCATGACTCAATGCTCCTTCATAGGGGCGGTAGCCGCCGAAATCGGTCGACGCGGCGTCTGCAATTCATCGCCCGCAGGCGGATGTTCGTGGTGCGGCTGCGGGCCTTTTTTCACCAGTTTCATCATGTAGCCGATGCCCACGCTGAACACGGTGAAATAGATCACCACGAACAGCGCCAGCGACGTGCTCATCTGCGCCACCGAGTGATGCGACGCGGCGTCGTGGGTGCGCAGCAAGCCGTACACCACCCACGGCTGACGCCCGACTTCCGTGGTGACCCAACCGGCCAGCAGCGCAATCAAGCCGCTCGGCCCCATCAACAACACCAGACGCTGGAAGCCGCGATGCTGATAAAGCTTGCCGCCCCGGCGCAACGCCAGCCCCAGCAAACCGACGAGGATCATCAACATCCCCAGCCCGGCCATGACGCGGAAGCTCCAGAAAATCACGGTCGAATTCGGCCGGTCTTCTTTCGGAAAGCTCTTCAGCGCCGGGATCTGTTTGTCGAGGCTGTGAGTGAGGATCAGGCTGCCGAGGTAGGGAATTTCCAACGCATACTTGGTCTTCTCAGCCTGCATATCAGGGATGCCGAACAGCACCAGCGGCGTCGGACCGTTGTCGGCGTTCTCCCAGTGGCCTTCGATGGCGGCGATTTTTGCCGGTTGATGTTCCAGCGTGTTCAAGCCATGGGCGTCACCGACCACCGCTTGAATCGGCGCAACGATCAGGGCCATCCACAACGCCATGGAAAACATCTTGCGCACCGGCGCGGTGTTATTGCCGCGCAGCAAATGCCAGGCAGCCGACGCACCAACGAAGAACGACGTCGCCACAAAAGCGGCAATCGCCATGTGCGCCAGACGGAACGGGAATGACGGGTTGAACACAATCGCCAGCCAGTCCAGAGGCATCACCCGCCCGTCAACGATTTCGAAGCCCTGCGGCGTCTGCATCCAGCTGTTGGACGCGAGAATCCAGAACGTCGAAATCAACGTACCGATCGCGACCATCACCGTGGCGAAGAAGTGCAAGCCACGGCCGACGCGGTTCCAGCCGAACAGCATCACCCCGAGGAAACCGGCCTCAAGGAAGAACGCGGTCAGCACTTCATAGGTCAGCAACGGCCCGGTGATGCTCCCGGCAAAATCCGAAAAGCCGCTCCAGTTGGTGCCGAACTGGTACGCCATGACCAGCCCCGAAACCACGCCCATGCCAAAATTGACCGCGAAAATCTTCGACCAGAAATGGTAGAGATCGCGGTACGTGTCATTGCGGGTTTTCAGCCACAGACCTTCGAGTACCGCCAGGAAACTCGCCAGGCCAATGGTGATCGCCGGAAAAATAATGTGGAACGAAACCGTGAACGCGAATTGAATTCGCGCCAGGTCCAGTGCCTCCAGATTGAACATGATGATGTCCTCATCCAGGCTGAAAAGCGGCAGCACGAACCCGGGCCACCGCCAGACGCGAACGCCTGCAGCCAGTCAAATTGCCAGTGTTTTTATGAGCGGCGGGTTACGCCACCGACGACGGGATCAGGTTGCTGACCTTCGCGGCTTCGAGGCGGATCGCGACGAACTTGGAGGTCGGCGTATACGTCCGGTCGCCGTAGCTTTCCAGCGGTACCAGCGGATTGGTTTCCGGGTAGTAAGCCGCTGCCTGCCCTGCCGGAATGTCGTAAGCGATCAGGGTAAAACCGCTGACCCGACGTTCACGTTCGTCGTCCCACAGCGCTACCAGATCAACCTTCTGCCCCGGCTCGAAACCCAGGCGCTGGATGTCCTGCTCGTTGGCGAAGATCACATCGCGCATGCCGTAAACTCCGCGATAACGGTCATCAAGGCCATACAGCGTGGTGTTGTACTGATCGTGGGAACGCATGGTTTGCAGGATCAGATGCGGCTTGACCGGGAGGTTGCGCACGCCTTCGCTGATCAGATGTTCCGGCAGCACGCACGGGGTGAATTGAGCCTTGCCGCTGGCGGTGTTCCAGACCCGATCCGAGGCGTCGTTGCCGAGGTGGAAGCCCCCCGGAATCAGCAGTTTTTCATTGAAGTTTTCGAAGCCCGGAATCACGTCGGCAATCAGGTTGCGAATGCGCCCGTAGTCGCCCACCACCCACTCCCAATCGATCGGGTGTTTGCCCAACGTCGCGGCGGCGATCCCGGCAATGATCGCCGGCTCGGATTTCAACTGCGCCGACTTCGGTTTCAACTGACCGAACGACAAATGCACCATGCTGAACGTGTCTTCGACGGTCACGCCTTGCGGGCCTTCAGCCTGGATATCGATGTCGGTACGCCCGAGGCACGGCAGAATCAGCGCGTCGCGACCGGTGACCAAGTGGCTGCGGTTGAGCTTGGTCGCAATGTGCACGGTCAGGTCGAGTTTGCGCATCGCCGCGTGGGTGCGCGGGGTGTCCGGCGTGGCTTGGGCGAAGTTGCCGCCCAGACCGATAAACACCTTGGCTTCGCCACGTTCCATGGCGCCGATCGCCATCACCGTGTTGTGTCCGTGCATGCGCGGCACGTCGAAGTTGAAGCGTTTTTCCAGCGCGTCCATCAAGTCTTTCGGCGCCAGCTCGTTGATGCCCATGGTGCGGTCGCCCTGCACGTTGCTGTGGCCACGAACCGGCGACAGACCTGCGCCCGGACGGCCGACGTTACCGCGCAGCAGTTGCAGGTTGATGACTTCCTGCAAGGTCGCCACGGAGTGCACGTGTTGGGTCAGGCCCATGGCCCAGCACATGATCACGCTTTTGGCGCGGCCATACATGCGCGCGGCCAGTTCGATGTCATGCAACGGCACGCCAGACTGCTCGAGAATGTGCTCCCAGCTTGTCGCCTCGACTTCAGCCAAATAGCTGTCGAGCCCTGTGGTGTGCTCGGCAATGAACGCATGATCGAACACCGGCTCGCCGCCAGTCGCCTGCGCCTCACGTTCCCACTGCAGGAGGAATTTGACCATGCCGCGAATCATCGCCATGTCGCCACCCAGCGCCGGGCGGAAGTACGCGGTGTTGGTCGCTTCCCAGCCGTTGCTGAGCATTTCCAGCGGGTTCTGCGGGTTCTGGAAACGCTCCAGGCCACGCTCTTTCAATGGGTTGATGCAGACCACTTGTGCGCCGCGCTTTACCGCTTCACGCAGCGGTTCGAGCATGCGCGGGTGGTTGGTGCCGGGGTTCTGGCCGATGACGAAAATCGCGTCAGCGTGATGCAGATCCTCGTAGACCACGGTCCCTTTGCCAACGCCGAGGGTCTCGATCATGCTCACCGCACTGGCTTCGTGGCACATGTTCGAGCAGTCGGGGAAGTTGTTGGTGCCGAAGGCGCGGACGAACAACTGATAGAGAAACGCCGCTTCATTGCTCGCACGACCGGAGGTGTAGAACTCGGCCTCGTGCGGCGATTTGAGGTTTTTAAGGTGATCGGCGATCAGCGCGAAGGCATCCGCCCAACTGATTTCCACATAGCGGTCGACCCGCGCGTCGTAGCGCATCGGGTGGGTCAGACGGCCCTGATATTCCAGCCAGTAGTCGCTTTGTTCGGCCAGGCTCGACACCGTGTACTTGTTGAAGAACGCCGGGTCGACCAAACGCCCGGTCGCTTCCCAGTTCACCGCTTTCGCGCCGTTTTCGCAGAACTTCAACATGCTCGCGCCCGGCGCTTCACCCCAGGCACAACCCGGGCAGTCGAAGCCGCCGTTCTGGTTGGTCTTGAGCATGGCACGGATGTTTTTCAGGGCGTTTTCACTGCCCAGCCAGCTCTTGGTCAGGCTGATGACAGCGCCCCAACCGGCAGCGGCGCCTTTGTAGGGTTTGTAACGGTCGACTTGTGACATGGGACTCTCCATGACGATGCACACAGGCATGAACCTGATTCGGTTAAACAGCGACGGCCGACTTTCAAGGTTGAAAAGTGGTCGTTGGGTTTGCCGGGGCAAGGATATGAACCGTTACAAAACATTGTCTAATCGCTATTAATGACTGCTTTATCGAAAGCATCTATCACGGATTAAAACCCTTTATTTACGGGGCTTTGCGAAACTAACGAAGCAACTTTTGACGCAAAATAATTCATCATCGACGGGATCAATCAGCTGTTCATTAACAGTGATTGGACGGCACTGAAAGTTGCCCATAACCTGCGCTGACCAAACCCCTTCTACAGTGGTTTTCATTCCTGCGAGGCTGTCATGTCAGAGCGTGTCTTGATCGATGGTTACAACCGCCGCGTCGACTATCTGCGCATGTCGGTGACCGACCGCTGCGACTTCCGCTGCGTCTACTGCATGGCCGAAGACATGCAGTTTCTGCCACGACAAAAAATCCTCACGCTGGAAGAGATCTATCAACTGGCGCAGAGCTTTGTAGCGCTGGGGACGCGCAAGATTCGCCTGACCGGTGGCGAGCCGTTGATCCGTCCGGGCGTGGTCAAGCTCTGCGAGCAGATCGCCGCCCTGCCCGGCCTGCGCGAGCTGTGCATGACCACCAACGGCTCGCAACTGGGCAAACTCGCCGCGCCGTTGTTCGACGCCGGGGTCAAACGCCTGAACATCAGCCTCGACAGCCTCGACCCGCAGCGCTTCAAACAGATGACCCGCACTGGCGATCTGGCGCAGGTGATCAACGGCATCGATGCCGCGCGCAAGGCTGGTTTTACTCGCACTAAACTCAACGTGGTGGTGATGCAGGGCCGTAATGATCAAGAGATCAATGATCTGGTCAGCTTCGCCATTGACCGTCAACTCGACGTCTCTTTCATCGAAGAGATGCCGCTGGGGATCATCAGTGAACACAGTCGCGCCGAGTCGTTTTTCTCCAGCGCCCAGGTGCGGGAAAAGATTGCCGAGCGCTATACCCTGATCGACTCGGCGGAATCGACCCAAGGCCCGTCGCGCTACTGGCGGCTGGCCGAGGCGCCGGACATTCGTCTGGGTTTTATCTCGCCGCACAGCCACAACTTTTGTGGCACCTGCAACCGCGTGCGCCTCACCGTCGAAGGGCGCCTGCTACTGTGTCTGGGTAACGAGCATTCGGTGGATCTGAAAGCGGTGCTGCGCGCCCACCCGGGGCAACCGCAGCGGCTGGAGAAAGCCATTGTCGAGGCGATGAAACTCAAGCCGTATCGGCATAATTTCGAAGTGAACGATGATGTTCAGGTCGTGCGCTTCATGAACATGACCGGCGGCTGATCCCGCCAGTTTCATCGGTTACCGGAACCGCACAGCATGATCATCAGACCCAAGGTCAACCAGTTCGCCATTCTCTTCACCCTCAAGGGTTCGATCGCCAAGCGCATCGCCCTGCGCACGTTGATGGTCACCCTGCTGGCTTCGGCCATCGTGCTGGTGGAAATCCTCCATCCAAGCAACTTCACCAAGGTCAACGCCACGCCGTTTACGTTGCTCGGTTTGTCGCTGTCGATCTTCATGAATTTTCGCAACAACGCTTGCTATGACCGCTGGTATGAGGCGCGTAAAGCCTGGGGTGAAGTGATCGTGCATATTCGCTCGGTGATTCGCGAAACCCATGTGCTTCGTGAGTCGGCCGAGCGTAAACCGTTGCTGCTCAATCTTTGTGGTTTTGCTCATGCGTTGAACGCGCGGTTGCGTAAAGAAAGCGAAGCGGACGCCAGCAGCCAATGGATCATGCCGAAACCCGATCCGCAGACACCGGATTACAGCGGCCGCATTTTGCAGACGGTCGGCCAGCAGTGTTCCGATCTGCATCAGAACGGTGAGCTGACTGAATGGCGCTACATGCTATTGGCCAATCACCTGACCAGCCTGACCCAGGCGCAAGCCGTGTGCGAACGGATCAAGACCACGCCGCTGCCGTTTCCTTACACGCTGTTGCTGCACCGGACGATTTATCTGTTCTGCATCCTGTTGCCGTTCGCCATGGCCGAACCGCTGGGCTGGCTGACGCCGCTGTTTACCGCGATCGTCAGCTACACATTTTTTGGTCTGGATGCGATTGCCGATGAACTGGAAGACCCCTTCGGCCGCGACGAAAACGACTTGCCCACCGATGCACTGGTGCGCACCATCGAACGCGATATCCTCGCCGAGCTTGGCGCAGAAGTCCCCCCGGCGCTGAAGCCTGTGGACTATGTGCTGAGCTGATCCGTAGCTCTCCAGACACCTCAAAACCCTGTGGGAGCGAGCCTGCTCGCGAAGAGGCCGTGTCAGCCAACATCAATGCCAACTGACCTGCCGCCATCGCTGGCAAGCCAGCTCCCACACGTTCTGTGTACATCCTCAACATCAAGCATCACCACAAATCATTGTGGGAGCTGGCTTGCCAGCGATGAGGCCGTATCAGCCAACGTCAATGTGACTGACATGCCGCCATCGCTGGCAAGCCAGCTCCCACACGTTCTGTGTACATCCTCAACATCAAGCATCGCCACAAATCATTGTGGGAGCTGGCTTGCCAGCGATGAGGCCGTATCAGCCAACGTCAATGCCAACTGACCTGCCGCCATCGCTGGCAAGCCAGCTCCCACACGTTCTGTGTACATCCTCAACATCAAGCATCACCACAAATCATTGTGGGAGCTGGCTTGCCAGCGATGAGGCCGTATCAGCCAACATCAATGCCAACTGACTTGCCACCATCGCTGGCAAGCCAGCTCCCACAGGTTCTGTTTACATCCTCAACATCAAGCATCACCACAAATCATTGTGGGAGCTGGCTTGCCAGCGATGAAGCCGTGTCAGCCAACATCAATGCCAACTGACCTGCCGCCATCGCTGGCAAGCCAGCTCCCACACGTTCTGTGTACATCCTCAACATCAAGCATCACCACAAATCATTGTGGGAGCTGGCTTGCCAGCGAAGAGGCCGTGTCAGCCAACATCAATGCCACCTGACCTGCCGCCATCGCTGGCAAGCCAGCTCCCACAGGTTCTGTGTACATCCTCAACATCAAGCATCACCACAAATCATTGTGGGAGCTGGCTTGCCAGCGATGAGGCCGTGTCAGCCAACATCAATGCCAACTGACCTGCCGCCATCGCTGGCAAGCCAGCTCCCACACGTTCTGTGTACATCCTCAACATCAAGCATCACCACAAATCATTGTGGGAGCTGGCTTGCCAGCGAAGGGGCCGTATCAGCCAACGTCAATGTGACTGACATGCCACCATCGCTGGCAAGCCAGCTCCCACAGTTTTGATTGGTGTTGAGGTCAGAACAGTTCGTTGAAGGGGATGAAGCGCAGCGGGTCGCCGAGGTTGTGCGTGCTGTTCTCGGGGATTTCCACCAGGCCATCGGCCCAGGTCGCGCCGAGCAGAACGCCGGAGCTTTGATTCGGATAGAGCACCGCTCGCCCCGCTTCCAACTTCACCCGCAGGTATTCACGGCGGCCGCCAGCCTTGTGCCAATCGAAGCCCGCGTTGACTGTGAAGCTCAGCGGCGTGACATCTTCCACGCCCTGAATCCGCAACAGATACGGCCGCGCCAGCAACCCGAACGTCACCAGCGCCGAGGTCGGATTGCCCGGTAAACCTATCACCGGCACCGTACCAAAATGGCCCACGGTCAGCGGTTTGCCAGGCTTGATCGCCAGTTTCCACAACAACGGTTTGCCATTGTCGCGCAACACCTGCCCGAGACAATCGGCATCACCGGCAGACACGCCACCGGTAGTCAGAATCAGATCCGCACTCACTTGCAATTGCTCAAGCTTGAGCCGCGTCTGCGCTGGGCGATCCGGGAGGATTCCGGCGTCGATCACTTCACAGCCCAGCTCACGCAACCAGTGACCGAGCAACACGCGGTTGCTGTTGTAGATGCTGCCGGGGCGCAGCGGCTGGCCCGGCTCGACCAGTTCGTCACCGGTCGACAGCAACGCCACACGCGGGCGACGCACCACATGCAGTTGCGCCAGCCCTTGCCCGGCGGCGACCGCCAGCTCGAAAGGCCCAAGGCGTTTGCCGGCGCGCAGCAGGATATCGCCGACGCGATTTTCCTGACCTTGCGCGCGGATGTTCTGCCCCGCCTTCAGCGGCTGCAAGAAGCGCACGCGACCGTCCTCCAGCACTTCGACGTTCTCCTGCATTTCGACGCAGGTAGCGCCGGGCGGCAGCGGCGCGCCGGTAAAAATCCGTGCGCAGGTGCCGGGCAGCAACGTGTCCGGCGCCAGCCCGGCGTAAACCTTCTGTGAGACCTTCAGCGGCTGTCGGTGCAGATCAGCGAGATTGAGCGCGTAACCGTCCATGGCGCTGTTCGGCCACGGCGGCAAGTCGAGTGTCGCCAGCAGATCACTGGCCAGCACCCGCCCACGCGCATCGTCGAGCGCCAGCAGTTCGCTGTCGGCCAGACGTTGCTCATTGGCCATGCCGAGCAATTGGTCGAGGGCGTCCTCGACCGGCATCAATGGTGCCTTGCTCATCCGCGAGGCCCGCAGGCTTGCACGGCTTTCAGGTGCGGGACGAAATTGCACGGGCGATGACGGTTGTCCAGTTGCTCGGCAAGAATGCCTTCCCACGCGGTGCGGCAAGCGCCAGTCGAACCCGGCAGGCAGCACACCAGCGTGCCGTTCGACAACCCGGCCAGCGCGCGGCTTTGCACGGTGGACGTGCCGATATCCAGAATCGAAATCGCCCGGAACAGTTCGCCGAAGCCGTCAATCTGCTTATCAAACAAGCAGGCCACCGCTTCCGGCGTGCTGTCGCGACCGGTGAAACCCGTGCCGCCAGTGATCAGCACCACCTGAATGCCTTCGTCGGCAATCCAGTTCGCTACCTGAGCGCGGATTTTGTACAGATCGTCCTTGAGCAAGTTGCGCTCGCTCAAGGTATGCCCGGCTTCCAGCAGGCGACTGACGAGTAACTGGCCCGAGGTATCGCTGGCGTAATCGCGGGTATCGCTGACCGTCAGCACGGCAATATTCAGGGGGACAAACAGGGCATCGGCTTTTGCGCTCATGGCAGTTCTCCGGCAGCAGTCAATCAACATTGCCGAGCAGCCTAAGTGCCACTTATGAGTACTGTCTAATCACTCTCGCCAACCACATTATCGACCGGCTCTATCGGTACCTTTCACGTTGTTCAGGGCCAGTAAAACCGGGCCTGATAGAGCTGATCGATAGTCCCTTAAACACTTCCGATTGGACGAATAACAGTTCAGATGAGATCGTCGCACCCTGCGCTTTTCGTGCGCCCCACGCATCCGCGTCAATACTCAATCAAAAAAATCCCCATCGAGCAGGTGCCATCGTGGACATCAAACAACTCAAGTTCCTGATCGCGCTGGACGAAACCCGCCACTTCGGCCAAGCCGCCGCACGCTGCCACATCACTCAACCGACGCTGTCGATGCGCCTGCGCAATCTGGAAGACGAGCTGGATCTGGTGCTGGTCAACCGTGGCCAGCGCTTTGAAGGTTTCACCCAGGCCGGCGAGCGCGTGCTGGCCTGGGCGCGCACCTTGCTCGCAGCACATGACGGTTTGTTCGCCGAAGCGGCGGCGTGTCGCGGGCAACTGGTGGGTAGCTTGCGTCTGGGTCTGGTGCCGCTGAGCAGCTTCAACCCGGTCAATTACATTCAGGGTTTGTCCGGCACGTATCCGGAGCTGAAATTCAGCCTGTCGTCGCTCAGTTCCGACGAGATCATCGCCGGGCTGGGCAACAATCAGCTTGATCTCGGCGTGTGCTACCTGGATCACGTCAACCCGAACTATTTCGAGTTTTTCGAGATCGGCGAAACCCGTGTCGGCCTGCTCTACGACAACCGGCATTTCCATTTCGAAGGCACGGAGATGAGCTGGGAAGACGCCGCCGAATTGCCGCTGGGGATGATCACTGCCGGCATGCATTATCGTAAATCCATCGACTTGAGCTTCCGCAGCCGTGGCCTCAGTCCGCAGCCGATCATGGAAAGCGATTCGACCTATCAGCTGTTGCAGGCGATTCACCAAGGCTTCTGCTGCGCGATCATGCCGCTGGACAGCGGCCTGGAAGAGCCGATCGAGCACCTGTCGTTCATGCAGTTGCCCGATGCCAGTGTGCTCGCGCCACTGGGCCTGGTGATGCGCAAGACCGAACCGCGCTCGGCGATTGCCGAGAAGTGTTTTGCCGAGGCGCGGAAGTTGTTTGGGGTTGAGGTTTCTGCCGAATAAGCAAGGGTGGATGTCCCGGCCCCATCGCTGGCAAGCCAGCTCCCACAGTTTCCGATGTGATCACAGTTTCTGTGCACGACACAGAAACCTGTGGGAGCTGGCTTGCCAGCGATGGGGCCCGACCAGCCAAGACAAATCCTGGTTGATCGACCAAAGCAATCACCACATCGGAACAAGCGATTGGACGCACTTTTAACGCCCCCGTAGCCTGAACACTCTTCAGCGCTTCGGGACTTTTCAGATGCTCTGCCACGTCGAAACCCTCACAGAATCCACCAGCGAACCCAACGCCCCCGCCCCGCAACCGGCGCATGTGGCGTTTCGCGAATACCTGCCCGACGCCGCCATCTCCCACGCCGCGCTAGCCTCGGAAATCGCTCTCGCCATCACCTACAACGGCCTGAGCCAGGCAGTGATGATGGTCTCGCCCGGCAACCTCGGAGACTTCATCCGTGGCTTCAGTCTGAGCAACGCGATCATCGACAGCGTCGACGAGATCTACGACATCCGCCTCACGCATTTCGATCAGGCCTGTCAGGCCGACGTGCAGATTTCCAGCCGGGCGTTCTGGGCCCTCAAGGATCATCGTCGGCAAATGACCGGCACCAGCGGCTGCGGCATCTGCGGCGTCGAAGCGCTTGAGCAGGCGTTGCCGCAACTGCAGATTCTGCAACCGTCAGCACTGCCGCCGGCCGAACATTTCGACGGCATCCGCCAACGCATCGAAGCCGCTCAACAACTGGCGCGCAGCAGCGGTGCCTTGCATGCCGCGCTGTTCTTCGACGCTGACGGTGAAGCCTTGCTGTGCCGCGAAGACATCGGCCGCCACAACGCCCTCGACAAGCTGATCGGGGCGATGCAACTCAATGCCATCGACGCCGCTGAAGGCTTTGTCGTGGTCACCAGCCGTTGCAGCCTCGAACTGATTCACAAAGCCGTGCGCGCCCGCCTCGGCACCCTCGTCAGTCTGTCCGCGCCTACCGCGTTGACCGTGCGCTGGGCACTCAAACACCGACTCAATCTGATCCATGTACCGCACCGCAACGCCCCGCGAATTTACAGCCCGATCCAGGAGTTTTCCGCATGAGCCAAACCCTCACCCACCTCGACGATCAGGGCCGCGCCAACATGGTCGACGTCAGCGATAAAGCCGCGACCCGCCGTGAAGCCACGGCGCAAGCCTGGGTGCAGATGCGCCCGGAAACCTTGCAGATGATTCAGGCCAACGGTCACCCGAAAGGCGATGTCTTCGCGGTGGCGCGGATCGCCGGCATCCAGGCCGCCAAGCGTACCCACGAGCTGATCCCGCTGTGCCACGCGCTGCTGCTCAGCTCGATTCACGTCGAACTCAAGGCGTGCGAGCCGGACCGCGTGCAGATCACCAGCACTTGCCGTCTCACCGGCCAGACCGGCGTCGAACTCGAGGCGCTGACCGCCGCCAGCGTTGCCGCGTTGACCATTTACGACATGTGCAAAGCGGTGGACCGGGCCATGGTTATCGGCGATATCCGCCTGCTCAGCAAACAGGGCGGTCGCTCGGGACACTTTCAATGGGAGGATGCGCAATGATCCTGATCAACTACTTCGCCAGCTACCGTGACCGGTTGAATCTGGGCGGTGAAAAAATTCCGCTGACTGAGGCTTTGGGCAGTGTTGAAGATGTCCGGCAGATGCTCATGCAGCGCGGCGATCTGTGGCGCGAAGTGCTCGGTGCCAGCAACCTGATGTTCGCGGTGAATCAGGAACTGTGTCAGCCGAGTCAGGTGATTGAGGATTTTGATGAAATCGCGTTTTTCCCGCCAGTGACCGGGGGTTGAGCGATGGCTATTCGAGTCCAGCACAAAAGCTTCGATGTCGGCCAGTTGACGGCTGATCTGCACGCGCGCAATCCACGGGTGGGCGCGGTGGTGAATTTCATTGGTTATGTGCGTGATCTGAATATTGGTCAGAGCGTGAATGAACTGTTTCTTGAGCACTATCCGGGCATGACCGAAAAAGCCCTTGAGCAGATCGCCGAAGAGGCCCGCGAGCGCTGGCCGCTGTTGGGTGTGGAAATTGTGCATCGGGTCGGTGCGTTGTCGGTGAGTGAGCCGATCGTGTTTGTCGGGGTCAGCAGCAAGCATCGGCACATGGCGTTCGAGGCCTGCGCGTTCATCATGGACGTGCTCAAGACCCGAGCGCCGTTCTGGAAGCGTGAGACTACGCCTGAGGGTTCTCGCTGGGTCGAGGGCCGTGAGAGCGATCGGGATGCGGCGTTGCGCTGGAGTCTGGCGCACGCCTGAAAAGCAAAAGCCCCTCACCCTAGCCCTCCCGAAACGTCGGACCGCCCCGAGGGAGAGGGGACTGATTGGGGGATATTGCAGAAGTACGCCGACGTGAAGGAGTTGTGGTGAATCCATAATCGATGGGATCTTTCCGGTCATGGAGAACGCCAGACACCTCGGTCGGCCCCCTCGGGTGACCATCAAATCCATAATCGACTCGGTATTTCAGGTCGATGGATAACGCCAGACACCTCGGTCGGCCCCCTCTCCCTCTGGGAGAGGGCTGGGGTGAGGGTTGAAAGTCTGGTTAGATAGCCGCTCCGCCAGGATTCAACCCGGAGTCTCGCTTGAGCACAGCGCCGAACAACCTGCCCCGCCCCGATCCCGTCACCCTGCGCCAGGCCTGGCGCTTCTGGCTGAAACTCGGCTGCATCGGTTTCGGCGGGCCGGCCGGGCAGATCGCGATCATGCATCAGGAGTTGGTCGAGCGTCGGCGTTGGATCTCCGAAAAGCGTTTTCTGCACGCACTCAACTACTGCATGTTGCTGCCCGGCCCCGAGGCTCAGCAATTGGCGACGTACATCGGCTGGCTGCTGCATCGCACCTGGGGCGGGGTCATTGCCGGTGCGCTGTTTGTGCTGCCGTCGCTGTTCATTCTGATCGCGTTGTCCTGGCTGTACGTCGCGTTTGGTGACGTGCCGGCAGTGGCCGGGGTGTTTTACGGGATCAAACCGGCGATCACCGCGATTGTTCTGCACGCCGCGCATCGCATCGGCTCGCGTGCATTGAAGAATGCGTGGCTGTGGGCGATTGCCGGGGCGTCGTTCGTGGCGATTTTCGCCTTCAATCTGCCCTTCCCCTTGATCGTCCTCGGGGCTGCGTTGATCGGCTATCTGGGCGGACGATTCGCGCCGCAGCGGTTCAGCAACACGGCGGCGCGCAACAGCGAGAAATCCTTCGGCGCGGCGTTGATCGACGACGATACACCGGCCCCCGAACATGCCCGTTTCAGCCCGATGAAGTTGCTGCGACTGGTATCGGTCGGTGCAGCGTTATGGTGCTTGCCCATGGCGTTACTGACCGCGCTATTCGGCTGGGACGGCACGTTCACGCAAATGGCCTGGTTCTTCACCAAAGCCGCCCTGCTTACCTTTGGCGGCGCCTATGCGGTGCTGCCTTACGTCTATCAGGGCGCCGTCGGGCATTACGGCTGGTTGACGCCGACGCAGATGATCGACGGCCTCGCCCTCGGCGAAACCACCCCGGGCCCGCTGATCATGGTGGTGGCATTTGTCGGTTTCGTCGGTGCCTATGTGCAACCGGCGTTCGGCCCCGAACATGCCTTTGCCGCCGGGGCGCTGGCGGCAACGCTGGTGACCTGGTTCACCTTCCTGCCCTCGTTTCTGTTCATCCTCGCCGGCGGGCCGTTGGTGGAATCGACGCACAACGAACTGAAGTTCACCGCACCGCTGACGGCAATCACGGCCGCCGTGGTCGGGGTGATTGTGAATCTGGCGTGTTTCTTCGCTTATCACGTGTTGTGGCCGAACGGTTTTACCGGGGCGCTGGATCTGTTTTCGCTGATGCTGGCGGTTGCGGCAGCATTGGCTTTGTTCGTTTTCAAGCGCGGCGTGATCAGCGTGTTGATCGTTTGCGCCCTCGCCGGGCTGGGCTTTCACCTGATGCGCTGAAGCGTAGCCCGCGAATCTCCCGTTTACACGCCCGGGAATTCCCCCTTACTATCCGGGCACACCGGTCGGCGGGCATCCCCCGCCACCGACGTTTTCCGCCAACGGAAACACGCGTTATGAGTACGTCACTACAACAACCAGAATCGTTGAACGTCTCTGCCCTGCGCGCCCTCTCCCACAGGGGCGGCGTATGAATCGTATCGTCAATCTCCCCATGGCCCTGCGCCGTTCCAAGCTGCGTCACTCCGCACGCCCGCCGGATATCGCCCGGTCTGTCTGATCGCGTCCGTTAAAAAACCGCGACAGTCCCCTACTTCTTGATATCCCTGCCAGGACAGCCACGCCTTTTTGTCGCGTCGTGTCCGGCCCGAATCTGCGCGCCTGTGCGGCGCCATCGTGAGTGATTGATTATGAAATTCGCAGCCATCGAAGACGCACGCCTGTTCCTTGAACAGAACCCCGATATCGACATGATCGAGTTGTTCATCCTCGACGCCAACGGCGTGCCGCGCGGCAAGCTGTTGCACCGCGAAGAACTGCTCGCCGTGTACCAAAGCGGTCGGCCGCTACCCAGCACCATCCTCGGCCTGACCGTACAGGGTGAAGACGTCGAAAACTCCGGTCTGGTCTGGGATGTCGGCGATATCGACTGCCGCGCCTATCCGCTGGAAGGCAGTCTGGTACGCCTGCCATGGCGGCAGATTCCGACCGCCGCCGTGCAGGTCAGCATGCACCCGACCGAGGGCATGCCGGCGAGCATTGCCGACCCACGGCACTTGCTGATCAGGGTCATCGAAGGCCTCAAGGCTGAGGGTTATCACCCGGTGATGGCCTGTGAACTGGAGTTCTATCTGCTCGACGCCAAACGCGATCACAACGGCCGCCCGCAACCGGCACTGGACGCTGACGGCGGTCGACCGCGACACACTCAGGTTTACGGTTTGCGCGAGCTGGAACAGATCGAGCCGTTCCTCGCCGACCTTTACAGCGCCTGCAAACTGCATGGCATTCCGGCGCGCACGGCGATCTCCGAATACGCGCCGGGTCAGGTGGAAATTACCCTTGAACACGGCGATGCGCTGGAGGCGATGGACCAAGCCGTGCGTTACAAACGTCTGGTCAAAGCCATCGCCCATAAGCACGGCATGCAGGCGACCTTCATGGCCAAGCCGTTCGATGATCTGGCCGGCACCGGCATGCACATGCATGTGAGTCTGGCCGATGGCGAGGGACGTAACCTCTTTGCCTCGGAAGACCCGGCCGGCACGCCGCTGTTGCGTACGGCGATTGGCGGCATGCTCGCGTCATTGCTCGATTCGCTGCTGCTGTTCTGCCCTAACGCCAACTCATATCGACGCTTCCAGGCCAACAGCTATGCACCGCTGGCGCCGACCTGGGGCGTCGACAACCGCACCGTGAGCCTGCGCGTACCGGGTGGCCCGGCCAATACCCGGCACATCGAACACCGCATCTGCGGCGCCGATGCCAACCCGTATCTGGCGGCAGCGGCGATCCTTGCCGGCATTCATCGTGGCATTCGTGAAGACCTTGATTCGGGGGCACCGGTGGAAGGCAATGGCTATGCGCAGGCGAAGGAATTGCTGCCGACGGATTGGCTGACGTCGCTGCAGGCGCTGGAGAATTCGGTGTGGGCGCGGGATGCCTTGGGGCAGGAATTTCTCGGGGTGTATCTGGCGGTGAAGCGTGCCGAGTACCGGCAGTTCATGGCCGAGGTGGGTGAGCAGGATTGGCGCTGGTATCTCACCGAAGCCTGAAGATTCACATCTCCCGTGTGGGAGCGAGCCTGCTCGCTCCCACACGGGATTGCGTACCGATCTCGAATTCTGTGTGGAAACTAAAATGACCGAACGCTGCAATTCCTACTACACCGCCACCCTTAACCAAGACACCGACTACCCGACCCTGCAAGGCCGGCACAAGGTCGACGTGGTGATCATCGGCGGCGGCTTCACTGGCGTCGCCAGCGCTGTCGAACTCGCCGAAAAAGGTCTGAAAGTCGCCATCGTCGAAAGCCACAAGATCGGCTGGGGCGCCACCGGGCGCAATGGCGGTCAAGTCACCGGCAGCCTCTCCGGCGACGGCGCGATGCGCAAACAGATGCGCGCGAAACTCGGCGATGACGTCGATGATTTCATCTGGCACCTGCGCTGGCGCGGGCATGAAATCATCCAGCAACGCGTCGAGAAATACGGCATTCAATGCGACCTCAAACACGGCCACTTGCACGCCGCGTACAAGCCCAGTCACATGACCGATCTGCGCAACGATTACGAAGAAGCCGTACGGCGCGGATTAGGTGATGAAGTCAGCCTGCTCGACCGCAGTCAGGTGCGTGATCTGCTGCAAAGCGACCTCTACCACGGCGCAATCAAGAATACGCGCAACATGCATCTGCATCCGCTCAACCTGTGCATCGGTGAAGCACGGGCGTCGGAAAGTCTCGGCGCGCTGATCTTCGAAAACAGCGAAGTGCTGGAGATCATTCACGGCGCTACGCCTGGTGTGCGCACGGCTCACGGGCAGATCGACGCCAATCAGGTGATGCTCGCCGGCGACGTCTACCACAAGCTCGAACCGGGGCAGCTCAAGGGCAAGATTTTCCCGGCGATGGGCGGCATTGTCACCACCGCGCCGCTCGGCGATCTGGCGAAACAGATTAACCCCGAAGACCTTGCGGTGTATGACTGCCGTTTCGTCCTCGACTACTACCGCCTCACCGCCGACGGCCGCCTGTTGTTCGGTGGCGGCGCCAACTACAGCGGCAAGGATTCACGGGACATCGCAGCCGAACTGCGCCCGTGCATCGAGCAGACCTTCCCGGTGCTCAAAGGCGTGCAGATCGACTACCAGTGGAGCTGCGCGATGGGCATCGTCATCAACCGCATCCCGCAACTGGGCAAGCTCTCGGATAACGTCTGGTATTGCCAGGGTTACTCGGGGCACGGCATCGCGACGACGCACATCATGGGCGAAATCATGAGCCGCGCGATCACCGGGCAAATGGAGCAGTTCGATACGTTTGCCCAGTGCCAGCACATCCGCGTGCCGATGGGGGATTTGCTCGGTAACCCGTTGTTGGCGGCGGGGATGTGGTACTACCAGATGCTTGAGCGACTTCGCTAAGCCTGTGTTGATCCTGCTGACCCCATCGCTGGCAAGCCAGCTCCCACAGTGTCCGTGGCGTACCCAAATTTCATGTACACCGCAAAAACCTGTGGGAGCTGGCTTGCCAGCGATGAGGCCATCAGCTCTACCACAAAACCTCAATCCGGCAACTGCTCCACCACAATCCCCAACCGCCGATAATCCTCGACACTTCCCGACGCCACATGCCGCTCGGTAATCAGCGTATGCAGGCGCGAACACGGCGCCACCACAAACGGCTCCACTGCCCCGAGCTTGTCCGCCGAAGTCACTGCAATCACACGCGCCGCGCCCTCCAGCATCGCCTGCTTCACCGGCACTTCGTCAAAATGCAGCGAGGTAATCCCCACGTCCGGATGAATCGCACAGACCCCGGTAATCGCCAGATCCGCCTTGATCCCCGCCAGCAGCCGCAGCGCCTCATGCCCACCCGCCGCCATCGTTCGCGGGTTCAACTGGCCGCCGGCGAGAATCACTTTCACACCCTTGAATTCGGACAAGGCAATCGCCGTCATCGGTGAAGCGGTCACTGCCGTGATACTGATATTTGCACGCAACGAGCGCGCCACCTGCAACGTGGTCGAGCCGGAATCGAACAACACAATCTGCCCGTCCTCAATCTCCTGCGCCGCCCGTTGCGCCAAGCGGATTTTCACCTCATCCGTCTCGTCCAGCCGGGTGAAGTAGTCCTTGCCGGAGTCTTTCGGACGCGGCAGCGCCCCGCCGTGCACGCGCTGTACAAGGCCTGCAGTATCGAGTTCGGCGAGGTCGCGGCGGATGGTGTCCTCGGACACCGCGAAGTGCTGGCTCAACTCGGACGCCATGACCTTGCCGTCACGTTCGAGGAGCAAAAGGATTTTCTGCCGGCGCAGGGAGGGCAGCTCAGCCGCGGAATGATCGTGCATGGTTATGCCTGTTTATGCTTGTAGTTGCAGGTTTTGCGAGATTAGCGAAACCTTTAAACAAACACAAATCGACGGGGTATCAATCGTTTCGATCATTGGAATCGACAAGGCGAATTTTTTCTTTGCTTTCAACCTGTTCAAAATGGCCCCACTTCTAAAAGGCTCAGGATGAACACCTCATGAATCTCAATTTTGCGTTTGCGTGCATGATCGTCGTGTCGTTTGCGATTGCCCTCGGCCACGCCTGACAGTGCCTCAGACCGACGCCAACAAATGCTCACGCAGCCATTTATGCGCCGGATCGCGGTGCGAACGTTCGCCCCAGAACATCGCCATTTCGTAGCCCGGCACCTCCAGCGGTGCGTCGACCACTTGCAATGCCGGGTTGCCACGCACCAGCCGTGACGGCAGCATCGCCACCAGATCGGTGCTGGCCAACACCGACATCGCCATCAGAAAGTGCGGCACCGACAACACCACTTTTCTCATCAGCCCAACATCGGCCAACGCCCGGTCGGTCACCCCGAAAAAGCCCCCGCCCTCGCGCGACACCATCACGTGCTCCAGCGCGCAGAACTGTTCGCGGCTCGGCGCCTGCATCAAACCTGGATGCCCGACTCTACCGGCCAGCACATAACGCTCGGTGAACAGCGGACGTCGATGCAACTCCGGCGGCGCGTCTTCGCTGATGTGCAGCGCCAGATCGAAGACGCCCTGCTCGGCCTGTTTGACCAGATGCGCCGGCGTCAGATCGATCACCGCCAGCCGCGTGCCCGGCGCCTGTTCGCGCAAGCCGCCCAGCGCCGGCAACACCACCGTCGACTCGCCGTAATCGGTCGCGGCGATTTTCCAGGTGTGCGTCGCCAGCGCCGGGTCGAACGCGCTGGCCGGCGCCACCGCTCTCTCCAACGCTTCCAATGCCTCGCGCAACGGTTCACGCAATTCATCGGCGCGCGCCGTCGGGCGCATGCCGCGCGGCCCGGGCAACAGCAGCGGATCACCAAAGATGTCGCGCAACTTGGCCAGATGCACACTCACCGAAGGCTGCGACAGGTTCAGGCGCTGCGCCGCGCGGGTGACGTTATGCTCCGACAGCAACACATCGAGGGTCAGCAACAGATTGATATCCAGCCGTCTCAAATTATTCATGGCTATACCAGACATATCAGACATTCATTTCCAATATACCGGTTGAACGCCGATCCTGCTGTCACTCAGCTAACGGAGCTTCAACATGAACGTATTACTCGTCTACGCACACCCGGAACCGACTTCCCTCAACGGCTCGCTGCGCGACTTCAGCGTCCAGCGCCTGCAAGCCGCCGGCCACACCGTGCAGGTCTCCGACCTCTATGCAATGAACTGGAAAGCCACCCTCGACGCCGACGACGCCCCGCAGCGCGATGCGACTAAACCGTTCCACGCCTCCCTCGACTCGAAAATCGCTTACGCCGAAGGCACCCAGGCTGCCGACATCGCCCGTGAGCAGGAGAAACTGCTATGGGCCGATGCGCTGATTCTGCAGTTTCCGCTGTGGTGGTTCACCATGCCGGCGATTCTCAAAGGCTGGGTTGATCGGGTGTACGCCTACGGTTTTGCCTATGGCGTCGGCGAGCATTCCGACAGTCGTTGGGGCGAGCGTTATGGCGAAGGAAAAATGAAAGGCAAACGGGCGATGTTGATGGTCACCACTGGCGGTTGGGAATCGCACTACGCGCCGCGTGGGATCAACGGGCCGATTGATGATTTGCTGTTTCCGATTCAACACGGGGTTTTGTACTACCCCGGTTTTGAAGTAGTGCCACCGTTTGTGGTGTATCGGACTAGCCGGATGGATGCGGCGCGGTATGCCGAGACTTGCGAGGAATTAGGGCGGCGGTTGGATGAGTTGTGGAGTGCACGGCCGATTGGGTTTCGGCAGCAGAATGCCGGCGAATACGAAATTCCTGCTTTGACCTTGAAGAGCGATATTGCGCCGGATAGCGAAGGCTTCGACGCACACATCCGCTAGTGCCGCATCAACCACGTAGAGCAAAAGCCCCTCACCCTAACCCTCTCCCAGAGGGAGAGGGGACTGACCGAGGTGTTTGGAAGAGGTACGCCGACCTGAAACACCGAGTCGAACTCAGGTTTTGAAAGCTTCCCCGTGACGTGAGATACCCGAGTCGAACTCAGGGTTTGAATGACATGAAGATCGGCTCCCTTTCCCCCTCGCCCCCCTGGGGGGAGAGGGCTGGGGTGAGGGGGATGGATCTAACTGACACACCGCAACACATTGACATCAGCTCCAGTCAGGCCTCTTCGCGCACTCGCCGCACCTGCACCAAAAACGCCGGCGCAAAATGCAGCAACACCATCCGACTCAAATGATGAGTAAGGATAAACACCACATTCAACCCACCACCAAACGCGACAATCGCAATCGTCTCGATCGCCCCCGGCATGTACGCCAGCCACAGCGACAGCGGATCACTGCCCAACCAGCGTGCCGCGACTTCAGCAAACACCGCCGCCACCACGATCATCAAACCCACCGAGACCAACGCCGTGCGGCCGTGACGCCCAAGCTCCGCAAAGCCAAGCCCCTGAAACCTTGAACCGATCCGCACACCGAGAATCAGCGCCGCGAGATTCAAACTCCAGTCCGGCATATGAAAACCGTGTAGCCATCCCGATTTCACAAACACCGCCGTGATGATGATCGCCGTGAGCATGAACGGCGCCGGCACGCCAATCACCAGCAGCAAGCGCCCGAGCAGCACGCTCAACGCGATCACCGAAAGCGCGGTCAACGCCATGCCTGTGGTCAGTGGATCACCATCGGCAACCGCCACCGCAGCGGCTTGACCGGGAATCAGGAAACTCACCAGCACCGTGATCAGCAGCAAGCGCATTAGATGCACGATGATGACCTTGCTCGATGCCTTTTCCGACTCGAGTAAATCGAACACCGCCGCCAGCGCACCGGGATAAACCGCCAACAGCGCATCGGTGCGATTCCAGCCCGCGCCGCGCGTCAGCCACCATCCGGCGAGCGCGATCTGCACCGTCAGGCAAATCAGCAACACGCCGAGGCTTGGCAACATTGTCGAAGCCGTCTCGCTGTCCCACGCTTCGAACATCAGCCCGGTGGCGATGCCCAGCGTGACCTGGATGTAGCCGAGTCCATAAGGAGTTGCCGGTGCGATGCCGGTTTTACTGGCAAACAATGCGGTGACGACAATCGAGCCCAACAACAAACCGTGGGGTACGCCTTCGAACTGCAACAGTGCGCCGAAACCAGCCGCAATCAACAAACACAGAATAGATTTCATCAATCCTCCATCGACTTGAAAGTGTGACTTACGTCGTCTGAACCAATGAGTCAGGATGTACTTTCATGGCGCGTGATCGATGGTTTCTTCGGTGTTTGCGCAACCAGTATTCTGCGGGTGTGCTGTTCCTGTGACTGAACCAGCTTTTCGCCCTTGATAATTTTCAGGCATTCAAGCAACGAGCTGACACCAAAGAAGCCCGCGACCGGTACCGTGACACCCATCCAAAAAGCGAATTTCGGTTCAAGGCCCATTGGCTGGATCAACAGGAGTGGAGACATCGCAATAGCGCACCACACGACATACAGCGTGAAACTCCAGGCTTTTCTCCAGATCCTGGAAAAACGCTTTCTATACTTCGGGCGGAAATCAATCCTGTGGCGCTCGACATCAAGCTCAACGTACTTTCTGGAAAGCACATAGTCCCTGAGGTTTCTGGCCGGATTAACGAGGGAAATCAGATACGCGACATCGGCAGGATTGATCGTCGAAGTCCCCGCGATAGCCAGGTAGCCGCGCTCCCTGACCAGAAGAGGTAAATCAGGGTTTTGCTCAATATCCTTCAACACCTCTTTCGCGACCCGGTACTCCTCCGCAAGCCGGCTCTTGCCCATAAACGATAATTCGCGAATCACCTTTGTCGCAGCAGCGACGACGCCGATTACCGTCAGTAGCTGAACGATCGTTGCAAACTCCATCCTTGGTTACTCCTTCTGTGCCTTGCATGGCAGTAAATCGATAGGGAAATGACCTATAAGGGCAATCCCCGGTTAACCGCGCAACCGGCCAATCGCGCGGCGGTATTTTTCGATTCGTTCGAGATCTTCCCAACTTGGCGAGGCAATCCGCGACAGGTCGCTGTTCTCTTCCAGATCCGCCAGTTTCACCACCCGACCGATCGGGTTCTGCGCGGCGCGGTCAACGAAGTCTTCATAGGATTCGCCCGGCACTTTGGTCACGGATTCGATAGCGCTCAAGATTTCTTCGCTGAAGCCTTCCTTGCGCAGATCATCGAGGCTGATGCCGCAATCCTCGACCACGTCGTGCAGTACGGCGACGATGCGTTGTTCCAGCGTGGTCATGCGCAACATGACTTTCAGCGGATGCAGAATGTACGGCGCACCGCCCTTGTCGACCTGCCCGGCATGAGCCGTGGCGGCGATGGCGATAGCGCGTTCGAGTGTCTGGGTCATGAGAGTCTCCGAGGGTTAGACGCCGTAGCGGCCGCCGACATGGATGTTGCGTTTGAGCCAGTTGCCGATTGCCTTCAGGCGACTGACTGGCTTCGCTGGCCCGGAATGAAGCTGAAGGATCAGCGACACCAAAGTAGTTTGATCGGCTTTTGGATTGGCATCGATCAACTCGGCAACCCAAGCGCAATCAGCCTTCTGCAGATGCTCACGCCACTCACCGGGCCAGGCGTCCAGCTCATCCAGCGCCAACCACCGCGCACCGCCATGCTCCATATGTCCGCCGGACATCGACTGTTCGAAACAGAAAGGCGTGTCTGGCTTGGCAGGGTCAATGTGAAACAGATAGATGTCGTGGAATGGATGCTGCGAGGGGGGCGCGTTATTGCGGCTGCCGATTTCAATCATGGGCAATGTTCCAATCCTTGGGCGCTGAATGTTTCCGATTGTTTCGCAGTGTACGCCACGAGAGCAAATCAAAAACCCGATGGAACCTCCCTCCTCCACAGAATCTCGAATCTGTATCAGCGCCAAATCCTCGATCAGACACGGCGCCATTGGAGAGGAAAGCCCGATGAACATTCGATTCCTGCTTCTGATCGCCAGCTTCGCCGTCATCCCCACCTGCGTCATGGCCGAAGGCTGCGACGTCCAGACCCAATCCTCCAGCGCCTCGGTGCCTGCGGTGGAAACCCACAGTTGCTATGAATACGAAGGCATGCCGGTCAACTCAATCGACTGGTCGTGTAGCAACGAAAGCAAGGACATGCTCAGCAGCACTAAAACCAAGGTCGAACACTGTGCCGATCACTACCAGGCAACGTGTGCCGCCACGATTACCCAGGAATCCCTGGCCAACCCGCACTCCACCAGCAAAGACAAAAACGCCAAAGCCCTGAACATCCCCGACAACGCGCAAGTGACCACGTATTACTACGACGTGGAGCATTTGGCGCAGGCGCGGATTGATTGTGAGAATGGTGGCGGGCATTGGAAAACCAAGTAAACGACTGATATCCATGCTTGCGACAGACAAAGAAAAGCCCGGCTTAAAAAACCGGGCTTCTTAGTGCGCAATATCCCTTAACCACCGCCGTTACCACCACTGCTGCTACCGGACGGTTGACCCGCAGGGCTGGGTTTGGAGGCAGAAGGCACCGGCCCATTGTCGGTCTTGCCACCATCACCCCCCTTGGGCAGCGAATTGGCATCCGGGTCGGCATTGGTGGCTGGGGACGCCGGGTCACGAGTCTGGCTTGTGCCGTCGTTTGCCGTTGGGGTGGACGTCTCGCCAGCCGCGATCGCGTACAGCGAACTGCCGGACAGCAACGCCGCGAGGGTTAACACCGCGATTTTATGGTTCAACATGGTGGCTCTTCCTTTGCGTGATGAGTTACAGCATTGGAAGAAGGTGTGCGGCGAAGGTGCGGCGTGTCGGACGAATGGTTATCGCCCGGTAGATTCGCCCAATTTCGATATCTGAAAACTTCGTAGGAAAACACCCCATTTGGCGAGAGAGCTTGCTCCCGCTGGGCTGCGAAGCTGCGCCAAGACCGGATAGTCCGTTTCTCTCAGAGATACCGCACGCCCCGAATTACGACGGATGCGTCGCCGAGCGGGAGCACGCTGCCTCGCCACGGGTGTGCGTTACACGTCCTACAGGTCGGTTGTGGCGGCTGAAATTGCTGCCTAGAGTGAGGTTGTCGCCGACCGCAGTCAGCGATGGGTTTCGCAGCCCCCAGAAGTGACACACACCGCCAAATGACAACTGTGGCAAAATCCGCCACCGCTTCATTTTATGGCGGCTGTGTGTGGGAGACCTTCGGGTCTGCCGGTTTGACTCTTCTCCGGTCTGCGAACCCGCATACAGCTGCCACCCATTTGTTTCGCAGCGAAAAAAGGTGGCACTTCCTGACCCATTGAAGAGTGCAACCTATGACGATCAAAACACCGCTCCACCACTACGTCCACATGTCCCACCCCGCCACCGACCACCCCGTTCTCCTCATCGACGCCAACGCACCACTACGCGACCTCCACGCCTGCGCCGCCGAACGCCTCAACGCCGTCCTCAAATACCTTGACCTCATCGCCTGTACCCGCCTCCCCGATCATGCCGAGCATGACATCAACACCGTGACCAACATCGCCAGAATCATGGTGCAGGACGTGAGTGATGTTTTTCGGGTGATTGAGATGCGGGGGTTTGAGACTGCAACGTAGAAGAAATAGGTTCGGAAAATACCTGTCACTTCACCCCATATTTTTTCGATAGCCCCATCTATACGTGATTGGGAATGGAAATAGCGAAAGCGATTTAATAGCGTTCGGATCAGCCATTGGCCATCAGCACTTCGGTGACGATTACATTACCGAGTATTTAGTGAATCAAGGCTGTGATTTTTCTTGCTCCCCATTTAATTAATGTAAGGAAGATAAAATGACAGATAGAAGACCTTTGAATCCCAATGTGACTGTACCGAAGCCAGGTGGTGGTGAGCAGCCGCGCTCCAGAAATAATGATGGCCAAGTTCGCGATAAGCGAAGTGATGCAGGTAAACCTAGGAAGAAATAATTCGTACTGGTGACAGATCACGAAAAAAATGGATCTGTCACCTTTTCGCTGGTAATTGAGCAACGGGATTTCTACTCTACTTGTTTCATCGCAGCTCTAAATATTGCCGGAGGCATTAGTACAATGCCTCCATATAAAAAACTCAAGCACAGCAATATTTATATTTCCTTCCACTCAAACAAGGACAAGCATCATTCCTCCCAATTTTTTTATTTGCGAACTTGACATCACTTATTCTTTTTTCACGTATACTGTCAGCTGCGAGCTTCAGTCCTTCGACTTTATCAAGCGGTATATTATCCAAGCTTAATTCCTGCCAAAAGAAATCTACAAGTTTTTGCTCGCAATCAAAAAACAAACAAATCAAACATCGACTACTTTCCTTAGAAGCAAGCATCACTGCTTGAACATAATTGACAGCAACATCAATACTGCACTGGTTAACGTCTTCTACAAAGGGAAATATAGTTATCCGAGAGGAACCATACATCGAGACGGGCGTATACCCCTCACCACCAGAAACTATAGTCTGATCTACATATTCAAAAGCTGACTTTCTTGATTCAATATCAGTACCCAGCAAGCACCTAGAGGCCTCCGACAACAAACCGCCTTCTTTAGCAGACAAAACATCCAACAACTCAACAAACCGATCCGAATAGCTTCTTTTTAGCAGCGGAGAAACGCAACCATCACATTGAAGATCATAAAAAAATTTATCTACATCCGACCGATATCCGTTAAATCGCAGCCGAGCTTTATTATTGCCTAGCTTTTCCTCTGCATATAGCGAATAGTTATTATGCACTAGGTAAAGCCCCAAATGATCAAGCTCATCGTCAAGTTCAAGAGCGTTACACTTAGAAGCCAACATTCGCTGCTCAACAAAGTGCATAAACATTAAAGGATTCGTAAAAACATCTGCATAAACTTGCAAATCGTCAATAGACAACGACCAGAAGAATGAATCACCCAGAGTTATGCCTAGCTTTTCCAAACTTTGAGCCTGCGCAGCCAGCTCCGTAAAAGGATCGACGGTTAATGCTAGTATGACTTTTCTCTTATAACTATCACGACGCAACCTAACACGTTCCACCTTCCTTTTATCAAGTATCGCAACCTCTTCCTCAGACTCTAAAAACTCGAGAAATCGCCGCCCCTGATTAACTGGGTTTTGCACAAGCGTTTTCAACGAGTTAGTAAAAGCATCAAAATCATCAGCAGGCGATGTATATGTAAAAGAGGCCGCCTTCACTTCAATTACAAAAAGAACGTCCCCACAAACAAACAAACAGTCCGCCTCGCAAAGCTTATGCTTTCCCGAAACAGGATCAACGACATCGTAGTATGCTTCCTTTATAACAGTAGAACTCGGTAATAATCTAGATAGATACTCGATAGGAAGCTGCTCAGATACAGACGTCCTAATCTTGATCCAATCTTGCTTATTTTTCTCGCCAGTTAGGAAAACTTGTTTCTCTAGCTGCCTATAAACGTTATCAAACAAACTATGAATATCAAAGCAAAAATAAGAGCCACCATATTTAATAAAAGGCCGTTTAAAGGTAGGCCAAATTCTTAATGGCCACCCTTTCATTTCTCCATCCGCCATGAAATCCTTGTCTTCTCCCGGAAGCCAAGATAATTTATCCAAGAAGTGATCTGGAAGACTTGTAATTTTTCTTAGGTCAAACAACCCTAACCCGAAGATCTTCCCAAGTGCATCTTCGTGCATTTCTAGCTTTCCAGTTCCTTTCAGAAACGATGAAAGCGCATCTGCTGGAGATAAGCCAACATAGTCTGCAGCTAACGCCCCCTCAAAGTGTTCGAGGAACGCAAAACGCATTTCTTCTAATACTTTGGTTGACTCATACAATCCACGGGTTTGAACATGCATAATTTTCTGAAATTCAGCAACAATTTCCTGTGGAGACACCGCGAAAACTTTCTGAATCAAATCAGACTGAGAAAAAATTAGTCCCTCCAAGGCTATGACTTGATGGTAATAGAACCTTTCCCCGCGAACATTACACCATTGCAACTGAGCCTTGAATTTAAACTCCTCCACATTCATATCTTGATCAGGGTCAGCAACTCCCCTTGTAAAAGTAGCACCAATTTGATACTCGCCATTCACTACAGTGAAAAGCTCTTCCACCATGCAAGATAGAGTTTCCCAATCTTCGTCTAAAACCTCATCCTTGTAAGCACTTGGCTCCACAGATGCAATAATACTTTGAATGTAATCGACCATTCGCAAAGCGTGATTTTGTTCGTGCCCGACATCTGCTTCGGCTTGCACCCCCCTCATTGACATAAACAACTTCATCCAAGACATCTGCAGAAGTTCAATAGGAGGTAGAACTTTAACGAGGTCAGAAATTTTTTGGATTAAAACATTTATTTTTGCAACGACTCCAGGATGAGCCCTCACGATTTTTTCTTTTAACTTTTTATACTCGTCCGAGCTAAAGTTTGACTCAAAAACCACATCCTTACCAAATCGAGCCATTGCCATAGGGCCTTTAATGTAAGACTCATCCGGTTTTAACTTTTTCTTCGCGCTTCTTTTTTTCATAGCTATCCCTCCATAGATTTTCATCGATTTTGCAAAAACACCCTACAATCAAACTTCAAGAGGAACACCAATCCCTACAACCACCAATTAAGCACTTACAACTTCCAAAAGCCTTGGTAATCGAAGCTTCGAACAAGATAATGGCACAAAAGAATCATATGGAAAACTGTGGACTTGGAAACGAGCTATTTTTCGAGCAATAAAAAACCGCATTCCTGCGGTTTTTATTGTGCGCGACAATTGGCCAGTCTCAAAAATTCGCCGGCGTATTCGCACTAATAATCTCAGCCTCATCCGCCCCGATATTCCGAAACTTATGCGGCAGCGTCGTCGGAAAGTAATACCCATCCCCCGCATTCAGCACACTCACCGACCCATCCACCGTCAACTCCACCGTGCCCCGCGTCACCAGCCCACACTCCTCGCCTTCCGCATGCACAATCGGCTCTTCCCCGGAACTCGCACCCGGTGCGTATTGCTCGCGCAGCAAGCGCATCTGGCGGCTGGGCACAGAGGCGCCGATCAGCAGCAGGCGCAGGCCGTGGCGGCCGAGGTCGGGTTGTTCGTTGGCGCGGAAGACGTATTGGTGTTCGCGCGGGGGTTGGTCGAAGGTGAAGAAGTCGGCCAGGGACATCGGTATGCCTTCGAGTAGCTTTTTCAGTGAGCTGACGGAGGGGCTGACGCGATTCTGTTCGATCAGGGAGATGGTGGCATTGGTCACGCCGCTACGTCGGGCCAGCTCGCGCTGGGAGAGTTTGTAGCTTTCGCGTACTAGTTTGAGTCGAGAACCCGTATCCATGACTGCCTTATGTGAGAAGTACTTAGGCTCTGCGCGAAAACTGCCTGCGCGACGATCATGCTGCGTTAAAAACAGGCTCGGAATGCTCATGTAGGGCCCTACACTCCGCTTCCTCGCCTGTTTTTGCCTTGCCTGATCGCCGCTCGGCGGTTCTCGCGCAGACCCACGGGTAATGGGGGTGGGTGGCGGGTGACGCGCCGAGGGCGCGGATCACGTTGCTCCCGTGTCCCGGAACCGTGAAAGGCGGCTATTAAATCACGTTTGCCGGTGTTGCTCAGCAGGTTCGATGGACGGTGGGTGAAATGAACCTGCCGGTGGTAATTCTGGGCTGAATACAAAACCTGTGGGAGCTGGCTTGCCAGCGATTGGGTGGCACATTCAACATCCCTTTTGCTGAAAGACCGCCATCGCTGGCAAGCCAGCTCCCACAGGTTTTGTGGTGTGTCAGCGGGAGTGATGGTGTCCTTTCTAACCTCATCGCGAGCAGGCTCACTCCTACAATTTGATCTTTGGTGTTTCAGTCGGATTGATGTTGTGTTTGCTGGCCTAATCGCTGGCAAGCCAGCTCCCACATTTGGATATCAGGGAGTGTTGCGATAAGAAAAACCGGCGGGGTCTTGGGGACCGCCGCCGGGGAGGTAACTTAGATGCCGAAGCGGTCGCGCAGCGAGTAGTAGACGGCGCCGAGGGCGGTCAGTGGCGCGGAGAAGGTGCGGCCACCGATCATTGGCATGTGCGGCAGCGATGCGAAGGCGTCGAAGCGTTCGGCGTCGCCGCGGATCATTTCCGAGATCAGTTTGCCGGCCAGATGCGAGCAGGTGACGCCGTGGCCGCTGTAGCCTTGCATGTAGTAGGCGTTCTTTTCGATGCGGCCGAATTGCGGCATGCGTGACATGGTCAGCAGGAAGTTGCCGGTCCAGCGGTAGTCGATCTTGACGTCTTTGAGCTGCGGGAAGGTCTTGAGGATCTTCGGGCGGATCAGTTGTTCGATGTCGTCCGGTTCACGCGCGCCGTAGACCACGCCGCCGCCGTACAGCAAGCGGTTGTCGGCGGTGAGGCGGTAGTAATCCAACAGATAGTTGCAGTCTTCGACGCAGTAGTTGTTGGTGATCAGGCTGCGCGCCTGTTTCTCGGTCAACGGTTCGGTGACGACGATCTGCGAGCCGCACGGCATGCTTTTCGCGGTGACGCGGTTGTCGAGGCCTTGCGGCAAGTAGGCGTTGCCGGCGATCAGCAGGTACTTGGCGCGGACCTGACCTTTGGCGGTGCGCACGACGTTCGGCTCGCCGTATTTGATTTCCACGGCCGCCGATTGCTCGTAGATCTTGCCACCCAAACGTGTGATCGCAGCCGCCTCACCGAGCGCCAGGTTCAGCGGGTGAACGTGGCCGCCCTGCATGTCGAGCAGACCACCAACGTAAGCATCGGAGCCGACTTCGCGACGAATGTCAGCCGCGTCGAGCATCTTCAGATTGCGGTTGCCGTAACGTTCCCAACCGCGCTTCTGCTCGGCCAGACCGTTGAGTTGTTTCTTGTTCATCGCTGCAAAGATACCGCCCGGGCGGTAGTCGCATTGGATGTCGTATTCCTTGATGCGCGAACGAATGATGTCGGCGCCTTCGAAGATCATGCTGCCGAGGATTTCCGCAGTCTTGTCGCCGTAGCGCTCTTCAATCACATCGACGTCGCGGCTGTACGAGTTGACCAGTTGACCGCCGTTGCGACCGCTGGCGCCGTAGCCGACTTTGGCCGCTTCCAGCACCGTCACTTTGTAGCCGGCTTCGGTCAGGAACAGCGCCGAGGACAGGCCGGTGTAACCGGCGCCGATGATGCAAACGTCGCACTCGACCGACTCTTCCAGAACCGGAAAGTCGATGACTTCATTGCGGGTGGCGGCGTAGTAGCTGTTTACGTGTTGCTGTTTCATACGTTTCTCCGAGGGCCGCCAATAAACGGCGACCACCGCTGTAATAGAGTCAGAGCTTGATCCAGGTCGCTTTCAGCTCGGTGTACTTGTCGAACGCGTGCAGCGATTTATCGCGACCGTTGCCCGACTGCTTGAATCCACCAAACGGCGCGGTCATGTCGCCGCCGTCGTACTGGTTGACCCACACGCTACCGGCACGCAGGCCACGGGCGAAGATGTGCGCCTTGCTGAGGTTGCTGGTCCAGACACCGGCGGCGAGGCCAAAGATGCTGTCGTTGGCGATCTGCAGCGCTTCTTCAGCGCTGTCGAAGGTGATCAGCGCCAGCACTGGGCCAAAGATTTCTTCCTGAGCGATGGTCATCGCGTTGGTCACGCCGTCGAACAGCGCCGGTTGCACATAGAGGCCACCGGTTTCTTCGAGGGTGCGTTGACCGCCAGCGATCAGCTCGGCGCCCTGCTCGCGACCGATGCTGATGTAGCGCAGCACGTTGTCGAGTTGACGCTGATCGACCACCGCGCCAACGGTGGTCGCAGGATCCAGCGAATGACCCGGTTTCCACGCTTGCAGCGCTTCCACCAACAGCGGAATGAATTGCTCGCGGATCGAACGCTCGACCAGCAAGCGCGAACCCGCCGTGCACACTTCGCCCTGGTTGAAGGCAATGGCGCCGGCCGCCGCTTGTGCTGCCGCGCGCAAATCCGGTGCGTCGGCAAACACCACGTTCGGGCTCTTGCCCCCTGCTTCGAGCCAGACGCGTTTCATGTTGCTTTGGCCGGCATAAATCATCAGTTGCTTGGCAATCGCCGTGGAGCCGGTGAAGGCCAGCACGTCGACGTCCATGTGCAACGCCAACGCTTTGCCGACGGTGTGGCCGAAGCCTGGCAGGACGTTGAACACGCCTTTCGGAATGCCGGCATCCAGCGCCAACTGCGCGATGCGGATTGCGGTCAGCGGCGACTTTTCCGAAGGCTTGAGAATGAACGAGTTGCCCGCCGCCAGCGCTGGAGCGAACTTCCAGCTGGCCATGATCAACGGGAAGTTCCACGGCACGATGGCCGCGACTACGCCGGATGGTTCGCGAGTGACGAGGCCGAGTTGGTCGTGCGGAGTGGCGGCGACTTCGTCGTAGA
The DNA here is from genome assembly GCF_000783395.1 of Pseudomonas chlororaphis. GTDB lineage: Bacteria > Pseudomonadota > Gammaproteobacteria > Pseudomonadales > Pseudomonadaceae > Aquipseudomonas > Aquipseudomonas chlororaphis_H. The sequence goes on along the minus strand of NZ_JSFK01000022.1, from coordinate 58,228 downwards.
TCTTGTCGATAGCTTCGGCGCTCCAGCGGATCGCGTTGGCGGTCGCCGGGATGTCGATGCTCATCGAATCGCTGATCGGTTTACCCATGTCGAGGGTTTCCAGCAGCGCTAGTTCGTCCTGGTTCTGCAGGATCAGATCGGCGAAGCGGATCAGGATGCGCTTGCGCTCGGCAGGGGCTTTTTTTGCCCACACGCCGGACTCGAAAGACTGGCGCGCGACTTCAACGGCGAGGTTGGCGTCGGCTTCATCGGTGCTGGCCACGGAGGCGAGGAAACGGCCGTCGACGGGGCTCAGGCATTCGAAGGTGTCGCCACTGATGGCCGGGCGGTATTCACCGTTGATGAACGCGCGGGCTTCGATGGTCAGGGACTGGAAGCGTTGTTCCCAGTCGTTGCGGGTCGTTGTCATTGTTGTGGCTCGACAAGGGGGGATTGGGGGTGTTGTCTGGCTGCGATGTCTGGCTTGGGATGGCTGCCCTCACCCTAGCCCTCTCCCGGAGGTAGAGGGGACCGATCGGGGGATGCTCAGAATCTCCGCCGACCTGAAAAATCTTTGCCGAATCCATAATCGACTGGATCGTTCAGGTCGCTGAATATCTCAAGACAACTCGGTCAGTCCCCTCTCCCTCGGAGAGAGGGTTAGGGTGAGGGGCTCTTCAGCTTTTGAGGGCCTCAGCCAATCACACCGTATGCAGATACCAGTTGTACTCAAGATCAGAAATCGAGTTCTCGAACTCGGCCAGCTCGCTTTCCTTGCACGCGACAAACACGTCGATGTACATCGGGTCGATGTAGCGGGCCATGACTTCGCTGTCGTCCAGCTCGCGCAGTGCATCACGCAGGTTGTTCGGCAGGCTCTGTTCGTTCTGCTCGTAGCTGTTGCCTTCCACCGGGGCGCCCGGTTCGATCTGATTGGTCAGGCCGTGGTGAATACCGGCCAGCACCGACGCCATCAGCAAGTACGGGTTGGCGTCGGCACCGGCGACACGGTGCTCGATGCGCACGGCGTCCGGCGAACCGGTCGGTACGCGCACGGCCACGGTGCGGTTGTCGATGCCCCAGCTCGGCGAGTTCGGTACGTAGAACTGCGCGCCAAAGCGGCGGTACGAGTTGACGTTCGGGCAGAGGAACGCCATTTGCGCAGGCAGGGTCTCCAGCACACCGCCGATCGCGTGACGCAGTGCGGCGTTCTGCTCGGGATCCTCGCTGGCGAAGATGTTGTTGCCTTCTTTGTCCAGGATCGAAGTGTGTACGTGCAGACCGTTGCCCGCCTGGCCCGGATACGGCTTGGCCATGAAGGTGGTGTCCATCTCGTGGTCGTAGGCGATGTTCTTCACCAGACGCTTGAGCAGGACGGCGTAGTCGCACGCCTTGATCGGGTCGGAGACGTGATGCAGGTTGACTTCGAACTGCGCCGGGGCGCTTTCCTTGACGATCGCGTCAGCCGGGATGCCCTGCTCTTTCGCGCCTTCGAGGATGTCTTGCAGGCAATCGACGTATTCGTCGAGATCGTCGATCAGGTACACCTGAGTCGACACCGGACGCTTGCCGGACACCGGCGAACGTGGCGATTGCGGACGACCGTTCACGTTGTCCTGGTCGATCAGATAGAACTCGAGTTCGAATGCCGCGCAGATAGTCAGACCGAGGTCATCGAATTTGCGCACGACGTTGGCCAGCACTTCACGCGGGTCAGCGAAGAACGGCTGGCCTTCGATCTCGTGCATGGTCATCAAGAGTTGTGCAGTTGGGCGCTTCTGCCACGGCTCGATGCTCAGGGTGCCGGGGATCGGGTAGCAGATGCGGTCAGCGTCGCCGATGTCCAGACCCAGGCCGGTGCTTTCCACCGTGGAGCCATTGATGTCGAGGGCGAAAAGCGAGGCCGGCAGGTTGATGCCTTTCTCGTAAACCTTATGAAGACTGGTGCGTTCGATGCGCTTGCCGCGCACCACACCGTTCATATCCGCAATCAGAAGGTCGACGTACAAAACCTCAGGATATTTCTTAAGGAATGCGTTTGCTTCGTTGAGTTGAACGGTACGCAGAGGGACCGACATGATGCACCTATTTAGCTGTTAATTATTATGTTCACTGCTGATTCGCCGAGCCAGTCAACCCGAACGGCAAAGTGAAGTCAATAGCGAACAGATAGCCGTTCAGGGTTTATTTTTCGGGCTTTTTTTAACACTTGCGTGCCAATGCAGGCACCACAGCCCCGGAAATCATGAAGATATGATGAACGGCGTTTAGAATTTTTTACATGGCAGTTGTTAATTAAAATCAACGAGGCTAAGCTCCGGAAAAGCTCGTTCAAGTGTCAAACTTCGAGGTGAATAAAAATGGCATTCAAGCCATTGATCGGCGTTACTGCGTGCGTCAAACAGATTGGCCTGCACCCCTATCACATCAGCGGCGACAAGTACGTACGTGCTGTCAGCGTTGGCGCTGAAGGGTTGCCGGTGGTCATTCCTTCCCTTGGCAACCTGACTGAAATCGAAGACCTGCTCGGTCAACTCGACGGTCTGCTGCTGACCGGCTCGCCCTCGAATGTGGAACCTTTCCACTATCAAGGCCCGGCCAGCGAACCCGGCACGGATCACGATCCGGCGCGGGATGCCACCACCCTTCCTTTATTGCGTGCAGCCATCGCGGCGGGCGTTCCGGTGCTTGGCATTTGCCGGGGCTTCCAGGAAATGAACGTGGCGTTCGGCGGCAGCCTGCATCAGAAGGTGCATGAGCTGCCGGGCATGCTCGATCACCGTGAAGCCGACAGCCCTGATGTGGCCGTGCAATACGCACCGGCCCACGCCGTGACGGTATTGAGCGGCGGCGTGTTCGAAGCACTGGAGTTGCCGGGCGAGTTCCAGGTCAACTCGATTCACAGCCAGGGCATCGACCGCCTCGCCCCCGGCCTGCGTGCCGAAGCGGTGGCGCCGGACGGTCTGATCGAGGCGGTCTCGGTCGAGCACAGCCCGACCTTCGCCCTCGGCGTGCAATGGCACCCGGAATGGCAAGTGCTCGATAACCCGAACTACCTGAAGATTTTCCAGGCATTCGGCGAGGCTTGCCGGCAACGGGCGGCGCGGCGCAACAAACGCTGACTCAACCCAAGAATCCATAACGATTTACTGCCCCCACGGACGTCGGGTGTGCCTGCGCACATCCGTCATTCGTGAACAGCAACACCCGTAATAACAACAAGTACGACCCAGGCAGCCAGGACGGCGGCGCCGACCAAGCCGGATCGGTAAGTGCAATACCTGTCAGAACAATGCAAAACCCTGTGGGAGCTGGCTTGCCAGCGATGAGGCCGTCACCTTCAACATTAAGGGTGACTGACCCACCGCCATCGCTGGCAAGCCAGCTCCCACAGGGTATTGCGGCGATTCGACCGGAGCCGCGCTTACAGGCTTGCAATCCACTTAAGCCCGGCCACATTGGCCAGGCGAACGAAACCTGTTGGGAGTTTCACATGGCAAACGCCTCCAGCACTTACAGGAAGGCACTTGAAGGTCATCAGCAACCGAAAAAGGTGCTGGTGAAAGTCGACCGTGTCACCAAGAAGTTCGACGAAACCGTGGCAGTGGACGATGTGTCCCTGGAGATCCATCAGGGCGAAATCTTCGCCCTGCTCGGTGGCTCCGGTTCGGGCAAATCGACCCTGCTGCGCATGCTCGCCGGTTTCGAGCGCCCGACCGAAGGGCGGATTCTGCTCGACGGCGTGGACATCACCGACATGCCGCCGTACGAGCGGCCGATCAACATGATGTTCCAGTCCTACGCGCTGTTCCCGCACATGACCGTCGCGCAGAACATCGCCTTCGGCCTCAAGCAAGACCGTTTGCCCGCCAGTGAAATAGACGCCCGTGTCGATGAAATGCTGCGTCTGGTGCACATGACTCAATACGCCAAACGCCGTCCGCACCAGTTGTCCGGCGGCCAGCGTCAGCGCGTCGCCCTCGCCCGCTCGCTGGCCAAGCGTCCGAAGCTGTTGCTGCTCGACGAACCGATGGGCGCGCTGGATAAAAAGCTGCGCTCGCAGATGCAACTGGAGCTGGTGCAGATCATCGAACGCGTCGGTGTGACCTGCGTGATGGTGACCCACGACCAGGAAGAGGCCATGACCATGGCCGAGCGTATCGCGATCATGCACCTCGGCTGGATCGCCCAGATCGGCAGCCCGGTCGATATCTATGAAGCGCCGGTCAGCCGCATGGTCTGTGAATTCATCGGCAATGTGAACGCCTTCGACGGCACCGTGGTGGAAGACCTTGAAGGTCACGCGATCATCCACAGCCCGGACTTGCAGCAGAAGATCTACGTCGGTCACGGCGTCAGCACTTCGGTGCAGGACAAGTCGGTCACCTACGCGATCCGTCCGGAAAAAATGCTCGTCAGCACCACCCAACCCGAGTTCCGTTACAACTGGTCCGAAGGCAAGGTGCATGACATCGCCTACCTCGGCGGCCACTCAGTGTTCTACGTCGAATTGCCCGGCGGCAAAATCGTCCAGTCGTTCATGGCCAACGCCGAGCGCCGTGGTGCGCGCCCGACCTGGGACGACAAAGTCTACGTCTGGTGGGAAGACGACAGCGGCGTGGTACTGCGCTCATGAAAACCTTCAATCAGCAATTCCTGCGCCTGGTGCCCAGCGGGCGAAAACTGGTCATTGGCATCCCGTTCATCTGGCTGTTCCTGTTCTTCATGCTGCCGTTCTTTCTGGTGATGAAGATCAGTTTCTCGGAAGCAGCGCTGTCGATCCCGCCGTACTCGGAGATCTACACCTACGCCGAACAGAAATTCCAGCTGCTGCTGAACATCGGCAACTACACCATGCTCGGCGAAGACGAGCTGTACTTGTCGGCGTATCTCGGTTCGCTGAAGGTCGCGGCGCTGAGCACGATGATGTGTCTGCTGATCGGTTTCCCGATGGCCTACGCGATCACCAAGACCGGCAAGGAAACGCAAAACGTCCTGCTGCTGTTGATCATGATGCCGACCTGGACCGCGATCCTGATCCGCGTTTACGCGTGGATGGGCATCCTCAGCAACAACGGTTTGCTCAACGCGTTTCTGATGTGGACAGGGCTGACCGATCACCCGATCGAGATCCTCAACACCAACACCGCCGTGTATATCGGCGTGGTCTACGCCTACCTTCCGTTCATGGTGTTGCCGCTGTACGCCAACCTGGTGAAGCACGATGGCAGCCTGCTGGAAGCCGCGCAGGATCTGGGCTCGAGCAACTTCAACAACTTCTGGAAAATCACCGTGCCGCTGGCCAAGAACGGGATTATTGCCGGCTGCATGCTGGTGTTCATTCCGGTGGTCGGTGAGTTCGTGATTCCGGAACTGTTGGGTGGCCCGGAGACGCTGATGATCGGTCGCGTGCTGTGGCAAGAGTTCTTCAATAACCGCGACTGGCCGGTGGCATCTGCGCTGGCGGTGGTGATGCTGTTGATCCTGATTGTGCCGATTCTGCTGTTCAACCGCAGCCAGGCCAAAGAGATGGAGGCACGGGGATGAAACGCTTCGGTTTTTCCAAGTTCATGCTGATCTTCGGTCTGATGTTCATTTATCTGCCGATGCTGATTCTGGTGATCTACTCGTTCAACGCCTCGAAACTGGTGACAGTGTGGGGTGGCTGGTCGGTGAAGTGGTACGTCGGTTTGCTCGACAACACGCAACTGATGGGCTCGGTGGTGCGCTCGCTGGAAATCGCCTGCTACACCGCGATTGCTGCTGTCGCGTTGGGCACCCTCGCCGCTTTCGTGCTGACCCGCGTCACACGCTTCAAGGGCCGCACGCTGTTTGGGGGGCTGGTCACCGCGCCATTGGTGATGCCGGAGGTGATCACCGGTCTGTCGCTGTTGCTGCTGTTCGTGGCCATGGCGCAGTTGATTGGCTGGCCGCAGGAGCGCGGCATCGTCACGATCTGGATCGCCCACACCACGTTTTGTGCCGCTTATGTCGCGGTGGTAGTCTCCGCCCGCCTCCGTGAACTGGATCTGTCGATCGAAGAAGCGGCGATGGATCTCGGTGCGAAGCCGTTCAAGGTGTTTTTCCTGATCACCATTCCCATGATTGCGCCGTCGCTGGCGGCGGGCGGGATGATGTCGTTCGCTTTGTCGCTGGATGACCTGGTGTTGGCCAGCTTCGTCTCCGGCCCGGGTTCGACCACGTTGCCGATGGAAGTTTTCTCGGCGGTACGGCTGGGCGTGAAGCCTGAGATCAACGCCGTAGCCAGCCTGATTCTGCTGGCGGTTTCGCTGGTGACCTTCCTGGTCTGGTACTTCGGCCGCAAGGCAGAAGCCAATCGCAAGCGTGCGATTCAGGAAGCGATGGATCAGACGGCGAACGAGTCGTGGCAGCCTCAGCAATCCGCAGCAACCGCTTAACCTGTATCCCTAACCCTCTCCCTCGGGAGAGGGTTAGGGGGCTTTGCGTACCGTGAATAAAAAGAATGGAGTTGTACCGATGAAAATGTTTGGCAGGACTCTGCTGACACTGTCCTTAATGGGCGCAATGGTCATGGGCGCCCAGGCCAACGACAAGGTGCTGCGTGTTTACAACTGGTCCGATTACATCGCGCCGGACACCGTCAAGAAGTTCGAAGACGAAACCGGCATCCGCGTGACCTACGACGTCTTCGACAGCAACGAAACCCTTGAGGCGCGCTTGCTGGCGGGCAAATCCGGCTACGACCTGGTCGTGCCGTCGAACAGTTTCCTGGCCAAGCAGATCAAGGCCGGCGTCTATCAGACGCTGGATAAATCGAAGCTGCCGAACTGGAAGAATCTCAACCCGGTGCTACTGAAAAATGCCGCCGCCAGTGATCCGGACAACGCCCACGCGTTCCCGTACATGTGGGGCTCGATCGGCATCGGGTTCAACCCGGCCAAGGTCAAGGAAGTGCTCGGCGCCAACGCACCGACCAATTCCTGGGATTTGCTGTTCAAGCCGGAAAACGCTGAAAAACTCAAAGCCTGTGGCATCAGTTTCCTCGACTCGCCGACCGAAATGATCCCGGCCGCCCTGCACTATCTGGGCTACCCGGTGAACGACAAGGACACCGCGCACATCAAGGAAGCCGAGGCGTTGTTCATGAAGATCCGCCCGAACGTGGCGTACTTCCATTCCTCGAAATACATCTCCGATCTGGCCAACGGCAACATCTGCGTGGCGGTCGGTTACTCCGGTGACGTGCTGCAGGCCAAGGCCCGCGCGGTGGAATCGGGCAACAACGTGGTCATCGACTACAGCATTCCCAAGGAAGGCGCCGGCAGCTTCTACGACATGGTCGCCATTCCGCGTGATGCGGCGAACGTCGAGAACGCCTACCTGTTCATGAACTTCCTGATGCGTCCGGACATCATCGCCGAGATCACCAACAGCAACGGCTACAGCAACGCCAACGCGGCGGCCACGCCATTGGTGGATGAAGCCATTCGCAATGACCCGGGTTCGTACCCGTCGCAAGCGGTGATGGCCACGCTGTATGCGGTGCCGGATCAGCCGATTGCCACGCAGCGAATCATGACCCGTGGCTGGACCCGGGTGAAACTTGGCAAGTAAGACTACGGAGTTGGAGTTCCAACAACACTGATGAACATGTGGGAGCTGGCTTGCCAGCGATGACGGTGGGTCAGGCAAAGGTGATTCGGATGTGCTGACCCCATCGCTGGCAAGCCAGCTCCCACAGGGTTTTGAGATCACATTCAGACAGTGCCAGACCGAGGATTTTCTTAGCTTGAATAATTCAATGATTTCCCGTTCACGCAGCGCCTTACCACCGCTGCACCCTGCTATGAACGGCCTCACCTGGCTCCCTCGGCTCAGGTGAATTCTCAGGCGCCCTCGGGCGCCTTTTTTTGTGCCTTCAGATCAGCGACCAGTCTTGCAGAGTGCGATAACGACCCTTGTGCGATTCGAACAAGGCAAAACGCTCAGCGCGCAGGAAAAACTCTGGCGGCGTAGCGGATTCCGGCTCCGGCGCACGGTACTCACGTGCCAGCGTCAGATGCGGGCGAAACTCGCGTGGCGTCTCTTCAAAACCGAACGGCAACATCGCCTGTTCCAGCGCGTAGACCAGGCGCAGCAACGCCTGCGGTGCCTGTTCGGGCGCGAGCGACAATACCCCGGCGCGGTGCCAAACCTGCAAACGATCCAGCGAAATCTTTAACGCCTCACCCGGCGTATGCACTTGCCCGGCCGCTTCGCAGACTTCATTGATCTGCGCCAATGGCACCGCGCCGAGAAACAACAGCGTCAGATGAAAATTGTCCGCCGGCACGGGCTTACCGGTTCGCAACCCCAACTCCCCTCGCCACTGAGCAATCGCCTTGCGTTGCACCGCTGGGCAATCGAGGGCGAAAAACAGTCGCTTCGCTTCTTCGGTCATGGCCCTGCTCCCCTGTTCATCGTGATCCGCCGGATTCTACACAGCATGATCTGACGACCCGTGACAGGAAGCTATAGTTCAAGGATTGCCATCAACCGGAGGCCGCCATGCGCGAGATCCTCAGCAAAGAACCGTGGTGGGCTCGGCCACCGAATCCCGGGCAGGATGAAGGCGAACTGGAATGGGGCTGGCTGGTGCATTACAGCGAGGGTGAGCCGCGCTTCGAATTCGTCCGCGAGCGGCCCACTGACGAACAGATTCGCAACCGCAAAAGCTGCCGCATCACCCCCTCACCCGAGTGAACACAGTACCTGTAGGCCTTCGCCTGCTCGCGATAGCGGCAGGTCTGCCAATGAGGTGTTGAATGTGCAGACGCCATCGCTGGCAAGCCAGCTCCCACAGGGTCGTGCGGTGCGCCCACCATTGCTGGCTTCACACAAAACCTGTGGGAGCTGGCTTGCCAGCGATAGCGGTAGGTCAGGCAATGATGATTTTGAATGTACGGGCGCCATCGCGAGTAGACGAAAGCCTGCAAGAGATTTTGCGTTGGCCTCAGGATTCAAGAATGTTCTTGAAACCACCAAAGATCATCCGTTGGCCGTCAAACCCCATCGGGTTGACGTCCGGTTGCATGCGCGGGTCTTCCATCATTTTTGCCATGCCGGCATCACGGGTGGCTTTGTCCGGCCAGATCAGCCAGCCAGCCGAAACCGTTTCGCCTTCCTTGAGCTTTACCGCCATCGGGAATGACGTAACCTTGCCCTCCGGCACGTCATCGCCCCAGCACTGAACCACGTCCTGCGCACCGTATTCCTTGAACAGTTTCTCGGCGATTTCACAGTGCTTTTTGTACTGCTCACGATTGGCAGTCGGCACCGGCGCTACAAAAATATCGATGTAAGCCATGATCACTCTCCTTGCACGTTGGGTTCGATCTGCTGATTGGTCGATTGCGGAGGCTGCCATTCGACAGGATTCACGCCCAACCCGACCGACGGTTCATCGCCCCCACCCAGACTGCGTTCGACTTGCCCGGCCATGTGCAGCGTGCCGGCCATGACGCCAGTGGTCGGGTTCTGCACCAGTTTCAGCCAGGCTTTGTCGAAGGTGCTGCCCAGACTGCTGCGGATCAACGCTTCACTGTCGGGCCGGTCATTGGCCTGAATGATCGCGCGAATACCCGCCACACCGACCGAAATCAGCCCGCCTGCCAGTTTCCCGGCAGCAGCAGCCACTGCACTGGCCGCACCGCGCGGGGCCATTTCCGCTTCCATCCGTTGGCTGGCGCGTTTGGCCACCGGGGCCATGCCGGCATCCGTCGAGGCAATGCCCTTGGCGCCGCCCTCGGTGTGGATCTTGTCGATCAGCGCGGCGTAGGCCGGCAGCGTGTTCAGCGGCTCGGTACTGATGACCTGAAACAGCGAAGCATCGCGCGCCGGTGGCGGGCCCAGCGCAATGGCCGGGACTTTCTGCAAGCGTCCGTTGAGCTGACCAACGGGCACACCATGGCGTTGGGCGATGAGCGGCATCTGCTGCGCCATCAGTTGCGCATAGAACGCCGTGGCCTGGCCGAGAATCGCATCCGGATCGATTTCCACCGCCACTGGCGCCAGCACCCTTTCCTGATATTGCTCAAGCAGATACGCCGCCAGGCGCTTGGCCGACGCATCCTGTTCGCCGCCGGCATTGATCGTGTACCAACTGACCTTCATCGACAGCCACTCCTGGGTCCAGTAGCTGCTGAACCACGGGATGAAATTTTCTTCAGTTTGCTGATAGACCCGAGTGCGCCAATGTTCCATCGAGCCACGGGCGAAGACTTTGACTTGCTCGGTGGACTGCTGCGAGGCGCTGACGATTTCGCGGTCGATCTGCTGCCAGGTGGCCGGCGAGACAAACACGGCTTGCGGCGCCGACACCGGCGCCCGCGCCGAGGTGGCGCAGCCGGCCAGCAACAACAATGCGGCGACGAGCAGCGCACGCGGGTTCACGGTAGCGGTGTCCTTGAGATGAGTGGGATGCAGATTTGAGTATAGGTGGGTCAATTGAGCCTGATGTTGGAAGTACCGGCCTCATCGCTGGCAAGCCAGCTCCCACAAGGATTTCCAGCAGCCGCAGATTTTGTGATCGCCTCAGAACCTGTGGGAGCTGGCTTGCCAGCGATGAGGCCATCAGCAACACCCCAAAAACCCAACCATCACTGCCATCGATATTCACCATCGCCACGATTGCCTTCCGCCCACCGCTCATGAAAGGCACGATTAGCCCATCCGAAACACAACGAGGAGTTCACAGCATGATTCACACCCACGTCACACTCTCCGTGAGTTTCCCGGTGTTCGGCAGCAACTATTACGACCAGCACGTTGTGTCGCATAAAGCGCAGGCACTGGTGTTCAACGAAGATTTCGAAGATCTGCTGATGCCCGCCGCCACCAATCATTTCAGTAATGAAGTGGTCGGCATCAACGATCAGTTCCGTTTTCTGAGCGACATTCTCGCCACCCATTTGCTGGACATCGAGGCCGCCGTGCCTGCGCGATCCAGCGTCCGGGCGAGCGCTCACTTTTCTTGAGTATCGAGGGCTAAACAAAGAGGGCGTCCCATCGCGGGACGCCCTCTTGCGTTCAATCAGTCATCATCCCGATCACGATAGTAACGACGCCCGTCGCGGCGATCATCGCGGTCATCCCAGCGCCGGTCATGGTCGTAATTGCGGCCATGATCGCGGTCGTAATGCCGGCCATGGCGGTGGTCATCATCAAAATCCGCGACACAGCCGCCGAGCAATACGGCGGCGGTCACGGTCAGCAGCATCGTTGTAGCGCGCTTCATTCAATACTTCCCTAAAACCAAGGTCTTGACGACGGAGTCGGCGACGCTGCCCGCGCCTTCAGGACGCGGTGCGCGCAGCCGCAGATACGACCGGGTAAACCGCCGTTGATTCAGTGGCCACTAGCGACCGTTTGTCGCCCCGTCCGCGCTGCCCGAGCGGCGGCGAAATGCCACCTATACTCCTTGCAACCAAGCCCCACGCAATGGATCTGCGCCCTCAATAACAACAAGCAGAGGTGGACCATGGTCTGGCAGCAAATTTACGACCCGTTCGGCAACCCGGTGATCTCCACGCTCATGGCCGCCGTACCGGTGGTGGTGATGCTCGCGGCACTGGCGTTTTTCCACGTCAAGGCGCATCTCGCGGCGTTGTTGGCACTGGCGTCCGCCCTGCTGATTTCGATTTTTGCCTTCGGCATGCCGGCGAGCATGGCCGGTTCTGCGGCGTTGTTTGGTGCGGCCAATGGCTTGCTGCCAATCGGCTGGATCGTCCTCAACATCATCTTTCTGCATCGCCTGACCACCGAGAACGGCTCGTTCAAAGTGCTGCAGGATTCCCTCGCGCGCATTACCGATGACCGACGCTTGCAACTGCTGTTGATCGCGTTCTGCTTCGGTGCGTTTTTCGAAGGCGCGGCCGGGTTCGGCACGCCGGTGGCGGTGACCGGGGCGATTCTGATCGGACTTGGGTTTTCGCCATTGGCCGCTTCGGGTCTGGCGCTGATTGCCAACACCGCGCCGGTGGCATTCGGCGCACTGGGTACGCCGATCATCACACTGGCCAAAGTCACCGGGCTGGATGAAATGGAATTGTCGATGATGGTCGGTCGGCAGTTGCCGTTTTTCTCGGTGCTGGTGCCGTTCTGGCTGATCTGGGCGTTTGCCGGGTGGCGCAAGATGCTGGAAATCTGGCCGGCGATTCTGGTGGCCGGGGTGAGTTTCGCCGTGCCGCAATTTCTCGTGTCGAACTATCACGGGCCGATGCTGGTGGACGTGATCGCCGCGCTGATTTCCATGGCCTGTCTGACGCTGTTTTTGAAGGTCTGGAAACCGGCGACCATTCACACCTCCGCTGCGCTTTCGGGGCGCGTAGACAACTCCAAGGTCGATGAAGAAAAAATCACTGCCAGCGCTGCGTTCAGCGATCAGGCGCGTCCGGCGGTGATGCGCGCGTGGATGCCGTGGATCATCCTCACCGTGTTTGTGTTTGCCTGGGGCACGCAGGGTTTCAAGAATATGTTCGACACTCGTCCGGCGATTGATCCGGTCACTCAATCGGCCAAGCTTGATCCCGCCGGCAAACCGCTGCGCGAGGCCAACCCGATTTTCGCCCCGGCGGTGACGTTCACCAGCCTGCACCTGCAAATCGAAAAAGTCCCGCCGGTGGTCGCGGCACCGAAGGCTGAAGAAGCGGTGTACAAATTCACCTGGCTCACCGCTACCGGCAGCGGGATTCTGCTGGCGGCGATTGTTGGTGGCTTGCTGATGGGCTATTCGATTCCACAACTGATCAAGCAGTACCTGCGCACGTTGTGGGTCGTGCGGTTTTCGCTGATTACCATCGCGGCGATGCTGGCGCTGGGGTTTCTCACGCGCTACTCCGGACTCGATGCGACCATGGGTCTGGCGTTTGCGGCGACGGGGATTTTCTATCCGATGTTCGGCACCTTGCTCGGTTGGCTGGGTGTGGCTTTGACCGGTTCGGATACGGCGTCGAACGTATTGTTTGGTGGATTGCAGCGCGTCACCTCGGAACAGCTCGGGATCAGTCCGGTGTTGATGGCCGCGGCGAACAGCTCCGGCGGGGTGATGGGCAAAATGGTCGATGCGCAATCGATCGTGGTCGCCTCTACCGCCACCCGCTGGTATGGGCATGAGGGCGAGATTCTGCGCTACGTGTTCTTCCACTCGATTGTGCTGGCGATCCTGGTCGGCGGGTTGGTGACGTTGCAGGCTTATGTGGCACCGTTTACGTCGATGGTGGTGGGCGGGCATTGAGGCTGGATGATCTGGCCCCATCGCTGGCAAGCCAGCTCCCACAGGGGTGCATGTTGTGCATGAGATTGCGTTTACACCACAAATCTCTGTGGGAGCTGGCTTGCCAGCGATGGGGTCATGGCATTCGACACTTATGTTGGCTGACAAGACGCTATCGCGAGCAGGCTCACTCCTACAGAGGGTTTGTGTACTTGCGATTAATGAGCCACACACATAACTCTATAGCGCAAATCCGCAAAAACCTTTTCCTCTTTCCGGCAGTCACTCCTTAACGAGACCGGCGATGACGCTGGCTGCCCGCTTGGGCCATCCACGACCCTGCTGCCCTGATGAAGAAAGAAAAGGAATCGAACCATGACGATTTCCCGACGCGGATTTCTGATCCTCGGCGCCGTGACCGCCACCGCCTTCGCGATGCCGCCGTTTATCAGCCTCAAGGCCTACGCGGCCAATCTGGAGCAACCGGCCATGAGCAAAGTGACGATCAACGTCAACGGCAAGCCGCGTGCGCTTGACGTCGACACCCGCACCACCCTGCTCGATGCCCTGCGCGAGCATCTGCACCTGACCGGCAGTAAAAAAGGTTGCGACCACGGCCAGTGCGGCGCCTGCACGGTGATCGCCGATGGTCGACGCATCAATTCTTGCCTGACCCTGGCGGTGATGCATGAAGGCAGTGAGATCACCACCATCGAAGGCCTCGGCATGCCTGAAAATCTGCACCCGATGCAGGCCGCGTTCATCAAGCACGACGGCTATCAGTGCGGTTATTGCACGCCAGGCCAGATCTGTTCGGCGGTGGCGGTGATCAAAGAGATCCGCGACGGCATTCCCAGCCACGTCAGCCCCAGCCTGACCGAGCAACCGCAACTGATCGCCAGTGAATTTCAGGAGCGCATGAGCGGCAATATCTGCCGCTGCGGGGCTTACTCGAACATCATCGAGGCGATCACTGAAGTTGCGGAGGTGCCGGCATGAGACCGTTCAATTACAGCCGCGCCGACTCCCCCGCCGCGGCCGCCGCACAAGCTGCGCAAGTTGAAGGCGCGCGGTTTATCGCTGGCGGCACCAATCTGCTCGACCTGATGAAACTCGACATCGAGACCCCGTTGCACCTGATCGACGTCAATCACCTTGGCCTGGATCAGATCGAAGCCACGCCCGAAGGCGGCTTGCGCATCGGCGCACTGGTGCGCAACACCGATCTGGCCGCCGACGCGCGGATCAGAAAAGACTACGCCCTGCTCTCCCGCGCCTTGCTCGCCGGGGCTTCCGGGCAGTTGCGCAACATGGCGAGCACCGCCGGTAACCTGCTGCAACGCACGCGCTGCCCGTACTTCTACGACACGAATCAGGCCTGCAACAAACGCCAACCCGGCAGCGGCTGCGCAGCGATCGGCGGGGTCAGTCGGCAACTGGGCATCATCGGCGTCAGCGACGCCTGCATCGCCACACACCCGAGTGACATGGCAATTGCCATGCGCGCGCTCGATGCGCAGATTGAAACGGTGAAACCCGATGGCACGACCCGCAGCATCGCCATGGCTGATTTTCATCAATTGCCCGGCACCACGCCGAACATCGAAACCAGCCTCACGTCCGGCGAATTCATCACCTCGGTGACATTGCCCGCGCCGGTCGGCGGCACTCACGTTTATCACAAGGTGCGAGATCGCTCGTCCTATGCGTTTGCGCTGGTATCCGTCGGTCTGATCCTGCAAAAGGACGGCAGCGGCCGCATCGCCGTCGGCGGTATCGCACCGAAACCGTGGCGGGTTGAAGCCGCCGAAGCACTGTTGCCCCAAGGCGCCAAAGCCGTCAGCGCACGCCTGCTCGACGGCGCCACGCCGACCCACGACAACCAATTCAAACTGACCCTGGTCGAGCGCACGCTCGGTTCGGTGTTGGCGCAAGCGAGGGATGAAGCATGAAATTCGACACGCCCGCCACCACCAACCCGATCGACCAGTTGAAGGTCATCGGCCAACCCACCGACCGCATCGAAGGCCCGCTGAAAACCAGCGGTCAGGCGCCTTACGCCTATGAGCAGCATGCAGCGGTGGCCAATCAGGCTTACGGTGTCATGGTCGGCTCGGCCATCGCCAAGGGGCGCATCAACAATATCGATCTTGAACAGGCGAAAGCCGCGCCGGGTGTGCTGGCGATCGTCACCGCCGCCAACGCCGGCAAACTCGGCAAAGGCAAATACAACGCCGCGCATTTGTTGGCCGGGCCGGAGATTCAGCACTACCACCAGGCGGTTGCGCTGGTGGTTGCCGAGACGTTCGAGCAGGCCCGTGCGGCTGCGCAGATGGTCAAGGTCGACTACGTCGCGGCCAAAGGCGAATTCGATCTGGCCAGCGTGCGCGACCAAGGCGTCGAGCCGAAAGACGAATTGCCCGACGTCAGCCATGGTGATTTCGCCAAGGCGTTCGCCGCCGCGCCGGTGCAGTTCGATCAGACCTACACCACGCCCGATCAGTCCCACGCGATGATGGAGCCGCACGCCACGCTGGCGGCATGGAAAGGCGATCAACTGACCTTGTGGACCTCGAATCAGATGATTGCCTGGAGCGTCGGCGACATCGCGACGACGCTCGGTTTGCCCAAGGAAAAGGTGCGGCTGATTTCGCCGTACATTGGTGGCGGTTTCGGCGGCAAGTTGTTCGTGCGCGCCGATGCGATTCTTGCCGCCCTCGGTGCGCGCATGGCCGGCAGACCGGTAAAAGTCGCCCTCGCCCGCCCGCAGATCGCCAACAACACCACCCACCGTCCGGCCACTATTCAGCGCATTCGCATGGGTGCGACGGCGGATGGCAAACTCACCGCAATCGCCCACGAAGGCTGGTCGGGCAACTTGGCTGAAGGCAAGGTCGAGGTCGCGGCGCAACCGAGTCAGTTGTTATACGCTGCTGAAAATCGACGGGTGAGCATGCGCTTGGCACCGCTGGATCTGCCCGAAGGCAACGCCATGCGTGCACCCGGTGAAACGCCGGGGCTGATGGTGCTGGAAATCGCCATGGACGAGATGGCCGAGCAGCTCAAGCTTGATCCGGTCCAGTTCCGCATTCTCAACGACACCCAGGTCGACCCGGTGAAAACCGAGCGGCCGTTTTCGCAGCGGCGCCTGATCGAATGCCTGCAGACCGGTGCCGAGAAATTCGGCTGGGACAAGCGCAATGCGCAACCGGGAACACGTCGAGAAGGTCGCTGGCTGATCGGTATGGGTGTCGCGGCGGCAATCCGCAACAACCTGCTGGTCAAGTCCGGTGCGCGGGTGCGGCTGGAGCGCGACGGCAAGGTCACGGTGGAAACCGACATGACCGATATCGGCACTGGCAGTTACACGATCATTGCGCAAACCGCCGCCGAAATGATGGGGGTTGGCTTGAAGGATGTGAGCGTGCATCTGGGCGATTCGAGCTTCCCGGTGTCGGCAGGTTCCGGCGGGCAATTCGGTGCCAACTGCTCGACCGCCGGGGTGTACGCCGCGTGCATGAAACTGCGTGAAGCGGTGGCGGGCAAGTTGGGTATGGCGGCGGATCAGGCGGAGTTTGTCGACGGTCAGGTACAGGTCGGCAGCAAGAGCGTGCCGTTGCGCAATGCGGCTGAAGGCGGCGCACTGGTCGGCGAGGACAGCATCGAGTTCGGTGATCTGGCCGAGAAATATCAGCAGTCGACCTTCGGTGCGCATTTCGTTGAGGTTGCGGTGGATGCCGCGACCGGTGAAGTGCGGGTCCGCCGCATGTTGGCGGTGTGCGCCGCCGGGCGGATTCTCAACCCGAAAGCGGCTCGCAGTCAGGTGATCGGCGCGATGACCATGGGCGTTGGTGCGGCGTTGATGGAAGAGTTGGCGGTGGACAAGAAACTGGGCTTTTTCGTCAACCATGATCTGGCCGGGTATGAAGTGCCGGTACATGCCGACATCCCGCATCAGGAGGTGATTTTCCTTGATGAGACGGATCCGGTGTCTTCGCCGATGAAGGCCAAGGGTGTTGGTGAGTTGGGGATTTGCGGGGTCAGTGCGGCGGTCGCGAATGCGATTTACAACGCTACGGGGGCTAGGGTGCGGGAGTATCCGATCACCCTCGATAAAATTCTCTCTTCACTGCCGGAGATGATCTAAACGCCTGAAAAGAGCCCCTCACCCTAGCCCTCTCCCAGAGGGAGAGGGAACCGATCCGGGGATATTTTAGGGCTGCACCGACGTGAGCGTCTTGCTGTGAATCCATAATCGACGCAGCCATTTCAGGTCGACGGATAGCACAAGACACCTCGATCGGCCCCCTCTCCCTCCGGGAGAGGGCTGGGGTGAGGGAAGCGCTTCACTCGGGACGCGAATACTGCTCATCACTCACCTGCTCCATCCACTCCACCACTTTGCCGTCCAGCACTTCAGCAATGGCGATATGACTCATCGCCGTGGTCGGCGCCGCGCCGTGCCAATGCTTGGCCCCCGGCGCAATCCACACGGTATCGCCAGGACGAATCTCACGCACCGGCTGTCCCCATTCCTGCACAAACCCGAACCCTGCCGTGACGATCAATGTCTGCCCCAACGGATGCGTATGCCACGCGGTGCGCCCGCCCGGCTCAAACGTCACCGTCGCACCACTGACTCGCGCGTCTTCAGTGCCTTTGAACGGCGCATCGACACGCACAGTGCCAGTGAACCAATCTGCCGGGCCTCTGGCCGAAGCTTGTGAGCCATTGGGTGTCACGGTCACGCGGGGATTGTCATTGGCCTGCGCCTCACCCGCCAACAAAGAAAGGGTCAACGCAGAAGCGGCAATCGGGTTCATGGTGATTCCTCCGGATATTCAATGCCACCACTCTACCGACACCAACTCTTCAGACAATCGACTAGAATTCAAAAAAACTTATGCAGGACACTCATCAATGCTTCGGGAAAACGCCACTGACCTCCTCGCCTTCCTCGCCGTCGCCCGCGAGCGCAGCTTCACCAAAGCGGCTGCCAAACTCGGCGTTTCGCAATCGGCACTGAGTCACACGATTCGCGCCCTCGAAGCCCGTTTGGGCCTGCGTCTGCTGACCCGTACCACCCGCAGTGTCTCGCCCACCGAGGCTGGCGAGCACCTGCTGCAAACCATCGGCCCACGCTTCGAAGAAATCGAACTGGAACTGGCGGCGCTGAGCAACCTGCGCGACACCCCGGCGGGCAAGATCCGCATCAGCGCCACCGATCACTCGCTGAACTGGTTGCTGCGCCCGGTGCTCAAGGATTTTCTGCCGCAGTACCCGGACATATCCATCGAGGTCTGCTGCGATTATGGTTTCGTCGACATCGCCGGCCAGGGTTTCGACGCTGGCGTGCGCTTGGGCGAGGACGTCGCGCAAGGCATGATTGCCACCCGCATCGGCCCAGACATGCGCATGGCGGTGGTTGGCTCACCGGCCTATTTCGCCAAACGCACCCCGCCGCAAACGCCACGCGATCTGACCGAGCACGCCTGCAACAACCTGCGCCTGCCCACCAACGGCGGGCTGTACAGTTGGGAATTCGAGAAGGCTGGCGAAAGCCTGAAAGTACGGGTGTCCGGGCAGATCACCCTGAACGGCGTTTACCCGTTGCTCGACGCTGCGCTGGACGGTTTCGGATTGAGCTACATCCCGCAAAACGTCGTCGCGCCGTATCTGGCCGAGGGCCGTTTGCAGCAGGTGCTTGAGGATTGGTGCCCGACGTTTGCCGGGTATCACCTGTATTACCCGAGCCGACGTCAGGCTGCACCGGCGTTTGCCCTGTTGCTGGAGGCGTTGCGCTATCGCGGTTGAGCCCAGCTCTTTTGTAACAACCGGCGGTTCGCCAGTGAATTCTGGCCAGCTCAGCCGCTTCTGTCGCAGAACTTGCCATCAGGCTCGCCTCTTGTCCGCGCTCTCCCCCCTGACAGATGTACTCCGCCGTTTCCGCACGAGCATTGCCGGACAGCGCTAGCAGACAGGCAGCAACACTGCCGATCAACGCTTGGCCGGCCTTGTTCATGGCGGTGCTTCCTTGTCGAAAACGTAGACCGCCATGATTGATCACCGCGACAATTGTTCCCACTGTCAGACCTGACAGTTTTTCAGAGGCTTTGGAAATAGCAGGCCGCTGAATTCGGCATAACGGTTGCGACAATCTAAAGCCTTGCGGGAGCAAGTTTGCTCCCTCAAGGCATCACCGCTATTGCTGGGCGGCGCGCTTGAGGCTCGGGACCAGGGGCGCGGTGTGACTGACGGGTTTCTCAGCCTGCGCGGATTGGACGGCAGGCTCTTCAGCTTCGCCATTCAACGCCCTGTGCATTTTCTCGGTATCCAGTGCCCCGACCCATTTGGCGATGGCCATGGTGCCGACGCCGTTGCCGATGGTGTTAGTGATCGCCCGGGCTTCCGACATGAATCGATCGACCCCCAACAGCAGCACCATGCCCGCCACCGGAATCGTACCGAGTGAGGCCAGGGTTGCCGCGAGAATGATGAACCCCGAACCGGTCACCCCCGCCGAGCCTTTCGAGGTGAACATCAACACCGCCAACACAATCAGTTGATCGGCCAGGGTCAACGGCGTGTTGGTCGCCTGGGCAATGAAGATCGCGGCGATGGTGTAGTAGATCGCCTGACCATCCGGGTTGAAGGTCAGGCCCGAGGGAATGATCATCCCGGCCACCGGTTTCGACACGCCGGCCTTTTCCATCTTCGAAATCATTTGCGGCAGCACCGATTCGGATGAGCTGGTGCCGAGCACGGTGAACAACTCTTCCTTGATGAACTTGAGGAACTTCCACAGGCTGAAACCGCTGTAACGGCAGATCGGCCCAAGCACGAAAACCACGAACACCGCGCAGGTCAGATAGACGCACGCCATCAGTTTGCCGAGCGAGAACAGCGAGCCGAAACCGTACTTGCCAATGGTGAATGCGATAGCACCGAAGGCACCGATGGGGGCCAGGCGCATGACCATGTTGACGATGCGGAACATGCCTTGCATCAGGCTCTCCAAAGTATCGACAAACACTTTGCCACGCGGTCCGACATGGGCCAGCGCAATACCCAGGAGGATCGAGAACAGCAGGATCTGCAGGACGTTGCCCTTGGCGAACGCATCGACAATCGTGTCGGGAATGATGCCCATGACGAAATCCATGAACGAGGCGTGTTTGGCCGCCGTGGTGTACGTCGCCAGGCTGCTGGTGTCGAGACTGGCAACATCGACGTTCATGCCGGCACCGGGCTTGAACACGTCCACCACGATCAGGCCGATGACCAGCGCCAGGGTCGAGACCACTTCGAAGTAGATCAAGGCGCGAAAACCGACGCGGCCCAACTCCTTCATGTTTTCCATGCGCGCAATGCCGGTGACCACCGTCAGGAAAATCACTGGCGCCAATAGCATTTTGATCAGTTTGATAAACGCGTCGCCCAAGGGTTTGAGCGCGGTGCCGGTCTCGGGCACCAGCACGCCGATAAGTGCGCCGAGGATCACGGCGACGAGGACTTGCACGTACAGCTTGCCGAATATTCTTTTCATGACAGGGCCCTGATTTTTTATTGTTGTCAGGAAGGGCCAAGGGGCCGCAGAACCCCTTGGCGTTATGCCGCAGCTTGAATCGGTAGGAATCAGCGATTGATCAGCGCGATCACCGCGTCGGTGACCTGCCGCGTAGTAGCAGTGCCGCCCAGATCCGGCGTGTGCAGACCGCTCTCGGTGACCGCTTCGATGGCCGACATCAACTGCTTGGCGGCCGCGTTTTCGCCGAGGTGCTCAAGCATCATTGCGGCGGTCCAGAAGGTCGCAATCGGGTTGGCTACGCCTTTGCCAGTGATGTCGAAGGCTGAACCGTGGATCGGTTCGAACATCGACGGGAAGTTGCGCGACGGGTTGAGGTTGGCGGTCGGCGCAATGCCGAGACTGCCGGACAGCGCAGCGGCCAGGTCGGAAAGGATGTCCGCGTGCAGGTTGGTCGCGACGATCACGTCCAGCGTCGACGGTTTGAGCACCATGCGCGTGGTCACCGCGTCGACCAGTTCCTTGTCGATCTTGACGTCGGGAAAGTCCTTGGCGACTTCGTAGAAAATCTCGTCCCACAACACCATGCCGTGGCGCTGGGCATTGGACTTGGTGACCATGGTCAGATGTTTGCGCGGACGGCTCTGCGCCAACTGGAAGGCGAAGCGATGGATGCGTTCGACGCCAGCGCGGGTGAACACCGAGACTTCGGTGGCGACCTCTTCCGGCAGGCCCCGGTGTACGCGGCCGCCGTTGCCCGAATATTCACCCTCGGAGTTTTCCCGCACCACCACCCAGTCGATCTGCTCGCCGTTGTGCAACGGACTTTTCACCCCCGGCAACACTCGCGCCGGCCGCACGTTGGCGTACTGGTCGAAGCCTTGGCAGATCGGCAGGCGCAAGCCCCACAGGGAAATATGATCCGGCACGTTGAGTGCACCGACTGCACCGAAGAAGATCGCGTCGAAGGTTTTCAATTCCTCGAGGCCACCGTCAGGAATGTAGTGGCCGTTTTTCAGGTAGTTGTCGGAGTTCCAGTCAAAGTGTTTGAACTTCAGTTCAAAGCCGGATTTTTTCGACAGGGCCTGCAGTACTTCGACGCCAGCGGCGATTACTTCCACGCCAATACCGTCGCCGGGTACCGCTGCAATGTTGTATGCGTTCATGGTCCACTCCACTCTTTCACGTTTTTGTTTTGCCTGCCGCACAAGGCTGTCCGGCGGGGTGTGATCGGAGTATATGTAGTGACCTGAAAGCTATGAGTTACCGAAAATCACTACATCCATAACTTTGAGTTACGAATGAGTCAGACCCTCGATTTGTCGTTTTTCCACTTGCTGGCCAACAAGGGCAGCCTCGCCGCCACCGCCCGCGAACTGGGCGTGACGCCGCCAGCGGTGAGCAAACGCCTGACCGCACTGGAGGCGCGGCTGGGCGTGCGTCTGGTCAATCGCACCACACGCTCGATGAGCCTGACTGCCGAGGGCGAGTTGTACTTCTCCCACGCCGCACGGATCCTCACGCAGATCGACGAGGTCGAGCAATTGATCGGCGCCAGCCGTGCGACGCCCAAGGGACTGATTCGGGTAAATGCATCGCTGGGTTTCGGTCGCCGCTACATCGGTCCGGCGCTGGCGGCATTTTTCGCGCAATACCCGGAGGTGGAAATCCAGCTGGAAATCAGCGACCACCCACTGGATCTGGCCACCCACGGCTTTGATCTGGGCATCCGTTTCGGCACCCTGCCCGATGCGGCGTTTCATGCGCGCAAGATCGCCTCCAACCGCCGCTTGCTCTGCGCCTCGCCGCTGTACCTGGAAAAACATGGCACGCCGCAAAAACTTGCCGATCTGCAGCAGCACAACTGCATCTTTTTGCGCCAGAACGAAACGCCGTACGGGGTGTGGAGTTTCACCAACGGTGGGCGTACGCAGAACGTCAAGGTGCGCGGGGCACTGGGCTGCAACGACGGCGAGGTGGCGTTGAACTGGGCGCTGGAAGGGTTCGGCATTCTGCTGCGCGCCGAGTGGGACATCGCTCGCTATGTGCGCAGCGGCCGCTTGCGGCTGGTGCTGGAGGACGAGACGCCGACACGCGCCGACGTGTATGCGGTCTACCCGCAGCAATTGCACCTGTCAGCGCGGGTGCGCAGCCTGATCGACTTTCTGGTCGAGCGCTTCAAGCACATCGACAATCTGCATATTCCGGGCGATTAACCGAGCAGCGCAATCAACTGATGCCGCTGCGCGTCGGTGAGCATCGGCCCGAACCCGGCCCTGGCGTTATCGGCCATGTAACGTGGATTGCCCGTGCCCGGGATCACGCAGGTCACCGCCGAATGCGAGAGCAGAAACTTCAACGCCAATTGTGGCCAACTGTTGACCTGCACATCCGACACCCAGCCTGGCAATGGTTTGCCTTTGAGCCGCGCCAGCAGTCCCCCGCCGCCGAACGGCCGATTACAGATCACTGCCACGCCACGCTCGCGGCACAGCGGCAGAATGCGTTTTTCCACGCCGCGGTCATCGAGGGCGTAATTGATTTGCAGAAAGTCCAGTTGTTCGGCCTTCAGCACCGCCTCGACTTCGTCGTAGGCCGAGGACGTGTAATGGGTGATGCCGATGTAGCGGATGCGCCCCTGGGCTTTCCATTCACGCAGGGTCGGCAGGTGGGTTTGCCAGTCCAGCAGGTTGTGGATCTGCATCAGGTCGATGCGTTCGGTGCGCAGCAGGCTGAACGACTGCTCCATCTGCGCAATGCCCTCCTCGCGCCCGCGCGTCCACACCTTGGTCGCCAGGAACGCCGGCGAACGTGGTTCGTGGATCGACAGCAGCTCACCGGTAGTTTCCTCTGCCCGGCCATACATCGGTGAACTGTCGATCAGTGTGCCGCCCTTTGTGAACAGCTCATCAAGCACCGCCGGCAATTGCCGATAGGCCGGGTCACCGGGAGCGACGTCGAAGCCGCGATAGGTGCCCAGGCCCACGATTGGCAGCGACTCGGCGCTGGACGGGATGGCGCGGGTCTGCATGGCGTGGCCTCCGGAAGTCGCGGACGTAGTGGTTGTGGCCAACGCCCGATCAAAGGTGAAGACCGCCGAAACCCCGGCAGCCAGCGTAAGCAATCGGCGACGGGAGTAACCCTCAGTGTGGCTCATGCTGGTTCCCCTGCTGCGTGGATCTGTTGCACGTTGTGTGTATGGCTCGTCCGTTGGCAGCGCTGGACTACACTGCGACAGCGATCCTCCACACCCCGTTAAAAGTAGCCGAATGTCCCGAACCCTGATGTCACTCGTCGCATTGATCGTTGCCGTGTACCTGGTGCTGTGCGCGGCGCTGTTCTTTTTTCAGCGTTCGCTGATCTATTTTCCGCAGCCCAATGCCGTCACAAGCACCGACTCACAACTGACCTTGTCGATGCCGGACGCGCAGGTTTCGGTGCTCACCCGCGAGCGGGCCGGGTCGCGGGCGCTGATCTATTTCGGCGGCAATGCCGAGGATGTATCGCGCAATCTGCCGGAGTTTGCCGAGGCGTTTCCCGAATACGCGGTGTATCTGCTGAACTACCGCGGCTTCGGTGGCAGCGACGGTTCAGCGTCCGAGGCGGCGATTGCCGAGGATGCGTTGGCGCTGTTTGATCAGGTGTACGCCAGTCATCCGCAGGTTGCCGTGGTCGGGCGCAGCCTCGGTTCTGGCGTCGCGGTGCGTCTGGCCAGTCAACGGCCGGTGCAGCAGCTGATTCTGGTGACGCCTTACAACAGCCTCGAAGAAATCGCGGCGCGGCAATATCCGTGGGTGCCGGTGAAGTGGTTGCTCAAGGATCGTTTCGAGTCAGGCAAATACGCCGCGCATATCCGCGTGCCGACGTTGTTGCTGGCGGCGAGCGACGACGAGGTGATACCTCGCGCCAGCACCCAGCGTTTGCTGGAGAGTTTCCCGCAAGGCGTGGCGGTGCTCAGGGTGGTGCCGGACTCGGGGCATAACTCGATTTCCGACCGTGCGCAGTATTTGCAGTGGATGGGGGATGTGTTGAATCGCTGATGGGGATTCAACCGTGCTTTTTGTGTTGGCTGGGCGGGCGCCATCGCTGGCAAGCCAGCTCCCACAGTTTTTGTGGCGAGCACAATTTTGTGTACGACGCCGCACCCTGTGGGAGCTGGCTTGCCAGCGATGAGGCCAGTCCAACCACGCTTAATCTTCCTGAAACAACCAGCAAGTCGTCGCCCGACAATAAAACCCCTCCCCGCCCCTTGAACCAAGTCGAAAAAACCCAGTCCTACCCGCGCCGCGTTCTGCGGTTCACCCAACTTATGCGCTGTCCTCCTTCAGAGCTGCCCGTCTCATGCGCCACGCCGTTCGCTCGTCTCGCTTCGTTTCGCTGTGCCTGCTGATCCTTTCGCCGCTGTTCGCTGCAACCGCCCATGCCGGTGCGGAGCGGCAACTGGTGGCCGCCATCAATGACTATCGCGCCCATCCACAACGCTGCGATCGACGCCCGGCGCAACGGCTGGCACCGTTGGCGCTGAAGTCGAACCTGGCTTTGCCGATCGGTTATCGCTACGCCGGCGGCATGCGTGAAGCGTTGAAGTCGTCAGGCTATTCCGCTGTCGCGGTGCGCAGTATTCGCGTGGTCGGGGCCGAGGACGCCGAAGAAGCTTTTGACCTGCTGCAAGACGAGCACTGCGCCGCGCTGCTGGATGCGAGCTACGCCGACATCGGTGTCAGTCGTTCGCGCAATGAGTGGCAAGTGGTGTTGGCGCAACCGGTGCTCGACAGCCGCGTTGGCGATAACCGCAGCGTCGGCAAGGCGTTGCTCGCCGAGGTCAACGCCGCGCGCGCCCGGCCACGGATGTGTGGACGCCAGCGCTTCGCCGCCGCCCGGCCATTGAGCTGGAACGCCGCGCTGGGCGCCGCCGCACAGAGACACAGCAAAGCCATGGCTTACGGCAACTATTTTGCCCACCGTGACCCGGATGGCGACCTGCCCGCCGATCGTGCCCGTGCGGCGGGTTATCGTGGTCGGCAAATTGGCGAAAACATTGCGGCTGGACAGAGTTCACCGGGCAAGGCCATGGCCGGATGGCTGGCCAGTCCCGGGCATTGCGCCAACCTGATGAACCCGATGTTTACCCAGGTTGGTGCCGGGTTTGCCAGTGAGGCGCGCAGTGATGAAGGGGTTTACTGGACGATGGTGTTTGGTGCGCAGTGACTGCCAGCGTCCAGCCCCAATCTCAACAGTTCCTTGCGCAGCATTGACGGCGATCGCACGGCCAATCCGGCCTGCCAGTCAAGTGGCAACAAGCGATTGAGCTTTTGCTGGCTGACCTCGTCTGGCGCCAGAAAGCAGCTTTTGCGGTCGCGGATACTGATCACATTCAACAGCCAGTCATCGCCCTGCTCTGCCATCCAGCGCTCGATCATCGGCCGATGCTTTTGCAGCAAAGCATCAGCATCCCATACGGTCATTTGCACAAAAAAGCCTGGCAGGTTGCTTTCGGGTTTCATCCATTTCGAGTCGGCCGACAATGCAGCGGCCAGATCCGATTCGATCGAGGCCTGACATTCAAGAAAATACTGCCGGGGCCAGTCTGTCGGCAGTTTTGCCCGTGAAGCGAGGTCGGCGTAGGCCTCGATGTCCGCTGGCGTGGTCATCTGTCCGGTGAAGTTCAGCGTGTTGTCGAGAATCGCCGTCGCCAGCAAAGCGGCACCTGGCACGCTGATCTGCGGCAGCACACCGGCCGTCTGCCAGCGCTGAAAAACCTGGGTTGCCGCAGCGCCGATCGCACGGATATCGGCGGCGGCTCCAAGCTTCTGCTGCCAGTAATGCTCGTACCCCGGATGATGATCGATGACCTCCACCACCCGTTCGCGCACCACCAACGGGTCAAAATGGTGATAGTCGGAGACATCGACCAGGACAAACTCATCGTCCAGCGTCGGCTGGTAATCGTCAAAAGCAGCAGCCCAGCCGAGCACGGTGTGCGAAACGCTGGCGTTGGGTTGCGCGCTGCTGACGGCGCGGGCGGGAATGCCTTGCAGGTTGAGCAATTCTGCGTAAGCGATGCAGCAGGCGTAGGCGTCGATGTCCAGATAGGACGCGCCGGAGGTGATGATTTTCATGGGCCGGCAAAATCGCACAAGCATGTGACGTTTGGGTGACAGGAAAAGATCGCAGCCTCGTTTTACTCGACAGCTCCTACAAGGCTGCGATCTTTTGATCTTCAAGCCGCCCGCTGTCCTCCCGCGACCATCGCCGACGCCGCCAACATCGCCCGCAACAACACCGCACACCCCGCCGCCAGATCATCCGGCGCGGCGTTCTC
Source organism: Pseudomonas chlororaphis (assembly GCF_000783395.1). Classification (GTDB taxonomy): domain Bacteria; phylum Pseudomonadota; class Gammaproteobacteria; order Pseudomonadales; family Pseudomonadaceae; genus Aquipseudomonas; species Aquipseudomonas chlororaphis_H. The sequence continues at coordinate 31,168 of NZ_JSFK01000022.1, read as the reverse complement.
GATTTCGTTGTGGCTGATGCCGCCTTCGCACGGCACGAAGATCATCCCGGCCGGGCCGAGTTCGGCGAGGAAAATCGCGTCATGCCCGGCGCCGCTGACGATGTCCATATTCGACAAGCCAAGCCCTTTCGCCGCGCCGCGCACGGCTTCCACACAGCCCTTTTCGAAGTACAGCGGCGGGAAGTCCGCTGTTGGCGTCAGTTCATAGGTCAGGCCATGTTCTTCACAGGTGGCCTCGATGACTTGCTTCACCTCGGCAATCATCGAGTCGAGACGCGCCGGTTCCAGATGACGGAAGTCGAGGGTCATGCGCACTTCACCGGGGATGACGTTGCGCGAGCCAGGATAGGCTTGCAGGCAACCGACGGTGCCACAGGCATGGGGTTGATGACCGAGGGCGGCGCGGTTGACGGCGCCGACGATCACCGAGGCGCCGACCAGTGCATCTTTGCGCAGGTGCATCGGCGTCGGGCCGGCATGCGCTTCGACGCCGCGAAGTTTGAGGTCGAACCACTTCTGCCCCAACGCGCCCAACACAACGCCGATGGTTTTCTGTTCGTCTTCGAGGATCGGGCCTTGTTCGATGTGCGCCTCGAAATAAGCGCCGACCTTATGCCCGCTGACTTTGCGCGGGCCGGCGTAGCCGATGGCGTTGAGCGCTTCGCCAACGGTGACGCCGTCGGCATCGACCTTGGCGAGGGTTTCTTCGAGGGTGAATTTCTCGGCGAACACACCCGAACCCATCATGCACGGAGCGAAGCGCGAGCCTTCTTCGTTGGTCCAGACCACCACTTCCAGCGGCGCTTCGGTTTCCACGCCGAGGTCGTTGAGCGTGCGCAGCACTTCGACGCCGGCGAGCACGCCGAAGCAGCCGTCGAACTTGCCGCCGGTGGGTTGGGTATCAATGTGACTGCCGGTCATCACCGGTGGCAGATTGGGATTACGCCCGGGGCGACGGGCGAAGATGTTGCCGACAGCATCAACCGTGACGCTGCATCCGGCGTCCTTGCACCATTGCACGAACAGGTCGCGGGCCTGGCGGTCGAGATCGGTCAGGGCCAGGCGACAGACACCGCCCTTGACCGTCGCGCCGAGTTTGGCCAGCTCCATGAGCGACGCCCACAAGCGATCGCGGTTGATGTGCTGATGGGTCGATTGCAGAACGTCTACGGCTGCGTTCATGGGGATCTCCTCAGGCTGCTTTTCTTATGGATACTGCTGTGGTGTCTGTCAGGCCGACATCGCTGGCAAGCCAGCTCCCACAGGTTTTGGGTTGAACACACAATTTGTGTACGACTCAATCCTTGTGGGAGCTGGCTTGCCAGCGATGGGGCCCTCACTTACACCGCTGATTTAACGATCGATGGCTGCGCACGCATCACGCACAACCCGTAATAAATAATCCCGCCCAGCGCCGAGCCGGTGAACCAGCCATAGCTGTAGAACCAGCTGAACGCATCGCTACCCAGCGACAACAAGGTCAGCACCACCGGCACACCGAACGCGAGAAACCCGGCCCAGTTCCACGCCGGATACACGTCGTCGCGGTACAGCCCGGCCAGGTCCAGTTGCTGTTTCTTGATCAGGAAATAGTCCACCACCATGATCCCGGCAATCGGCCCGAGCAGGCTCGAATAGCCCAGCAGCCAGTTGGAATACACGGTTTCCAGGCTCACATCGGAAACGATCAGACCGAGTTTTTTCAGCAGTTCATGGCCCATCAACAACAACCCGACAAACCCGGTCAGCAACACCGCTTTGGTGCGATTGATGACCTTGGGCGCGATGTTCTGAAAGTCATTGGTTGGCGAGACGATATTGGCGGCGGTGTTGGTCGACAACGTGGCGATGATGATCAATGCCATCGCCACCGCCACCCACACCGGGCTCTGGATATGCCCGATCAGAGTGACCGGATCGGAGACGGTCACACCGACCAGTTTCACCGACGCGGCGGTCATGATCACGCCCAGCGAGGCGAACAAAAACATCGTCAGCGGCAGCCCGAAAATCTGCCCGAGGATCTGATCTTTCTGGCTCTTGGCGTAACGGCTGAAGTCAGGAATGTTCAGCGACAACGTCGCCCAGAAACCGACCATCGCCGTCAGCCCGGCAGCGAAGTAACTCACCACACTGGCGCCCTCCGGACGTTTGGCCGGAATCGCCAGCAGCTCGGTCATCGACACACTGGGCATCGCCCACACCAGCAGGCCAATGCCGACCGCCACCAGCAACGGCGCCGACAAGGTTTCCAGCCACTTGATCGATTCGGCGCCACGAATCACCACCCACAGGTTCAGCGCCCAGAACACCATGAAGCCGATCACCTCCCCCGTTCCGCCAAGGGATTTCCAGCCGTCGAAAATCGAGCCGAGAAACAGGTGAATCGCCAAGCCACCAAACATCGTCTGGATGCCGAACCAGCCACACGCGACCAACGCTCGAATCAAACAGGGCACGTTGGAGCCAAGAATGCCGAACGATGAGCGCAGCAACACGGGAAACGGGATGCCGTATTTGGTGCCGGGAAAGGCGTTCAGCGTCAGCGGAATCAACACGATGATATTGGCGAACAGAATCGCCAGCAGCGCTTCGCCAACACTCAAGCCGAAGTACGCCGTCAGCACGCCACCGAGGGTGTAGGTCGGCACGCAGATCGACATGCCGACCCACAGCGCGGTGATGTGCCATTTGTTCCAGGTTCGTTCGCGCACCTTGGTCGGTGCCATGTCGTGGTTGTAACGGGGACTGTCGAGGACGTCGCTGCCGGCTTCGAGTTCATACAAGCCGTCGCGCTCGGTCACTTGCGATCTGTTCTGTTGCATGGCCGCTCCACTGTTCTTCTGATTATTTTTTTGCTCATCAGCCGGCTAGCACACGAGGGTGCGAGCCGGACGATGGCCGGAGGAACTGACAACTTTCGTGCACCGGCCATGGTGTCAGCGGCGGCATCAATAAACGTGCCGGGTGCCCCGCTTGCGCATCGGGCCGAGCGTTAAACGCTTTGCAACTTTCTGATATTCATCAGTTTTAATTATTCACCGGGTGAGTTCGCGGAAACTTGTCTGGGTGCTCAGGCTAAACACCTGGCAAGTTGTCCGAACAGACAGGACTCAAACTGGTGCACTGCATTTATTTTCATCGTGAGCGAGCAACCGCAGCTCAACTTCAAGCGGCTGATTTCACATAGGAAATCTTGCTCATATTTCCATCCTGTCAAGTGCGTCAAAATGGTGAACGGCCTCACCATTTTGGTGATTTACATTTTTTATCGTTATTTTTCATACACTTAAAGTAGTCATAAGCTTATAAAAAATAATCTTGATCTATTGCAAATCTGCGACTAGTTTCTATTCCTGACAGCGCTGACAGGAATACACCCTGCAACGCCGTACATCAATAAAACATCTAGAACCGACACAAGTCGGTCAATGCCTGCGAGGAACTCGGAATGTCTCTGTTGATCCGTGGCGCCACCGTTGTTACCCATGATGAAAGTTATCGCGCCGACGTCTATTGCGCCGACGGCGTGATCAAAGCCATCGGTGAAAACCTTGATATTCCCGCCGGCGCCGAAGTACTCGACGGCAGCGGCCAATACCTGATGCCCGGCGGCATCGATCCGCACACCCACATGCAACTCCCCTTCATGGGCACTGTGGCCAGTGAGGATTTCTACAGTGGCACGGCGGCCGGTCTGGCCGGCGGCACCACATCGATCATCGACTTTGTAATTCCCAATCCGCAGCAGTCGCTGATGGAGGCGTTTCATCAGTGGCGCGGCTGGGCGGAAAAGTCTGCCTCCGACTATGGCTTCCACGTTGCAATCACCTGGTGGAGCGAACAGGTGCGCGAGGAAATGGCCGAGCTGGTCAGCCATCACGGCATCAACAGCTTCAAGCATTTCATGGCCTACAAGAACGCGATCATGGCTGCCGATGACACGCTGGTGGCGAGTTTTGAACGCTGCCTGGAACTCGGCGCGGTACCGACCGTACACGCGGAAAATGGCGAGTTGGTTTATCACCTGCAACGCAAGTTGATGGCCCAGGGCATCACCGGCCCTGAGGCGCATCCGCTGTCGCGGCCATCGCAGGTTGAAGGTGAAGCGGCGAGTCGAGCGATTCGTATCGCTGAAACCATCGGCACGCCGTTGTATCTGGTGCACGTTTCGACCAAAGAGGCCCTCGACGAAATCACCTATGCACGCAGCAAGGGTCAGCCGGTGTACGGCGAAGTCCTCGCCGGGCATTTGCTGCTCGACGACAGCGTGTATCAGCACCCGGACTGGCAGACCGCTGCCGGTTACGTGATGAGCCCGCCGTTCCGCCCGCGCGGCCATCAGGAGGCGCTGTGGCACGGACTGCAAAACGGCAATCTGCACACCACCGCCACCGACCACTGCTGCTTCTGCGCCGAGCAGAAAGCCGCCGGGCGCGATGACTTCAGCAAGATTCCCAACGGCACGGCCGGTATCGAAGATCGCATGGCGGTGTTGTGGGATGAAGGCGTCAACAGCGGGCGTTTATCGATGCAGGATTTCGTCGCCCTCACCTCCACCAACACCGCGAAGATCTTCAATCTCTACCCGCGCAAAGGTGCGATTCGCGTCGGCGCCGATGCCGATCTGGTGCTGTGGGACCCGCAAGGCACCCGCACTATTTCCGCCAAGACCCACCATCAGCAGGTGGACTTCAACATCTTCGAAGGCAAGACCGTGCGCGGCGTGCCGAGCCATACCGTCAGCCAGGGCCGGCTGGTCTGGGCCGATGGCGACCTGCGCGCCGAGCGTGGTGCCGGGCGGTACATCGAACGGCCGGCGTATCCGGCGGTGTTTGATTTGCTGAGCAAGCGGGCTGAGTTGCATAAGCCGACTGCTGTGAAACGCTGAAAGCGGCCTTCGGCCTATCGCTGGCAAGCCAGCTCCCACAGGGATCTGTGGTGCTCACAAAACCTTGTGGGAGCTGGCTTGCCAGCGATGAGGCCATCCCGAACGCCACAAAAACCACTGCCCATCAGAGGCAGAGAACCTCAATAACCGTGAGGCAAAAAAACGTGATCGAGACCCTGAACCATCTCCCCCACCCGCACGAAAGCGCGGCCGCCCTCGCCGGGCATTTCACCGATCTGGCGCCGCCGCTCAACGACCGGCAGGCGCATCTGGAAGCCTCGCGCTGCCTGTATTGCTACGACGCACCGTGCGTGAATGCGTGCCCGAGCGAGATCGACATCCCCTCGTTCATCCGCAACATCCATCAAGACAACGTGCCCGGCGCTGCGCAGAAAATCCTTTCGGCGAATATCCTCGGTGGCAGTTGCGCCCGAGTCTGTCCGACAGAAATCCTCTGCCAACAAGCCTGCGTGCGCAACAACGCCCACGAATGCGCACCGGTATTGATCGGTCTGCTGCAGCGCTACGCCGTGGACAACGCACACTTCACCGAACACCCGTTCCAGCGCGCCGCCACCACTGGCAAACGCATCGCCGTGGTCGGTGCCGGGCCGGCCGGTTTGTCCTGTGCACATCGCAGCGCCATGCACGGCCACGACGTGGTGATTTTCGAAGCACGGGAGAAGGCCGGCGGCCTCAACGAATACGGGATCGCCAAGTACAAACTGGTCGACGACTACGCGCAGAAAGAACTGGATTTCCTCCTGCAAATCGGCGGCATCGAAATTCGTCACGGGCAAAAGCTCGGCGAGAATCTGACGTTGAGCGAACTGCATCAGCAGTTTGACGCGGTATTCCTTGGCCTCGGCCTCAACGCCAGCAAGCAACTCGGTTTGGCCCACGAAGATGCCCCGGGCCTGCTCGCCGCCACTGATTACATTCGCGAACTGCGCCAGGCCGATGACCTCACGCAACTGCCGCTGGCCGAGCGCTGCATCGTCCTCGGCGCAGGTAACACGGCGATCGACATGGCCGTGCAAATGGCTCGCCTCGGTGCTCGTGACGTCAATCTGGTGTATCGCCGTGGCGCCGCCGACATGGGCGCCACCGGTCACGAACAAGACATCGCCAAAGCCAATCAGGTACGCCTGCTGACCTGGGCGCAACCGGAAGAGGTACTGCTCGACGCTCAGGGCCACGTGCGCGGCATGCGTTTCGCCCGCACCGATCTGGTCGAAGGACGCCTGCAAACCACCGGCGAGACCTTCGAACTGGCCGCCGATGCGATCTTCAAAGCCATCGGCCAGTCCTTCGACGGCAGCGCCCTCGCCGACCCGTTGGCCCGCGAACTCAAGCGCCAGGGCGAGCGCATTCAGGTCGACGAAAACCTGCGCACCAGCATCCCCGGCGTGTATGCCGGCGGCGATTGCACCAGCCTCGATCAGGACCTCACCGTGCAAGCCGTGCAGCACGGCAAACGCGCCGCCGAGGCGATCAACGCTCAACTGATGCTTAACGTGGAGGCTGCGTAAATGGCCGATCTGTCGATTGTCTTCGCTGGCATCAAAGCGCCGAATCCGTTCTGGCTGGCCTCCGCGCCACCGACCGACAAAGCCTACAACGTCGTCCGTGCCTTTGAAGCGGGCTGGGGTGGCGTGGTCTGGAAAACCCTCGGTGAGGACCCGGCGGCGGTCAACGTGTCGTCGCGTTACTCAGCGCATTACGGCAATAACCGTGAAGTGTTGGGCATCAACAATATCGAGCTGATCACCGACCGTTCGCTGGAGATCAACCTGCGCGAAATCACTCAGGTGAAGAAGGACTGGCCGGATCGCGCATTGATCGTTTCGTTGATGGTGCCGTGCGTCGAGGAGTCGTGGAAACACATCCTGCCGCTGGTCGAAGCCACGGGCGCTGACGGCATCGAACTGAATTTCGGCTGCCCCCACGGCATGCCCGAGCGTGGTATGGGCGCGGCGGTCGGTCAGGTGCCGGAGTACGTCGAACAGGTCACGCGCTGGTGCAAAACCTATTGCTCGCTGCCGGTGATCGTCAAACTGACGCCGAACATCACCGACATCCGCGTCGCCGCCCGCGCGGCGCATCGCGGTGGTGCGGACGCGGTGTCGCTGATCAATACGATCAACTCGATCACCAGCGTCGATCTGGAGCACATGGTCGCCCTACCCACCGTCGGCAGCAAAAGCACCCATGGCGGTTACTGTGGCTCGGCAGTGAAGCCGATTGCGCTGAACATGGTCGCCGAAATCGCCCGCGATCCAGAGACGCAGGGCCTGCCGATCTGCGGCATTGGCGGCATCGGCAGTTGGCGCGATGCGGCGGAATTCATGGCGCTGGGCAGCGGCGCGGTGCAGGTGTGCACGGCGGCGATGCTGCATGGCTTCCGTATTGTCGAGGAGATGAAGGATGGTTTGTCGCGGTGGATGGACAGTCAGGGATACGCCAGCATCAGTGAGTTTTCCGGGCGTGCGGTGGGTAATACCACGGACTGGAAGTACCTTGATATCAACTATCAGGTGATCGCCAAAATTGATCAGGACGCATGCATTGGTTGCGGGCGTTGCCACATTGCTTGCGAGGACACTTCACACCAGGCGATCGGCAGTCTGAAGCAGGCGGACGGCACGCATAAATATGAAGTGATTGATGAGGAGTGTGTGGGTTGTAACTTGTGCCAGATCACTTGTCCGGTGGCGGATTGCATCGAGATGGTGCCGATGGAGACGGGCAAGCCGTTTCTGGATTGGAATCATGATCCGCGCAATCCGTATCACGTTGCGGTCTGAATTGGGGGCTGATCTGGAAAGGCCCTCACCCTAGCCCTCTCCCAAAGGGAGAGGGGACTGATTGGGGGATGCTGCAGAAATCCACCGACGTGAACGATTTGCTTTGAATCCATAATCGAAACAGCCACAGGCTCGGACGGCCTTGAATCCATAATCGATGCTTGAACTGGCAAGCAAGGCATTAAATCCATAATCGACGGGATCTTTCAGGTCGATGTAACCCGAGAGACACCTCGGTCGGCCCCCTCTCCCTCCGGGAGAGGGCTGGGGTGAGGGTCGGCTTTTGCTTTTAAGGTTCCAACCCGATCCCACGCAAGATCACACTCGTCACCGTCTGCACCGCCCGCTCAAACTGCATGTCCGACAACGGCTGATGCTCATTCAGGATATTCACCTGATGATCAAAGTCAGCATAGTGCTGGGTCGACGCCCAGATCATGTACAGCAGACTCGACGGCTCCACCGGCAAAATCCGCTTGTCCTCGACCCACTGGCGAATCTTCGCTTCCTTCATTTTCGCCCAGTCATACAGGCTGACATCCAGCGCCTCGCCCAAGGTTGGAGCACCGTGGATGATCTCATTGGCCCAGACTTTCGAACCATACGGACGACTGCGCGAGTGATTCATCTTGGCGCGGATGTAGCTGCTCAGCACCACACGCGGATCATCAAACATCTCGAAGCACAGCGCGTCCTGTTTCCACACTTCCAGCAGGTCGAACAGCACCGCGCTGTACAGCTCGCTCTTGGTTGAGAAGTAGTAATGCAGGTTGGAACGCGGCAGTTGCACTTCAGCCGCGATGTCGGCCATGGCCGTGCCGCCGAAGCCTTTTTCGGCGAAAACTTTTTCCGCCGCCAGGAGGATTTTCTCGACGTTACTGCGACGAATCTCGATCTTGTGATTGCCCATGAGGGCTCCCTGACAACAGCGTTGCCCAAGACTAGCATCCGCTCTGCTCCGCGGGCGACCGCTGCAAACAAAACTTCGTACTGGCGCGAGCGGATGGCTAAACTGACGGCTCTTTGATCCTGCCTCAGAGGTATTTGCGATGCTGTTCAAGAACGTCCTGACCACCACTGCCCTGCTCGCTTCGCTATTCGCTGCATCTTCGGTATTTGCCCACGCCCACCTGAAGAGCCAGACTCCGGCCGCCGATAGCACAGTCGCCGCTCCCGCCGATTTGCGCCTGACCTTTTCCGAAGGCGTCGAAGCCAGTTTCACCAAAGTCACCGTGACCAAGGATGGCGCAGCGGTCGCGGTCAAGCCACTGACCACTGAAGGCGACAAGAAAACCCTGATCGTCACCCCCGCCGCTCCGCTGACCGCTGGCGAGTACAAAGTCGAATGGCACGCGGTGTCGGTTGATACGCACAAAAGCGAAGGCGCTTATCAGTTCAAGGTTGGTCAGTAATTCATGAGTGAAGCGCTGGTGCTGTGCCGCTTTGTGCATTTCATCGTGGTGTTGATGCTGTTCGGGGCCTGGCTGTTCAGGCCGTTGCTGCTCAAGGATGAAGCGCTGCAAGTGGACCGGCACCTGGCGCGGCTGGCGCGCTGGCTGAGCGCTGTGGCGCTGCTCAGCGGAATTGCCTGGGCGCTGTTGATCACCGCGAGCATGGCCGGTTCGGCAGCGGCGGCGTTCGATCCGGACACGGTTGCGCTGGTGCTGGGTCATACGTTTTTTGGTCAAGTGTGGCGTTGGCATTTGCTGATCAATGCCGCGCTGCTGGCGCTGTTATTTTCGCCTTGGCGTTCAAATATGCCGTTGCGGCTGGGCTTGAGCGCTTTGCTATTGGCAACCCTCGCACCGGTCGGGCATGGCGCCATGCTCGATGGCGTGAGCGGCCAATTGCTGATTCTCAACCAGATTGTGCATCTGACCTGCGTAGCCGCGTGGCTGGGCGGGTTGTTGATGCTGGTGATGATTCTGCGTCAGCCGACGGAGCCGATGCCGGCGATTTTGCGGCGTTTTAGCGGGGTCGGTTATGCGCTGGTTGCGGGCCTGCTGCTGACGGGGCTGATCAACGTGCGCGTGCTGACCGGCCAGTGGTGGCCGACGCCGTTGTTCAGCGGGTTTGCGTTGATTCTGTTGATCAAGGCGCTGATCGTGCTGGGCATGCTTGGGTTGGCGCTGTTCAATCGATTGCGCATGGATGATTGCGAACAGCGGATGGGCGCAATCAGGCGCAGTGTGATGCTGGAATTGTTACTCGGCATTGGTGCCGTAGCCGCCGTATCCCTGCTCGGCACGCTACCGCCGATGATCACAACCTGAAACACGATCCCCCCGTGGGAGCTGGCTTGCCAGCGATGGCGGTGTGTCAGGAACAGATATTTCGGATATGCCGACGTCATCGCTGGCAAGCCAGCTCCCACAGGGTTATCTGTTGATCAGTGAGGTTGGGTGTCGCCTGCTGCGGTGTCGATGCTGACCACCACCGACATCCCCGGCCGCAACCGTTCCTCTTCCTGCTGATCCGGATCGATGGTGATCCGCACCGGCACACGCTGAGCAATTTTCACAAAGTTGCCGGTCGCGTTATCCGCCTGCAGCAGGGCAAATTCAGACCCCGTCCCCGGCGAAATATGCTGCACATGCCCGGTAAATTTGCGGTGGTTCAAGGCATCGACGGTGAAGCGCACCGGTTGCCCGACGCGCACGTTGTCCATCTGGGTTTCCTTCATGTTGGCGATTACCCACTTCTGGTTCGGCACCAACGCCATCAACTGCGCCCCGGAGTTGACGTAGGCGCCGAGGCGCACACCGATCTGCCCGAGCTGACCGTCACGCGGGGCAACAATGCGCGTGTTCGACAGATCGATCCGCGCCAGTTGCACCGCCGCTTCGGCGCTGGCTACTGCCGCTTCCAGCGAGCCGCGATTGACGATCACCGTTTGCAGATCCTGGCGGGCGATTTCCAGATTGGCCTTGGCCTGCGCGACTGCCGCAACACTTTGCGCATTGGCCGCCAGCGCCACGTCCATCTCACGCTTGGACACCGAACCGTCGCGCACCAACTCCTGATTACGGCGCAGATCGGCCTCGCTTTTACGCAACTGCGCTTCACTGTCAGCTTGAACGGCCTGACGCAATTTGATCGTCGCCTCGGCACTGTTGCGTTGCTGCACCACATTGGCCAATGCAGCTTTCTGCACCGCCAGCTGCGCCAGCGACTGGTCGAGACGCTGCTGATAGATGCGGTCGTCCAGCCGCACCAGCAAATCGCCGGCCTTCACGTACTGGAAATCCTGCACCGGCACTTCATAGACATAACCGGCAAGTTGCGGGCCGATGATCGTCACCTGGCCGCGAATCAGCGCGTTCTCCGTGGTTTCCACCGCACTGCTGAACGGCGGCAATTGCCAGGCATAGAGCACGATCAACACACCGACGATGGCAATCGCCGCGAAGCCCATTGAAGAGATGATCCGCACCCGCAGCGAGCGTGGCTCGGTGTTCGGCGATGACGGCGGCGCCACGCCTTCAGGCGTGGCGGCAATGGCATTGGTGGTGGTTGTGGTGGTCGGTTCGGTCATGAAGTAGAGGCACCGCTAGGAGGTACGGAAGGCGCCGTGGCGACGGCTTTGGTGGTGCTCATCAGCCACAGCGCGCGAATGGACAGCCAGATCATGGTCAGCACCGCAATCACGGCGATCAGCATGAACACATCGTTGTAGGCCAGCACGTTAGCCTCACGGGTCGCGGCGTTGGCCAGGCTACGAATGCCCGCAAGGTTGCGCAGGCTCGGGTCGGCCAGCAACGAGCCATACGCCGAGCCGCCGCTCTGCACGCGCGCAGCCACTAAGGGGTCAGACAGCGTCAGGTGCTCAACGATGTGACTGGAATGAAATTTTTCCCGGACGATCTGGAAGGTGCCCAGCAGCGCCGCGCCCAGCAGGCCACCGAGGTTGTTGCAGATCCCGAACAACACGGAAAAGCTCACCAGATTGCGTGGGTTGGTCAGCACGTTGCGTGTACCGAAAACCATGGTCGGGCCGAGGAAAAACGTGCTGCCGAACGCCAGCAGAAACTGACTGAAGTAGAGGTTTTCCGGGCGGGTCAGGTTGTTGGAAAAGCTGTCCATCACCGACCCGGTGGCCATCAGACCCAGCGAGATGATCAACGGCATCAGCAGGTGTTTGGGGTCGATTGTCAGCGCGCTGGTCAACAATCCCGCGACACTGCCGATCAGCATCACCACGTAGAGGCTGTGCAACTGCTCATAGCCCATGTTCAGGTTCTGCATGAAACCCACCGCACCGGTGGACTGCTCCGAGGTGACCATGCGAATCAGGGTCACCGCCAGCGCCAGGCGGATCATCGTTCCGCTGCCCAGCCAACGGGTCATCAGTAGCGGGTTGCTGCGGTTATGTTCGATGGCCAGACCGGCGAGGATCAAGGCAATCGAGGCGGCCAGCGCATAGCCGATCCAGTTGGCCTCCAGCCACCAGTCAATCCGCCCCAGCGACAACACCGCACACAGCAGCGCCACGCCCGTGGCGAGAATGGCGAAGGTGAGGAAGTCGAGTTTTTCGAAGGTTTTGAAACGGTCGCCGGGTGGCAACTTGAGCAGCAACACGCACCCCAGCGACAGCAGCGCCATACCCAATTCGAACAGGTACAAGCCGCGCCATTCGGCGATCTGCAGCAAGTCTTCGGAGAACAATCGCGCCAATGGCAGCGCCAGTTGTGACGTGCCAAGGCCGAGCACCAGCGCCTTCAGCCGCCACTTCGCCGGGAACGCCTGAACCATGTAATACAGGCCCAGCGAACTCAGTGCCGCGCCGACCATGCCGTGCGCCGCGCGCACCGCCACCGCCGAATTGAGGTCATTGACGAACAAATGGCCGAAGGTCACCAGCGCATACAGCACCAGAAACACCTCGGTGAACGCGCGCAAACCGAACTGCTGGCGAAACTTCACCAGCAGCAGGTTCATCGACACGTTGGTCATCACGTACGCCGCCGGTAACCAGGCCATTTCCGCCGTGGTCGCACCGAGTGCGCCTTGCAGATAAGTCAGGTTGGCGACCACCAGCGAGTTGCCCAAGCCACCGGTCACCGCCACCAATACGCCGACCAGCGCATAGGCCAGGCGCTTGGGGGTGGAGTGCAACGGCGTCGAGGGGGAACCGGGCAGACTGGGCTTTTCGTGGGGCTGCCAGTTGCGCGGGGCGTATTGGTCCATTGAAAGGCCTTGTGCGGAAGGTGGATGAAGTTTGCCGCAAATTCGTCGGCAACACACATCCCATGGACAACACAAATCCTTGTAGGAGCTGTCGAGTGAAACGAGGCTGCGATCTTTTGATCCTGTTTTTTTTTAAAAAGCCAGATCAAAAGATCGCAGCGTGCCGCAGCTCCTACAAAGTGATCTGCGTCGCGACGGCAAGTCATCGTATAACTCGCTGTTGACATTCCCGGAAAACCGAGGAAATATCCGCACCCATGTTGTACGACGACGTATGACAAATAATAAAAACAACAAACGAAACAGGGAGCGTCACAGTGAGCACACTCGTCTGCAGTTCCGTCCGCCCTTCCCGCTTTGCCACGCTTCGCCCGCGTACCACCCTTGGCCTGATCGGCTGTAGCAGTCTGGCCTTCGCCTTACCGATGAGCGCCGATGCCGAAGGTTTCCTCGAAGACAGCAAAGCCACGCTGAACCTGCGCAACGCCTACTTCAACCGCAACTTCGTCAACCCGGCCAACCCGCAGGGCAAGGCTGAGGAGTGGACGCAGAACTTCATCCTTGATGCCAAATCCGGTTTTACTCAGGGCACCGTCGGTTTCGGCTTTGATGTGCTGGGGATGTATTCGCAGAAGCTCGATGGCGGCAAAGGCACGGGTGGCACACAGCTGTTGCCGATCCACGATGACGGGCGCCCGGCGGATAATTTCGGGCGCCTTGGTGTGGCGCTGAAGGCAAAGGTGTCGAAGACCGAATTGAAGGTCGGCGAGTGGATGCCGGTGCTGCCGATCCTGCGTTCCGACGATGGCCGCTCGCTGCCGCAGACCTTTCGCGGTGGCCAGATCACTTCCACCGAGATCAATGGCTTGACCGTCTACGGCGGCCAGTTCCGCGGCAACAGCCCGCGCAACGACGCGAGCATGGAAGACATGTCGATGAACGGCCGTGGCGCGTTCACTTCCGATCGCTTCAACTTCGGTGGCGGCGAGTACAGCTTCAACGACAAGCGCACACAGGTTGGCGTGTGGTACGCCGAACTCACGGACATCTACCAGCAGCAGTATTTCAACCTCAGCCACAGCCAGCCTGTGGGCGACTGGACGCTGGGCGCCAACCTCGGTTTCTTCACTGGCAAGGAAGACGGCAGCGCCCAGGCCGGCGACCTCGACAACAAGACCGCGTTCGCCCTGCTTTCGGCCCGCTACGGCGGTAACACCTTCTATGTCGGCCTGCAAAAACTCAGCGGCGACGACGCGTGGATGCGGGTCAACGGCACCAGCGGCGGCACGTTGGCCAACGACAGTTACAACGCCAGCTACGACAACGCCCAAGAGCGCTCCTGGCAGCTGCGCCATGACTACAACTTCGTCGCCCTTGGCGTTCCCGGTCTGACCCTGATGAACCGCTACATCAGCGGCGACAACGTGCACACCGGGACCATCACTGACGGCAAGGAATGGGGTCGTGAGTCGGAGCTGGCCTACACCGTGCAGAGCGGCCCGTTGAAAAACCTCAACGTGAAATGGCGCAACGCGACGATACGCCGCGACTTCAGCACCAACGAGTTTGACGAGAACCGGATCTTTATCAGTTATCCGATTTCGTTGTTGTAAAGCCAGTCGCCACACCGAGTTTCCCTGAGGGAGCGAGCCCGCTCGCGAAGGCGGCGTGTCAGTCGATACAAGAGTTGCCTGGACCGGCCTCATCGCTGGCAAGCCAGCTCCCACAGGATTTTGTGGTGAATGCGGTAATTGAAAACAACGCTGATACCTGTGGGAGCTGGCTTGCCAGCGATGGCGGCGGCAGATTCACCATTGATGTTAATTGACACACCGCTTTCGCGAGCAGGCTCGCTCCCACATGGGATTGCATTGCAAATACAGAACTGTGGTGATTGAAAAGAGGCCAGGCCTTCCGTCATCTACACCAAAAGTCGCGTTGACAAGTTCCGGAAACCCTACCGATACTTCAGTGCAGTCATACGACAACCTACAACAAACCTAATAACAACGTGTAAGGGATTGCCATGACGTCTACCTCTACTCCCCGCGCCCCGTTCAACCGTCTGCTACTGACCGGCGCCGCCGGTGGCCTGGGCAAAGTCCTGCGCGAACGGATGCGCCCTTATGCCAATGTCCTGCGCCTGTCGGACATCGCCGCCCTCACCCCCGCCGTCGATGATCGCGAAGAAATCGTGGTCTGCGACCTCGCCGACAAAAACGCCGTGCACCAACTGGTCGAAGGCGTCGATGCGATCCTGCATTTTGGCGGTGTCTCCCTCGAACGGCCCTTCGAAGAAATCCTCGGCGCCAACATCTGCGGTGTGTTTCACATCTACGAAGCCGCGCGTCGGCATGGCGTGAAGCGGGTGATCTTCGCCAGTTCCAACCACGTCATCGGCTTCTACAAACAGGACGAACCGCTCGACGCCAGCTCCGCACGCCGCCCCGACGGGTACTACGGCTTGTCCAAGTCCTACGGCGAAGACATGGCCAGTTTCTACTTTGATCGCTACGGCATCGAGACCGTGAGCATCCGCATCGGCTCCTCGTTCCCCGAGCCGCAGAACCGTCGAATGATGCATACCTGGTTGAGCTTCGACGACCTCACGCAATTGCTCGAACGCGCGCTGTATACGCCAAACGTCGGCCACACCGTGGTCTACGGCATGTCCGCCAACAAGGACGTCTGGTGGGACAACCGCTTCGCCAGTCACCTCGGATTCGAAGCAAAGGACAGCTCCGAAGTGTTCCGCGAAAAGGTCGAAGCGCAGCCAATGCCGGCCGCCGATGATCCGGCGCGAATCTATCAGGGCGGCGCGTTTGTCGCGGCCGGACCGTTCGGCGACTGATCACCCTGACAACGACGCAAAGGAATGAGTATGCAAGCCGAATTGATCGTCGATGCCCGTAACGCCGTGGGCGAAAGCCCGGTCTGGGTGGCAGAGGAAAATGCGCTGTACTGGGTGGATATTCCCAATGGCGGCCTGCAACGCTGGAGCGCTGACACGGGCCATGTGCATGCCTGGAAAACCCCGGAAATGCTCGCCTGCATCGCCCGCCACAGCCATGGCGGCTGGGTTGCCGGGATGGAAAGCGGCTTCTTCCACCTGCATCCGCACAGCGACGGCAGCCTCGACAACCAACTGCTCGCCAGCGTCGAGCACGGCCGCAAAGACATGCGTCTCAACGATGGTCGCTGCGACCGCCAGGGTCGCTTCTGGGCCGGCAGCATGGTGCTGAACATGGGCCTGAGTGCGCCCGAAGGCCGGCTCTACCGCTACGGTGCCGGAGCGTCTGGCGTGATCGAAGCGCAGCTCGACGGTTTTATCGTGCCTAACGGCCTCGGCTTCAGCCCCGACGGCAAGACGATGTACCTGTCCGATTCGCACCCCGATGTGCAACTGATCTGGGCGTTCGATTACGACACCGATACCGGCACACCGTCGAACCGACGCGTCTTCGTCGACATGAACCACTTCCCCGGCCGGCCCGATGGCGCGGCTGTGGACGCCGAAGGCTTCTACTGGATCTGCGCCAACGACGCCGGCCTGATTCACCGCTTCGCGCCGGACGGTCGTCTTGATTTCTCACTGGAGGTGCCGGTGAAAAAACCGACGATGTGTGCCTTCGGCGGCAGCCGGATGGACACCTTGTTCGTCACCTCGATTCGTCCCGGCGATGACCACGACTCGCAATCCCTGGCCGGTGGCGTGTTCGCCCTGAACCTCAACGTCAAAGGTTTGCCGGAACCGCAGTTCAACGATTCGTTGTAACACCCGCCTCTGCTGCACCGCTGTGCCTTGAACACAAAAATAACAAGACTGGAGACTCACCCCCATGAACTTCAAACGCACCTTGCTGGCCGCTGCACTCCCGCTGCTGTTTACCTTCACTGGCGCCGCTCAGGCACTGCAACTCAAATTCGCTGACATTCACCCCGCCGGTTATCCAACCGTGGTGGCCGAAGAAAACATGGGCAAGACCCTGACCAAGGAGACCAACGGCGAACTGACCTTCCAATACTTCCCTGGCGGTGTGCTGGGCTCCGAAAAGGAAGTCATCGAGCAGATGCAAGTCGGCGCCGTACAACTGTCTCGCGTCAGCCTGGGTATCGTCGGCCCCGTGGTTCCGGACGTGAACGTGTTCAACATGCCGTTCATCTTCCGCGATCACCAACACATGCGTAACGTCATCGACGGCGCAGTGGGCGACGAGATCCTCGACAAAATCACCAACTCTGAGTTCGGCCTGGTGGCCCTGGCCTGGATGGACGGCGGCACGCGCAACGTCTACACCAAGAAACCGGTGCGCAAGCTCGAAGACCTCAAGGGCATGAAAATCCGCGTGCAAGGCAACCCGATGTTCATCGACATGATGAACGCCATGGGCGGTAACGGTATCGCCATGGACACCGGCGAGATCTTCAGTGCCCTGCAGACCGGCGTGATCGACGGCGCGGAAAACAACCCGCCAACCCTGCTCGAACACAACCACTTCCAGAATGCGAAGTACTACAGCCTCACCGGTCACCTGATCCTGCCAGAGCCGATCGTGATGTCGAAAATCACTTGGGAAAAACTGACGCCGGATCAACAGGCGCTGGTCAAGACAGCCGCCAAGGCTGCCCAGGCCGAAGAGCGCGTGCTGTGGGACAAGAAGTCCGCTGCCAGTGAAGAAAAACTCAAGGCTGCCGGCGTCGAGTTCATCGAGGTCGACAAGAAACCCTTCTACGACGCCACCGCACCGGTGCGGGAAAAGTACGGCGCGAAGTATGCCGACCTGATCAAGAAAATCGAAGCCGTTCAGTAACGCCTCCCGCTCCGTCCTCATGAACAAGGCCCGGTGCGCCCGATGACTGCGGCGCGCCCGGTTACGGTGGAACCCGATGAAGAATCTACTGCTGCGTATCAACGACAAGATCTACATGACGTGCATCTGGGTCGCCGGCCTTTCCGTCCTGGCGATTTCCCTGATGATTCCCTGGGGCGTGTTCGCCCGCTACGTCCTGGGCACCGGTTCGAGCTGGCCCGAGCCCACGGCGATCCTGCTGATGATGGTGTTTACCTTCATCGGCGCCGCCGCCAGCTACCGCGCCGGCGCGCACATGGCCGTGGCCATGCTCACCGATCGCATGCCTCCACAACTGAGATCGGCAGCGGCGATATTTTCACAACTGCTCATGGCGGCGATCTGCATCTTCATGACGATCTGGGGCGCCAAGCTGTGCATGTCCACCTGGAACCAGTTCATGGCGGCCCTGCCCGATCTGCGCGTTGGCGTGACCTACTTGCCCATTCCCGTGGGCGGCTTGCTGACGCTGATTTTCGTGCTGGAAAAACTCTTGCTCGGTGACCAGAGCAAACGGCGGGTCGTGCAGTTCGACCTGGTTGAAGAAAGTGAAGGTGCCGCTTAATGGACGCTCTGATTCTGCTGGGCAGTTTTATCGTATTGATCCTGATCGGCATGCCGGTCGCCTACGCGCTCGGTGCGGCCGCGCTGATCGGTGCATGGTGGATCGACATTCCGTTCCAGGCGGTGATGATTCAGGTTGCGTCGGGGGTGAACAAATTCTCCCTGCTGGCCATTCCGTTCTTCGTGCTGGCCGGTGCGATCATGGCCGAGGGCGGCATGTCCCGTCGCTTGGTGGCGTGTGCCGGGGTGCTGGTGGGGTTTGTGCGCGGTGGCCTGTCACTGGTCAACATTGTCGCCTCGACCTTCTTCGGCGCGATCTCCGGTTCGTCGGTGGCCGACACCGCGTCGGTGGGCTCGGTGCTGATTCCGGAAATGGAACGCAAGGGCTATCCACGGGATTTCTCCACCGCCGTGACCGTCAGCGGTTCGGTGCAAGCCCTGCTGACCCCGCCAAGCCATAACTCGGTGCTTTACTCCCTGGCCGCCGGTGGCACGGTTTCGATTGCTTCGCTGTTCATGGCCGGCATCGTGCCGGGCTTGCTGATGAGCGCCTGCCTGATGGTGCTGTGTCTGATTTTCGCGAGAAAACGCAATTATCCCAAGGGTGAAGTGATCCCGATGCGCCAGGCGTTGAAAATCGTCGGCGAAGCCCTCTGGGGCCTGATGGCGATGGTGATCATCCTCGGCGGCATCCTGTCCGGCATCTTCACCGCGACCGAATCGGCGGCCATCGCCGTGCTCTGGTCATTCTTCGTCACCATGTTCATCTACCGCGACTACAAATGGCGCGAACTGCCGAAACTGATGCACCGCACGGTGCGGACGATTTCGATCGTGATGATCCTGATCGGTTTCGCCGCGAGCTTCGGCTACATCATGACCCTGATGCAGATCCCGGCGAAGATCACCACGCTGTTCCTGACCCTGTCGGACAACCGCTACGTGATCCTGATGTGCATCAACGTCATGCTGCTGTTGCTCGGCACGGTGATGGACATGGCGCCGCTGATCCTGATCCTGACGCCAATCCTGATGCCGGTGATTCTCGGCATCGGCGTCGACCCGGTGCAGTTCGGCATGATCATGCTGGTGAACCTCGGGATCGGACTGATAACGCCGCCGGTGGGTGCGGTGCTGTTTGTCGGATCGGCGGTGGGCAAGGTCAGTATCGAGAGCACCGTGAAAGCGCTGCTGCCGTTCTATGCCGTGCTGTTCCTGGTGTTGATGCTGGTGACTTACGTGCCGGCACTTTCGCTGTGGTTGCCGCATCTGGTCTTGTAAGCCGATAGAAAGATCGCAGCCCTTGATGGGCTGCGATTTGTTTTGAACCTCACGCCCGCAACAACATATACCCCGCCACCACCAGACAGATACTGGCAAACCCCACCTGCAACGCCCGCGCCGGCACCCGCGCGCAAAGCTTGCGGCCGATGATCATGCCGACAATGCTTGCGACGATGAACGCCGCGCCCTGCCCGTCAATCCGCACACCGGCGTGAAACGAGCCGATCACCCCGATTGCCGAAATCAGACTGATCACCATCAACGACGTCGCAACAATCCCGCGCATCTGCACATCGGTCAGTTGCTTGAACGCCGGCACGATCAAAAAGCCGCCACCGACACCGAGCAATCCGGACACCACGCCGGTAATTGCACCTAACGCAGCCAACGTTGCGGTACATTTTGCCGTCCAGTCAAAGCGCCCGGTTTGTTCATTGAGCATGCAATTCTTCTGGCCCCAACTGGCGTGACCGTGATCGCTCGGTCCTTCCTGCTGACGCTCGCGGCGCAGCATGCGCCAGGCCACCATGACCATCAGCAGACTGAACAGAATCATCAGGATTTTCTCCGGCAACTGGTGCGCGAAGTAGATCCCCAACGGCGAAAACACTGCGCCCAACGCCGCAATCAACAGCGCCGCGCGATAGCGCACCAAACCATGCCGCAAACCGTCGATAGCCCCGACCGCCGCCGCACTGCCGACCGCAAACAATGCGACCGGCGCTGCCTGGGTCATCGTCCAGCCCAACCCGAGCACCAGCGCCGGCACCGCAAGAATGCCGCCGCCGGCCCCGGTCAAGCCGAGGACCAACCCCATCACCATGCCAAACAGACTTGCCAGCAACATAGGGTTTTCTCAGTCAACCTTGGACAGACCAGTCAGCCACTCGCGGCCCTTGAGCATGCCGTTCCAGTAGAACCACGGCAGCAAGGTTGCCTTGAGAAACCATGCCGAACGTCGCGCCACGGTCGGGTCCAGAGGAAAGGTCGGCAGCAACTTCCCGGCATAACCGAATTCGGCGAGGATCACCTTGCCCTTCTCCACCGTCAGCGGGCAGGAACCATAGCCGTCGTACTTCAGCGGCAGCGGTTGCTGCTTGCGTACGGCCAGCAGGTTTTCCGCGACCACAACGACTTGCTTGCGCACGGCAGCTGCGGTTTTCGCGTTACTGGTGCCGCAGATATCACCGAGTGCGAATACCTCGGGATAGCGCGGATGCTGAAGGCTGTGCGGGTTGACTTCGCACCAGCCGGCGGCGTCGGCCAACGCGCTTTGTGCGATGAAATCTGGCGAAACCTGCGGCGGCACGACGTGCAGCAGATCGAAGGTTTTCGCCTCGCGGGTGATATTGCCATCGGCATCCTTGATCTCGAACCACGCGGTTTTCGCCGGGCCGTCGACCTTGACCAGATTCGAGTTGAACGCCAACTGCGCGTTGTATTTTTCGATGTACTTCATCAACGGCGGCACGAACGTCGCCACGCCGAACAGCGCGGCGCCGGCCAGGTTGAATTCGACCTGGATGTTGTTCAGCGCACCGCTTTTCAGCCAGTGATCGCAGGACAGGTACAGGGCTTTTTGCGGCGCGCCGGCACATTTGATCGGCATTGCCGGTTGGCTGAACAGCGCTTTGCCGCCGCGCAGTTTCTGCACTTGATCCCAGGTGTACTGCGCATGCTGATAGCTGTAGTTGGAGGTGACGCCGTGCTGACCGAGGCTTTCCTGCAAGCCTTCGATCTTCTCCCAGGCCAGGCGCAGGCCGGGGCAGACGATCAGGTTCTGGTAGCTGACCGTGCGCTCGTCGTTAAGAGTGAGTTGTTTTTTGTCCGGATCAATGCCGGTGACGGCGGCTTGTATCCAAGTGGCTTGGCGCGGCAGTACTTTGGTCATCGGCCTGACCGTGTCTTTCACGTCGTAAGCGCCACCGCCGACCAGCGTCCACGCCGGTTGGTAGTAATGGTGAGTGCTCGGCTCGATGATCGTGATGTTCAGGCTCGGATCACGCTTGAGCAGGCTGGCGACAAAACCGATACCGGCCGTACCGCCGCCGATGACCACGATGTCTGCACTGATGGATGAGCCCCAGTGTTGATCGTTCATTGCTTGTTCCTTTTGCTGCACGCAAGGATTGTTCAGCGTCTATACAAAACCCTGTGGGAGCTGGCTTGCCAGCGATGGCGGAGTTTCAGTCGCCATCAATGTTGGCTGACACGCCTCATCGCTGGCAAGCCAGCACCCACAGGGTAAGTGATGTATTGGCTGGCATTTATTGATGGCCGAGACTTTTCAGCACGGCGCCGCAATACAACCCGGAGAGCGTTTTCATCACCTGGATGACTTCCGGACTGGCAAGGCCGTAAAAAATGTACTTGCCTTCACGACGGGTCGCGACCAGGCCTTCGTCACGCAGGATGCCCAGTTGCTGAGAAAGCGTCGGCTGGCGCACACCGGTCATCTTTTCCAGTTCGCCAACGTTGCGTTCGCCCTGAGTCAGTTGACAGAGGATCAGCAGGCGATCCTCATTGGCCATGGCCTTGAGCAAGGCGCAGGCCTTGGAGGCCGAGGCGCGCAGTTGGGCGACTTCACATTCGGTCAGACTGGATTGCATTTGCACGATGCCTTAAAGGTCACTTAAGCTGCGAACATTATGTTTTTAGATAAAGTGTTGCAACCCATTTTCCTCGTTCAGGTTGGTGTCCATGCCCGCGCAGATTGAAGCTTTCCTCGACCCCGCCTCCTCGACCTACAGCTATGTGGTCTACGAAGCCGACGGCGGGCAATGTGCGATTGTCGATCCGGTGCTCGATTACGACGGCGCCGCCGGGCGCACCTGCACCGCGCAGGCCGACAAGATCATCGCCTTCGTTCGCGCCCACAACCTGCAGGTGCAGTGGCTGCTGGAAACCCACGCCCACGCCGATCACCTGTCTGCCGCGCCCTATCTGCGCCGGGAACTGGGCGGGAAAATCGCCATTGGTGAATCGATCAGCAAAGTGCAGAACGTGTTCAAGGCGCTGTTCAATCTGGAGCCGGAGTTCTGCGTCGACGGCTCGCAGTTTGATCACCTGTTTACGCCGAACGAGTCATTCCGGATCGGCAATCTCAAGGCCACCGCTCTGCACGTCCCCGGGCATACGCCGGCGGACATGGCCTATCTGATCGACGGCGAACAGATTCTGGTGGGCGATACGCTGTTCATGCCGGATGTCGGCACGGCGCGCTGCGACTTTCCCGGCGGCAATGCCCATCAGCTGTTTGCCTCGATCCACAAACTGCTGGCCTTCCCCGCCAGCGTGAAACTCTACGTTTGCCACGACTATCCACCCGAGAGTCGCGCCTCGCAGTGCCAGACCACGGTCGGCGAACAACGCAAAAGCAATATTCATGTGCATGACGGGATTGATGAAGCGGCGTTCGTCGAGATGCGTACAAAACGTGACGCCGGGCTGGGCATGCCGACACTGTTGCTGCCAGCGATTCAGGTGAATGTCCGGGCCGGACATCTGCCACCAGCGGAGAATAACGGTGTGGTTTACCTGAAGATTCCGCTCAATTCCCTATAGGAAAAAACCGCTCGGGTCGTTGCCGGATTATTTTTCCTACGAACGCTGTCGAGGGTGATGAACTGGTGAAAATCCTGTAAGCGAGCAGACTTCATTGGGCAAACATTCAATGGAGTTTTCGCAATATGGATATTCGTCGTAATCACCGTGACATGACACCGCAACAGAAATCCGCATTCATCGATGCCATCCTGAGGCTGAAGAACAATGTCGACAGCGTGCTGCGACCCGGACAGCAAAGCCGCTACGATGACTTTGTGCAGATCCACAAAAATTCGATGGGCCGGGGCAATCCGCTGACACCCAATCCGCATATGAGTCCCCTGTTTTATCCATGGCACCGAATCCTGACCCGCCAGTTCGAACTGGCCCTGCAATCAGCGACCAATGACCCGAGCATCACTCTGCCCTACTGGAACTGGCAACTGACCGGCGCCGACAACCCCTTCACCTCGGACTTCATGGGGTCAAACGGTGACAACCTGCAAGACCAGCGTGTCACCAGCGGCCCGTTTTCCAGGGAGCACTCACAATTCGATGTCAGGGTCTGGGACGAGGGCATTGGTAACACCGGCATTCGTCGAGATCTGGGAGCAAGCGGCGCACTGCCCACCCCGCAGGATGTTATTTCGACCCTGAACAGAACGCCTTACTGGAGGGATGAAAGCGGCTGGGAAAACATTTCGGAAAGCCTTTTGCACAATCCGGTACATGCCTGGATTGGCGGCACGATGGCGCAAGCCTCCTCACCCAATGACCCAATATTTTTCCTGCACCATTGTTACCTCGATTTGTTGTGGGAACGCTGGAAGCATCAGCATTCTGGCACTGCGGGGTTTACCAACGAGGCAGGTTCGCCAGACATGAGCGACACCGTGCTGGTCTTTCATCCCGCGAATGAACCCGCTCCCTGGGTACCAACCTATACCGTCCAGCAAACACTGTTCACGGCAGAACTCGATTACCGGTATGACTACATCTGACTTTCAGTTACCCAGCGTCAGGCCGTTCGCTGGCAAGGGCAACGCAGTCTTGTAGCGCACCTGCTTGAGCGCAAAGCTGGAACGGATGTTCGCCACCCCCGGCACTTTGGTCAGGAAGTCCATCATGAAGCGTTCGAGCGACTGAATCGTCGGCACCAGGACCCGGATGAGGTAATCCGGGTCTCCGGCCATCAGGTAGCACTCCATCACTTCCGGGCGATCGGAGATCGCCTCTTCGAAATGCTGCAGCGCTTCCTCGACCTGCTTCTCCAGGCTGACGTGGATGAACACGTTCACATGCAGCCCCAGCAGATCAGCATCCAGCAGCGTGACCTGCTCGCGAATCAGGCCCAATTCTTCCATGGCCTTGACCCGGTTGAAGCACGGCGTTGGTGACAGATTCACCGAGCGTGCGAGGTCGGCGTTGGTGATGCGCGCATTCTCCTGAAGGCTGTTGAGAATGCCGATGTCGGTACGGTCCAGTTTGCGCATGAGACAAAACCACCTGTTTTTTATGTTTATGCAGAATTTCTATCTGCAAATCGTCTCCAGCGCAACGAAACAGAGATAAATATTCTTCTTGCCCGGGCCTATGATTGTTGTAGGACAAGATTTCTTCTACCGAAGAATGACTGCCAGCTCACTACAAGAAATTCACAAGATCGAGCGTAGAAGCCATGACCCAAGCGTATGAACCGCTGCGTCTGCACGTCCCTGAACCCTCGGGCCGTCCAGGCTGCAAAACCGATTTTTCCTACCTGCATCTGACCGATGCCGGTACGGTGCGCAAACCTTCCATCGACGTCGAACCTGCCGACACCGCCGACCTGGCGCGTGGGCTGATTCGCGTGCTCGACGATCAGGGCAACGCCCTCGGCCCATGGGCCGAAAACGTGCCGGTAGAGATCCTGCGTAAAGGCATGCGCGCCATGCTCAAGACGCGCATCTACGACAACCGCATGGTGGTCGCCCAGCGTCAGAAAAAAATGTCGTTCTACATGCAAAGCCTTGGCGAAGAAGCCATCGGCAGTGCTCAGGCCCTGGCCTTGAACATCGACGACATGTGCTTTCCGACCTACCGCCAGCAAAGCATCCTGATGGCCCGCGAAGTGCCTTTGGTCGACCTGATCTGCCAACTGCTGTCCAACGAACGCGATCCGCTCAAGGGCCGTCAGTTACCGATCATGTATTCGGTCAAGGACGCTGGTTTCTTCACCATCTCCGGCAACCTCGCCACCCAGTTCATTCAGGCGGTTGGCTGGGGCATGGCCTCAGCGATCAAAGGCGACACGAAAATCGCCTCGGCATGGATCGGCGACGGCGCCACCGCCGAATCGGACTTCCATACCGCCCTCACCTTCGCTCACGTTTATCGTGCGCCGGTGATCCTCAACGTCGTGAATAACCAATGGGCGATTTCGACCTTCCAGGCCATCGCCGGTGGTGAAGCCACCACCTTTGCCGGACGCGGCGTCGGTTGCGGCATCGCTTCGCTGCGCGTGGATGGCAACGACTTCTACGCAGTTTATGCCGCCTCTGCCTGGGCCGCCGAACGCGCACGCCGCAACCTCGGCCCGACCATGATCGAATGGGTTACCTATCGTGCCGGCCCGCACTCGACCTCCGATGATCCGTCGAAATATCGTCCGGCCGATGACTGGAGCCACTTCCCGCTCGGCGACCCGATCGCCCGCCTGAAACAGCACCTGATCAAGGTCGGTCACTGGTCGGAGGAAGAGCACGCCGCCGTCAGCGCCGAGCTCGAAGCCGAAGTGATTGCCGCGCAGAAACAGGCCGAACAATACGGCACCCTCGCCGGCGGCCAGATTCCAAGCGCCGCGACCATGTTCGAAGACGTCTACAAAGAGATGCCGGAGCACTTGAAGCGCCAGCGTCAGCAGTTGGGGATCTGACATGAACGATCACAACAACAATATTCAGTTGGAAACCGCCATGACCACGACCACCATGACCATGATCCAGGCCCTGCGCTCGGCCATGGATGTGATGCTTGAGCGTGACGACAATGTGGTGGTGTTCGGTCAGGACGTCGGCTACTTCGGCGGCGTGTTCCGTTGCACCGAGGGCCTGCAGACCAAGTACGGCACCTCCCGCGTATTCGACGCACCGATCTCGGAAAGTGGCATCGTCGGCGTCGCCGTCGGCATGGGCGCGTACGGTCTGCGTCCGGTCGCCGAGATTCAGTTCGCCGACTACGTCTACCCGGCCTCCGACCAGATCATTTCCGAAGCGGCGCGCCTGCGTTATCGCTCGGCTGGCGAGTTCACCGCACCAATGACCCTGCGCATGCCATGCGGCGGCGGCATCTATGGCGGTCAGACCCACAGCCAGAGCATCGAGGCGATGTTCACTCAGGTGTGCGGCTTGCGCACCGTGATGCCGTCCAACCCGTATGACGCCAAAGGCTTGTTGATCGCCTCCATCGAAAACGATGACCCGGTGATCTTCCTCGAGCCAAAACGCCTGTACAACGGCCCGTTCGACGGCCACCACGACCGCCCGGTAACGCCGTGGTCGAAACACCCGCAAGCCCAGGTGCCGGACGGTTACTACACCGTACCGCTGGACGTCGCGGCGATCACCCGCCCGGGCAAGGACGTGACCGTGCTGACTTACGGCACCACCGTTTACGTGTCGCAAGTCGCTGCCGAAGAATCCGGCGTCGATGCCGAAGTCATCGACCTGCGCAGCCTGTGGCCGCTGGACCTGGAAACCATCGTCAAGTCGGTGAAGAAAACCGGCCGCTGCGTGGTGGTACACGAAGCCACCCGCACCTGCGGTTTCGGCGCCGAACTGGTGTCGCTGGTGCAAGAGCATTGCTTCCATCACCTGGAAGCGCCGATCGAACGCGTCACCGGTTGGGACACCCCCTACCCGCACGCGCAGGAGTGGGCGTATTTCCCAGGGCCGTCCCGAGTGGGCGCGGCGTTGAAACGGGTCATGGAGGTCTGAATGGGCACGCACGTTATCAAGATGCCGGACATCGGCGAAGGCATCGCAGAAGTAGAACTGTCGCAGTGGCACGTCAAGGTTGGCGATCTGGTGGTTGAAGATCAGGTGCTGGCGGACGTGATGACCGACAAGGCGATGGTCGATATTCCCTCGCCGGTACACGGCAAGGTGATTGCGCTCGGCGGTCAGCCGGGTGAAGTGATGGCGGTTGGCAGTGTGCTGATCAGCATTGAAGTCGAGGGTGCTGGCAACCTTAAAGAGTCCGCCGCTCCTGTTGTTACGAAAGAGCCTGTTGCGCCGAAAGTTGAGGCCGTTGTTGAGAGCAAACCTGCTCCAGCCGCCCCGCGTCCTGCTCCTGTTTGCCAAGGCCCGATGGTTGCTCGCGAAGCAGACGAACGCCCTCTCGCCTCGCCGGCCGTGCGCAAACATGCGCTGGACCTGGGTATTCAATTGCGTCTGGTGCGCGGTTCCGGCCCGGCCGGTCGTGTACTGCACGAAGACCTTGACGCCTATCTGGCGCAAGGTCAGTCCAACGCTTCAGCACCAGTCGCCGCCGCTTACGCCCAGCGTAACGACGAAGAACAGATTCAAGTCATCGGCATGCGCCGCAAGATCGCCCAGCGCATGCAGGATGCTACCCAGCGTGCAGCACACTTCAGCTATGTCGAAGAAATCGATGTCACCGCAATTGAAGAACTGCGCGCGCATCTGAATGAAAAACACGGTGCCAGCCGTGGCAAGTTGACTTTGTTGCCGTTCCTCGTCCGCGCCTTGGTCGTCGCCCTGCGCGAATTCCCGCAGATCAACGCCCGTTACGACGACGAAGCGCAGGTCATCACCCGCCTCGGTGCGGTGCATGTCGGCGTCGCCACGCAAAGCGATGTCGGCCTGATGGTGCCCGTGGTGCGTCATGCCGAGGCGCGCAGCCTGTGGGACAGCGCCGCGGAAATCTCGCGTCTGGCCAACGCCGCGCGTAATGGCAAAGCCAGCCGCGATGAATTGTCCGGCTCGACCATCACCCTGACCAGCCTCGGCGCATTGGGCGGCATCGTCAGCACCCCGGTGTTGAACCTGCCGGAAGTGGCCATCGTCGGCGTCAACAAAATCGTTGAACGGCCGATGGTCGTCAAAGGCCAGGTGGTGATCCGCAAGATGATGAACCTCTCCAGTTCCTTCGATCACCGCGTGGTCGACGGTATGGACGCGGCACTCTTCATCCAGGCCATTCGCGGCCTGATCGAACAACCTGCCACTTTGTTTGTGGAGTAAGGCGCGCATGCAATCTCTGAACACTACGCTGCTGATCATCGGCGGCGGCCCCGGCGGTTATGTGACGGCGATCCGCGCCGGGCAACTGGGCATACCGACGATTCTGGTCGAAGGCCAGTCGCTGGGCGGCACCTGCCTGAACATCGGCTGCATTCCGTCGAAAGCGCTGATTCATGTGGCCGAGCAGTTTCACCAGACGCAGCATCACAGTCAGCATTCGGCGCTGGGCATCAGCGTTGCCGCACCGACCCTCGACATCACTAAAAGCGTCGAGTGGAAGGACGGCATCGTTGATCGCCTGACCACCGGCGTCGCTGCACTGCTGAAGAAGAACAAGGTTCAGGTCATCAATGGCTGGGCCAAAGTCATCGACGGCAAAACCGTGGATGTCGGCGACACGCGCATCCAGTGCGAGCACTTGGTGCTGGCCACCGGTTCGACCAGCGTCAATCTGCCGATCCTGCCGATTGGCGGACCGATCATCTCCTCCACCGAAGCGCTGGCGCCGAAATCCGTGCCGAAACGTCTAGTGGTGGTGGGCGGTGGTTACATCGGTCTGGAACTGGGCATTGCTTATCGCAAGCTCGGTGCCGACGTCAGCGTGGTCGAGGCGCAGGATCGTATTCTGCCCGCCTACGACGCCGAACTGACGCAACCGGTGCATGACGCGCTGAAGCAACTGGGCGTGAAGCTGTACCTCAAACACAGCGTGCTGGGCTTCGATGGCACTTTGCAGGTGCGTGATCCCGAGGGCGAAACCCTCAACCTGGAAACCGATCAGGTGCTGGTCGCCGTTGGCCGCAAACCGAATACCCAGGGCTGGAACCTTGAAGCGCTGAATCTGGACATGAACGGTTCGGCGATCAAGATCGACAGCCGCTGCCAGACCAGCATGCGCAACGTCTACGCCATCGGTGATTTGAGCGGCGAGCCGATGCTCGCCCACCGCGCCATGGCTCAAGGTGAAATGGTTGCCGAGTTGATCAGCGGCAAAATCCGCGAGTTCAACCCGACGGCCATTGCTGCCGTGTGCTTCACCGACCCGGAACTGGTGGTGGTCGGCAAGACCCCGGACGAGGCCAAGGCTGCAGGTCTGGACTGCATTGTTTCGAGTTTCCCGTTCGCCGCCAATGGCCGGGCGATGACGCTGGAGTCGAAAAGCGGCTTCGTGCGCGTGGTCGCTCGTCGGGATAATCATGTGATTGTTGGCTGGCAGGCTGTGGGCGTTGGCGTGTCGGAGTTATCGACGGCGTTCGCGCAAAGCCTGGAAATGGGCGCGCGGCTGGAAGACATCGGTGGCACCATTCATGCGCATCCGACTTTGGGTGAGGCGGTGCAGGAGGCGGCGTTGCGTGCCCTCGGGCATGCGCTGCACCTGTAAAGATCAAAAGATCGTCCGATCGCGGCCCGAACCTTCGGCAGCTCCTACAGGGGTTCGCCGATTCTGTAGGAGCTGCCGCAGGCTGCGATCTTTTCAGCGATGAACGAGGATTTTTCATAAGCAGGCTAATAAATCTGCTCATCCCTCCATCGTCCGGGCTGCGAAACCGCTCAAGAATGAAGTATTGTTGTGCCCATCCAAAAAACGTCAGAAGCCTTGAACCGTTTCGACGGTTGTTCAGTGATAGAGGGTGTCATGGGTAACGAAAGCATCAATTGGGACAAGCTGGGTTTTGACTACATCAAGACCGACAAGCGCTATCTGTCGTACTTTCGCGATGGCGAGTGGGACAAAGGCACCCTGACCGAAGATAACGTGCTGCACATCAGCGAAGGCTCGACTGCCCTTCACTATGGCCAGCAGTGCTTCGAAGGCATGAAGGCCTATCGTTGCAAGGACGGCTCGATCAACCTGTTCCGCCCGGACCAGAACGCCCTGCGCATGCAACGCAGCTGCGCGCGTCTGCTGATGCCGACGGTCGACACCGAGCAGTTCATCGAAGCGTGCAAAGCCGTGGTTCGTGCCAACGAGCGTTTCATTCCGCCATACGGCACTGGCGGCGCGCTGTACCTGCGTCCGTTCGTGATCGGCGTCGGTGACAACATCGGCGTGCGCACCGCACCCGAGTTCATCTTCTCGATTTTCTGCATTCCGGTAGGTGCTTACTTCAAGGGCGGCCTGACCCCGCACAACTTCCAGATCTCCAGCTACGACCGCGCCGCCCCACAAGGCACCGGCGCAGCCAAGGTCGGCGGCAACTACGCCGCCAGCCTGATGCCGGGTTCGAAAGCGAAGAAAGCCAACTTCGCCGACGCGATCTATCTCGATCCGATGACCCACACCAAAATCGAAGAAGTCGGCTCGGCCAACTTCTTCGGGATCACCCACGACAACAAGTTCATCACCCCGAACTCGCCGTCGGTCCTGCCAGGCATCACCCGCCTGTCACTGATCGAACTGGCTAAATCGCGTCTGGGCCTGGAAGTGGTTGAAGGCGACGTGCTGATCGACAAGCTGTCGGACTTCAAGGAAGCCGGCGCTTGCGGTACTGCAGCGGTGATCACCCCGATCGGTGGCATCAGCTACAACGACCATCTGCATGTGTTCCATAGCGAGACCGAAGTGGGTCCTGTGACCCAGAAGCTCTACAAAGAGCTGACTGGCGTGCAGACCGGCGACATCGAAGCGCCAGCGGGCTGGATCGTCAAGGTTTGATCTGACGGCGATTGATGTAGAAAAGCCCTCCACCGAGTGATTGGTGGGGGGCTTTTTTGTTTGTGGTTGTTGGTTTTTTTTGTGTACGGCTGGAGATCTTTTCCCCCTCACCCCAGCCCTCCCGAAACGTCGGACCGCCC
>NZ_JSFK01000021.1 GCF_000783395.1 Pseudomonas chlororaphis | reverse complement strand
ACACCGAGCGGCTTTCCCCGAACGCTCCCACTCCCAAAAGAAACTCGCGCCGCCGGCCAGTTGCCGCTGCAAGATCACGTGGGCGTCGTCGTAGTCGTAACGCTCGCTGTCACCGACGGCGTTAGTCGCTTCGATCAGGTGCTGATAAGCGTCGTAGCGGTAACTGACCAGCGCTTGTTCAGTGCCCCAGGCACCGTCGCGAAACACCTGGTAATCCACACCCAGCAGCTGCGCCCGGTCATACCGCAACAACAGCGAACGCCCGGCGCCGTTGTCCAGTCGCTGCACCCGGTCAGAGCGATCGCGCTGCACTGTCAGACGATTGCCATAGGCATCGCTGATCGCTGTCAGCCGTCCCGCACGAAAGTGATAGAACCGCGCCGTTTCCCCGGCCAGCGCGAGGATCAGTTCTTCCGGTTCATCGCCCAGAAAAATCGCTGCCCGCGACAGGCTGTTGTGAATCGCCGGTCTTTCAACGCTCGGCAACGGAAACCGGGTACGCCGGTTTTCGTGATCGACCCAAACAACCTCATCAGCGAAAAACTCCAGCCGATGCGCCAGCGAATGGCTCCAGCCAAACCCCAGCCCGACATCGATCTCAGCAGCGCTGGAGCGATACAACCGGGTGAACTCAAACGGCAACACGCCATCGAGCACCGCATCGGTGAGGGTCAGCAGTTCTTCACCGGTGACCATCGACACCGGGCAACCATTGGTGCAGGTGAAGGGCACGCAATCGGCGCTGTCGCCGTTGGGATTTCTCGCCTGATCCGGCGAATCGTCGTGAGGCTCATGCCGTTGCAACCGGCTCGAAGCGCCAGACTTGTCCCGCACAACAGGCGCCGGATTCGGCACCGTCAACACCAGCGAATCGGCCTGACGAATGTTCAGCGGTATCGCCGGTGTCGGTTTCAACTCAACGTCACGCACATTGAGCATCAGCGGCTTCAAAACGCTGGCATGCCGCGTCAAATCCGCCGAGGACGTCAGCTCAGCCAGCCGCAACGCCGAAGCCGCCAGCCATTCCCGCGCGCGCGGCGACTTGATCTTCGCCAGCACTTTGCTGCTCAAGCGCACCGGCACGCCGATGCCACCCGACAACCCCATCAGCAGAAAACTGACCAGCAGCTCGGCCCGAACCTCGGCCACCACTTCGGCCAGATACTGCGGCGGCAGCATCTTCAGCCAACTGCTAAACGCGGCCAGATGAATGAACAGCAACGGTTCGTCACTGAGGACCAGCAAGCCGTTGGCAATGGCGTCGCTGGAGGCATTCAACAACGCCTCAAGCTCGGCCTCGCTGAGGTACTCCAGCAATTTTTCGCTGTTGGCCTGCAAGTCGGCGAGCAGGGCGAATACCTGTTTGATGTCATCCCAAACGCCGTTCAGGGCTTTCTCGAATCCACGCCAGTCGGCCTGTTGCAACTGACCGTAACGCTCAAGAAATCCAGCGCTGGAAAACTCCGTCCACTGTGGTTGAAACCCTGCCCACTCAGCGCGCAGCCAGCCCTCCAGGCCTGCAATGACACCCTCATAAGAGGCATACAGCGCACGCACATGGTCGGTGGACACATCGGGAAAGAAGGTGATGCGATAACGCTGGCCCCGATCGCAATCGGTCACCTGCAGAATGCCGCTGGGGCCGATGGTGTAACGCAGCGGCTCGCCGAAAGTCAGCACGCCGCCGACATCGGCAAGCACCGGTTCGAGCGTCACCGGCGTGTCGCCAATCGGCACGAACCGCGCGGCCTCGAACATGTGCACCAGCGTCAGCGACCCACTGGCCGAGCACATGACCACCGATGAACTGAGCGGTTGGCGCGACTTGATCGGCGCGCTGAGGCGAACGTCGTTGCCGACGGTGAAGACCTGCTCGACATCCAGCGCGGTGCCTGTCCAGAACTGCTCGGCCCAGGCGTCGTAGTGGTTCAGACACAGGCGGAATTCGCGGATCAGGTGTTCGAAGTCCGGCTCGTCGGGATTCAAAGCAGCAACAACGAGCAGGCCGATGCTGTTGTTCAGGGCCAGCAGCCGATCGGTTGGAAGCATTCGCAGTCTCTCGCGCACATCAAAAAGGTGCGGGGACTTTGCGGGGGATCAATCAGGAAAGAAGTCGGGCGAGTAGGCGATGTCTGTAGGATGTTTCGCTAAATGTTTGCGAGTCGTTCATCGCTGCAACGGACATTGCCCGTTGCTCAATGTCCGTCGTGCTCGTTATGCTGCTGAACCCTTTAATCAGATCCGAGCAGCGGCATCACCTGCCGCCTGGGATGTCTTTGTTAACGGATCCGATGATGAATGCACCGCTGAAGGCGTTCGGCCCGATCAAGGCCGTGATTTTCGATATGGACGGTTTGCTGCTGGACACCGAGGGCATTTATACCGAGGTCACCTCGCTGATTGCCCAGCGTTACGGGCGCACCTTCGACTGGAGCGTCAAGCAGAACATCATTGGTCGCGGGGCCAACGATCTGGCCAATTACGTGGTGCAGGCGCTAGATCTGCCGATCACCGCCGAAGAATTTCTGGTGATCCGCGAGCCACTGATGCGCGAGCGTTTTCCCACCGCGCAAGCGATGCCGGGTGCCGAGGAACTGATCCGCCATCTCAAGGCGCACAATATCCCGATTGCGGTGGGCACCAGTTCCTCGCGTCAATCATTCGGCCAGAAAACCACGCTGCACCGCGACTGGTTTGCGCTGTTCGATTTCATCGTTACAGCGGACGATCCGGAAGTCGGCGCGGCCAAACCTGCGCCGGATATTTTCCTCACCGCTGCCCGGCGCCTGGGCGTGGCACCTGAGGATTGCCTGGTGTTCGAGGATTCACCGTTCGGCGTGACCGCAGCGAAAGCCGCCGGCATGACCGCCATTGCCATTCCCGATGCAGCCATGGCCGATGAAAAATACGCACACGCTGACGGGATTCTTCGTACGCTGAAAGCGTTCACTCCAAGTGCTTGCGGCTTGCCGGCGCTAGAGTGGGCTTAAACACCTGATGCATAAAAAACGCCGCCCCTCTATAACAAGAGGGGCGGCGTTTTTCGTTCAGTCGACTCAGATAAATCAGGCGCCGAAACCACCATCGATGGTCAGGCTGGCACCGGTGATGTAACCGGCTTCCGGGCCTGCCAGATAGGCAACGAAACTGGCGATTTCTTCGGCTTTACCGTAACGACCGACGGCCATCAGCGGAATCAGGCTTTCGGCGAAGTCACCGTGCGCCGGGTTCATGTCGGTATCGACCGGGCCGGGTTGCACGTTATTGACGGTGATGCCGCGTGGGCCGAGGTCGCGGGCCAGACCTTTAGTCAGACCGACCAGTGCCGATTTGCTCATCGCATACACCCCTCCGCCGGCGAAAGGCATGCGGTCGGCGTTGGTGCTGCCGATGTTGATGATGCGCGAACCTTCGCCCATGTGTTTGGCGGCTTCCTGGGAAGCGATGAAAACGCTGCGAATATTGATTGCCACGGTCTGGTCGAAATCTTCGAGTTTGAAGTCTTCCAGCGGTGCAACAGCCAGCACGCCAGCGTTGTTGACCAGAATGTCGAGGCGGCCAAAGGCTTCGACGGTGGCGCTGACGGCGTGGCGAATGGCGGCGGCATCGGCGCTGTCGGCCTTGATCGCCAAGGCTTTGCCGCCGTTGGCGGTGATGCTGTTCTGCAACTCTTCGGCTTTCGCCGCGGAGCTGACGTAAGTGAAGGCGACTGCAGCGCCTTCAGCGGCCAGACGTTTGACGATGGCTGCGCCGATACCACGGGAACCGCCTTGAATCAGAGCGACTTTACCGCTGAGGTGTTGAGTGGTCATGTTCGATCTCCAGAGTGTTCAAGGCGGGAATGCCTTGGTGTTGGTGGCGAGTATCGGCGTGGTATCGACAACTGTGTAGACCATGATTGCTATAGTCTGTGTAAACCAGAAGTTTATAGTGACGATCATGGAAACCTTCAGCAGCATTGAATGCTTCGTGCGCAGCGCCGAAGTCGGCAGCTTTGCCGAGGCCGCGCGACGTTTGAGTCTGACCCCGGCGGCAGTCGGCAAGAGCGTGGCCAAACTCGAGGTTCGGCTCGGCGTGCGGCTGTTCCAGCGTAGTACACGCAGCCTGACACTGACCGAGGCCGGACAACTGTTTCTGGATCAAGTCAGCGGTAGCCTGACCACCATTCAAAATGCCGTGGCCAATCTCTCCAGCGTCGAAGGGCTTCCGGCGGGAACGCTGAAAGTCAGCATGGGCGCAGCATTTGGCTGTCTGCATATCGTGCCGATGCTCGGTGAGTTCCTACGACGATATCCAGCGATCAATCCGGACTGGCATTTCGATAATCGACAGGTCGATCTGATCGCCCAGGGCTTTGATGCGGCCATCGGTGGCGGCTTCGAACTGCCGCAAGGCGTGATCGCACGCAAGTTGAGCCCGGCGCACCGGATATTGGTCGCGTCTACCGACTATTTACAGGCCAATCCGCCGATCATCGAGCCGGATGACCTTAATCATCACGACGGCATTCTGATCCGCTCGCCGCAAACCGGACGCGTGCGTTCCTGGCAATTGACCGGACGTAATCCACAGAACTGTCAGCCGTTGATGCTCAAGGCGCGAATGACCATGAGTGATTCCGAGGCCGCTTGCAGGACGGCGGCGCAAGGCTTGGGAATTGCGCTGGTGAGTATGCCGTTTGCGGTGGGGTACTTGGAGGCGGGGACGTTGCAGCGGGTGTTGCCGGACTGGTTTGTCGATGATGGCAACATCTCGATCTATTACGCCGAACATAAGTTGTTGCCGGGCAAGACGCGGGCGTTTGTCGATTATGTGATTGACCAGTTTGCGGAGCAGGGGTTGGCGCGGCGGTTCAGTGCTGTCTGAGCAAGGTATCAGACCGAGGTGTGGCCTTCGCGAGCAGGCTCGCTCCCACATTTGGAATGCATTTCCCCTGTGGGAGTGAGCCTGCTCGCGAATGGGGCGACTCGGTTTCCGAGGACGACCTCAGCGGGCGAACCGCCCCGGCCAGCCAATGATGTTCTTCGGCCGTGGCGTTGCATAAGTCCGCACCTTCGACGTCGACAAGCGCAAGCGCACCAGCGATTCCGCAATCGTCACCGCCGCCGTCACCCCATCCACCACCGGCACGCCAGTGCGTCGACGAATCTGTTCATCGAGCCCGGCCATGCCGCCGCAACCCAGGCAAATCACCTCGGCTTTATCCTGCGTCACCGCCAGTTCAGCCTGATGCACGATGGCTTCCAAGGCACGCTGCGGCTCGTGTTCCAGCTCCAGAACGGCCAGACCACTGGCCCGCACTGAAGCACAGCGATCCCACAGACCTGACAGTTTCAGCCGATCCTCGATCAGCGGCACGGTGCGATCCAGCGTGGTCACCACCGAATAGGCATGGCCGAGAAACATCGCCGTACTCGCTGCTGCATCGGTGATATCCACCACCGGCACATTGAGCAATTCCTGCAAACCTTCACGACCATGCTCGCCGTAACCGGCCTGAATCACCGCATCGAAAGGCTGATCGTAGGACATCACCCGATCCATCACCGCAATGGCCGCCAGATAGCTTTCGAAGTTGCCTTCAATCGAGTCGGCACCGAAGTACGGCGTCAAACCGACGATTTCGGTTCCGGGGGACGCAACAGCCTGCGCCGAACGGGCGATGGCCTCGGTGATGGATTCGGTGGTGTTGACGTTGACCACGAGAATACGCATGGGGAAATCCTTATAGCGGGCAGTTCTGCGGCCCGAAGTCCGGGCCGCGAGGGAGTTAATGGCAGACGTTGTCCATAGCGATCGATTCGCCGCTGATGTCGGCGTAGTGCGGTTGACGCTTGGCGATGATCAGGTAAAGCATTCCGGCGATCCCGGCGCCGATCAGCCAGGAGAATGGCGAGACGCTGTGGAAACCCGGCACCAGCGCCAGGACGATGGCGATCAATGCGGCAGGAATAAACGCCGCCACCGCGCGGAAATTGACCCCGTGGTTGTAGTAATAAGCGCCGTTGGGATCTTCGCTGTAGAGCTGCGGCACGTTGATCCGGCCTTTGCGGATCAGCCAGTAGTCGACCATGATCACTCCGTACAACGGGCCGAGCAGGGCGCCGAGGCCGGACAGGAAGTACACGATTACCAGCGGGCTGTTGTAGAGATTCCAAGGCAGAATCAGCACGGCGATGGTCGCGCTGATCAGTCCGGCGCGGCGGAAGGTCAGGTACTTCGGCGCCAGGTTGCTCAGCACGAACGCCGGGGCGACGAAGTTGGCCATGATGTTCACCGCTACCGTCACGATCAGAAACGCCAGGCAACCGAGCACGAGGAAGAAGGTGTTGGGAATCGAGGCGATGATCTCGGTCGGGCTTTCGATGATCCGGCCATTGATCTGAAATTGCGCACCGCACAGCAGCACGGTAATCGCGGCAAACACCAGAATATTCACCGGCAAACCCCAGAAGTTTCCTACCTTGATGGTTTTGCGGCACGGCGAGGAGCGGGCGAAGTCACAGAAATTCAGAATCAACGTGCCGTAGATCGCCAGCCACAACGCGCCGCCGGCAAAGATGTTGCGCCACATCTCGCCACCGGTCAGTGGTTCGCGGATCGACCAGGCGATAGTCGCGTTGGCCTGGAAGTACATCCACCCAGCGAGTGCTGCAACCGTCAGCAAAATCACCGGCCCGGCAAACGCTTCGTAACGGCGCACCATTTCCATGCCGTAGGCCAGAATCGCCAGTTGCACGAACCAGATCGCCACGAAACACACCCAACCCAAAGTCGACAGTCCGAGGATCGAGTTGTGATCGTATTCGGCGAAGCCAGGATGCACGGCGGTGAGCAGTACACGGAAAACGACCGAAGCCAGATACGTCTGAATGCCGAACCAGGCAATGGCGATAACTGCCCGGATCAGTGCAGGAATTTGCGCGCCGTGGATGCCGAAACTGATCCGGCTGATCACCGGAAACGGCACCCCGGTTTTCTGCCCCATGTATCCGGACAGGTTCATGAAGAAATACACCAGGGCCGCGCCGATCCCCAGTGACAACAGAATCTGCCAGCCACCCAGGCCCAAGGCGTAGAGGCCGATGGCGAAGGAGTAGTTGGCGATGTTGTGCACGTCGTTCGTCCACAGGGCGAAGATGCTGTATTTGCCCCAGCGCCGACCTTCGGCCTTGGTTGGCGCCAGGTCGCTGTTGTGCAGTCGCGGACTCAGTTGTAACGGCTCGGTGAGTCCGTCATGAGGCAACGGTTGGGCAACGGGAGAGGCGGGCAGATTCAGCGCGATGTTGTTGGAGAGACTTGTACGCATTCCGGCAGGCTCCTGATGTTGAGGGCCGCGATGACTGTGCATAAGCCACAGGGCTCGACAAATCTTCGTCGCGGCCAGCAAACATCACTGGTTACGGGGCATCTGCAGCCTGTACGGGATAGGGCGCTTCAGGCTTGCGGATCGAAAGTGGGTTTATGTTTTGCAGTTTTGTATACAAAACATGTATGCACTAAAGCCAGATTTGTGCCAGTTGCAGATCTATAGGCGGCCGTGTTCATTTCGAATAGTTATCGAAAACGGCTAAGTCTTTGAAAATAAGTGGTTAAAAATTGACCGATTGAACAGGTATTTATTTTTGGCGGGGGATTTTGATAACGCGCTGAGGCGAGGGGCTTTTGGCAGGGATGTAACTTTTCAGGGCGCTGAAAATAAAAAGTGCACACATAAATGGCACCGATGGTGACATTCGTGTGTACACATTTTCAGAGTCGCTAGTGACCTTTGTAGGGGGAAATCAGCGCGACAGGGAGTTACGCCTTGCTAATGATATTCCCCGCATGCAACCCGCACTCTTTCTGCGTAGCTTCTTCCCACCACCAACGGCCTTCGCGCTCGTGCTGGTTCGGCAGGACAGGGCGGGTGCACGGTTCGCAGCCGATGCTGATAAAGCCGCGCTCATGCAGGCTGTTGTACGGCAGCTCAAGCATGCGGATGTAACCCCAGATCTCTTCGCTGGTCATCTGCGCCAGCGGGTTGAACTTGTACAACGTGCGCTCCGGCGTGGAGAACGCGGTATCGATTTCCATCACCGCCACAGCGCTACGGGTACCCGGACTCTGGTCGCGGCGCTGGCCGGTTGCCCAGGCTTTGACGGCGGACAGTTTGCGGCGCAGTGGCTCGATCTTGCGGATGCCGCAGCATTCGCCGTGGCCGTCCTTGTAGAAACTGAACAGGCCTTTTTCCTTCACGAACGGTTCGAGTTTCGTGTAGTCCGGCGACACCAGTTCGATGTCGATCTTGTAGTGCTCGCGCACCTGATCGATGAAGCGGTAGGTCTCCGGGTGCAGGCGGCCGGTGTCGAGGCTGAACACCTTGACGTTCTTGTTGAGCTTCCAGGCCATGTCCACCAGCACCACATCCTCGGCGCCGCTGAAAGATATCCACAGGTCATCGCCGAACTCGGCAAATGCGAGTTTGAGAATGTCCTGGGCGGATTTATTGGCATAGGTCGTGGCGAGTTCCACGACGTCGAACGTTGCACTCATCAGGGCGGCTTCCTACAGGTCGGTGGCGCTGGGCGCTCTATATGGCGCTGATGGTAACAAAAAGCTGCACGGCTCGGGGACGTGCTGTGCGTTGCGCGTCTGCATGTGAGTCGCTAGAGTTCGGCATCGCTCGACTCAAATAATCAATACAAACGGGAGTGTCTTGTGGAAATTGCTTGCCTGGATCTTGAAGGGGTGCTGGTGCCGGAAATCTGGATCGCCTTCGCCGAAAAAACCGGAATCGAATCCCTCAAGGCCACCACTCGGGACATTCCCGATTACGACGTGCTGATGAAGCAGCGTCTGCGCATCCTCGATGAGCACGGCTTGAAGCTGTCGGACATTCAGGAAGTGATCGCCACGCTCAAGCCGCTTGATGGCGCGGTGGAGTTCGTCAACTGGCTGCGTGAGCGCTTTCAGGTGGTGATTCTGTCGGATACGTTTTATGAGTTTTCCCAACCGTTGATGCGTCAGTTGGGCTTTCCGACCTTGCTTTGCCATCGTCTGATCACCGACGAAACCGGGCGGGTGACCAGCTATCAGTTGCGTCAGAAAGATCCCAAGCGCCAGTCGGTGCTGGCGTTCAAGAGCCTGTATTACCGGGTGATTGCGGCAGGGGATTCGTATAACGACACGACGATGCTGGGCGAGGCGGATGCCGGGATTCTGTTCCATGCGCCGGATAATGTGATTCGCGAGTTTCCGCAGTTTCCTGCCGTACACACGTTTGCCGAGTTGAAGCAGGAATTCTTGAAGGCCTCAAACCGCGCCCTCAGCCTGTAAACCCAACCTCCACGCTCTGCGTGACGATCGTTCCCACGCTCTGCGTGGGAATGCCTCAACGGACGCTCCGCGTTCGGCTTTGGATGGGACGCGGAGCGTCCCGGGCTGCATTCCCACGCGGAGCGTGGGAACGATCATTACTCAGAGGTTTTGCAGGGTTTCGAGGAGGATTCTGACTTTGGTAATCGACTCCTGATACTCAGCCTGCCAGTCCGAATCGGCAACAATCCCGCCACCGCCCCAGCAGCACACCTGGCCATCCTTGACCAACAGACTGCGAATCGCGATGGAACTGTCCATCTCGCCGCGCACGTCCAGATACAGCAACGAACCGCAATACAACCCACGCCGGGTCGGTTCCAGCTCATCAATGATCTGCATCGCACGAATCTTCGGCGCGCCGGTGATCGAGCCGCCGGGGAAACTGCCGGCAATCAGATCCAGTGCGTCGCGATCATCCGCCAGTTCACCGGTGACGCTGCTGACCAGGTGATGCACGTTCGGATAGCTTTCCAGGCTGAACAGCTCGGGCACTCGCACCGAACCGATGCGGCAAGTGCGCCCGAGGTCGTTGCGCAGCAGGTCGACGATCATCAGGTTTTCCGCGCGATCCTTGGGGCTGGCCAGCAGTTCGGCGGCGTTGGCGGCGTCTTCGGCCGGGGTCTGGCCACGCGGACGGGTGCCTTTGATCGGGCGGGTTTCCACCTGGCGTTCGCTGACTTTGACGAAGCGCTCCGGCGACAGGCTCAACACCGCGCCACCGTCGGGCAGGCTCTGGAAACCGGAGAACGGCGTCGGGCAGGCTTCGCGCAATGCGCAATAAGCCAGCCACGGATCGCCCTGACACGATGCGCGGAAACGCTGAGCGAAGTTGACCTGATAGCAGTCACCGGCCTGGATGTAGTGCTGAATGCGTTCAAAGGCCTGACGGTAATCGTCGGCCGAGAGGTCGGCGGTCATCGGCGTGTTCAGTTTGAACGGTGTCAGCGCGTCAGCCTGCGGCTGTGTGAACAACGCAATCAGGCGTTGTTTTTCGCCGTCGATCACGGACGGGTGGAAGACCAAATGGCTGGTGGCCGCCTGGTGATCACTGACCAGCGCCCAGGTGTACAGGCCAAACCGTGCATCCGGTAATTGCAGATCGTCCCGGGCCTGGCTCGGCAGGTTTTCCAGATGCCGACCGAAGTCGTAGCTCAGATAGCCGATCAAGCCGCCCGCGAATGGCAGCTCGAAACCCGCTGGCAAATCAGCCTCACCGAGGCGATTCAGATTGTCACGCAGACGTTGCAGGAAGTGATCGCCGCTCTCGTCCGGCAGCACCGCCAGTTGTTCCAGCGGCCAGGCGCTGAGCAGGTCATAACGGCCACGGTCGGCACTTGGCCGGCCACTGTCGAGCAGCACGGCGCCGGGCGCGTTGCGGATGGCCGCGAAGTAGTCGGCGGGATTGGCGCGGTAGGGCAGCGGGTGTACGGAACAGGTCAACATGGGCGGGGCAGATCGGCCGTTGAGGCGGGGTGGGGATTGTAGTCCTCTCCGATGCCAGATCAAAGTCAAAAGCCTCCCCCCTCACCCCAGCCCTCTCCCCCAAGGGGGCGAGGGGGAAAGGGAGCAGATCTTCATGATTTTCAAGATCCGAGTTTGGCTCGATATCTCAAGCTGGTGAGGGGGAAAGGAGCAGATCTTCATGATTTTCAAGATCCGAGTTTGGCTCGATATCTCAAGCTGGTGAGCGGGAAAGGAGCCGATCTTCATGCTTTTCAAGATTCGAGTTCGGCTGGATATCTCAAGATGGTGAGGGGGAAAGGGCGCCGATCTTCATGCTTTCAAGACCTGAGTTCGACTCAAGACGTTCAGGTCGGCGTACTTCCCACATCCACTTCGGTCAGTCCCCTCTCCCTTTGGGAGAGGGTTAGGGTGAGGGGGGCTCTTCAGCTTTTAGCCCTCGACAGCAGGAATATGCCCAAACATTTCCTGAGTAAACGCCACGCGCTCTTCAACCGTCTCCGTCACCCCACGCGCCTTCAGCTCTTCCAGCCGCGCTTCCACCGCGTGCGTGCGC
The DNA here is from genome assembly GCF_000783395.1 of Pseudomonas chlororaphis. Classification (GTDB taxonomy): domain Bacteria; phylum Pseudomonadota; class Gammaproteobacteria; order Pseudomonadales; family Pseudomonadaceae; genus Aquipseudomonas; species Aquipseudomonas chlororaphis_H. Next base: position 147,862 of record NZ_JSFK01000021.1, on the reverse strand, counting down.
AACGTCAGCCCACAGTCATTGGCAATCTGAATATTCAACCCCGGCCGCGCATTCAGCTCCAGAATCAGCGGACCTTTCTCCTGATCGAGCACCATATCAACGCCGATATAGCCCAACCCGCACAGCTCATAACAGCCCGCCGCGAGTTTCATGAAACCGTCCCAGTAGGGCAGTTGCACGCCGTCCACCGCGTTGGTGGTGTCGGGGTGTTTGGTGATGATGTTGTTCAGCCAGGTGCCGCGCAGGGTCAAACCGGTCGCCAGATCGACGCCGACGCCAATCGCGCCCTGGTGCAGGTTGGCCTTGCCACCGGACTGCCGGGTCGGCAGACGCAGCATGGCCATCACCGGATACCCCATCAACACGATGATGCGAATGTCCGGCACGCCTTCATAGCTGATGCTTTTGAAGATCTGATCCGGGGTCACCCGGTATTCGATCAGCGCCCGATCGCGGTGGCCACCCAGCGAATACAAACCGGTGAGGATGCTCGAGATGTGATGCTCAAGCTCTTCGTGAGCAAGGATCTTGCCCGACACCGTGCGATAGCGACCTTCGAAACGGTCGGCGATGACAATGATGCCGTCACCGCCAGCGCCCTGGGCCGGTTTGATCACGAAGTCGCTGCGCCCGCCGATGATCTCGCCGAGCTTGTCGATTTCCTTCTCGGTGGAAATCACGCCATACAGCTCCGGCACGTGAATGCCGGCCTCGATGGCGCGCTCCTTGGTGATGATCTTGTCATCGACGATCGGGTACAGGCTGCGCTTGTTGTACTTGAGCACGTAGTCGGCGTTGCGCCGATTGATGCCCATGATGCCCCGCGCCTCGAGGGCCTTCCAGGTCTTCCAGAAACCGAACATCAGGCGTCAGCCTTCTTCAGGAAAGCCTTGAAACGCACCAGTTCGGTCAGGCGGTAGCCGCGATAGCGACCCATCGCCAGCATGAAACCGACCAGAATCAGCAGGATCGCCGGGAAGGTGAACACGAAGTACACCAGCTCAGGCACGGTCATGATCAAGTGCGCCAGAGAAGCGGCGAACAGCGTGCCGATGGCGACTTTCATTGCATGGCTGGCACCGCGCTCTTCCCAGGTGATCGATAGGCGTTCGATGGTCATGGTCAGAATCACCATCGGGAACAGCGCTACCGACAGACCACGTTCCAGTCCGAGCTTATGGCTGAACAGGCTGATCGCCGCGATCAACACCACGACAAAGGTCAGCACCACCGAAAGTCGCGGCAGCATTTGCAGCTTCAGGTGTTCCAGGTACGAACGTAGCGACAGACCCAGCGCCGTGATCACGGTAAACAGCAGAATGCCGAAGCCCAGCTGCGTTTCACGGAAGGCGAGGGCGATCAGCACCGGGGTAAACGTGCCGAGGGTCTGCAGGCCGATCAGGTTGCGCAGGATCAGAATCACCAGCACGCCGATCGGGATCATCACCATGATCATGAAGGTCTGCTGGGTCTGCAGCGGCAAGCCGTACAGCGAGTATTCGAGGAAGTTGGCGTCGGTGTTCTCGTCGGTCAGCTTGGCCAGGCGAATGGCGTTCATCTCGCTGTTGTTCAGGCTGAAAGTCACGTTGGCCTTTTTGCCGCCGTCGACGGTGATCAGGTTTTCATCGCCGGTCCACCACAGCAGGCGGTCGGTTGGCAGGCCTTGCTCGCCGGTTTCCGGGTTGAAGTACAACCAGTCGTTGCCGTTGAAGCTGCGCAGCCACAGTTCAGGCATTTGCGGCTGGTCGGCGACGAGGCGGATGGTGTGGACTTTTTCCACCGGTACGTGGGCGATGGACAGCAGCAATTCGACGATTTTGGCTTTGTGCGCGGTCGACGGATCGCCGGCCAGCAGCAGTTTCACATTGTCGTCGTTGAGGTTGTTTACGCGTTTGATCGCTTCGCCGATGAAGGTCTCGACGTCGGCCGAATGCTGACGGATCGGCGCGAGCAGGGCTTCGGCAGCGATTTTCTCCGGGCCTTCGATGACCATGCTGTCGCGGAAGGTCGGGCCTTTGATCTTGGTTTTTTCCGCGGTGTAACGCTTGGTCAGCACCAGACGGTAATAAAGGGTCTGGTTGCCCTTGGCGCGACGTGCTGACCAGGTGACCTTGCGGTTGCCGTCGACACGGTTCACGGCGACACCGTAATTATTGGAGATGAAGCTCTCGTTGAGGCTGACGTAGTCGCGGCTCAACGGCGGCACAAACATCTGGATCTTTACCGGATCCTTGGTGCTGGCGACGAACTCGACCTTGGCGTCGATGTTCCACAAGTCGTCGGTCGCGTCTTCGGTCACCGGGATGCCGAGCACGAAAATCTGATAGGCCGTAACCGAAACGCCCAGCAACACCAGAATGGTGATCAGGATTTTCAGGTGGAAGGTTAGAGAACGCATGGAAATTACTCGGCGGTATGAGCGGCGATGGTGCAGGCGGGTTTGCCGGCAGCGTATTTAAGACTGGGGTCGACCAGCGCGTCGAAGCGTTTCAGCGCCTCGGAGCCGATCAAAAGCGGGTATTGGAACGCACTTCGGTCGGTCAGGTTCACTTCGATGCTGCGCATCGCCGATCCCATGCAGATATCCAGCTCGATCACCGGACGGGCGGTGTATTTTTTGCCTTCTTCCGGGTCGTAGTCGCCGGCGCGGCGCTTGATCTTGCTGACCCGCGCCAGCGGCCGTTCGATCGGGTGCGAATGTGCGGCGTCGATCGCCAGGTAAAAACGTACCCAGGACTCACCGTTGCGTTTAAAGCGTTTGATGTCGCGGGCACTCAGCGAGGCGGTTTTCGCGCCGGTGTCGAGTTTGGCCGCGACTTCGAGATTGATGCCGTCAAGCGAAGCGTATTCGTTGAGGCCGTACACGGTTTTTTCACCCGCGGCGGCAAGGCCGGGCAGGCAAAACAGAGCAAAGAATGTGGGAAAAGGCTTGAGTCTCATAAATCCTGGTGCGCAGCGTTCCGTTTTCGGTTCAGGCCCTTGGCAAAACTTGCGCAAGGCCCTTCGTGTGCCTGGCAGCTTTATATGACAAGCCGTACAAATGGCCAGCAAATGCGGGCGGCATTCTAGCACGGTGGGTTTATGGCGCCAGCGCCCACGCCGGTCTATAACCCTTGGGGATGTCAGCAGGCTTTATTAGACGATTGTCGACAATGTCTATTTATCCTTTGACTGATGCGGGCGAATTGGCTAGTTTTTGCCGCATTGGATTTAAAGGTGTCGACAATCATGCTGGATCAACTCGATCCCCCGGTCATCAGCGGCGACGATTCCGAGACACTCTCGGAAAACGTCTTCCGGCGCATTCAGGCAGCTATCGTCAAAGGCGAGATCGCCCCAGGAAGCAAGATCTCCGAGCCGGAGCTGGCGCGCACCTACGGCATCAGCCGCGGGCCGTTGCGTGAGGCCATCCATCGGCTCGAAGGCCAGCGTCTGCTGGTGCGGGTACCGCACGTCGGCGCGCGCGTGGTCTCACTCAGCCATGCTGAATTGCTCGAACTCTACGAAATCCGCGAATCCCTCGAAGGCATGGCCTGCCGTCTGGCGGCCGAACGCATGAGCGTCGAAGAAATCGACGAGCTGCGCCGAGTGCTGGAAACCCACGAGCGCGACGCCGCGTTTCAGGCCGGTGTCGGCTATTACCAGCAGGAAGGCGATTTCGACTTCCACTACCGGATCATCCAGGGCAGCGGCAACCGCACGCTGACGCAGATGCTCTGCGGCGAGCTGTATCAACTGGTGCGCATGTACCGCATCCAGTTTTCCACCACGCCGAACCGCCCGCGCCAGGCCTTTGCCGAACACCACCGGATTCTCGATGCCATCGCCGACCGTGACGGCGAACTCGCGGAATTGTTGATGCGCCGTCACATCGGCGCCTCGAAACGCAACATCGCCCGTCATTACCAGGACGGCGCCCACAATAAGACAGCCACTGAACGAGGTGAGTCATGAGTTCCAAGCACAGCACTCCAGGCCAGCGTTTCCGCGATGCGGTCGCCAGCGAGCATCCCTTGCAGGTGGTCGGCGCGATCAACGCCAACCACGCGCTGCTGGCCAAGCGCGCCGGTTTCAAGGCGATCTACCTGTCCGGTGGCGGGGTGGCCGCAGGTTCGCTCGGCGTGCCGGATCTGGGCATCACCGGCCTGGATGACGTGCTCACCGACGTGCGCCGCATCACCGACGTTTGCGATCTGCCGCTGCTGGTCGACGTCGACACCGGTTTTGGCTCGTCGGCGTTCAACGTCGCGCGCACGGTCAAATCGATGATCAAGTTCGGTGCGGCGGCGATTCACATTGAGGATCAGGTCGGCGCCAAGCGCTGCGGCCACCGTCCGAATAAAGAGATCGTCAGCCAACAGGAAATGGTCGACCGCATCAAAGCCGCCGTCGATGCCCGCACCGATGACAGCTTTGTGATCATGGCGCGCACCGATGCGCTGGCGGTGGAAGGTCTGGAATCGGCACTCGATCGTGCTGCCGCTTGCATCGAGGCCGGCGCTGACATGATCTTCCCGGAAGCCATCACCGAGCTGGAAATGTACAAGCTGTTCGCCAATCGCGTGAAAGCGCCGATCCTGGCCAACATCACCGAGTTCGGCTCGACGCCGCTGTACACCACCGAGCAGCTGGCTGGCGCCGATGTTTCGCTGGTGCTGTATCCGCTGTCGGCGTTCCGGGCGATGAACAAGGCAGCGGAAAACGTTTACATGGCGATCCGTCGCGATGGCACGCAGCAGAATGTCATCGACACCATGCAGACTCGCATGGAGCTTTACGATCGCATCGATTACCACACCTTCGAGCAGAAGCTCGATGCGTTGTTTGCCGCGAAAAAATGAAGATCAAAAGATCGCAGCCTGCGGCAGCTCCTACATGAACCGCATTCCCCTGTAGGAGCTGTCGAGTGCAACGAGGCTGCGATCTTTTCGCCACACTCCCTAACAAATTCAAGATTGGAGATAGAAATGGCCGAAGCAAAAGTACTCAGTGGCGCCGGGCTCCGTGGCCAGGTTGCCGGGCAAACCGCACTGTCCACCGTGGGCCAGGCCGGTGCCGGGCTGACCTATCGCGGCTACGACGTGCGCGAACTGGCAGCCGATGCACAATTTGAAGAAGTCGCCTACCTGCTGCTCTACGGCGAACTGCCAACCCAGGCGCAACTCGACGAATACCAAGGCAAACTGAGCAAGCTGCGCGACCTGCCGCAAGCGCTGAAAGAAGTGCTCGAACGCATCCCCGCCGACGCCCACCCGATGGACGTGATGCGCACCGGTTGCTCGTTCCTCGGCAACCTCGAGCCAGAGAAAGACTTCTCCGAACAGCGCGACAAGACTGACCGCTTGCTCGCCGCATTCCCGGCGATCATGTGCTACTGGTATCGCTTCAGCCACGACGGCAAACGCATCAATTGCGTCAGCGACGAGCCGACCATCGGCGGTCACTTCCTGCACCTGCTGCACGACAAGAAGCCTAGCGAACTGCACGTCAAAGTGATGAACGTCTCGCTGATCCTTTACGCCGAGCACGAATTCAACGCCTCGACCTTCACCGCACGGGTTTGCGCATCGACCCTGTCCGATCTGTATTCCTGCGTAACGGCCGCTATTGGTTCGCTGCGCGGTCCGTTGCATGGCGGCGCCAACGAAGCGGCGATGGAAATGATCGAGCGTTTCTCGTCGCCGGAAGACGCGATCAAAGGCACCCTCGGCATGCTCGAGCGCAAGGACAAGATCATGGGCTTCGGCCACGCGATCTATAAGGACAGCGATCCACGTAACGAAGTAATCAAAGGCTGGGCGAAACAGCTGGCTGATGAAGTCGGTGACAAGGTGTTGTTTCCGGTTTCGGAAGCCATCGACAAAACCATGTGGGAGCAGAAAAAACTCTTCCCGAATGCTGATTTCTACCATGCCTCGACGTACCACTTCATGGGCATCCCGACCAAGCTGTTCACGCCGATCTTCGTCTGCTCGCGCCTGACCGGTTGGGCCGCGCACGTGTTCGAACAACGCGCCAACAATCGCATCATCCGCCCAAGCGCCGAGTACGTCGGCGTCGAACAGCGCAAGTTCGTGCCAATCGAACGTCGCTGAAATGGTGAGTGCCGGACATTGATCTCGAAATTCACTGAAACCCCTGTGGGAGCTGGCTTGCCAGCGATGACGGCGTCACATCCAACAATGATGCTGACTGACCCACCGCATCGCTGGCAAGCCAGCTCCCACAGGGTTCAGTGTGAATTTTGAGGTCGGTGTCTGGCCTCACCCTTTGAAACTACCGTGACCCGAGTCCTGACCCGATGAACACAGAATTCCGCAAAACCCTGCCCGGCAGTCCTCTGGATTATTTCGACGCCCGCGCGGCGGTCGAGGCGATTCAGCCCGGCAGTTACGACACCCTGCCGTACACCTCCCGCGTGCTGGCGGAAAACCTCGTGCGTCGCTGCGACCCGGCCACGCTCACCGATTCCCTCAAGCAACTGATCGAACGCAAACGCGATCTCGACTTCCCGTGGTTTCCGGCCCGCGTGGTGTGCCACGACATTCTCGGCCAGACCGCGCTGGTCGACCTTGCCGGCCTGCGCGACGCGATCGCTTTGCAGGGCGGCGACCCGGCGCAAGTCAACCCGGTGGTGCCGACGCAATTGATCGTCGACCACTCGCTGGCGGTGGAAGCGGGCGGTTTCGACAAGCAGGCGTTCGAGAAGAACCGCGCCATCGAAGACCGTCGCAACGAAGACCGTTTCCACTTCATCAACTGGACGAAGAAAGCCTTCAAGAACGTTGATGTGATCCCGCCGGGCAACGGCATCATGCACCAGATCAACCTGGAGAAAATGTCTCCAGTGATCCAGGTGCGTGAAGGCGTGGCGTTCCCCGACACCTGCGTCGGCACCGACAGCCACACCCCGCACGTCGATGCTTTGGGCGTGATTGCCATCGGCGTCGGCGGTCTCGAAGCCGAGAGCGTGATGCTCGGTCGCGCGTCGTGGATGCGCCTGCCGGAAAGCGTTGGCGTCGAACTGACCGGCAAGTTGCAACCGGGCATCACCGCCACCGACATGGTGCTGGCGCTGACCGAATACCTGCGCAAACAAAAAGTCGTCGGCGCCTGGCTGGAGTTCTTCGGCGAAGGTGCGGCGGCGCTGACCCTCGGCGATCGCGCAACCATCTCCAACATGGCCCCGGAATACGGCGCCACGGCGGCGATGTTCTACATAGACCAGCAAACCATCGATTACCTGAAACTCACTGGCCGCGAAGATCAGCAAGTGCAGTTGGTCGAGCAATACGCCAGGCTTACCGGACTGTGGGCCGACAGCCTGAAAGGCGCGCAATACGAGCGTGGCCTGACTTTCGACTTGTCCTCGGTGGTGCGCAACATGGCCGGCCCGAGCAACCCGCACGCCCGCGTTGCGGTTTCGGATCTGGCCGCTAAAGGCATCTCCGGCCAGTGGGATGACGTGCCGGGGCAAATGCCCGACGGCGCGGTGATCATCGCCGCCATCACCAGTTGCACCAACACCAGCAACCCGCGCAACGTCATCGCCGCTGGCCTGCTCGCGCGCAACGCCAACAAGCTCGGCCTGACCCGCAAACCATGGGTGAAATCCTCGCTGGCACCTGGTTCGAAAACCGTCGCGCTGTACCTCGACGAAGCGGGGCTGACCACGGAGCTGGAGCAGCTCGGTTTCGGCGTCGTCGCTTTCGCTTGCACTACCTGCAACGGCATGTCCGGTGCGCTCGATCCGGTGATCCAGCAAGAGATTATCGACCGCGATCTGTATGCGACTGCCGTGCTCTCCGGCAACCGCAACTTCGACGGCCGCATTCACCCGTATGCCAAGCAAGCGTTTCTCGCGTCGCCGCCGCTGGTGGTGGCTTACGCCATCGCCGGGACCATCCGTTTCGACATCGAAAAGGATGTCTTGGGCGTGGTCGACGGCAAAGAAATCCGCCTGAAGGACATCTGGCCGAGCGACGAAGAAATCGACGCCGTGGTGAAATCTTCGGTCAAGCCTGAGCAGTTCCGTCAGGTCTACATTCCGATGTTCGCCGTCCACGAAGACACCGGCCCGAAAGTCACGCCGCTGTACGACTGGCGCGAAATGAGCACCTATATTCGCCGTCCGCCGTATTGGGAAGGTGCACTGGCCGGCGCCCGTCCGCTTAAAGGCATGCGCCCGCTGGCCGTGCTGCCGGACAACATCACCACCGATCACCTGTCGCCATCCAACGCGATCATGCTCGACAGCGCCGCCGGCGAATACCTGGCGAAAATGGGCCTGCCGGAAGAGGACTTCAACTCTTACGCCACCCACCGTGGCGACCACTTGACCGCGCAGCGCGCAACGTTTGCCAACCCGAAACTGTTCAATGAAATGGTCGTGGAAAACGGCAAGGTCAAACAGGGTTCGCTGGCGCGGGTCGAGCCGGAAGGCAAGGTCATGCGCATGTGGGAAGCCATCGAAACCTACATGGAGCGCAAGCAGCCGCTGATCATCATTGCCGGTGCCGATTACGGTCAGGGATCGTCCCGTGACTGGGCGGCGAAAGGCGTGCGTCTGGCCGGTGTCGAGGCGATTGCCGCTGAAGGTTTCGAACGCATTCACCGCACCAACCTGGTGGGCATGGGCGTACTGCCGCTGGAGTTCAAGCCGGGCACCGACCGGCACACGCTAGCCATCGACGGCAGCGAAACCTATGACGTGATCGGCGAGCGCAAACCGCGTGCAGATCTGACGCTGGTGATCCATCGCAAGAATGGCGAGCGCGTTGACGTGCCGGTGACTTGCCGTCTGGATACTGCTGAAGAAGTTTCGATCTATGAGGCTGGCGGCGTGTTGCAGCGCTTCGCTCAGGATTTCCTCGAAGAGTCGGCGGTTGCCGTTTAAATCACGTTTTGTGCACGCGGGCGGTACCGCCCGCGTTCGCGCTTAAGGAGCACCATGGCTCACGCACCACAAATCAAAATCCCCGCCACCTACATGCGTGGCGGCACCAGCAAAGGCGTGTTTTTCAGCCTCAAGGATCTGCCCGAAGCGGCGCAGATTCCAGGCCCGGCTCGCGACGCTTTATTGCTGCGCGTGATCGGCAGCCCCGACCCGTACGACAAACAAATCGACGGCATGGGCGGCGCGACTTCAAGCACCAGCAAAACCGTGATTCTGTCGAAAAGCATAAAGGCTGATCACGACGTTGATTACCTGTTCGGTCAGGTCTCGATCGACAAGCCCTTTGTGGACTGGAGCGGCAACTGCGGCAACCTCTCGGCTGCGGTCGGTTCGTTCGCCATCAGCAACGGTCTGGTCGACGCCAGCCGCATTCCGCACAACGGTGTTGCGGTGGTGCGCGTGTGGCAGGCCAACATCGGCAAAACGATTGTTGCTCATGTGCCGATCACCAACGGCGAAGTGCAGGAAACCGGTGATTTCGAACTCGACGGCGTGACCTTTCCGGCGGCTGAAGTGCAGGTTGAATTCATGGACCCGGCGGCAGAAGAAGAGGGCGGCGGTGGTTCGATGTTTCCTACCGGCAACCTGATCGATGAGCTGGAAGTTCCGGGTGTTGGCACCTTCAAGGCGACCATGATCAATGCTGGCATCCCGACGATTTTCGTCAATGCTGAAGACATTGGTTACACCGGCACCGAGTTGCAGAGCGCGATCAACAGCGATCCGAAAGCATTGCAGATGTTCGAGACGATTCGGGCTTACGGCGCATTGCGCATGGGGCTGATATCGAATCTGGATGAAGCGGCGAAACGGCAACACACACCGAAAGTTGCGTTTGTTGCCAAGCCTGCGGATTACGTGGCGTCGAGTGGTAAAGCGGTTGGCGCTGGTGACGTGGATTTGCTGGTGCGGGCGTTGTCGATGGGCAAGTTGCATCACGCGATGATGGGCACGGCGGCGGTGGCGATCGGGACTGCGGCAGCGATTTCCGGCACGTTGGTCAACCTTGCGGCCGGTGGTGTTGAACGCAATGCCGTGCGCTTTGGGCATCCATCCGGGACGTTGCGCGTTGGCGCTGAAGCCAGTCTGGAAAACGGTGAGTGGATCGTCAAAAAAGCCATCATGAGCCGTAGCGCTCGTGTCCTGATGGAGGGTTACGTGCGCATTCCCGGAGATTCCTTCTGATCCGAGAGCTTTTACCCTCATCGGAACGCCGCCCGCCCAGCCCTCTCCCAAAGGGAGAGGGGGCCGACCGAGGTGTTTGAAATTGTGCATTGACCCGATCGATTATGGATTCAACACAGATCGCTCAAGTCGGTGAACCTCTGAAGCATCCCCCAATCGGTTCCCTCTCCCTCGGGAGAGGGCTAGGGTGAGGGGCTACTCGCTGAAGAAACACAAAATGAGCAGGCACCCCAGACCTGCAATCAACCAGACCAAACCCGCCAAGCCCTGAGGAAGACCGCACCACTCATCATTCCCGCACAGGAGAACCGCAATGAGCGCCAACGTCGACCTGAACAACCGCCCCGACTACGACCGTGTCCTGCAGGACATCGCCGATTACGTCCTCACCTTCAAAGTCACCTCTGCCGAAGCCCTCGACACCGCCCGCAACTGCCTGATGGACACGCTGGGCTGCGGCCTGCTGGCGCTGCGTTTCCCCGAATGCACCAAACACCTCGGCCCGATGGTCGAAGGAACGGTGGTTCCTTACGGCGCGCGGGTGCCGGGTACCAGCCATCGCCTCGACCCGGTTAAAGCCGCGTGGGACATCGGCTGCATCGTCCGCTGGCTCGACTACAACGACACCTGGCTCGCCGCCGAATGGGGTCATCCATCGGACAACCTGGGCGGCATTCTTGCGGTGGCTGATCACCTCTCGCAGAAGCGTCTGGCCAACGCTGAAGCGCCGTTGACTATTCGCGATGTGCTCGAAGCGATGATCATGGCCCACGAGATTCAAGGCGTGATCGCCCTGGAAAACTCCTTCAACCGCGTAGGACTCGATCACGTCATTCTGGTGAAAGTCGCCTCGACCGCCGTTACCGCCAAACTGATGGGCGCCAATCGCGAGCAATTGTTGTCGGCGTTGTCCCACGCGTTCGCCGATGGTCAGGCGCTGCGCACTTACCGGCATGCTCCAAACGCCGGTTCGCGAAAATCCTGGGCGGCGGGGGATGCATCGAGTCGGGGCGTGCGTCTGGCCGACATTGCCATGCGCGGCGAGATGGGCATTCCCGGCGTTCTCACCGCCAAGCAATGGGGCTTTTATGATGTGCTGTTCAGCCACACCAACAGCGATCTGGCGCTGAAACCGGAAGATAAACGCGCTTTCAGTTTTTCGCGGCCGTTCGGCAGTTACGTGATGGAAAACGTGCTGTTCAAGATCAGCTTCCCCGCCGAGTTTCATGCGCAAACTGCCTGCGAAGCCGCGGTGACCTTGCACCCGCAAGTGCGCAATCGTCTGCACGAGATCGACCGTATCGTCATCACCACCCACGAATCGGCGATTCGCATCATTTCCAAGGTCGGGCCGCTGGCCAACGCCGCCGACCGCGACCACTGCATCCAGTACATGACCGCCGTGCCGCTGGCCTTTGGCAATCTGGTCGCCGAGCAGTACGAAGATGATTTCCACAAGGCGCACCCGATCATCGATGTGCTGCGCGAAAAAATGGTCATCGTCGAGGATCCGCGTTTCACCCGCGAATACCTGGAGCCTGATAAACGCTCGATTGCCAACGCCGTGCAGGTGTTTTTCAAGGACGGCAGCAGCACCGACAACGTCGTGGTGGAATTCCCGATCGGTCATCGCCGGCGTCGTGCCGAGGGTATTCCATTGCTGGAGGACAAGTTCAAGGCCAATCTGGCGACGCGTTTCACCGGTCAGCGTAGTGGTGAGATCTTCGCGTTGTGCAAGGATCAGACGCTACTTGAAGCCACCCCCGTGAACCGCTTTGTGGATATGTTTGTTATCTGAACCACTTTTCCACAGGCAATTTGGTGATCGCAAAACCGCTCAACAAAATCGCCGAATAGATCATCAGCTCCCGGGACAGGGTTTGCCCCTCGTACCAGGCGCCGATGATCACGGCGAACACCGGGAAAATGATAAACACGAACGACAGAATGATCGGGCTCAAGCGTTTAAGCAGTAAAAAGTAAACGATGAATCCGCCGACCGACGCCACCAGCCCGAGATAAAGCAGGGCACCCCAGGAACGTGCTGTCACCTGCGAAAACTCAGGGGCTTCAACGCTTAAGCCGACAATAAATAACATCAGTCCGGCGATACCGATCGGCAGGGTGTTGTAGGTGATCACGCTGATCGCGCTGCCATGTTTTTTCGTCACCACGTAACACAGCGCATGCATCACCGCTGCGCACAGAATCGCCAGCACCCCCAGCCATTCGGCCTGATCCAGATGCAGGCCCTGACTGCGAATAATCATGAACAGACTGCCAAAACCGATCGCGATACCGAGCATCTGCGACGGGTAGATTCTCTCGCGCAGAAACAGCGCGGAAAACAGCAGGATAAACACCGGCATGCAACTGAACAGCAGCGCTGTCAGGCCCGATGACACGTGCATTTCGCCGTAGTTGAGCAGGTAGTAGGGCAGGCTGAAATACGACAGCGTGACGAACACAAAGAACCCGCGACTTTGCTTTGGAAAAAACAGCGGTTCCTTGCGCAACAGCGCGAAGCTCAGGAACAGCGGAAAAGCGATCAGAAACCGCAATCCGGCAGCCGTCAGCGGTGGCACGCTTTCCACCGCAATCTTGATCCCCAGCCACGTCGTGCCCCAGCTCAGGCAAACGATCAGGAACAGCACGCTGGTGAGCAATCCGGCGAGCCAGGGTTTGCTGATATTCATCGGTGTACTGACGGCGGTCGACATGTGACGTGCTCCGAGCGGTGGAATTGACCTGATCGCGTAAACGGTCTATTTCTGATTGAACCTTTTTTTAGCACGCTATTCGGGGCGAGAATGACTGTCAAAGTAAGTATTGCCATGGTGTCAATCCTCCGCGACGGCCTCGCCAATGGCGTCGGCGTGAAGTACAAGCGTTTGGCCGATGCGGTCGCACAGGCCATCGACGAAGGTGTGATTGATGCGGGATGCAAGTTGCCGCCGCACCGATTGCTGGCCGACAGCCTGGGCGTGACCATCGGCACCATCAGCCGGGCCTACGGTGAGCTGGAGCGTGTAGGACTGGTCGTCGCCCGTGTCGGAGATGGCACCTACGTCTGTCAGCGCGGGATGGAGCGGCCGCAGGACAAAGGCTTTCGTAATGTCAGCGATGAGCCGTCAGCCTGTTTCGACATGAGCCGCAATCAGCCGATTCCCGCACAGGAAGCGGCGTTCATGAGCCAGAGCCTGCAGGAGCTGGCCAGCGATCCGCGGGTGTTACAGCAGTTGACCGGTTACACCGCCGAAGCAGGGCTGGCACGGCACCGATTGGCCGGGGCGGTGTGGTTGCAGCACGAGGCGTTTGTCCCGCACGCCGATCAGGTGTTGTGCGTCAACGGCGGCCAACATGGTCTGTTGTGCGCGTTGATGGGCCTGCTCAAGGCCGGCGACACCGTTGTTACCGAGCATCTGTCCTACCCGGGATTGATCGGCGTCGCACGCCAGCTCGGGATAAAACTCATTGGCGCGGCGATGGATGACGAAGGACTTGTGCCGTCGGCACTGGAAGAAATCTGCCGTCAGCATCGGGTTTCTGCACTGTATTGCACCCCAACGATCCAGAATCCTACAGCCGCTGTGATGTCGATCCCACGGCGCGAGGCAATTGCCGATATCTGCCGCCAGCACAATCTGTTGATTATCGAAGACGAAGCCCATGCGGTTCTGGATCGTCAGCGCCCGTTGCCGCTGAGTTATTTCGCGCCGGAACGTTCGGTGTTGATCGGCAGCCTGAGCAAGGCTGTTTCGGCGGGTTTGCGCGTCGGTTATCTGCACGCGCCGCAAGCGTTGATCGGGCGTTTGAGCGCCGCCATTCGCGCAACGTGCTGGATGGCCAATCCGTTATCGATGGAAGTGGCGAGCCTGTGGATTGAAAGCGGTATGGCCGAGCGTTTGCTGGACGAACAGATCAGCGAGATCGCTCGGCGCAAGGCCCTGGTGGCGCCTGTTCTGCTGGGCTTGAATTACAAGACTCACCCTTACAGCCCGCACTTCTGGGTGGAAGTGCCTGAGTTGTGGCGGGCGTCGCAGATTGCCGCGGAGTTGAAGGAGAACAATTACCTGGTGGCCACCGCCGAGGCGTTTGCGGTCGGGCATTCAGCGGTGCCGCAATTTATTCGGGTGAGTGTGTGTAATGCGGTGGGGGATGATCGGTTGTTGCTTAGTGGATTCGAGGCTTTGGCGCGGGCATTAACCGAGACCGTGTAATCGTTCTTCGCGAGCAGGCTCGCTCCCACAGGGTTTTGTGGTGAATGCAAAATTTGCAGACACTCCAGAAACCTGTGGGAGCGAGCTTGCTCGCGAAGGCGTCAGATCAGGCAATGCAGAACTATTTGAACCGCCGCTCCACACCTTTCTCCACCAGAATCTTCGCCGAAATCTCTTCCACCGAAAAATGCGTGGAGTTGATGTTCGGGATGTTCTCGCGGCGGAACAAATTCTCCACCTCGCGCACTTCGAACTCGCACTGGGCGTAGCTCGAATAACGGCTGTTGGGCTTGCGCTCGTTGCGGATCGCGGTGAGGCGGTCCGGGTCGATGGTCAGGCCGAACAGCTTGTGCTGATGGGCGCGCAGGGCCGTCGGCAGGGTCAGGCGCTCCATGTCGTCTTCGGTCAGCGGATAGTTGGCCGCGCGGATGCCGAACTGCATGGCCATGTACAGACACGTCGGCGTTTTGCCGCATCGCGACACGCCCACTAGTATCAAATCGGCTTTGTCGTAATAGTGCGTGCGCGCGCCGTCGTCATTGTCGAGGGCGAAGTTCACCGCCTCGATACGCTCCATGTAATTGGAGTTGTGCCCGATCGAATGCGACTTGCCGACGGTGTAGGAAGAATGCTCGGTCAGTTCCTGCTCAAGCGGGGCAAGAAAGGTCGAGAAAATGTCGATCATGAAACCATTGGACGTTGCGAGAATCTCACGGATGTCCTGATTGACGATGGTGTCGAAGATGATCGGGCGAAAGCCGTCGGTTTCGGCGGCTTTGTTGATTTGTTGTACCATGGCCCGCGCTTTATCCACGCTGTCGATGTACGGTCGCGTGAATTTGCTGAAGGTAATGTTTTCGAACTGCGCCAGAAGGCTTTGACCCAGGGTTTCGGCAGTGATGCCGGTGCCATCGGAGATGAAGAAAGCAGATCGTTTCATTTGCACCTTGGGCCTTAAGCTAGTGACGATTCTTGGATATGATAGGCGCGATTTGCCGGCCGCCAATGGCCAGCATTCTCACTTATTTTCCAGGTCCAGGCCATACAACCGGCCAAGGCTCCCCCGGGCCGCCGGTTTCTGAGCTTTTCCAACACAGTTAGTGGAGAGATCACCTTGGTAGAGTACGTAGTTTCCCTCGATAAGCTCGGCAAACACGATGTTGAGCATGTGGGGGGCAAGAACGCATCCCTGGGCGAGATGATCAGTAACCTGGCAGGCGCCGGTGTTTCGGTCCCCGGCGGCTTCGCCACGACGGCTCAGGCTTATCGTGATTTCCTCGAACTGAGCGGCCTCAACGACCAGATCCACCAGGCCCTCGACGCGCTCGACGTTGACGACGTCAACGCCCTGGCCAAGACCGGCGCACAGATCCGTCAATGGATCATGGAAGCCGAATTCCCGGAAAAACTGAATGCCGAGATCCGCACCGCGTTCGCCGCGCTGTCGGCCGGCAACCCCGATGTGGCCGTGGCCGTGCGTTCTTCCGCCACCGCCGAAGACTTGCCGGACGCTTCGTTCGCCGGTCAGCAGGAAACCTTCCTGAACATCCGTGGTGTGGAAAACGTTATCCGCGCCGCCAAAGAGGTGTTCGCTTCGCTGTTCAACGACCGTGCGATTTCCTACCGCGTGCACCAGGGCTTCGACCACAAACTGGTCGCCCTGTCGGCTGGCGTGCAGCGCATGGTGCGTTCGGAAACCGGCACTGCCGGCGTAATGTTCACCCTCGACACCGAATCCGGTTTCCGTGACGTGGTGTTTATCACTGGCGCCTACGGCTTGGGCGAAACCGTCGTACAAGGCGCGGTCAACCCGGACGAATTCTATGTGCACAAGGGCACGTTGGAGGCCGGTCGTCCGGCGATCCTGCGTCGCAACCTGGGCAGCAAAGCCATCAAGATGATCTACGGCGACGAGGCCAAGGCCGGTCGTTCGGTCAAGACCATCGATGTCGACAAGGCTGATCGTGCGCGTTTCTGCCTGTCCGACGCTGAAGTCAGCGAGCTGGCCAAGCAAGCGATGATCATCGAGAAACACTACGGCTGCCCGATGGACATCGAGTGGGCCAAGGACGGTGACGACGGTAAGCTGTACATCGTGCAGGCGCGTCCGGAAACCGTGAAAAGCCGCACCCAGGCCAACGTCATGGAACGTTACCTGCTGAAAGAAACCGGCACCGTGCTGGTTGAAGGTCGTGCGATTGGCCAGCGCATCGGCGCCGGTAAAGTGCGCATCATCAAAGACGTGTCCGAGATGGACAAGGTCCAGCCGGGCGACGTACTCGTTTCCGACATGACCGACCCGGACTGGGAACCAGTGATGAAGCGCGCCAGCGCCATCGTCACCAACCGTGGCGGGCGTACCTGCCACGCGGCGATCATCGCTCGTGAGCTGGGCATCCCGGCAGTGGTCGGTTGCGGCAACGCCACCCAACTGCTGAAGGATGGCCAGGGCGTGACCGTGTCCTGCGCCGAAGGCGACACCGGTTACATCTTCGAAGGCGAACTGGGCTTCGACATCAAGAAGAACTCCGTCGACGCCATGCCGGAGCTGCCGTTCAAGATCATGATGAACGTCGGCAACCCGGACCGTGCCTTCGACTTCGCGCAACTGCCGAACGCCGGTGTCGGCCTGGCCCGTCTGGAATTCATCATCAACCGCATGATCGGTGTGCACCCGAAAGCGCTGTTGAACTACGACGGTCTGCCGCAGGAAATCAAGGACAGCGTCGACAAGCGTATCGCCGGTTACAACGACCCGGTCGACTTCTACGTCGACAAACTGGTGGAAGGCATCAGCACCCTGGCGGCGGCGTTCACGCCGAAAAAAGTCATCGTGCGCCTGTCGGACTTCAAGTCCAACGAATACGCCAACCTGATCGGCGGCAAGCTCTACGAGCCGGAAGAAGAAAACCCGATGCTGGGCTTCCGTGGCGCTTCGCGTTACATCAGCGAATCGTTCCGTGACTGCTTCGAACTCGAATGCCGCGCGCTGAAACGTGTGCGCAATGAGATGGGCCTGACCAACGTCGAAATCATGGTGCCGTTCGTCCGTACCCTCGGCGAAGCCAGCCAGGTCGTCGATCTGCTCGCCGAAAACGGCTTGAAGCGCGGTGAGAACGGTCTGCGCGTGATCATGATGTGCGAATTGCCATCCAACGCGATTCTGGCCGAAGAGTTCCTTGAATTCTTCGACGGTTTCTCGATCGGCTCCAACGACCTGACTCAGCTGACCCTGGGTCTGGACCGCGATTCCGGTATCATCGCGCACCTGTTTGACGAGCGTAATCCGGCGGTCAAGAAGCTTCTGGCCAACGCGATTGCCGCGTGCAACAAGGCCGGCAAGTACATCGGTATCTGCGGTCAGGGTCCTTCGGACCACCCGGATCTGGCCAAGTGGCTGATGGAGCAGGGCATCGAAAGCGTGTCTCTGAACCCGGATACCGTGCTGGAAACCTGGTTCTTCCTGGCGGAAGGCCAAGCGCCGGCCTGATAAGTATGTGAACGGCCCGCTTCCCCTGTGGGGGCGGGTTTTGAGATTCAAGTAGGGCGGGCTCCTGTAGATGCCGCCCTTTTTTGTGCAAGAGCATTATGCAAAGCAGCAGTGACCTATTTCCTGTCGCCCTGATCAGCGCCGAACGGCGCGGCGATCTGAGCGAAGACGTGTATCGACTGAAACCCGGCAACAGTCCCGACTGGTCCGTGGAAATCGCTGTGACCCGCTTGGGCATGGCCGATGACTCGGCGCCTCGCGGTGTGCCGGTGATTCTGCTGCACGGCAGTTTTTCCAATCGACGCTTCTGGTTTTCCCCCAAAGGTCTGGGCCTGGGTGCCTATTTGACGCGTCTGGGTTTTGACGTGTGGATCCCCGAGATGCGCGGCCACGGCTTGTCGCAGCGCAACGAGGAATACCGGCGCAATCGTGTCGCCGACTACGCCCGTTACGACTTGCCGGCGATTGCCGCATTCGTGCGTGAGCAGAGCGGGCAGATTCCGCACTGGATCGGCCATTCGCTGGGCGGCATCACCTTGGCCGCCGCGCTCGGTGGCGAATACCTTGGCGAGCCTGCCGTGGCCTCGGCAGCGTTTTTCGGCACCCAGGTCAGCCGTACTTACTGGCCGCTGAAAATTCCGCCGGTGGAGTGGAGCGGGCGCTTTATTCTCAAGCGTTTTGCGCAACTGTCGGGTTCACGCCTCAAGCGCGGCCCGGAAGATGAGCCGATCGGTCTGGCGCTGGAGAGCATGCGCTGGTACGGCTTGTTCGGCCGTTTTGGCGACAAGGACAAGGATTGGTGGGCGGGCCTTTCCGACGTCAAGGTGCCGGTGCTGGCAGTGACGGCGGCGGGGGATCATCAGGATCCGGCCTGGGCCTGTCGCAAGTTGTTTGAGCAGATCGGCTCGGAGCACAAGCAGTTCATCAATCTGGGCCGCGAGCAGGGCTTCAACGATAATTTCGGCCATGTCGAGATGTTGGTGAGCAAAGCGGCGCAGACTGAGGTATGGCCATTGGTGGCGCGCTGGTTGAACGATCAGCACGCGCCGTTACTGGGCGAGAAGCCGGATTTGGCTGCTGCGGTCTGAGCGAGAGGCCCTGAAAAGGGCATTTCGTTCGGGTTGGCTTGCGGCTAAGATATGACGCATTGTGCGGTTCCGGTCATTTTTGGTGGCTGTTTAGCGATTACGTTTCAGGGTTTGTTCAGGTTCGTTCAGCGACCATGGGATGGACTAAGGTAAACAGCGACCGCCGGATCTCGTCTCAACAGAATGCGTCATCCTTGATCGTCTTCCTTGTTACAGGAGTTTTTCGATGAACCATTACCTTACGCCTGACCTGTGCGACGCCTATCCGGAGCTGGTGCAGGTGCTTGAGCCGATGTTCAGCAATTTCGGTGGCCGTGATTCGTTCGGCGGCGAAATCGTGACCATCAAATGTTTCGAAGACAACTCGCTGGTCAAGGAACAGGCTGACCTCAAGGGCAACGGCAAGGTACTGGTGGTTGATGGCGGCGGTTCGCTGCGCCGTGCATTGCTCGGCGACATGATTGCCGAGAAGGCTGCCAAAAATGGTTGGGAAGGGCTGGTGATCTACGGTTGCATCCGTGACGTCGACGTCATCGCGCAGACCGATCTGGGCGTGCAGGCGCTGGCCAGCCATCCGATGAAAACCGAAAAACGTGGTATCGGCGACCTCAACGTCCCGGTGACGTTCGCCGGTGTGACGTTCCACCCGGGCCAGTACATTTATGCGGACAACAACGGCGTGATCGTCTCGCCGAGTCCGCTGAAGATGCCTGAATAAGCTTTCGACAAAGGGATGCGGATGTTCGAGGAAGAAAACGCGCAATGGGGGCTGGTGCATGCCCTGGTGCTGGACGGAAAAGGTGGCGCGCGTTCGATAGCCCGTACTGAGCTCGACGATTTGCAGCTGCAGGCCCATGAAAGCCTGTGGCTGCATTGGGATCGCAGCCATCCGCAAACTCAGACCTGGCTGCGCAAATCCAGTGGTCTCAATGAATTCACCTGCGACCTGCTGCTGGAAGAAAATACGCGACCGCGTCTGTTGCCGTTGCCCGATTCCGAATTGCTGTTGTTCTTGCGCGGGGTCAATCTCAACCCGGGTGCCGAGCCGGAAGACATGGTCTCGGTGCGGATTTTCGCTTCCGCCCAGCGGGTGATTTCCCTGCGTTTGCGTCCTTTGCGTGCCACTGATGAACTGTTGGTGCAATTGGCGGACGGCAAAGGCCCGAAAACCTCGTCTGAACTTATCCTTTATCTAGCGCAGTTCCTCACCAACAAGGTGCAGGATCTGGTCACTTGCCTCTCGGAAATCGCCGATGAGGAAGAAGAAAAGATGGATGCCGACGAACGGTATACCCCCGAGCATGGCGCCATTTTGCACATCCGGCGCAGGGCGGCCGGGCTGAAGCGTTTTCTGGCGCCACAACGGGATATTTTCGGACAGCTGACACGGATAAAACTGCCTTGGTTTGTCGACGACGATGCCGACTACTGGAACGAATTGAACAACAGTCTGACCCGCTATCTTGAAGAGCTCGAATTGACCCGAGAGCGCGTGGGGCTTGTGCTGGAGGCTGAAGACCGGCGTTTGAGCGAGCGCATGAATCGCACCATGTACCGCTTCGGCATCATCACCTGCATCTTTTTGCCGATGAGTTTTATCACCGGTCTGCTGGGCATCAACGTCGGCGGAATTCCATTCTCCAGCAGCCCCTATGGTTTCCTGATCGCCTGCTTGACGGTGCTTGCCCTGGCCTTCGGTCAGTGGTGGTTATTCCGTCGTTTGCGTTGGGTCTGAACATGGCGCATGTGACCCGACCAAATCTGCCCGCGTCTTTCACAGACATCACGAGAGGTGCGTATGCACGATCCGTTTGAACAGTCTTTGCGCGACATGCTCAACGCCTCGCCGTCCAGCCGCGACGACGATGCATGCCTGGGCCGCGTACTCAAAACCGCCAACCGCCAGGTCGGCGCCGGTGATCTGTTCAGCCTGCTGGGCCGCTGGCTGCCCGCGCTGATGATCGCCCTGAATAACGGATCGGCCCATGTCTCGCCGGTTTCCCGTCTTCGTAAACCTACCGCTCGCACTGCTGATAAGGCTGATTGAATATGGAACTCGACCTCTGGACTCAGAGCCTCGTCACTGCAATGACTGCGTTGTGGACCAAAGTAGCCAATTTCATCCCGAACCTGTTCGGCGCACTGGTCGTGCTGCTGTTGGGTTTCGTTGTGGCCAAGCTGCTCGATACCTTGCTGTCCAAATTGCTCGCCAAACTCGGCCTCGATCGCCTGATGGGCGGTACCGGCCTGACTAAATTGATGTCGCGTGCGGGGCTGCAAGTTCCGATCTCGACCCTGATCGGCAAAATCGTTTACTGGTTCGTTCTGCTGATTTTCCTGGTTTCTGCGGCAGAATCCCTTGGCCTCGAGCGAGTTTCGGCTACGCTGGATATGTTGGCGCTCTATTTGCCGAAAGTATTCGGCGCAGCGCTGGTGTTGCTGGTAGGTGTTTTGCTCGCGCAACTGGCCAACGGGCTGGTGCGCGGGGCGGCAGAAGGCGTAGGCCTGGACTACGCTTCGGGGCTTGGGCGAATTGCCCAGGGGCTGGTGATCATCATCAGCATCTCGGTCGCGATCAGTCAGCTTGAGGTCAAGACCGACCTGCTGAACCATGTGATTGTCATTGTTTTGATTACCGTTGGTCTGGCCGTTGCGCTGGCCATGGGTTTGGGAAGCCGGGAAATTGCCGGTCAGATTCTTGCGGGAATCTATGTGCGTGAGTTGTATCAGGTTGGGCAACAAGTGCGTGTTGGCGAGGTCGAAGGCCAGATCGAAGAGATCGGCACGGTTAAAACCACATTGCTGACCGATGAGGGTGAGCTAGTCTCTCTTTCCAATCGGATCCTGCTGGAACAGCATGTGAGTAGCCGCTAATCCGGCAAACCCTGCTAATGTATGCCGCCGCAAAATGCCAGCTGATGCTGGTTGCGGTGGACATTGACCTGACTGTCGGCACGACTTGTTTTGAATAAAGCCCAAACGCTATCCACGCGCTACGACCCCCGCGAGCTCTCTGATGAGGAGTTGGTCGCGCGCTCGCATACCGAGCTTTTTCACGTAACGCGCGCTTATGAAGAACTGATGCGGCGTTACCAGCGAACATTATTTAACGTTTGTGCGAGATATCTTGGGAACGATCGCGACGCAGACGATGTCTGTCAGGAAGTCATGTTGAAGGTGCTGTATGGCCTGAAGAACTTCGAGGGGAAATCGAAGTTCAAAACGTGGCTCTACAGCATCACGTACAACGAATGTATTACGCAGTATCGGAAGGAACGGCGAAAGCGTCGCTTGATGGACGCATTGAGTCTTGACCCCCTCGAGGAAGCGTCCGAAGAAAAGGCGCCGAAACCCGAGGAGAAGGGCGGACTTGATCGCTGGCTGGTGTATGTGAACCCGATTGACCGTGAAATTCTGGTGCTTCGATTTGTCGCAGAGCTGGAATTTCAGGAGATCGCAGACATCATGCACATGGGTTTGAGTGCGACAAAAATGCGTTACAAACGTGCTCTAGATAAATTGCGTGAGAAATTTGCAGGCATTGCTGAAACTTAGTTCAGCGCAAATATCTCTTACGTGTAGGCAAGTTCTGATAGACTTGCCGCCGAGTTGTCCCCCGGTTTGCGGGACTGCTTCACAATCACCAGATGGGGATTTAACGGATGAAACTGAAAAACACCTTGGGCTTGGCCATTGGTTCTCTGATTGCCGCCACTTCGTTCGGCGCTCTGGCACAAGGCCAAGGCGCAGTTGAAATCGAAGGCTTCGCAAAGAAAGAACAATTCGACAGCGCTCGTAACTTCAAGAACAACGGCAACCTGTTCGGCGGTTCGATCGGTTACTTCCTGACCGACGACGTTGAACTGCGTCTGGGCTACGACGAAGTGCACAACGTACGTTCCGACGACGGTCGTAACATCAAGGGCGCGAACACCGCTCTGGACGCTCTGTACCACTTCAACAACCCAGGCGACATGCTGCGTCCATACGTATCGGCTGGTTTCTCCGATCAGAGCATCGGTCAGAACGGTTCCGGCGGTCGTGACCGCTCCACCTTCGCCAACCTGGGCGCTGGTGCCAAGCTGTACTTCACCGAGAACTTCTACGCCCGTGCTGGCGTTGAAGCTCAGTACAACATCGACCAGGGCGACACCGAGTGGGCTCCTAGCGTTGGTATCGGTGTGAACTTCGGTGGCGGCTCCAAGCCTGCTGCTGCTCCAGTTCCAGCACCAGCTGAAGTCTGCTCCGACAGCGACAACGATGGCGTTTGCGACAACGTTGACAAGTGCCCGGACACCCCAGCCAACGTAACTGTTGACGCTGACGGCTGCCCAGCAGTTGCTGAAGTTGTTCGTGTTGAGCTGGACGTTAAGTTCGACTTCGACAAGTCGGTTGTGAAGCCAAACAGCTACGGCGACATCAAGAACCTGGCTGACTTCATGAAGCAGTACCCATCCACCACCACTACTGTTGAAGGTCACACTGACTCCGTCGGTCCTGACGCTTACAACCAGAAACTGTCCGAGCGTCGTGCAAACGCCGTTAAGCAAGTTCTGACCAACCAGTACGGTGTTGAATCGTCCCGCGTTCAGTCTGTTGGCTACGGCGAATCCCGCCCAGTTGCTGACAACAAAACTGAAGCTGGCCGCGCTGTAAACCGTCGCGTAGAAGCGCAGGTTGAAGCTCAAGCTAAGTAATTAGCTGCCGCTCTGAGAAAAGCCCGGCTTAGGCCGGGCTTTTCTTTGCCTGCGATTTGGCTCTACAGGGTGTACGCAGATCCCATGTAGGAGCTGCCGCCGGCTGCGATCTTTTGCTCTTCAACAATGGCTGCCACCGCACCAATTACCAGAATCGCCGGGCTTTTCAATCCAAACGCACACGCATCATCACTCATGCGCGACAGATCACTCCGGCATTCGCGCTGCTCAGGCAATGACGCATTCTCGATCATCGCCACCGGCGTATCCGTCGCCATCCCTCCCGCCAGCAACTGATCGCGAATCTCCCCCAGTTTGGCCACGCCCATATAAACCACCAGCGTTGTGCCGCCCTGCGCCAGTGCCTGCCAGTTCAACTGGCTGTCATCCTGAGTATGCGCAGTCACCAGCGTCACCCCGCGCGCCACACCGCGTAATGTCAGCGGAATATCGCACTGCGTTGCCCCGGCCAGCCCGGCGGTGATGCCATTCACCAGTTCCACCTCGACCCCGCGCTCACGCAGCCACTGCGCCTCTTCACCGCCCCGGCCGAAAATGCATGGATCGCCGCCCTTGAGTCGCACCACACACTTGCCGTGGCGGGCATAGCGCAGCATCAGCCGATGGATAAACGCCTGCGGTGTCGAACGACAACCGCCGCGTTTACCCACGGCAATAATGCGTGCGCCAGGGCAGTGTTCCAGCACCGCGTCATTGACCAGATCGTCGATCAGCACCACATCGGCCTCGCGCAAGGCGCGCACCGCTTTGAGGGTCAGCAGTTCCGGATCGCCGGGGCCCGCGCCTACCAGCCAGACTTTTGCATTCATGCTGCTTTCCTCATCAGATGATGGCGACCGGCTGCAACTCGGCAGCCAGCAAACGCTTTATTTCCGGGACGCACGAGCCGCATTGCGTGCCGCAGCCCAAATTGTTTTTCAAACCCTGCAGATCCAGACCTTGGCGGATGCCTGCGCAGACTGTGTTGAGGCTGACGTTGTTGCAGTTGCACAGAGTTTTATCCGCGCTGGCCTGCACACCGGCACTGCCCGGAGGAGCACTCATCGGTGCCAGCAACCAGCGCCGCAGTTGTTCGTCCGCACGGCCTTCCAGCCACAACCCTTGCAGCCAATGCCGGGCGAGGGTTTCGCCGGCCAGGCGGATCGCGGTGATCCGGCCGTTTTCAATGCGTACGCGTTTGCCAATGGCCCGGCGTGGATCGTCGTAAGCCAGTACCGGGCCGTCGATCAGCGACAGGCAATGATCGATTTCACTGAGCAATTGCGCATTCGGTGCCTCGCTGCTCGCTGCGCGTATCAGCAGCGCCGATCGCTCACGTCCGACAAGGCTGATACTCACGTAGGAAAATGCCTCACAGAGCGGTCGTAGCGTCTCGAAATGCCGTTGAACATCACCCTCGATCAGTGCGAAAAGCTGCCACGGCAGATTGACCGGCTCCAGGCGCACGCCGCTGTGTTTGAGTTCCGGTTGTTTCGACAGCGGGTCGAAGGCCGGCAGCGTCAGGCTGTTCACGCCGCCCTTGAGAAAGCGATCGCCCCAGTGCATCGGTAGAAACGCTTGTCCCGGACGTACGCTGTCATCACTACCGACCGCAACAATTACTGCGCCGCGACGACTTTTCAAATTGACCAGATCGCCCGGCTGCAAACGATGCCGGCGCATTTCGTCTGGATGCAGACTCAACACCGCTTCGCTGACATGCCCGAACAGTTGCGCCGCCGTGCCGGTGCGGCTCATACCGTGCCATTGATCGCGCAAGCGGCCAGTGATCAATGTCAGCGGAAAGCGTGCATCACGCTGTTCTTTGGCGGCGCGGTAAGGGTCGGCAATGAAATGAGCGCGGCCAATGGCCGTAGGAAAAATACCGTCCCCGTACAGTCGTGGTGTTCCTACGCGGGCGCCGACAGGGAAGGGCCATTGCTGCGGTCCGATCTCGTCGATCAGCGCGTGACTGATCCCCGACATATCCAGATCCCGCCCACGCGTCAGTCCTTTGAATTCATCGAACAGTTGCGCAGGTTGGGTGAACGCAAACAGGCTCGATGCAGAGGGACGCAGACGTTTCTCCAGACGCTGCGCGAAATCTACCGTAATCGCCCAATCCGGCCGCGCCTCACCCGGTGGGAGGATGGCTTTGCGCACGTGGGAAATGCGCCGCTCGGAATTGGTTACCGAGCCTTCCTTCTCGCCCCAACTGGCAGCGGGCAGTAGCAAGTCGGCGAATGCCGCGGTTTCAGTCGTGCGAAAAGCCTCCTGCAACACTACAAACGGGCAAGCTTCCAGTGCCGCGCGCACCGAGTTCTGATCCGGCATCGATTGCGCAGGGTTGGTGCAGGCAATCCATAACGCTTTGATCTTGCCGCTGCGCACTTGCTCGAACAGTTCGATGGCGCTGAGACCAGTGCTTTCCGGCAGTTGATCCACCCCCCAATAAGCCGCCACTTCAGCGCGGTGTTCAGGATTGGCCGCTTCACGATGACCCGGCAACAGATTCGACAAACTACCGGTTTCGCGCCCGCCCATGGCATTTGGCTGACCGGTAAGGGAGAAAGGTCCTGCACCCGGACGGCCAATTTGCCCGGTGGCCAGGTGCAGATTGATCAGCGCGCTGTTCTTCGCGCTGCCAGCGCTGGACTGGTTCAACCCCATGCACCACAGCGACAGAAAACTCGGCGAAGTACCCACCCATTCGGCGCACTGCTGCAATTGCTCAACGCTGATGCCGCACAACTGCGAAACCATTTGCGGGGTGTAATCACGCACCAGATTTTTCAGTTCAGCCAAGCCTTCGGTGTGCGCTTTGATGAAGTCGCGATCAACCCAGTCTTCCCACAACAGCAGATGCAAAATCCCATGGAATAAAGCGACGTCGGTGCCGGGCAGAATCGCCAGATGCAGATCGGCGAGGTCGCAGGTGTCGGTGCGGCGTGGATCAATGACGATGACTTTCATCTGCGGACGTCGGGCTTTTGCCTCTTCCAGCCGACGGAAAAGTACCGGATGGGCGTAGGCCATGTTACTGCCGACGATCATCACGCAATCGCTGAGTTCCAGATCCTCATAGCTGCACGGCGGGGCGTCGGCGCCGAGGCTGCGCTTGTAGCCGACCACTGCCGAGGACATGCACAGGCGTGAGTTGCTGTCGATGTTGTTGGTGCCGACCAGTGCCCGCGCCAGCTTGTTGAAAGCGTAATAGTCCTCGGTCAGCAACTGCCCGGATATATAGAACGCCACGCTGTCCGGGCCGTGTTCGGCGATGGTTTCGGCGAACACGTTGGCGGCATGTTCCAGTGCGGTGTCCCAGTCTGTGCGGCTGCGCGCCATGCCCTTGCCCAGACGCAGTTCCGGGTACAGCGCGCGGGCCGCGAGGTCGCCGGTCAGGTGCAGGGTCGAGCCTTTGCTGCACAGTTTGCCGAAGTTGGCCGGGTGCGCCGGATCGCCGCTGACGCCGAGGATGCGCTCGCCGTCATGCTCGATCAGCACGCCGCAGCCGACCCCGCAATAACAGCAGGTCGAGGCGGTCGTCTGGCGGTTCATCAGATGGCGTCCCGCAGGGCCAGTTGCACACGACCATTCTCGACCCGCGCCGGGTGATGGTGCGCGCAACCGATGTCCGGCGCCTGAGCTTCGCCAGATTCGAGGTCGATTTGCCAGTTGTGCAGCGGGCAGGCCACGCGTTTGCCGTAGATCAAACCTTGTGACAACGGCCCACCCTTGTGCGGGCAGCGGTCGTCGAGGGCGAAAACTTCGTCGTCGCTTGTACGAAAAATCGCGATGTCACCTTTCGGTCCGGCAATGATCCGCGAACCGAGGGCGTTGATCTCGTCGAGGGCACAGATATCCAGCCAGTTCATGCTGGCACCTCCAGATTTTTCACGGGGATTACGTCGAATTCTTTCTTCAGTTGCGGCTGCGCCAGACGTTCTTTCCACGGGTCTTGTTCGAACGACAGGGAGAATTGCAGGCGTTCGTTAAGGGCTTTGCGGCGCTCCGGGTCTTCCAGCACGGCTTTCTTGATGTGCTCCATGCCGACCCGTTGCAGGTAGTGCACGGTGCGCTCGAGGTAGAAGGCTTCTTCGCGATAGAGCTGCAGGAATGCGCCGTTGTATTCGCGCACTTCTTCGGCGGTTTTCAGCTTGACGAAGAATTCAGCGACTTCGGTTTTGATCCCGCCGTTACCGCCGATGTACATCTCCCAACCGGAGTCGACACCGATAATTCCTACGTCTTTGATCCCCGCTTCCGAGCAATTGCGTGGGCATCCGGAGACAGCCAGTTTTACTTTATGCGGCGACCACATGTTGAACAGGTCGTGTTCAAGCTCGATGCCCAGTTGCGTCGAGTTCTGCGTGCCGAAGCGGCAGAACTCGCTACCGACGCAGGTTTTCACGGTGCGGATGGATTTGCCGTAGGCGTGGCCGGACGGCATGTCGAGGTCTTTCCACACACCCGGCAAGTCCTGCTTCTTGATGCCGAGCAAGTCGATGCGCTGACCGCCGGTGACCTTGACCATCGGCACCTGATACTTGTCGGCCACATCGGCAATCCGTCGCAGTTCCGAAGGGTTGGTCACGCCGCCCCACATGCGTGGCACCACCGAATACGTGCCGTCCTTCTGGATGTTGGCGTGTGCACGCTCGTTGATCAGGCGCGATTGCGGATCGTCCTTGGCTTCGCCGGGCCAGGTGGAAATCAGGTAATAGTTGAGGGCAGGGCGGCAGGTTGCGCAGCCATTTGGCGTGCGCCAGTTGAGGTAGCTCATGGTGCCGGCGATGGTCAGCAGATGCTGTTCGCGAATCGCTTGGCGGATCTGCCCGTGATTGAGGTCGCTGCAACCGCAGATGGCTTTTTCGCTTTTCGGTTTGACGTCCGCTGCGCCACCCACGGTGTTGATCAGGATCTGCTCGACCAGTCCGGCGCAGGAGCCGCAGGAGCTGGCCGCTTTGGTGTGTTTCTTCACCTCGTCGACGCTGAACAGGCCGTGTTCCTGAATCGCTTTGACGATGGTGCCTTTGCACACACCGTTGCAGCCGCAGACTTCTGCCGTATCGGCCATGACCATGGCTTTGTCCTGGCCCTGATGTCCTACGTCGCCTAATGCATTTTCGCCAAACATCAGGTGATCGCGGATCTCGCCGATGGCGTGATTCTCACGAATCTGGCGGAAATACCAACCGCCATCTGCCGTATCGCCGTACAGACAGGCGCCGACCAGCACGTCATCCTTGATCACCAGTTTTTTGTACACGCCGCCAATCGGGTCGGAGAGGGTGATGGTTTCCGTACCTTCGCCGCCCATGAAGTCGCCAGCGGAAAACAGGTCGATGCCAGTGACTTTCAATTTGGTCGACGTCACTGAGCCCTGATAACGGGCGAAGCCCAATTGTGCGAGGTGGTTGGCGCACACCTTGGCCTGTTCGAACAATGGCGCGACCAGACCGTAGGCAATGCCGCGATGGCTGGCGCACTCGCCGATGGCGTAGATGCGCGGATCGTAGGTTTGCAGGGTGTCGTTGACCAGGATGCCGCGATTGCACGGGATGCCGGCCTTTTCCGCCAATTCGGTGTTAGGACGAATGCCAGCGGCCATTACCACCAGATCAGCGGGGATGATGTCGCCATTCTTGAATTGCACCGAGCCGACCCGGCCATTGCCGGCGTCGTGCAAGGCCTGAGTCTGTTCGCACAGACGGAAGTGCAGGCCACGGGATTCGAGCGCCGTTTGCAGCAGTTGGCCGCTGGTTTTGTCCAGTTGCCGTTCCAGCAGCCATTCGCCGATGTGCACTACAGTGACATGCATGCCGCGCAGCATCAGGCCGTTGGCGGCTTCGAGACCGAGCAGACCACCGCCGATAACGACCGCGTGCTTGTGGGTTTTCGCGGTGTCGATCATCGCTTGGGTGTCGGCGATGTCGCGATAGCCGATCACGCCGTGCAGGGTATTGCCGGGAATCGGCAAGATGAACGGTGTCGAACCGGTGGCGATCAGCAGGCGATCGTATTCGGCTTCGGTGCCGTCCTCGGCGATCACCCGGCGTTTGACCCGGTCGATCTCCACCACTTTGCGGTTGAGCAGCAACTTGATGTGGTTTTCCAGGTACCAGTCGAGGTCGTTGAGCACGATTTCTTCGAAGGTCTGCTCACCGGCCAGCACCGGTGAGAGCAGGATGCGGTTGTAGTTGGTGTGCGGTTCGGCACCGAAGACCGTGATGTCGTACAGCTCGTTGCTCAGCTTGAGCAGTTCTTCGAGGGTGCGGACCCCAGCCATGCCATTGCCGATCATCACCAGTTTGAGTTTTTTCATCAGGTTCTCCGGGGAGCTGCGGCTGGCCTCTTGTGGGCAGTCAGGCCTTGCTCGAGAAATTTTGCGCAAACAAAAAAAGGCGTCCCGCTAGTTGCCTAGCGAGGACGCCTTTGTCCTGGTCCCGTTCTCTCGGGAAGCGCAGCCTTCGTCGTTGAAGGTTGGGCTTTATGTGTGTGTTGAGTTGGGTAATGCAGTGGTTGTGCCAAGTGGGGACGGTGGCGGGTTTATTGGGGTTCGGCAGTTATTGGGGGTGATTTTTTGCACTGAATCGAGGCGGGTTGCTCGTTCGTGGGGCGCTCAGGTAGATGGATTCGTGGTGATTGGGCTGACGTCATCGCGAGCAGGCTCACTCCTACAGGGGAACGCATTTCAAATTGTAGGAGTGAGCCTGCTCGCGATGGCCGCGACGCGGTGTCAGTGATGAAACAACAAAATCAGCAGCACCAGATTCCCCAATAAAGCCACGATCGCCATCGTCCGCCAGACCTTCAACGGCTCACGCTCCAGCAACGGCCGAGGCCGCACACTCAAACTCCGCCGTTCGCCCTGCTCCAACACCAACAGCCATTCCTCAGCCGTTTCAAACCGTTGTTGCGGATCAGCCGCCACCCCACGCTCCAGACTCTGCGCCAACCATTCCGGCAGGTCCGGCCGATAACGGCTGGCACTTACCGGCAGACCAAAGCGCGGTCGCTGAAACGCTTCGATCTCGCCATAGGGGAAATGCCCGGTGAGCAGGAAATACAGGGTCACACCGACCGCATACAAATCCTGCTGCACATTCGGCGGATCTCCACGAAACGCTTCCGGGGCGATGTAACTGGGGGTTCCGGGCAGCGTCGACGGCGCGTCTTCGGACAGGCCAGGACAATACGCCAGGCCAAAATCCAGCAGCCGCAGTTCACCGTCATCACTCCAATGCAGATTTTCCGGTTTGATGTCCCGGTGCAGAATCTGCCGTCGATGCAGCAGTCCGGCCGCGCGTAGTAGACGCTCCGCGATGTCCTGCCATTGCGCTAGGGGTAAAGGCCCATTTTGTTGAAAAATCTGCGCCAGCGTCGTCCCGGAATATTCGCGCATCACGTAGTACAAATGCTGACGCTGCTGGCACGCATGGACTTCAGGAAAATGCCGCCCGGCCACACGTTTCAGGAACCATTCTTCGGACAACAACGCTTGCCCGGCGTAGGAATCATCGGCGGAGCGCGTGGGCAGGGTTTTCAGCAACCACCTCTGACCTTGCCCATCATGCACTCGATAGAGCAGCGATTGCTGACTCTGAGCAACAATCCCTTGCACCTGCCAGCCTTCAAAGTGCTGCCCGGGTTTCAGCGCTGGAGGCAGTGGCCATTGCTGCAAATGAATCAGCGCATCGCCGATACTGGCCTCACCCAAAGCATCCACCCGCACCAGCAAAGCACTGGCATTGTCCTGGCTCCCCGCCAGATGCGCGGCGTTGACCAGCGTCTGCGCGGCGCTGTGAAGATCCGGCTGATCACGCAGAATCGCCGCAATGGCGGTATCGCCGAGTGTCGACCAGACACCGTCACTGAGCAAAACAAAGCACTCGCCGTGGCGCAGTTCACCGTCGAGGAAGTCCAGCACCAGATGCTGATCCAGCCCCAGCGCGCGTTTGAGCACATGCTGCATGCCCGGCTGATCCCAGACATGATCTTCAGAGATCCGCTGCAAATTATCGCCGTGCCAGCGATACACCCGACAATCGCCGACGTGGGCGAGGGTAAAACGCCGACCGCGCATGACCAAAGCACTGACCGTGGTGAGCAACGGTTGCCCACCACCGTTGGCCTGCAACCAGCGGTTTTGCGCGAGCAGCAGGCGGTCCAGTGCCTGCGCCACGCTCCAGGTTTCCGGTGTGGCGTAGTAGTCGAGCGCCAGCGCCTGCAAGGTCGAACGCGCAGCCAGTCCGCCATCGGCACACTGGCTGACGCCATCAGCGATAGCGAACAGATAACCCTTGCTCGCCGCCAGCGCCGGAGCGGGCGTGACCAGGCGTAAAGCGTCCTGATTCTCCGCACGCGGGCCAGTAGCGCTGGCTTCGGCAAAACTCAGTTGCAGTGCCATCGACGGTTCAGACCCGCGCCGCCGTCACCGCCGCCGAACCCCAGGTGGTTCTCCAGCGACGCTTGACGCCGTGCAGGCCAAACCATGCCAACACGCCGAGGCTGGCGAACAACCACAGGGCCAGTTGATAGCTGCCGGTGCTCTGTTTGATCGCGCCCATGCCGGCCGCCAAGGCAAAACCGCCGATGCCGCCGGCCATGCCGATCAGCCCGGTCATCACGCCGATTTCCAGACGAAAACGCTGCGGCACCAGTTGGAAAACCGCACCATTGCCTGCCCCTAAACCGAGCATCGTGCAGACGAAAAGCGCCAGTGCCGCATAGGAACTTGGCAGGTTGAAGCCGACGGCCGCGATGCAGACGGCCGCGACGGTGTACATCGCCAGCAGCGTGCGGATACCGCCAAAGCGATCAGCCAGCGCGCCACCCAGCGGTCGCATCAAACTGCCGCCGAACACGCAGGCGGCGGTGTAGTAACCGGCAGTCACCGGGCTCAAACCGTATTGATCGTTGAAGTAGCCGGGCAGGGCGCTGGCCAGGCCGATAAAGCCACCGAAGGTGACGCTGTAGAAAAACATGAACCACCAGCTGTCGCGGTCGCCCAGGGCTTTGAAGTAGTCGGCCATGGCTTTGGCTTTCGGTCGCTCAGGCGCGTTTTTCGCCAGCCAAGCGAACAGCACCAGAGTCAGGATCAGCGGGATCAGGGCGAAACCGAAAACATTGCTCCAGCCGAACGCGGCGGCGAGCACTGGTGCAAGCAGTGCGGCGAACACGGTGCCGGAGTTGCCCGCACCGGCGATACCCATGGCTTTGCCCTGATGCTGCGGCGGATACCATTGCGAGGCCAAGGGCAGGGCGACGGCGAACGAAGCGCCAGCCATGCCGAGGAACAGGCCGAGTATCAACGCCTGCTCGTAGCTATGAATGCCGATTTTCCAGGCACCGAACAGCGCGCAAATCACAATGACCTGACCGATCAGCCCAGCGGTTTTCGGCGACAGCCGATCGGCGAGCATGCCCATCACAAAACGCAGCACCGCGCCGGCGAGGATCGGTGTGGCGACGACGAGACCGCGTTGTTGCGTGGTTAGCTGCAGGTCGGCGGCAATCTGCACCGCCAGCGGGCCGAGCAGGTACCAGACCATGAAGCTCAGGTCGAAATAGAGGAAGGCCGCGAACAATGTCGGGGTGTGGCCGGATTTCCAGAAGCTTGAATTCATCGCGCACCTCAGCTGAAAAGAGTCTCGAAAGGAGTCATGCAACAGCAGGTGGGGCGCCGCCACGGCCGCACCACCGGCCCCGGGCTGTGGGGCCAAAACGCAAAAACGCCGCTACCTGATGCGCCGGTTGGGCGAACGGGTGAGCGACGTCTTTGTCGTAGGTGGGGCAACCGCCGTTGGTTACCTGTGCGTTTTACCTAGCGAGATTTGTGCCAACAGCCGGAAAATCAAAAGCCCCTCACCCTAGCCCTCCCGAAACGTCGGACCGCCCAGAGGGAGAGGGGACTGACCGAGGTGTCTGACATCAAACATCGACCTGAAAGACCGCGTCGATTATGGATTCACAGCGGAAATCACAGGTCGGCGTACTTCGCGAGCCTTTCCCAATCATTCCCCCCCTCCGGGAGAGGGGACTGACCGAGGTGTCTGGTGTTAAACATCGACCTGAAAGACCGAGGCGATTATGGATTCACTCAAAATCGTTCAGGTCGGCGTATTACTGCGCCATCCCCCTCACCCTAACCCTCTCCCTCTGGGAGAGGGTTAGGGTGAGGGGCTTTCAGTGGTCAGAACACCTCAGCCCAGCAACTCACTCATCGCAATAATCTGCTCCGCCACCTGAATCAGCTTCTGCTGCCGGCTCATCGCCTGGCGCCGCATCAAGGTGTAAGCCTCTTCCTCATTGCAGTCCTTCATCTTCATCAACAACCCCTTGGCCAGCTCAATGCGCTTGCGCTCAGCCAATTGCAGATCACGCGCCTGCAACTGCGCACGCAAGGCCTGATCACTCTCGAAACGCGCCATCGCCACATCGAGAATCGGCTGCAAACGCTGGGCGTGAATGCCTTCGACGATGTAGGCGCTGACCCCGGACTTGATCGCCTGGCGCATCACCCCCGGATCATGCTCATCGGTAAACATCACGATTGGCCGTGGCTGGTCGCGGCTGACCAGCACGACTTGCTCCATGACATCGCGGCTCGGTGACTCGGTATCGATCAGAATCACGTCCGGGCGCACCGTTTCGACGCGCGCGGGCAGGTCGATGGTCAGGCCGGACTCGTCGATCACCTCGAAACCGGCCTCGGTCAACGCAGCCTTAAGGCGCCCGACTTTTTTCGCGGTGTCATTGATCAGCAGAATGCGCAACATGTTCGCGGTCTCCTGTCAGCGGCGGGCGAGAAGGGCAGCGTCGTCGTTCAACGCATGCAGCTTGAAACTGCGCGCGTATCCGGCCGGGTCGCTGCCGTCCCAGACTTTGCCGTCGAGCAACTGGCTGCTGCGCATGTCGGTGCCCCATGCCGCGACGCCGACAGCAGTGGCGGCGTCGCGGTAGATATCCAGTTGCTGAACCTGCCGGGCGACGGCGAGATAATCCGGGTCTTCGCGCAGCAGGCCCCAGCGGCGGAACTGGGTCATGAACCACATACCGTCCGACAGATACGGAAGATTCACCTCGCCGTTGCCGTGAAAGCGCAGCGCGTGCGGATCCTGCCAGCGATTGCCGAGGCCATCGGCATAATCACCGAGAAAACGCGGTTCTATGCACGAAAGCGGCGCGTCCAGATATTCCGGCGCGCTGAGCAACTGCGCGGTGCTGCGACGATTTTCCGGGCTCTCTTCGATAAAGCGGCTGGCTTCAAGGATCGCCATCACCAGCGCCCGCGCCGTGTTCGGATACTGCTCGACAAATTCACGGGTGCAGCCAAGGACTTTTTCCGGGTGATCGGGCCAGATGGTCTGACTGGTGGCCAGGGTAAAACCCAGATTCTGCTGCACCGCGCTAGCAGCCCAAGGCTCGCCGACGCAAAAGCCATCGATGCGTCCGGCTTGCAGGTGCGCGACCATTTGCGGCGGCGGCACCACCACACTGTCGACATCCTGCAGCGGATGAATGCCCTGACTCGCCAGCCAGTAATACAGCCACATCGCATGAGTGCCAGTGGGAAAAGTCTGGGCGAAGGTGAGTTTTGCGCGGCTTTGGTGCACGTGCCGATCCAACGCTTCAGGACTGCTCACGCCGAGGTTCTGCAGGCCGTGCGACAGGTTGAGGCTTTGGCCGTTCTGGTTCAGCCCCATCAGCACCGCCATGTCAGTCGGGGCGACACCGCCAATGCCCAGGTGCACGGCGTAGATCAGACCATACAGACTGTGGGCGGCATCCAGTTCGCCGCTGACCAGATTGTCGCGCAGATTCGCCCAAGAGGCCTGGCGCTTTAGGTTCAGCGTTAGTCCGTAAGGCTGGGCAAAGCCCTGTGTGGCAGCAACGACAACCGATGCGCAGTCGCTCAAGGCCATGAAACCGAGGTTGATTGCCGTCTTTTCCGGGGCATCGCTGCCATTGACCCAGGCCAGTGGCCCTACCGAAGATTCATTCATCCAACGCTACCTCGAAAAAAAGCGCCGTCGCGGACTTTGCGCAGGCAAAACCCGGGACGACGCCATTGTCCTTGCCCGCCTGCCGTCATTGGCCTGCGCGCTGATAGTCAAGGAGGGTGCAAGGCATATGCCACTGCCAGTGATTTGCGCGTGCGCCTCGCGCGGCAGGTCGATGCCCGGCTATAATCGCCGCCTCTTTTCGCCGCCCGAGTCATCGCCGCCCATGTATTCCCTGGCCCGTCAGCTGTTGTTCAAACTTTCCCCGGAAACCTCCCACGATCTGTCGCTGGATCTGATCGGCGCGGGTGGGCGTTTGGGCCTCAATGGCTTGCTGTGCAAGGCGCCGGCGAAGAAACCGGTGGCGGTCATGGGCCTCGAATTCCCGAACCCGGTGGGTCTGGCGGCCGGTCTGGACAAGAATGGCGCGGCCATCGATGGCTTCGCGCAACTGGGTTTCGGCTTTGTTGAAATCGGCACGGTGACCCCGCGTCCGCAGCCGGGCAACCCGAAACCACGGATCTTCCGCCTGCCGGAAGCCGAGGCGATCATCAACCGCATGGGCTTCAACAACCTCGGTGTCGATAACCTGTTGGCACGGGTGGCGGCGGCTAAGTACAAAGGCGTGCTGGGCATCAATATCGGCAAGAACTTCGATACCCCGGTTGAACGCGCGGTCGACGATTACCTGATCTGCCTGGACAAGATTTACGCCCACGCCAGCTACGTGACGGTCAACGTCAGTTCGCCGAACACCCCGGGCCTGCGCAGCCTGCAGTTCGGTGATTCGCTCAAGCAGTTGCTCGCCGATCTGGCCACACGTCGCGCCGAACTGGCCCTGCGTCACGGCAAGCATGTGCCGCTGGCGATCAAGATCGCGCCGGACATGACCGATGAAGAAACCGCGCAGGTGGCGCAGGCACTGATCGAAACCGGGATGGACGCGGTGATCGCGACCAACACCACGCTGAGCCGGGTTGGCGTTGAAGGCATGGAACATGGCGACGAGGCGGGCGGTTTGTCTGGCGCGCCGGTGCGTGAGAAGAGTACCAATACCGTGAAGGTGCTGGCCGGTGAATTGGCTGGGCGTTTGCCGATCATTGCTGCTGGTGGGATTACTGAAGGCAAGCATGCGGCTGAGAAGATTCTGGCCGGTGCGAGCCTGGTGCAGATCTACTCTGGCTTTATCTATAAAGGCCCGGCGCTGATTCGTGAATCGGTAGACGCGATCGCCGCCCTCCGAAAATAACCCGGTCCTACATGAGATGTGCCTCAGTCTGGCGGGCATAAAAAAGGGCTCCTCGAAGGAGCCCCTGGGCCGCAGCCCGCCGTCCGGGAAGGACGTGCATGGTAAGTCGTTACAAATTCAGATTGTCGTGTCGGAATAAATGCCCTGTGTCAGCCGACGGCGTGAAGTTCGTTGAGTCTGTGGATTCCCGCAGTGCCGGTCATACCGTCCCAGTTGTCGCCGCGTCCTTCTCGCCAGCCGTTAATCCAGGCTTGGCGTACCGACGGTAGAGTAAATGGGCAAAGCTCACGGGATTTGCCACCAACGCCATATTGATATCCGCGCAAAAATGCTCTTTCCAACGGATCACGCTTAAGTCTTCTCATAGGGTGTTTCCCTCACTTGTTGACTGTTTTGTGTCGCGTTGACCTCAACTGAGGTCTGGCAGAAAAAACCTGCCATGGTGCGGCTCGCTGCCGGCGTGGCGAGCCAAGGTGTTGACGCCGTTGCGACGTCAACCTGTGTTCAGTTCTAACCAATGAGTCACACCGAGGGAATGATCGTTTTGTCATAAGGACGTAACGAAATTAGTGCTACAGCCATAAGTAACGACGGGTTTCATGCACGGTTTTTCAGCAAACCCCGGTATGATCGGCCCCGCGCTGGATGATGGGGTTAATTCTTTAGTGAGAATGACCCACGTTTGCGCTGGGGTATAAAGCGACGAAGGGTCGCTTTAAGACTTTTTGTTTCATCAACTTTTTTATCTGTCCCGGCATCTAAGCTCTTTTAACCCGAGCAGCGGGGATGGAACGGCACACCTTCGTGCCACGCGGGCGTTCTTTTAGAAAAGCGCCTGATTGAAAACCGGATCGGCAATGCGTTGCCGATTCACTAGCCAAAGGCTCTGGAAATACCATGTCCGACCGTTTCGAACTCTTCCTCACTTGCCCTAAAGGCCTTGAAGGCCTGCTCATCGAGGAAGCCGTCGGGCTTGGCCTTGAAGAAGCGCGCGAGCACACTTCCGCCGTGCGTGGCATGGCGACCATGGAAACCGCTTATCGCCTGTGCCTCTGGTCGCGTCTGGCCAACCGCGTGCTGCTGGTGCTCAAGCGTTTCCCGATGAAAGACGCTGAAGACCTGTATCACGGCGTGCTCGACATCGACTGGCAGGATCACATGCTCAGCGACGGCACCTTGGCTGTTGAATTCAGTGGCCATGGCTCGGGTATCGACAACACCCACTTCGGCGCCTTGAAAGTCAAAGACGCCATCGTCGACAAGCTGCGCACCCCACAGGGTGACCGTCCGTCGATCGACAAACTCAACCCGGATCTGCGCATTCACCTGCGTCTGGATCGCGGCGAAGCGATTCTCTCCCTCGACCTCTCCGGCCACAGCCTGCATCAGCGCGGTTACCGTCTGCAGCAGGGCGCTGCACCGCTGAAGGAAAACCTCGCGGCGGCGATCCTGATCCGTTCCGGCTGGCCGCGCATTGCTGCCGAAGGCGGCGCGCTGGCTGACCCGATGTGCGGTGTCGGTACGTTCCTCGTCGAAGCCGGCATGATTGCCGCCGACATGGCGCCGAACCTGCGTCGTGAGCAGTGGGGCTTTACCGCGTGGCTCGGTCACGTCCCGGCGCTGTGGAAAAAACTCCATGAAGAGGCCGTCGAGCGTGCCGCTGCCGGTCTGGCCAAGCCACCGTTGTGGATTCGTGGCTACGAAGCTGACCCACGGCTGATTCAGCCAGGCCGCAACAACGTTGAACGTGCCGGCCTGAGCGAGTGGATCAAGATTTACCAGGGCGAAGTCGCGACCTTCGAGCCGCGTCCGGACCAGAACCAGAAAGGTCTGGTGATCTGCAACCCACCGTACGGCGAGCGTCTCGGTGACGAAGCCAGCCTGTTGTACCTCTACCAGAACCTCGGCGAGCGTCTGCGTCAGGCCTGCCTGAACTGGGAAGCGGCGGTGTTCACCGGCGCGCCGGATCTGGGCAAGCGCATGGGCATCCGCAGCCACAAGCAGTATTCGTTCTGGAACGGCGCACTGCCGTGCAAGCTGCTGTTGATCAAAGTGCTGCCGGACCAGTTCGTCACTGGCGAGCGTCGAACCCCGGAACAGCGTCAGGCCGAGCGCGAGCAAGCGGCTTACGATCAGACCCCGGACGAGCCGCAAGAGCGCAAGTTCAACAAGAACGGCAACCCGATCAAACCGACGCCGGCCCCGGCACCGGTGATCGAGCAGCCACGCTTGAGCGAAGGCGGGCAGATGTTTGCCAACCGCCTGCAAAAGAACCTCAAGGCGATGGGCAAGTGGGTCAAGCGCGAAGGCATTGATTGCTACCGTGTCTACGATGCCGACATGCCTGAGTACGCGATGGCCATCGACCTGTACCACGATTGGGTGCACGTCCAGGAATACGCCGCACCGAAGTCCATCGATCCGGAAAAAGCCTCGGCGCGCATGTTCGACGCCTTGGCCGCCATTCCGCAGGCGCTGAACGTCGACAAGAGCCGCGTGGTAGTCAAACGCCGCGAGCGCCAGAGCGGCACCAAGCAGTACGAGCGTCAGGCTGCGCAAGGCAAGTTCAATGAAGTCAGCGAGGGCGGCGTGAAGTTGCTGGTCAACCTCACCGACTACCTCGACACCGGCCTGTTCCTTGATCATCGGCCGATGCGCATGCGCATTCAGAAAGAGGCTGCCGGCAAGCGCTTCCTCAATCTGTTCTGCTACACCGCGACCGCCAGCGTGCACGCGGCCAAGGGCGGCGCGCGCAGCACCACCAGCGTTGACCTGTCGAAAACCTACCTCGACTGGGCGCGTCGCAACCTGTCGCTGAACGGTTTCTCCGACAAGAACCGTCTGGAGCAGGGCGATGTGATGGCGTGGCTGGAAAGCAGCCGCGACGAGTACGACCTGATCTTTATCGATCCGCCGACCTTCTCCAACTCCAAGCGGATGGAAGGCATCTTCGACGTACAGCGTGATCAGGTGCAGTTGATCGACCTGGCCATGGCCCGTCTGGCAAGCGGTGGTGTGCTGTATTTCTCCAACAACTTCCGCAAGTTCCAGTTGGAAGAAAACCTCGCCGAGCGTTACGCGGTCGAGGAAATCAGCGCGCAGACCATCGATCCGGATTTCGCCCGCAACACCAAGATCCACCGCGCCTGGAAAATCACGGCTCGTTGACGCTTTGCGCAATTGGATCCACAGAGCCTTGATTTTTAAAGGCTCCGTGGATCTGCCCGCGCTAGCTAAATTAGTGGCTAATAGCTATAACTCACACACGGTCAATGGGGTTTTCCCGTAAATGCTGGCGTAGTGTGAGTTGTCTTTATGTCGTTGCACCCCGTGCGCCCAAAGATTCTGGGTTTCATCAGCGAAGACGTCTCGGCCTGGCTGGTCGCGCTGCTGGTATTGCTCGCCGGCGGAATTCTCACGGGGCTGCTCGCCTGGGCCACCCTCAATCAGTTCCAGCAACAGACCCGTCAGCGTTTTCAACTGCTGGCCAACGAACGTTACACCCGCATCGAAGAACGCTTTCAGGATCAGGAACAACGCCTCGACGGCCTGCGCCGCTTCTTCGCCAACTCCGAATCGGTGTCCCGCGCCGAGTTCGACGGTTACACCCAACCCTTATTGATGCGTACCCAGGCCTATTCGTTTGCCCTCAAGGTCAAGGGTGCCGAGCGCGCTGCGTTCGAGCAGCAGGTGCGTGACGAAGGCCTGAGCAACTTCACGATCCGTGAGCTGAATGCGCAGGGCGAGCTGCAACTGGCTGGCCTGCGCGATGAATACGTGCCGGTGCTCTATAGCCAGACGCAGAGTCGACTCGGCTCACCGTTGGGTTATGACCTGCTGGCGCAACCTTTGCGTCGCGACACGCTGCAACGGGCCGACAAGCTCGGCGCACTGGCGGTGTCGCAACCGATGCACCTGGTCAGCATTGAGCCGTCCTACGCGCGCGGCGTGCTGCTGGTGGCGCCGGTGAGCCGCAGTGGCGAGCGCCAATCCTTTGGCTACGTGATGGCGGTGATCAGCATGCGTCAGTTGCTGGCCGACGGTTTGCCGGACGCTTTCCATGACTATCTGTCGGTGCGCATTCTCGACATGTCGACCAATGATCAGCACGAAGTGTTGTTCGAGTCGACCAACGATCCGGCACCGAGCGACCTGTCGGCCACGCGGTTACTGCGCATGGCCGATCACGACTATCAGGTCGATATTCTGCCGAGCGACGCCTTCGTTCAGGCCAACCATTCGTCGGTCGGCAGTGTGATCATTCTGGGGGGCTTGCTCAGTCTGCTGCTCAGCGCCTTGCTCTACGTGTTGGTCAGTCAGCGTCAGCGCGCCTTGCGCATGGTCGAGCTGCGCACGCAGGAGTTGCACGCCAGCGAACAGGAACTGCGTGGCACCCACGGCCAGTTGCGCGGCGTGTTGAATGCGGCGACGCAGGTGGCGATCATCGCCACCGACCTGCGCGGGGTGATCAACACCTTCAACCCCGGTGCCGAACAAATGCTCGGCTACAGCAGCGCCGATGTCGTCGGGCACATGACCCTGGAAAACCTGCACCTGCCCCGCGAGCTGACGGCACGCGCTGCCGAATTGAGTGCGCGCTACGGTAAAAGCATCCCGACTTGCCACGCGATGCTCGTCGAGGGCGGCGAAGTCGGCGGCCATGAGGCCCGCGAGTGGACGCTGGTGCGCAGCGATGGCAGCCATCTGCCGGTGAACATGCTCGCCACGCCGGTGCTGGATGAGCAGGGGTTGTGGGTCGGGCACCTGGCGATCTGCATCGACATCACCGAGCGCAAGCGCGTGCACGAGGTGCTGGCGGCGCGGGATGTGTTGCTGAAGAAACTCAGTGCCCACGTGCCCGGTGGCATCTATCAATTCAAGATGGAATTCGACGGGCGCTTCAGTGTGATCTACGCCAGCGACGGCATCCGCGAGATCTACGAATTGGAGCCGGACGTGCTGCTGCTCAACGCCGAAGCGATCTTCACGCGTATTCATCCGCAAGACATTACTCGCGTGCGGTCCTCGATTCGCGCCTCGGCCGACAGCCTCAGTCCGTGGCGCGAGGAATACCGCGTGCAACTGCCCGAGCGCGGCCTGCGCTGGGTGCGCGGCGAGGCGACGCCGGAAGAGCTGCCGGGCGGTGGGGTGCTGTGGCACGGCTATATCTCGGACATTTCCGACCTCAAGCGCGTGGAAGAAGAACTGCGCGCGCTGTCGGTGACCGATTCGCTGACCGGCATCCATAACCGCCGTTACTTCCAGGAACGCCTGACCACGGAAATGGCCCGGGTCGAGCGCGGCGGCGGTGAGTTGTCGGTGATCATGCTCGACATCGATCACTTCAAACGCATCAACGATCAGTATGGCCACGCTGTCGGCGACCGGGTGCTGCAAGCGGTGTGCGAGCGCATTGGCCATCGTTTGCGGCGTACCGATGTGTTCTGTCGCTTGGGCGGCGAGGAATTCATGGTGCTGTGCCCTGACATCGACGGCGAGCACGCGTACATGCTGGCGGTTGAGTTGTGGCAGGGTTTGCGCAGTGCGCCAGTGGATGTGGTCGGCGTGGTGACCGCGAGTTTCGGTATCGCCAGTTGGCGACCGGGGGAGGGCGCGGATGCACTGTTGCTGAGGG
The DNA here is from genome assembly GCF_000783395.1 of Pseudomonas chlororaphis. GTDB lineage: Bacteria > Pseudomonadota > Gammaproteobacteria > Pseudomonadales > Pseudomonadaceae > Aquipseudomonas > Aquipseudomonas chlororaphis_H. The sequence goes on along the minus strand of NZ_JSFK01000021.1, from coordinate 105,337 downwards.
CGGATTCGGGTGTGTATATGGCAAAGCAGCGCGGGCGTGATCGGGTCGAGCAGATGAGCTGACTTCAATACGCCGCAACCCCTGTGGGAGCTGGCTTGCCAGCGATAGCGTCATTTCAGTCAGCATATTCAGTGGCTGACATTCCGCAATCGCTGGCAAGCCAGCTCCCACAGGTTTTTGTGATGTTGCCTGAACGGCGTTACAGAACCGAAGCGGTCTGCGCCAGTTTCGGCTGTTTGTACAGATCCAGCAGCACCTGATCCAGCACCGACGATGCACCAAACGGCGCCTTGTCATTGAGGATCGCCACCACCGCCCAGGTATTGCCATTGACGTCACGGCTGAAGCCGGCGATCGCGCGCACGGTGTTCAGGGTGCCGGTCTTGACGTGCGCCTCACCGCGCATCGCCGTAGTCTTCAGACGCTTGCGCATGGTTCCGTCGGTACCGGCAATCGGCAGCGAGCTGATGTATTCCGCCGCATACGGGCTGTGCCAGGCGGCTTGCAGCATGCTCGCCATCTCGCGGGCGCTGACCCGTTCGGCACGCGACAAACCGGAGCCGTTCTCCATCACCAGATGCGGCGCGGTGATGCCCTTTTTCGCCATCCACTGACGCACCACACGCTGTGCTGCCTTGGCGTCGTCGCCGTCGGCGTCATTACGGAATTTCTGTCCAAGGCTCAGGAACAACTGCTGGGCCATGGTGTTGTTACTGTATTTATTGATGTCGCGGATGATCTCCGCCAGATCCGGCGAGTAGGCACGCGCGAGCAGTTTGGCGTTGCCCGGTGTCGAGGCCAGACGGTCCTTGCCCTGAATGCTGCCACCCAGTTCTTTCCAGATTGCGCGCACGGCGCCGGCGGTGTAGGTCGCGTGATCGAGCAGCGACAGATAAGTCTGCGAGCTGCAGCCTTCGCCCAACTGGCCTGCTACGGTCACGGTCACGCTGCCATCGGCCTGCGGCACCGGGTTGTAGCGCACACCGCCGGTGCATTGTTTGGAAGGCAGCGCTTTGACAGTGTTTTCGATGCGCACGCTGGCAATCGGCGGCTCTACCGAGATCAGCACCCGGCCGTTATCGTTACGGGCAACAAAGCGCAGGGCCTTGAGGTTGACCAGCAGCGAGTCGGGTTTGACCAGGAACGGTTTGTTCTCGTCATTGCCGTCATCGTTGAATTCCGGCAGCACTGGCTGCACGAAGAAGTTGCGGTCGAGGATCAGATCACCGGTGATTTGCGTTACGCCATTGGCGCGCAGGTCGCGCATCAGCAGCCAGAGCTTTTCCATGTTCAGCTTTGGATCACCGCCGCCCTTGAGGTAGAGGTTGCCGTTGAGGATGCCGCCGTTCAGGTCGCCGTCGGTGTAGAACTCGGTTTTCCACTGATGATTGGGGCCGAGCATTTCCAGCGCCGCGTAGGTGGTCACCAGTTTCATGGTCGAGGCCGGGTTGACCGACACGTCGGCGTTGAACACGGTCGGCGTGCCCGGGCCGTCCAGCGGCACCATCACCAGCGACAGGGCGCTGGGCTGCAATTTGCTCGCCTTGAGGGCTTTTTCAACGTTGGGAGTCAGGGAAGTATTGATAGTGGCAGCAGAAACAGGCAGAGCCAGCGGCAGAAGAAGGCCGGCGAGAAGAAGAGGACGCAACGATTTGATCATATGAAATAAAACCCTACAGTCGAGGGGAAAATAACGAGGACATGGATGAAAAAGCCCTCAGCGGTCATGAAAGTGTCGGCATTATGCCCCAAGGTGTTACAGCTTGTGCCTTGTCGGGGCCGGCCAATAGGTTATTTTTTTACAGGCGGTCGGCTTCAGGGGCCAGAGAGTCGGGCAATCGGCGGCTTAAACTGGTAAAGTGCCGGCCGTTAATACTTAAGAGGATTGTTCCAATGGCGACTAACCGTTCCCAGCGTCTGCGCAAAAAACTGTGCGTTGATGAATTTCAAGAGCTGGGTTTCGAGCTGAACCTGGACTTCAAAGAAGACTTGTCCGAAGAAGCCATTGACGCTTTCCTCGAAGCCTTCATCAAAGAAGCCATGGAAGCCAATGGTCTGGGTTATGTTGGCGGCGACGACTTCGGTCTGGTTTGCCTGCAGAAGCGTGGCTCGGTCAACGAAGAGCAGCGCGCTGCCGTTGAAGCCTGGCTGAAAACCCGCTCCGAGCTGACCAAGTATGAAGTCAGCCCGTTGCTGGACGTTTGGTATCCGGAAAAGCCGATCAACGCGGCTAAGTGATACTGAAAAAAACGGCGACCTGAGGGTCGCCGTTTTTTTTCGTCTGGAGTTTGGGTGTTTGGTTTGGGATTTGTGGTGAGGCTACCCCTCATCGGAACGCCGCCCGCCCAGCCCTCTCCCGAAGGAGAGGGGGCCGATTTATGGGCTGTTCAAAACCTGATTCGACTCGGTATCACGTGTCGCTATAACTCCCGCATACAACACGGTCAGTCCCCTCTCCCTCGGGGAGAGGGTTAGGGTGAGGGGCTTTTGACCTCAGGCTTTACGCCAATTCAAAATCACCAGCGTCAAAACCCCCGCAACAATCCCCCAAAATGCCGAACCAATGGAAAACAGCGTCAGCCCCGACGCCGTGACCATAAAGGTAATCAGCGCCGCCTCCCGTTCCTTCACCTCGGCCATGGCAATGCTCAAACCATTGATGATCGAACCAAACAGCGCCAGCGCGGCAATCGACAGCACCAATTCCTTCGGCAGCGCGGCAAACAACGCCGCCAACGTGGCGCCGAACACCCCGGCAATCCCGTAGAAAATCCCGCACCAGACCGCAGCGGTGTAGCGCTTGTTGCGATCCTCATGGGCATGCGGCCCGGTGCAAATCGCCGCGCTGATGGCCGCGAGGTTGATGCCGTGGGAGCCGAACGGCGCCAGCAACAGCGAAGCGATGCCGGTGGTGGTGATCAGTGGCGAGGCCGGGACGTTGTAGCCGTCGGCTCGCAACACGGCGATACCGGGCATGTTCTGCGAAGTCATCGCGACCACGAACAGCGGAATGCCGATGCTGATCGTCGCGGCGAGCGAAAAGTGCGGCGTGGTCCACACCGGCGTCGCCACTTCCAGATGGAAACCGCTGAAATCCAGCAAACCCATGAACCCCGACAGCGCGGTGCCGATCAGCAATGCGGCGAGCACGGCATAACGCGGCGACAGGCGTTTGACTACTAAATAGGTGAAGAACATGCCCAACACCAGCCCGGTACGGTGCTGCGCGGCGACAAAGATTTCGCTGCCGATCTTGAACAGAATGCCCGCCAGCAATGCTGCCGCCAGTGAAGCCGGGATCTTTTTCACCAGCCGTTCGAAGCTGCCGGTCAGCCCGCAAATGGTCACCAGTACGGCGCAGGTGATGTAGGCGCCAATGGCCTCGCCATAACTGACGCCGCCGAGGCTGGTGATCAGCAACGCTGCGCCCGGTGTCGACCAGGCGATGGTGATTGGCGTGCGATAACGTAGCGAGAGGCCGATCGAACACACCGCCATGCCGATGGAAATTGCCCAGATCCACGAAGAAATCTGCCCACTGGTCAGGCCCGCCGCTTGCCCGGCCTGGAACATCAGCACCAGCGAGCTGGTGTAGCCGGTCATCATCGCGATGAACCCGGCGACGATGGCTGAAGGCGAAGTGTCGGCCAGTGGGCGCAGTTGAGTGTGCGTGGCGTCGTTCATGACGGCGGTGTTCCTTATACCAATGAAGATGTCCGCCATGACGCAAACCCTTGTAGGAGTTGCCGAAGGCTGCGATCTGTTGATCTTGCTTCTTAAAATCAAAGTCAAAAGATCGCAGCCTTCGGCAGCTCCTACAGGGGAGGCGGTGTTCTGGCGGCGGATTCTGCGAACAAGCCTAAACTCAATCGTAACGGATCGTTGCAATACAGCCGAAGTCACAAACAGCCGTACAGTCGTGTTGCCACCTTCCATTGTGTACAATCGCGCTGTTTTTTACGCGATACTTGCCAGCGACCTACTGTGCCGTATTACAGTCACGGTCTATTCGCCGCAGTTCTCCCGACTCGAGTGCCCATGAACGAACAGTTGCAACCCCTCAAGAAACAACCGCGAGCAGGCAAAGCCGGCCGCAGCGGAACCCAGGACGATATTGTCTACGCGCATATCTTCGAGGCCATCCTCGAGCAGCGTCTGGCGCCCGGCACAAAATTGAGCGAAGAAGCGCTGGGGGAAATCTTCGGGGTCAGCCGCACCATCATTCGCCGCGCGCTCTCGCGTCTGGCCCATGAAGGTGTGGTGCTGTTGCGGCCGAACCGTGGCGCCGTGGTTGCCAGCCCGAGTGTTGAAGAGGCGCGTCAGGTGTTTCTCGCCCGTCGTCTGGTCGAACGCGCGATCACAGAGCTGGCCGTGCAACACGCCACCGCTGAGCAGATCGCCGAGCTGCGCCAGATGGTCAACGATGAACGCGACAGCTTCTCCCGTGGCGATCGCGGCGCCGGTATTCGTCTGTCGGGCGAGTTCCACCTGAAACTGGCGGAAGCGGCGATGAACGCTCCGTTGATCAGCTTCCAGCGCAGCCTGGTATCGCAGACATCGCTGATCATCGCTCAGTATGAAAGCGGCAACCGTTCGCACTGCTCGTACGACGAACACACCCAGTTGATCGACGCGATCGAGAAGCGCGACGGCGAGTTGGCGGTGAATCTGATGATGCATCACATGGATCACATCGACAGCAAGCTCAACCTCGACGAGGAAGGCGCGTCGGATGATCTGCATGCGGTGTTCTCGCATTTGTTGCAGACCAAGAAGCCGGGGCGCCCGAGCGCCAAGCTATAAGTCAGACCGAGTCGCCCCAATCGCTGGCAAGCCAGCTCCCACAGGTTTCTCGGTGTATCGCAGATTTGGTAAACCCCACAAATCCCTGTGGGAGCTGGCTTGCCAGCGATAGCAATCTGACAGGCAATAAAAATCCCCCGGACTGAAAAGTACCGGGGGATTTTTTATGCCTTAGAAAAAACTCAGCGCTGATGCACCAGTGCACCCGCCGCATACGTCTGCTGCACCGTGCGGTCATCGCCCAGCGTCATCAACACAAACAACGTCTCGGCAATGTTATTGGCCTGCTTCAAGCGATAGCTCAGCAGCGGCGTGGCGTTGTAATCCAGCACCAGGAAGTCAGCGTCGGAACCCGGTTGCAGGTTGCCAATCTTGTCTTCCAGACGCAGCGCCCGCGCGCCGCCCAGGGTCGCCAGATACAGCGACTTGAACGGGCTCAGGCGTGCACCTTGCAACTGCATCACTTTGTACGCTTCGTTCAGCGTCTGCAGCAGCGAGAAACTGGTGCCGCCACCGACGTCAGTGCCCAGACCGACATTGAGTTTGTGTTTCTCGGCCATCGGCAGGTTGAACAAGCCACTGCCGAGGAAGAGGTTCGACGTCGGGCAGAACGAGATCGCCGAGCCGGTTTCTGCCAGTCGCGCGCATTCGTCGTCGCACAGGTGCACACCGTGGGCGAACACCGAGCGCTCGCCGAGCAGTTGGTAGTGGTCGTAAACGTCGAGGTAGCCTTTGCGCTCCGGGAACAGCTCCTTGACCCACTCGATTTCCTTGAGGTTTTCGCTGATGTGGGTCTGCATGTACAGATCCGGGTATTCGGTCAGCAGTTGCCCGGCGAGGGTCAGCTGTTCCGGGGTGCTGGTCGGCGCGAAACGGGGGGTCACCGCGTAGTGCAGGCGACCCTTGCCGTGCCAACGCTCGATCAGCGCTTTGCTTTCAACGTAGCTCGATTCAGCGGTGTCGGTCAGATAGTCCGGGGCGTTGCGGTCCATCATCACCTTGCCGGCGATCATCCGCAGGTCGAGCTTCTCGGCGGCTTCGAAGAACGAGTTCACCGACTGCGGATGTACGCTGCCGAAGACCAGCGCGGTGGTGGTGCCGTTGCGCAGCAGTTCCTTGATGAAAATATCCGCAACGTCGTCGGCGTGAGCCTTGTCACCGAACTGGCTTTCGCACGGGAAAGTGTAGGTATTGAGCCAGTCGAGCAGTTGCTCGCCGTAGGCACCAACCATGCCGGTTTGCGGCAGGTGAATGTGGGTGTCGATGAAGCCCGGAGTGATCAACGCGTCCTGGTAGTGCTCGATTTCGATGTCCGCCGGCAGGGTCGGCAATAGTTCGCTGGCGTGGCCAAGGGCGCTGATCTTGCCGCCATCGACCACCAGCAGGCCATCCTCGAAATATTCGTAGGAGGCTTCGATCCCGACTTCGGCGGGGTCGGCGATGCTGTGCAGGATGGCGGCGCGGTAGGCTTTGCGAGTCAGAGGCATGAGGGTTCTCTAATCAGTTTGAGGCTTTGAGTTTGGTCGCCTGACTGCGCCGCGAAACCGGCAGCAGTTTGGCAATCGGTTCGGCGCTGGCAGTCTGCTGGCCGAAGTTGGCGTTGTAGGTGGCGATGATTTCGCCGGCGATGGAGATGGCGATTTCCACAGGCAGTTTGCCTTTGACTTCGCCAATGCCCATCGGGCAGCGCATGCGTTGCACGACGCCGCTGTCGAAACCGCGATCACGCAAACGGTGTTCGAACTTCGCCCGTTTGGTCTTCGAACCGATCAGGCCGAAGTATGCGAAGTCGTTGCGCTTGAGGATCGCAGCAGTGAGTTCAAGGTCGAGTTGATGGTTGTGGGTCATGACGATGCAATAACTGCCGGCGGGCAGCTCATCGATTTCATCCACAGGCTCTTCGGAAACGATTTTACGCACGCCGTGGGGGACGTGTTCGGGGAATTCGGCCTCGCGCGAATCGATCCAGCGCACCCGGCAGGGGAGGCTGGCGAGCAATGGCACGAGGGCGCGGCCAACATGGCCGGCACCGAACACGGCGATCTGTGCCTGCACCTGGCCCATCGGTTCGAACAGCAACACGGTGGCGCCGCCGCAGCACTGGCCCAGGCTGGCGCCGAGGCTGAAGCGCTCCAGATGGGTGTCCTGCTTACCGCTGGCGAGCATCTCGCGGGCGATCTGCATGGCTTTGTATTCCAGATGCCCGCCACCAATGGTGTCGAAGCTCCGGTTCGCGCTGATAACCATTTTCGAGCCGGCGTTGCGTGGCGTCGAGCCGAGTTCTTCGATGATCGTCACCAGCACACAGGGCTCGCCCTGGTTCTGCAGGTCGGCGAGGGCGTCGATCCAGTTGTACATAGTTCACCCCTACAACATCGTTGTCTGTTCGGGCCTCTTCGCTGGCAAGCCAGCTCCCACAGGATCTGCGGTGTAACGCATATCGGTTAAACACCACAAAAACCTGTGGGAGCTGGCTTGCCAGCGATTGGCCGCGCCTCGGTCGTTAGAGCGGAGCCAATTCGGTTTCAGCCTCGACCGCTTTCACAGTCTTGAGCTGACGCATCTGCTCACACCCCCACAACACGCGCTCCGGTGTCGCCGGCGCATCGATCTGCGGCTGATGCTTGTAATCACCGAGGCTCGCCACCGCATCCTTGATCGCACACCACGACGCAATCCCGAGCATGAACGGCGGTTCACCGACAGCCTTGGAATGGAACACCGTGTCTTCCGGGTTCTTGCGGTTTTCCACCAGCTTGACCCGCAGGTCGAGCGGCATGTCCGCCACCGCCGGGATCTTGTAGCTGGCCGGGCCGTTGGTCATCAGCTTGCCTTTGTTGTTCCAGACCAACTCTTCCATGGTCAGCCAGCCCATGCCCTGAATGAAACCACCCTCGACCTGACCGATGTCGATGGACGGGTTCAACGAGGCGCCGACGTCGTGAAGAATGTCGGTGCGCAGCATCTTGTACTCGCCGGTCAGGGTGTCGACGATCACTTCGCAGCACGCCGCGCCGAAGGCGAAGTAGTAGAACGGACGGCCACGGGCCTGACTGCGGTCGTAGTAGATTTTCGGGGTCTTGTAGAAGCCGGTGCTCGACAGCGACACCTGATTGAAATACGCCTGCTGGATCAGCGCTTCAAAAGTCAGAATATGGTCGCGAACCCGAACGTGACCGTTGTGGAATTCAACGTCTTCTTCAGTGACTTTGAAGTGACGCGCAGCGAATTCGATCAGGCGTTTCTTGATGATTTCCGCTGCGTTCTGCGCCGCTTTACCGTTCAAGTCGGCACCGCTGGACGCCGCTGTCGGCGAGGTGTTCGGCACCTTGTCGGTGTTGGTCGCGGTGATCTGCACGCGGTCGATTTCCACCTGGAACACTTCGGCCACGACTTGCGCGACTTTGGTGTTCAGGCCTTGGCCCATTTCCGTACCGCCGTGATTCAGATGGATGCTGCCGTCGGTGTAGATGTGGATCAGCGCGCCGGCCTGGTTCAGGAAGCTCGCGGTGAAGGAAATGCCGAATTTCACCGGGGTCAGCGCCAGGCCTTTTTTCAGGATCGGGCTGTTGGCGTTGTAGCGCCGGATCGCTTCGCGGCGCTCGTGGTACTGGCTGCTTTCTTCCAGTTCGGCGGTCATCTCTTCGAGCATGTTGTGCTCGACGGTCTGGTAGTAATGGGTGACGTTGCGCTCGGTCTTACCGTAGTAGTTGGCCTTGCGCACAGCCAGCGGATCGAGTTGCAGGTGACGGGCAATCGCGTCCATCACTTCTTCGATCGCGACCATGCCTTGCGGGCCACCGAAACCACGGTAAGCGGTGTTCGACGCGGTGTTGGTCTTGCAGCGGTGACCGTTGATGGTCGCATCGCCCAGGTAGTACGAGTTGTCCGAGTGGAACATCGCGCGGTCAACGATCGAGGCGGACAAGTCCGGCGAGCAGCCGCAGTTGCCGGCCAGGTCCATGTTGATCCCGTGCAGGCGGCCGGTGCTGTCGAAGCCAACGTCGTATTCGACGTAGAACGGGTGACGTTTGCCGGTCATCAGCATGTCTTCAACGCGCGGCAGGCGCATCTTGGTCGGCTGACCGGTGAGGTGCGCAACCACCGCGCACAGGCATGCCGGGCTGGCAGCCTGAGTTTCCTTGCCACCGAAACCACCGCCCATGCGGCGCATGTCGACGACGATTTTGTTCATCGACACGTCGAGCACTTCGGCGACCAGTTTCTGCACTTCGGTCGGGTTCTGCGTCGAGCAGTAAACGATCATGCCGCCGTCTTCGGTCGGCATCACCGAGGAGATTTGCGTCTCCAGATAGAAGTGTTCCTGACCGCCGATGTGCAGCGTGCCTTGGATGCGGTGTTCAGCCGTTGCCAGCGCAGAAGCCGAATCGCCGCGCTGGTGGGTGTGGCTGTCGAGCACGAAGTGGCGTTTGCGCAGGGCTTCAACCACGTCGAGCACGGGTTCGAGATCTTCGTATTCGATGATCGCGGCCATCGCGGCTTTGCGCGCGGTTTCCAGGTCTTTCGCCGCGACGGCGAGCACCGGTTGACCGACGAATTGCACGTCATCGATGGCCAGCAGCGGGTCGCCCGGCATCAACGGGCCGATGTCTTTCAGACCCGGCACGTCTTCGTGGGTGATGGCGATGCGTACGCCTTCGAAGGCATAGCACGGCGAGGTGTCGATGCTGATGATTTTCGCGTGGGCGCGGTCCGACATGCGTGCGTACAGATGCAACTGGTTCGGAAATTCCAGACGGTCATCGATGTACTGCGCTTCACCGGACACGTGCTTGGCGGCGCTGTCGTGCTTGACGCTGCGGCCGACACCGGAGGTCAGGTCCTTGGCGAACAATTCGGCCAGTTCAGCTTGAGTTTTCTCTACGCCGTGATGGTTAGACATAAGCGGTCACCCGAGTCTCGATGTGCGGTGTTTGCAGTTCGATGAAGTATTTACGCAGCAGGTTCTGCGCGCTGAGCAGGCGATATTCCTTGCTGGCGCGGAAGTCCGAGAGCGGCGTGAAGTCTTCGGCGAGTGCGGCGCAAGCGCGTTCGACCACGGTGTTGTTGAACGGCGCACCGATCAGCGCAGCCTCGCAGTGGGCGGCGCGTTTCGGGATCGCGGCCATGCCGCCAAACGCCATGCGCGCATCGGTGATCACACCGTTTTCGACGCGCAGGTTGAACGCGGCGCAGACGGCGGAGATGTCGTCGTCCAGACGTTTGGAGACTTTGTAGGCGCGGAACAGTTGCTCGGCGCTGGCGCGCGGCACGATGATCTTCTCGATGAATTCACTTTCCTGACGGGCCGTGACTTTGTAATCGATGAAGTAATCGTCGAGGTTCAGGGTGCGGCGGGTTTCGCCTTTGCACAGCACCACCTGCGCGCCGAGGGCGATCAGCAGCGGTGGCGAGTCACCGATCGGCGAGGCGTTGCCGATGTTGCCGCCGAGGGTGCCCTGGTTGCGGATTTGCAGGGAAGCGAAGCGGTGCAGCAGTTCGCCGAAGTCCGGGTATTCGGCGTTCAACGCTTCGTAGCAGTCGGAGAGGGCGGTGGCGGCGCCGATTTCGATGCGGTCGTCGAAGGTTTCGATGCGCTTCATTTCCGCGACGTTGCCAACGTAGATCATCACCGGCAGGGTGCGGTGAAACTGGGTGACTTCCAGTGCCAGATCGGTGCCCCCGGCGAGCAGGCGCGCTTGTGGATAAGCGTCGTAGAGGTCGGCCAGGTCAGCGACGGTCAGCGGCACCAGGCAGCGCTTGTCGCCGCTGTTGAGTTCGCCGATATCGGTCGGGGCGATGGCTTTGAGGCGCGCGATGGTGTCCGCTTCGCGGGCATCGAACTGATCCGGTTGCTTGCCGCAGCAGGATTGTTCGGCAGCCGCCAGAATCGGCCGGTAGCCGGTGCAGCGGCAGAGGTTGCCGGCCAGCGCTTCGTGAGCCTTGGCGTGATCCGGTGCGTCGCTGTTCTTTTGCAGGGCGAACAGCGACATGACAAAGCCGGGGGTGCAGAAACCGCACTGCGAACCGTGGCACTCGACCATGGCTTTCTGCACGCTGTGCAGTTCGCCTTTGTGCTTGAGGTCTTCGACGCTGATCAATTGTTTGCCGTGCAGCGACGAGACGAAGGTCAGGCACGAATTGAGGCTGCGATAGCGAATGTGTTCGCGGCCGTCGTCATCCGTTTGCAACTCGCCGACCACCACGGTGCAGGCGCCGCAGTCACCGCTGGCGCAACCTTCTTTGGTGCCGGACTTGCCCACGTGTTCACGCAGGTAATTGAGCACAGTCAGATTCGGGTCCAGGGCGTGCTCGCTACGGAGTTCCTGGTTAAGTAAAAACTGGATCACGGAAGGCCTCGCAGACTCATTATTGTTGTTAACCGACGTGAACCGAATTTAGCAGGTCTGACTTTTCGGTCAATGGTTTTCTGACTTAAAGGTCAGGAAAATGCATTTCGTCGATCAACAACGTGTCTATTCAGTATTGACCCTCATCGGTCAGCCTGGTTTTTTGTTTGGTTTTCTAAAGAAAACTGCGGGATTCGTGCCAAAAACCGCTGAGTGGGCACTCCGCCATGACCGCGCATTTGCGCTACACTGCGCCGCTTGTGCAGATCGATAGAGTTTGAAGGACAACCATGACGTTCAAGGCGCCGGACAGCCTCGCCGAGCAAATCGCTCACCACCTCGCCGAACGCATCATTCGTGGCGAAATGAAGCCGGGAGAGCGCATCCAGGAACAGAAGGTCACGCTGGCGCTGAACGTCAGCCGCGGTTCGGTCCGCGAAGCCTTGCTGATCCTCGAGCGCCGTCACCTGATCGCGATCTTGCCGCGTCGTGGTGCGCACGTCACCGAACTGACGCCGCACAAGGTGCAGAGCCTGTGCACGCTGATGAGCGAGCTGTACATCCTGCTCGGCAACTCAGTGGCCAATGGCTGGCAAGTGCAGTCGGACATGGCGCCGTTCGTGCAGATCCAGCAGCGCCTGACCGCCAGCTACGAGCGTCAGGACATCCGCAGCTTCGTCGATGACAGCTTCAGCGTGATGCGCGCCGCCTATCCGTTCGCCAACAACCCGTATCTGCAAGAGACCGTCGAGAACCTGCAGCCGGCGATGAGCCGCGCCTACTTCCTCGCCCTCGAACAGCGCAAGGCTTCAATGAGCGAGTTCCTCGAACTGTTCGAACGCTTGCTGGCCGCCGTACTTGCCCGTGATTTGCCGCAGATCCGCATCGTGCTCACGGCTTACGCCCAGCGCAGTTGCGATCTGGTGGTTTCCGCCCTGACGGTCGCCTAAGCGTGCGGCTCAAGTGCATCAAACTGGCGGGATTCAAATCCTTCGTCGACCCGACCACGGTGAACTTCCCCAGTAACATGGCGGCGGTCGTCGGGCCGAACGGTTGCGGCAAGTCGAACATCATCGACGCCGTACGCTGGGTGATGGGCGAGAGTTCGGCGAAGAACCTCCGTGGCGAGTCGATGACCGACGTCATCTTCAACGGCTCGACCAGCCGTAAACCGGTGAGTCAGGCGAGTATCGAGCTGGTTTTCGACAACTCCGACGGCACGCTCCTGGGCGAGTACGCAGCCTACGCGGAAATCTCGATTCGCCGCAAAGTCACCCGCGACAGTCAGACCACGTATTACCTCAACGGCACCAAGTGCCGTCGTCGCGATATCACCGATATCTTTCTCGGGACCGGCCTTGGCCCGCGCAGCTACTCGATCATCGAGCAGGGGATGATCTCCAAACTGATCGAATCCAAGCCCGAAGACCTGCGTAACTTCATCGAAGAAGCGGCGGGCATCTCCAAGTACAAGGAGCGCCGGCGCGAGACCGAAAACCGTATCCGCCGCACCCACGAAAACCTCGCGCGTCTGACAGACCTGCGCGACGAGCTGGAGCGTCAGCTCGAACGCCTGCACCGTCAGGCCGAAGCGGCGAAGAAGTATCAGGAATTCAAAGCCGAAGAGCGTCAGCTCAAGGCGCAACTGTCGGCCCTGCGCTGGCAGGATCTGAATGATCAGGTCGGCCAGCGCGAGTCGATCATCGGCACCCAGGAAATCAGTTTCGAAGCGCTGGTCGCCGAGCAGCGTAATGCTGACGCCGCCATTGAGCGCCTGCGTGACGGGCACCATGACCTGTCCGAGCGCTTCAATCTGGTGCAGGGGCGCTTTTATTCGGTCGGCGGCGACATCGCCCGGGTCGAGCAGAGCATCCAGCACGGCCAGCAACGTCTGCGTCAGTTGCAGGACGACTTGAAAGAAGCCGAACGAGCACGTCTGGAAACCGAATCGCACCTAGGCCACGACCGCACCTTGCTGCTGACCCTCGGTGAAGAGCTGGACATGCTCACCCCTGAGCAGGAAGTCACCAGCGCTGCCGCCGAAGAAGCCGCCGCTGCACTGGAAGACTCCGAATCCGTGATGCACGGCTGGCAGGAGCAGTGGGACGCCTTCAACCTGACCGCCGCCGAACCGCGTCGTCAGGCCGAGGTGCAGCAGTCGCGCATCCAGCAACTGGAAACCAGCATGGAGCGCCTCGCTGATCGGCAAAAACGTCTCGGCGAAGAGCGCGCGTTGCTCTCGGCTGACCCGGAAGACGCGGCGATCATGGAGCTCAACGAGCAGCTCGCCGAGTCCGAAGCGACGCTCGAAGATTTGCAGACCAGCGAAGAAGCGCAGGTCGAAAAACTCGAACAACTGCGCCAGGAATTGCAGCAAGCGCTGACCGCGCAGCAGCAGGCGCAGGGCGATTTGCAGCGTCTAAACGGTCGCTTGGCATCCCTTGAAGCCTTGCAGCAAGCTGCGCTCGATCCGGGCACCGGCACCGCCGAATGGCTGAAGGAACACAACCTCGCCGAGCGCCCGCGTCTGGCTGAGGGCTTGAAGGTTGAGGCGGGTTGGGAGCTGGCGGTGGAAACCGTGCTCGGCGCCGATCTGCAAGCGGTGCTGGTCGACGATTTCAGCGGCTTTGATCTGTCCGGTTTCACTCAGGGCGATTTGCGCCTGCTCAGCCCGGCCAGCGATGGTGTGCGCATCGCGGGCAGTTTGCTCGATAAAGTCGACGCGCAGATCGATCTGTCGCCGTGGCTGGGTCAGGTCAAACCGGTCGACAGCCTTGAGCAGGCCTTGGCCTTGCGCGCGCAGCTGAGTGCCGGCGAAAGCCTGATCAGTCGTGACGGTTACTGGGTCGGTCGGCATTTCCTGCGCGTGCGTCGGGCCAGCGAAGCGGAAAGCGGCATGCTCGCCCGTGGCCAGGAAATCGAAGCGTTGCACCTTGAGCGCGAAGAGAAAGAAGCCACGGTCGAGGCCATGGAAACCCGTCTGCAAACCCTGCGCGCGCAACAGCGTCAGCAGGAAAACGGTCGCGAACATTTGCGTCGTTTGCTGCAAGACGAAGCGCGTCAGCAAGGTGAACTGAAAGCGCAGTTGTCTGCCGGCAAAGCCAAGGCCGAACAGCTGACCTTGCGTCGTACGCGTCTCGATGAGGAGCTGGTCGAACTCGGCGAACAACGCGAGCTCGAGCACGAACAGATCGGCGAAGCGCGCATGCAATTGCAGGACGCGCTGGATGCCATGGCGCTGGACACCGAGCAACGTGAGTTGCTGCTGGCCCAACGCGACAGCCTGCGCGAGCGCCTCGACCGCGTGCGCCAGGAAGCACGGCAGCACAAGGATCATGCGCATCAATTGGCCGTGCGTCTCGGCTCGTTACGCGCGCAGCACGACTCCACGCGCCAGGCGCTGGAGCGTCTGGAAATGCAGGCCGAGCGTCTGACGGAAAAACGCGAACAGTTGAGTCTGAACCTGGAGGAGGGCGAGGCACCGCTGGAAGAGCTGCGTCTGAAACTCGAAGAACTGCTCGACAAGCGCATGACCGTCGATGAAGAACTCAAGACCGCGCAGATCGCTTTGGAAGATGCCGATCGCGAATTGCGCGACGCGGAAAAACGCCGGACGCAGGCCGAGCAGCAATCGCAGCTGATTCGCGGCCAACTCGAACAGCAGCGTATGGAATGGCAAGCCCTGACCGTGCGCCGCAAAGCCTTGCAGGATCAATTGCTCGAAGACGGCTACGATCTCAACGGCGTGCTCGCGACATTAACCGCGCAAGCCAGTGAACGCGAAGCCGAAGAAGAACTCGAACGCATCAATGCGCGGATTCAGCGCCTCGGTGCGATCAACCTCGCGGCCATCGACGAATACACGCAACAGTCCGAGCGTAAGCGTTATCTGGATGCGCAGGACGCCGATCTGGTCGAAGCGCTGGAGACCCTTGAGAACGTCATTCGCAAGATCGACAAGGAAACCCGCAACCGCTTCAAAGATACCTTTGATCAGATCAATGGCGGTTTACAGGCGCTTTTCCCAAAAGTTTTCGGTGGCGGGCGCGCGTATTTGGAACTGACGGGCGAAGATCTACTCGATACAGGGGTAACGATCATGGCGCAGCCGCCAGGGAAGAAGAACAGCACCATCCATTTGCTCTCCGGCGGGGAAAAAGCCCTGACCGCGCTGGCACTGGTTTTTGCCATCTTCAAATTGAACCCGGCGCCGTTCTGCATGCTCGATGAAGTTGACGCACCGCTGGATGACGCTAACGTTGGACGCTACGCACGCTTGGTCAAAGAGATGTCGCAGACCGTGCAGTTCATCTATATCACCCACAACAAGATCGCCATGGAAATGGCCGAGCAGTTGATGGGCGTAACGATGCATGAACCGGGTTGTTCGCGACTGGTAGCCGTGGATGTCGAGGAGGCGATGGCGATGGTGGACGCCTGAGCCAGCGTGGTGTCGGAAAGGTAATTGAGGGTTGTAGGACTTTTTTACCGGCTTCGACTTGCTGGCCAATCGACATATTCGCGCAAGCCAATGAGACAGACGGTGTAAAGTTGTCTTTGGTCGTGCTAGTTTAATGTCAATTTTTCGTATACGTGGGCAAAACGCCTGTCAGAACATAGAGTTGGCGCCACGTTTTAAAGCGGTTTGCACAATGTAAACCCCTTATTTTTCAGCATTTTTTATAGAGGCACGGGATTACATGGAAATCGGTCTGCGCGAGTGGCTGATCGTCATCGGCATCATTGTGATAGCCGGTATTCTTTTCGATGGCTGGCGCCGTATGCGCGGCGGCAAGGGAAAACTGAAATTCCGTCTTGACCGAAGTCTGTCCAACCTGCCGGACGAGGACACCAGCGCTGAGCTGTTGGGCCCGGCCCGCGTACTGGACACGCATAAAGAGCCGCAACTGGACGAACACGATCTGCCGTCGGTGAGCATGCCGGCCCGCGAAGCACGCGAGCCTCGCGAATCCGGCTCGAAACGTGGCAAACGTGGCAGCAATGGCCCGGCTCAGGGCGACCTGAACCTCGACCTGGATCTGGACGGCGGCCCGAGCTTCAGCAGCCGCGACGACGATTTCGCCGAAGACAGCAAGCCTTCGCCTGCCGTGGTCGACAAAGACCAGCCGCAAGCTGAAGAAGTGCTGGTGATCAGCGTGATCTGCCGCGACGCTGCCGGCTTCAAAGGCCCGGCGCTGTTGCAGAACATTCTCGAAAGCGGTCTGCGTTTCGGCGAGATGGATATTTTCCATCGTCACGAAAGCATGGCCGGCAACGGTGAAGTGCTGTTCTCCATGGCCAATGCGGTCAAGCCGGGCATCTTTGATCTGGACGACATCGACCATTTCAGCACCCCGGCGGTGAGCTTCTTCCTCGGCCTGCCAGGCCCGCGTCATCCGAAGCAAGCCTTCGACGTGATGGTGGCGGCAGCCCGCAAGCTCTCGCAGGAACTGAACGGCGAACTGAAAGATGACCAGCGCAGTGTTCTGACCGCGCAGACCATCGAACACTACCGTCAGCGCATCGTTGAATTCGAACGTCGCGCCCTGACCCAGAAGCGCTAAGGCCAAGATCAAAAGATCGCAGCCTCGTTTCACTCGACAGCTCCTACAGGAATGCGATTTCTGTAGGAGCTGTCGAAGGCTGCGATCTTTTGCTTCTGCTGCCACAGATAGATGAATTAGAGCAGCCTCGGCTGCTCTTTTGCTTTATGAGAGAACACCCCATGACCGCCGCCAAAAACCGCATTATCGAGCTACGTGCTGAACTCGATCAACACAACTACCGTTATCACGTCCTCGACGAGCCGAGCATTCCGGACGCCGAGTACGACCGGTTGTTCCACGAGCTCAAGGCGCTGGAAGCGGCCAATCCGGAACTGATCACCAGCGACTCGCCGACCCAGCGTGTCGGCAGCGTGGCGCTGACCGCGTTCACCCAGGTGCGTCACGAAGTGCCGATGCTCAGCCTCGGCAACGCCTTCGAAGAAAGCGACATGCGCGAGTTCGATCGCCGGGTGACCGAAGGTCTGGACCTGCCGGCCGGCGATTTGTTCGGTGGCAGTGCGGCGGTGGAATACAGCTGCGAGCCGAAACTCGATGGCCTGGCGGTCAGCCTGCTGTATCAGGATGGCGTGCTGGTACGCGGCGCCACACGCGGCGACGGCACCACCGGCGAAGACATCAGCGTCAACGTGCGCACCGTGCGTAACATTCCGCTGAAGCTGCACGGCGAAGGCTGGCCGGCGACGCTGGAGGTGCGCGGTGAAGTGTTCATGTCCAAGGCCGGTTTCGAGCGCCTCAACGCCTCGCAACTGGAAGTCGGCGGCAAGACTTTCGCCAACCCGCGCAACGCTGCGGCCGGCAGTTTGCGCCAGCTCGACTCGAAGATCACCGCCAACCGCCCGCTGGAATTCTGCTGCTACGGCATCGGTCAGGTCTCCCACGATATTTCCGACACCCATATCGGCAACCTCAAGCAGTTGCAGAAGTGGGGCATGCCGATCAGTCACGAACTGAAACTGGCCAAGGGCATCGGCGAATGCCTGGATTACTACCGTGATATCGGCGAGCGCCGTAACTCGCTGGCTTATGAAATCGATGGCGTGGTGTTCAAGGTCAACAGCATTGCCGATCAGCGCGAACTGGGCTTCCGCGCCCGTGAGCCGCGCTGGGCGATTGCACATAAATTCCCGGCGATGGAAGAGCTCACCGAGTTGCTCGATGTCGAGTTTCAGGTCGGTCGCACCGGCGCTGTTACCCCGGTCGCACGGCTGAAACCGGTCAAGGTTGCTGGCGTCACCGTGGCCAATGCCACGCTGCATAACATGGACGAAGTCGCGCGTCTGGGTCTGATGATCGGCGACACCGTCATCATCCGTCGCGCCGGTGATGTTATTCCGCAAGTGGTGCAAGTGGTCATGGATCGCCGTCCGGAAAACGCACGCGCGGTGCAAGTCCCCGAGAGCTGTCCGGTCTGCGGTTCGCACGTCGAACGCACGCAACTGATCAAACGCAGCAAAGGCAAGGAAACCGTCAGCGAAGGCGCAGTGTATCGCTGTGTCGGCCGTCTGGCCTGTGGCGCGCAACTGAAGCAGGCGATCATTCACTTCGTTTCGCGCCGGGCGATGGACATCGAAGGGCTGGGCGACAAGAGTGTCGAGCAACTGGTCGATGAAGGTCTGGTCAGTTCGCCGGCCGATCTGTACGCACTCAAGTTTGACGACATCGTCGATCTGGAAGGCTTTGCCGAAGTCTCCAGCAACAAGCTGTTGGCGGCTATTGAGGACAGCAAGAAACCGGGGCTGGCGCGCTTCATCTATGCGCTGGGCATTCCCGATGTCGGCGAGGAGACAGCCAAGGTGCTGGCGCGCTCGCTGGGTTCGCTGGAGCGTGTGCAGCAGGCGCTGCCGCAAGTCCTGACCTACCTGCCGGATGTGGGGCTGGAAGTGGCGCACGAGATTCACAGTTTCTTTGAAGATGCACATAACCAGCAGGTGATTACCGAATTGCTCGGTCATGGTTTGCAGATTCAGGATCAGGGTGAGCTGGGCGCCGAGTTTGCCGCCAGCACCACGCTCGGGGGCTTCCTCGACAAACTGCACATTCCTTCGGTCGGCCCCGGTGGCGCGCAGAAACTGGCGGACAAGTTCGGTTCGCTGGAAGCGGTGATGAATGCGGACTGGCTGGACATGCGTCAGGCCTTGCCGGAGAAACAGGCGAATTCTGTTCGCGAGTTTTTTGCCTTGCCTGAGAACCGGCAACTGGCTGAGGCATCTGAAAAGCAACTGCGCGATTTCGGCATGCACTGGCAGAGCGAGAAAAAAGTGGTTGAAGGCCTGCCGCTATCCGGCGAGACCTGGGTGCTGACCGGCAAGGTTGAGTTGATGAGCCGTGATGTCGCCAAGGAGCATCTGGAAAGCCTTGGCGCCAAGGTTGCCGGTTCCGTGTCGGCGAAGACTCATTGTGTGGTTGCAGGGCCCGGTGCCGGTTCCAAACTGACCAAGGCCAACGAGTTGGGCGTGAAAGTGATGGACGAAGAAACCTTTATCGCCTTCCTCAAAACCCACGGCGTCGCCGTTTAAGATTGATCGTTCCCACGCTCCGCGTGGGAATGCCGCCCCGGACGCTCCGCGTCCACTGTGACGCAGAGCGTCACTGGATGCATTTCCACGCAGAGCGTGGGAACGATCATCGCGCGGGAATGATCTAGTCTTGGCAAGCCCCAGGGAGAGATCGCCATGCACCGCTTTTTCGAGCAGCTCAGTTCCCGCATCATCGCGCCGTTCATGGGCGAGTCCTCACGCAACAGCAAAGTCTGGCCGTGCCGCTGCGGCCAGTCGCTGTTCTTTCGCAACAGCCAGTGCCTGGCGTGTAATGCCTTGCTCGGTTATCAACCCGAAGAAAGCCGCCTGACCTCGCTGCAGCCGGGGCCATACGCGGGCGCCTGGACGCTCGACGCCGATCCCGACTCGGGATTGTTCCGCCGCTGCGCCAACCTCGACACAGCCGCCGCGTGCAACTGGCTGCTGCCGGCCAATGATCACGACAGCCTGTGCGTCGCCTGCAGCCTCAATCGCACCATTCCCGACCTGTCCGATCCGGACAACCCCGAACGCTGGCGTAAAGTCGAAATCGCCAAGCGCCGTCTCGTCGCGCAACTGATCACCCTCGGCCTGCAAGTCATCCCGAAAACCGTCGATGAAGACACCGGGCTGGCCTTCGATTTCATCGGCGTCGACCTCGAAGGCAACGCGCCGATGACCGGCCACGCCAACGGCCTGATCACCCTCGACATCAAAGAAGCCGACGACGCCCACCGCGAGCAGGTGAGGGCGGCGATGCATGAGCCCTATCGCACGCTTCTTGGGCATTTTCGCCATGAGGTCGGCCACTACTACTGGGATCGACTGATCGCCAATGGCCCATGGCTCGGCTCATTCCGCAGTCTGTTCGGCGACGAACGCGCCAGTTACGCCGAAGCGCTGGATCGCCACTACCAGCAAGGCGCGCCGCTTGACTGGCCGCAGCAATACGTCAGCGCCTACGCAACCATGCACCCGTGGGAAGACTGGGCGGAAACCTGGGCGCACTACCTGCATATGATGGACGCCGTGGACACCGCGCTGGGCTTCGGCATGAGCGCGCGGGAAATGGATTTCGACTACCAACCGTTTCCGACCAGCACCTTGTACGACCCGGAGCACCCCGGTGGCGAGGCGTTTCTATCGTTCGTCAACGCGTGGATCGAACTGGCTGGGATGCTCAACGAGTTGTCACGCAGCATGGGTCAGCCGGATTTTTACCCTTTCGTGCTGCCGGCGGCGGCGATTGCCAAGCTGCACTTCATTCATCTGGTGATCCAGCAGGCGGGTGGCAGGGCGGATGAGGTGTTGGCGCTATAAGGTCAAAAGATAACAGTCTTCTGCGTATAGAAAATCTATCAGTCTCGCCGTAGCAACTGCCAGTAATCTGATGGGGCCTGAAGGGATTAACCACTGCGGGAGCGTGGTGCTCCGGGCGTTGTGTTCCTTAATGCCAGGCCTTTGTTTGCAGGTATGTCAGATGAAAATATTACTTCTTATAGCTAATTTAGCGTCGAGCAAAGTGTGCCATTTCCGGAAAAGAAAAAGTTATGGCAAATCCATTAGACGCTTATAAAGCAAATACAATTTCTGAGTCTCTGAGTTCGCACACATCTGCTGAATGCGATTTAATTGATATTTTCACCGTTTTATTAAAGGTGTTGTGGTTGAATTCGATTTTTGCCCTGCTTTCCGAAAATCCATCGTCTATAACTAGCGTTGAGATTCCCTCAGGGTACAGGTTTTCTTCGTCGCCGGTGAGCGCGTAGCGTCCACCCTGAGATGCGAAACCCAGCAGCATGCGATTCTCTACTTTTTCCAACTTATTACTAATCATCATATAAATAGCAGCAGCCGAATTGTTCTCAACTGAAAAATACATATTGGTATTGGTTACGAAGGTAAAATAAGTGTCATCGGAAATTTCGATGGAATCTTCGCCAGAATAAGACCGCGCGTCGCTTCCGGCGACCAGGTATTTGATGCCATTCTCGCCATCGATTACTGATGGGGCTTCAGCGTGTAGATGGCTAGTGGCACCCACGGTGAGCACGACACTTGTAATAATGCCCCAGCCCCGACTGACTTGGACCGATCCTCCAGTTGAAGAATATGTGACTTTACTGCCTTTTTTTTCTAGATTGAACGTAGCATTTGTTTTCTTATTGCTCATCTTTAACGTAGTCGTTTCTGGAATGTAAGGGGCTTCGAGTTTATATTTGTTTAGCTTAAGGTCGGTCGTCGTTGAAGTAGAGCGGCCATCACCGTTTAACTCGTTAATTATTCTCCAGGTGGGATCGTAGATGCTGGTTCGTTGATATAGACTTGGTGATAATGAAAGAGGCTCGCTAGCTAATAATGCAAAAGTTATTTTGTTTGACACGGTTACTGATTCATTTTTCATTTTAGTCTTCCTGAGTAAAGATAGTTGGTTGGGGGGAAACGCGCAGTTGATCTGCGATTACAGACTAATCCCATCAAATTTCGCGTCTACTGTCATTTCTGACAGTCCCGACAAGCGGTATAAAAGGATTTGATCTAATGCTTGACAGTAGTCCCCGAATTTGGATTTTTTCTGCGCAAGAGGTTTCAGCCTCACACCCGGCGGGTGGCAAGCAAGCACATTACCTACGTCAGATGCCGGCTTTTGTTGGGGGCTGTTGAGTCAAACCGGTTTTCGGTCAAACTGAGCATGACCAGCCTTGCGGTTCAGGGGCGATTTCCTGCATCCAAGAGCGTTTGCATGTCCTTGAAGCGATTCATATTTTTATTCTGCAACCAACGGTTGTAACTTCGTCTCAGATAGGTACAATGGCGCGGCTCGCCGACAGGCAAGCGTCGTTATGGTGACCCCATCGGTCCCCCCGCAACGATTACCCGTGAACCTGGTCAGAGCCGGAAGGCAGCAGCCACAGCGGGAACATTGTGTGCCGGGGTGTGGCTGGTGGGGTTACCACCTTAACGAACAATCGAACGCTTCAACCAGAACTGCATGGGTTTCGCCCACTGCGGTTTTTTTGTGTCTGCGATTTGCCAAATCGACACATATTCCCCCTGTTGAAGATGACCCTGTGGGAGCTGGCTTGCCAGCGATAGCGGTGTGTTAGGTTCATCTATTTGACTGAAAATCTGCAATCGCTGGCAAGCCAGCTCCCACAAGGTTATGGGGTGTTGTCGGAGTGGCCGGTGTAGAGCCGGATAATCTCATCAATCTCCCCCGACATTTTCATCCGCAGCAACGTGCGCAATATCCGTTGCACCGGCACCTTCGGATCATTCCTCACATAGCAACCCACTTTCTGCTCCTGCAAAACCGCCACCCCTTGCAACTGTTGCTCAGGGAGCAGGCGCTGGTTAAACCAGTCCAGCGTCCACTGATTACTCACCGCATAGCGATAACGTCCGGCCAGCAGTTTCTCCAGCACCTGCTCCTGATTGCGCGCATCTTCACGTTGCAGCAGATCAGCATCAAACAGCGGTTGCAGGGTAGGGTAGGTGTAGCCCAGAACGGTGCCGATGGATTGGCGGGGCAGGTGCGTGGGGTCTGCGCTGGTCGGCTGATCCTTGCGACTGATCAGCAGATCACGCTGAAACAGCAGCGGGATGCTCCAGATGTAATCCCCCGACTGATTCGGCAGCCACGACTGTGCGGCATAGCAGCGCACATCGATCTCGCCGTGCTCCATAGATGTCTGCACGCGGGCGCGGGGCAGGACGTGAAACTCGGCCGGTACGCCGACCTGGGTGGCCAGGCTGAGCATCAGGTCGTAGAGAATGCCTTGGGTCGGGCGGCCGCGCTCGAATTGCACCATCGGCATCGCCCAGCTGTCAGGCATGGCGAAGCGCAACGGGATTTCCGCTGCCGTCACGTTCAGGCTGATTCCCAGCAACGCCCCCACGGCCCACCGCATAAACGCTCCGGTAATTCCCGATCCCGAGCCGATAAAAGCCTCTGCTGATGCAGCTTAGCCATATTAGACGAGGACACCGGATGCAATTTTGCCCTTGCTCCGCTAGCATTAGCCGCTTCAGCTTCCTTCGTTGCGACGGTTTTCGATGAGTTATCAGGTTCTTGCACGTAAATGGCGTCCGCGCTCGTTCCGCGAAATGGTCGGCCAGACCCATGTGCTCAAGGCTCTGATCAATGCCTTGGACAGCCAGCGGCTGCACCACGCGTACCTGTTCACCGGTACGCGTGGGGTGGGTAAAACCACGATTGCGCGGATCATTGCCAAATGCCTGAACTGTGAGACAGGTATCACTTCCAGCCCCTGCGGCGAGTGCTCGGTATGCCGTGAGATCGACGAAGGCCGTTTCGTCGACCTGATCGAGATCGACGCCGCGAGCCGCACCAAGGTCGAAGACACCCGTGAACTGCTCGACAACGTGCAGTACGCGCCGAGCCGTGGGCGCTTCAAGGTCTACCTGATCGACGAAGTGCACATGCTTTCCAGCCATTCCTTTAATGCGCTGCTGAAAACCCTCGAAGAGCCGCCGCCGTACGTCAAGTTCATCCTCGCGACCACTGACCCGCAGAAACTTCCGGCAACGATTTTGTCGCGCTGCCTGCAGTTCTCGCTGAAGAACATGACGCCAGAGCGTGTGGTCGAGCATTTGACCCACGTTCTCACTGCCGAAAACGTGCCGTTCGAAGACGATGCATTGTGGCTGCTCGGTCGCGCCGCTGACGGTTCGATGCGGGACGCCATGAGCCTGACCGATCAGGCCATCGCTTTTGGTGAAGGCAAGGTTCTTGCTACCGACGTGCGGGCGATGCTCGGCACGCTGGATCACGGTCAGGTCTATGACGTTCTGCATTCGTTGATCGAGGGCGATGCCAAGGCGTTGCTCGAAGCGGTGCGTCACCTGGCCGAACAAGGCCCCGACTGGAACGGCGTGCTCTCGGAAATTCTCAACGTGCTGCACCGCGTGGCCATCGCTCAGGCGTTACCGGAAGGTGTCGACAACGGGCATGGCGACCGCGATCGCGTGTTGGCACTGGCGCAGGCCTTGCCGGCCGAAGACGTGCAGTTCTATTACCAGATGGGCCTGATCGGCCGCCGCGATTTGCCGCTGGCGCCGGATCCGCGCGGTGGTTTCGAAATGGTCCTGCTGCGGATGCTGGCCTTCCGGCCGGCAGATACGGCAGACGCACCGAGGCAACCGCTAAAGCCAGTGGGGATCAGCCAGGCCACAGTTGATTCCGCAAACTCAGTGGCTGCCGCGCCTAAACCTGCGCCGGTAGTCGCTACGGCTGTTGCGCCGACGCCTGCTGCAGCGCCTGCGCCAGTGGCTGCACCTGCACCTGCACCTGCTCCCGAGCCGGCGCCGGTTGCTCCTGTTGCCGCGCCAGAACCTGAGCCAGCGCCTCTCGTCGCTGAAGAAGTCGTCGACCTGCCGTGGAATGACCCGGTGGAACCCGAGGCCGACCCCGAACCTGCACAGCAACCTGCCGTCGAACCGGTACTGGAAACCACCGCCGAGCAACCCGAGTTGCCGCCGATGCCACTGCCGACCCCGGACAGCGTCGTTCCGGAGGCCCCTGAGTGGGCCGCCGCGCCGATTCCCGAGCCGTCGGTCGCCGACGTCGATGCCGCCACCCCGGGCATGGACCTGGACGACGAGCCGCCGCTGGATGAGGATTACATCGAGCCGGACATGGACTCGGCGTACAGCTATCTCGACGAACTGGCGAGTGAACACGCCGCCGAGCCTGCCCCGGAACCCGAGCCAGAACCGGCTGCGGCACCGGCCACAGGTCTGGCGTTGCAATGGCTGGAGTTGTTCCCGAAACTGCCGATCTCCGGCATGACCGGCAGCATCGCCGCCAACTGCACGTTGATCGCCGTCGATGGCGACCATTGGCTGATGCACCTGGACCCGGCGCACAGCGCACTGTTCAACGCCACGCAGCAGCGGCGTCTGAACGATGCGTTGAACCAGTTCCACGGTCGCACGCTGACCCTGACCATCGAGCTGATCAAGCCCGAGCAGGAAACCCCGGCCCAGGCCGCGTCCCGCCGCCGGGCCAACCGTCAGCGCGAGGCGGAGGAGTCGATCCACGGTGATCCGTTCATCCAGCAGATGGTTCAGCAGTTCGGCGCGGTGGTGCGACACGATACTATTGAACCTGTCGATGCCTTGGTCGCCCAAGGCTAATAACTGAAGGTGCCCGGCCTCGCTGGCCGGGCGCTGTTTTGATCCAAGTACTTTTGAGGTGATTCCCATGATGAAAGGTGGCATGGCCGGCCTGATGAAGCAGGCGCAGCAGATGCAGGAAAAAATGGCCAAGATGCAGGAAGAACTGGCCAACGCCGAAGTCACTGGTGTGGCCGGTGGCAAATTGGTCAGCGTCGTCATGACCGGGCGTCATGATGTGAAAAAGGTAATGATCGACCCTAGCCTGATTCCGGGCCTGGACGACGCTGACAAAGAGACGCTGGAAGACATCGTCGCTGCTGCCGTCAATGACGCCGTGCGTCAGATCGAAAAAAACAGTCAGGATAAAATGGGCAACATGACCGCCGGCATGAACCTGCCAGCCGGTATGAAGCTGCCATTCTGATTCGCCATTCGGCGGCAGATGAGCTACACAAAATGCCAGGCATTGCGCTTGGCATTTTTGTTTCTGGCTCTTGGCCGATCATTCCCACGCTCTGCGTGGGAATGCAGCCCGGGACGCTCCGCGTCCCAAGTACCGAGCCGAACGCGGAGCGTCCGTTGCGGCATTCCCACGCGGAGCATGGGACCGATCAGCCCGGGCACCTGAATAAACATCGAACGCGCAAAAGCCTCAACGGTCTGCTCCCTATACCCGCTGAATTCACTATTCACAGGAGACGCTGACATGTCCGACCCTCTTACGCTCAACCAACGTTTCGTCCTCGCCTCGCGCCCGGTCGGTGCGCCGACCCCGGAAAACTTCCGCCTCGAACGCGAAGCGCTACCGGATCTTGCGGATGGCGAGGTACTGCTGAAAACCCTGTACCTGTCCCTCGATCCCTACATGCGCGGACGCATGAGTGACGCGCCGTCCTACGCCGCCCCGGTGCAAATCGGCGAAGTGATGACCGGCGGCGCTGTCAGCCGTGTCGAAGATTCGCGTCATCCAAAATTCCATAAAGGTGATCTGGTGGTCGGCGCCACCGGTTGGCAGAGCCACAGCATCAGCGACGGCCGCAATATCATTCCGATCCCGGCCGGGTTGCCGAGTCCGTCGATGGCCTTGGGTGTGTTGGGCATGCCGGGTATGACCGCGTACATGGGTTTGATGGACATCGGTCAGCCTAAAGAAGGCGAAACTCTCGTTGTCGCAGCAGCTTCCGGCGCTGTGGGCTCGGTGGTCGGCCAAGTGGCGAAGATCAAAGGCCTGCGCACGGTCGGCGTGGCCGGCGGGGCAGAAAAGTGCAAATACGTGGTCGAAGAACTGGGTTTTGATGCCTGCATCGATCACAAGGCGCCCGATTTTGCTGAACAGCTGGCCAAGGCCTGTCCCGATGGTATCGACATCTATTACGAGAACGTCGGTGGTCATGTGTTCGATGCGGTGGTGCCGTTGCTCAACCCCAAGGCGCGCATCCCGTTGTGTGGCCTGATCGCCGGTTACAACGCTTCTGAAGCGCCGAAAGGCCCGGATCGTCTGCCGATGCTGCAACGCACGCTGCTGACCAAACGTGTGCGGATTCAGGGTTTCATCGTGTTCGACGATTACGGCGACCGTCAGCCGGAATTCATCAGCCACATGGTGCCGTGGGTGCGCGAGGGCAAGGTGAAATTCCGCGAAGACGTGGTGGAAGGCCTGGAGCAGGCGCCCGAGGCGTTTATCGGTCTGCTGGAGGGGCGCAACTTCGGCAAACTGGTGGTGAAGGTCGCCCAGGACTGAGTATTTGACGCTGGCCAGAGGCGCGGGTATAAACCGCGTCTCGTTGTTTTGTCGGACTTTTTACCCATGAGCTTCAGCCCTTTGATTCGCCAACTGATCGACGCCTTGCGCACTTTGCCGGGCGTGGGTCAGAAAACCGCCCAGCGCATGGCGTTGCAGATGCTCGAGCGTGACCGCAGCGGCGGTTTGCGCTTGGCCCAGGCCCTCAGCCAGGCCATGGAAGGGGTTGGCCACTGCCGCCAGTGCCGCACGCTGACCGAAGACGATCTGTGCCCGCAATGCGCCGATACCCGCCGCGACGACACGCTGTTGTGTGTAGTGGAAGGGCCGATGGACGTGTATGCGGTCGAGCAGACCGGATTCCGTGGGCGCTACTTTGTGCTCAAGGGGCATTTGTCGCCGCTTGATGGCCTGGGGCCGGAGGCGATCGGCATTCCGCAGTTGATGACGCGGATCGAAGAGGCAGGGACATTTACTGAAGTGATCCTCGCAACCAACCCGACGGTGGAAGGTGAAGCGACGGCGCATTACATCGCGCAGCTGCTGAGCAACAAAGGCCTGATCGCCTCGCGGATTGCCCACGGCGTGCCGTTGGGCGGTGAGCTGGAACTGGTGGATGGCGGCACGCTGGCGCATTCGTTTGCCGGGCGTAAACCGATTTCTCTCTGATAAAAATCAAAAGATCGCAGCCTTCGGCAGCTCCTACCTTGGAACGCGTTTCCCTGTAGGAGCTGCCGAAGGCTGCGATCTTTTGATCTTCTGTACCTTGTAAACCAAGCAAGCGCTCGGTTAACTTCGGCGAACCCTTCCGTGGAGCTCGCCCATGCCTGCCTTTCAGGAATACTTCGACCCCAGCCACCAATTGGTCCGCGACAGCGTCAGACGTTTCGTTGAGCGTGAGATCCTGCCGGACATCGATCAGTGGGAAGAAGCTGAAAGCTTCCCTCGTGAGCTTTATCTGAAGGCCGGCGCAGCGGGCATCCTCGGCATCGGTTACCCCGAAGCGCTGGGAGGCAGCCATGCAGGCGATTTGTTCGCCAAGGTCGCCGCCAGTGAGGAATTGATGCGCTGTGGCTCTGGCGGCCTGGTAGCGGGGCTTGGCTCGCTGGATATCGGCCTGCCACCGATCGTCAAATGGGCGCGTCCCGAAGTCCGTGAGCGCGTCGTGCCGCAAGTGCTCAGCGGCGAAAGGATCAGCGCCTTGGCGGTCACCGAACCCGGCGGTGGCTCCGACGTCGCCAACCTGCAGACCCGCGCACTGCGTGACGGCGATGTCTATCGGGTCAGCGGCAGCAAAACCTTTATCACCAGCGGCGTACGCGCGGATTTCTACACCGTCGCGGTGCGTACCGGTGCGCCGGGGTTTGGCGGTATCAGTCTATTGCTGATCGAAAAGGGCACGCCGGGCTTCACCGTTGGCCGTCAGTTGAAAAAAATGGGCTGGTGGGCGTCGGATACGGCTGAATTGTTCTTCGACGACTGCCATGTACCTGTGGGCAATCTGATCGGCGCGGAGAACATGGGCTTCGCCTGCATCATGGGCAATTTCCAGAGTGAACGGCTGGCGTTGGCATTGATGGCCAACATGACTTCACAGCTAGCGCTGGAAGAGAGTCTGAAATGGGCGTGCGAGCGC
This sequence comes from Pseudomonas chlororaphis, assembly GCF_000783395.1. Classification (GTDB taxonomy): domain Bacteria; phylum Pseudomonadota; class Gammaproteobacteria; order Pseudomonadales; family Pseudomonadaceae; genus Aquipseudomonas; species Aquipseudomonas chlororaphis_H. The sequence goes on along the minus strand of NZ_JSFK01000021.1, from coordinate 76,583 downwards.
GAAGCGTTTGGTAAGCCGATCGGCAAGTTTCAGGTGATCAAGCATCGGTTGGCTGAGATGGCCACAGCGCTGGAAGTGTCGCGGGAGTTCACTTACCGGCAAGCAGCGAAGATGGCGGCGGGGCAGAGCGTGATCAAGGAGATTTCCATGGCGAAGAACTTTGCCACGGACACCTCGGACCGGATCACCACGGAGGCGGTGCAGATTCTCGGTGGGCTGGGTTATATGCGCGAGAGTCTGGTGGAGCGGCTGTATCGGGATAACCGCATCTTGTCGATTGGTGGCGGGACGCGAGAGGTGATGAACGAGATCATCAGCAAGCAGATGGGGCTTTAAATAATTGGTGAAGCAACTGGCGTCATCGCTGGCAAGCCAGCTCCCACAGTGATTTCGGTCGTTCACAAATTTTGTGTACGCCAAAGACACCTGTGGGAGCTGGCTTGCCAGCGATGGCGTCAGTGAAATCGCCGCTTACTTATCAGTCAGGGCAAACTGCGTCAGGCAGAAAGTAGGGATACCCATGTCTTCCAGGCGCTGCGACCCGTTCAGCTCCGGCAAATCAATAATCGCCGCCGCTTCATGCACCCGCGCGCCCATGCGGCGAATCAGGTTGGCCGCTGCGATCAGCGTACCGCCCGTGGCGATCAAGTCATCGAACATCACCACCGAATCGCCTTCGCACAGGCTGTCGGCGTGCACTTCCAGAAACGCTTCGCCGTACTCGGTCGCGTAACCTTCGGCCAATACGTCCGCCGGCAGTTTGCCTTGTTTGCGGAACAGCACCAGCGGCTTGTTCAACTGATACGCCAGCACCGAGCCGATCAGAAAGCCCCGGGCGTCCATCGCGCCGATGTGGGTGAAGTCGGCTTCGACGTAGCGGTGGGCGAAGCTGTCCATCACCAGGCGCAGGGCCGTTGGCGACTGGAACAGCGGGGTGATGTCACGAAAGATCACGCCCGGTTTTGGGAAGTCGATCACAGGGCGGATAAGCGATTTGATGTCGAAGGAGTCGAAGACCATCGTCGAGGTGTCCTGGCAGGGCTGCAAACGGCGCAGTATACCCGCGGCTGAAACGCTTCGCTCAACCGCGGATCGACATTAACCTTCTAGTGAGCCACCGGCCAGCGCGCAGAGCTGGATCGGGTCGAGGATATGAATCTCTTTGCCCTCGGCGGCGATCAGTTCGTTCTGCTGGAAGCGGGTGAACACGCGGGACACGGTTTCCACCGCCAGACCGAGGTAGTTGCCGATTTCATTGCGCGACATGCTCAGGCGGAACTGATTGGCCGAGAAGCCGCGCGCGCGGAAGCGTGCGGAAAGGTTGACCAGGAAGGTAGCGATGCGCTCGTCGGCGGTTTTCTTCGACAGCAGCAACATCATTTGCTGGTCATCGCGGATTTCACGGCTCATCACGCGCATCAACTGGCGGCGCAGTTGCGGCAGTTGCAGGGCCAATTCGTCGAGGCGTTCAAACGGGATTTCGCAGACCGAGGTGGTTTCCAGCGCTTGGGCGGAAACCGGGTGTTTCTCGGTGTCCATGCCGGACAGGCCGACCAGTTCGCTCGGCAAGTGGAAACCGGTGAGCTGTTCTTCGCCGCCGTCGCTCAGGCTGAAGGTCTTCAGAGCGCCGGAGCGTACTGCATAAACGGAATCGAACGTGTCGCCCTGGCGGAACAGGAACTCGCCCTTTTTCAACGGGCGGCCGCGTTTAACGATTTCGTCCAGCGCATCCATGTCTTCCAGATTCAGAGAAAGTGGCAGGCAGAGAGGGGCCAGGCTGCAATCCTTGCAATGGGCCTGGTTGTGAGCGCGCAGTTTAACTGGCTCGGACATTTCTTAGATCCTTGTGGGAAAACACACATAAGCCGTAAGGGTAACCCACGGGAGGACATTCAGGCCAGTCTGGGGCGACTTTGCCCTACAGCCATAAAGCCACAGGGCCAGCAGCCGATAAACAGGTAACAAAGTGCATACAAGGAACGATTCGATGGCCGCCATTGGCACGCTGGGCCCCGGTAACAGCGACGTTGTGGCAGTGCCGGACACGTTTAAAACTTCGTCAGGCAATGCACACGACCCCAGCTCGACCGAAGAGGCAACCCCGACCTTGGTCGAGGGCGTCAAAGTGTCGCTGTCCGGTGCATCGATCGAAAAAGCCGCCAGTGTCGGTGGCGAAAACAGTGACATCGAAGACAGCGGGTTGCCTGAGAACATCCAGCAATTGCTGAAGATGATCCGCAAACTGCAAAAACAGATCGCCGAGAAAAAGGCGCTTATCGAAGCGATCATGGCCGACAAGCGTCTTTCCAGCGAAGAAAAAATCATCAAGGTTGCCAGTCTGCGCGGCGCCATTGCCGCGTTGAATACGGGTCTGATCACCGCCAACCTGGCCTTGTCCAAAGTGGTGGGGCAGTCGGGCCTGACGGCGGATCAGAATATGAAAGTCGGCTCGCTGCTGATGAAGAACTAAATCACCCGCGAGAAACGCTGGCGGTTCTGCTGCTCAAGGTAGGCATCAAACACCATGCATACCGAGCGCACCAGCAGACGCCCCGCCGGCAACACGGCGATCCGCTCGCGATCCAGCTCGATCAGGCCATCGCTGGCCATGCCTTGCAGTTGCGGCCACAGCGCGCCGAAATAACCCTGAAAATCAATGTTGAACTGCTGCTCGATCTCGGCGAATTCCAGGCTGAAATTGCAGATCAGTTGCTGGATCACCGCTCGGCGCAAGCGATCATCGGCGTTGCACACCAGGCCCCGGCTGGTAGCCAGTTGCGCGGCGGCGAGGGTGTTCTGATAGGCGTTGAGGTCGCTGCTGTTCTGGCAGTACAGGTCGCCGATCTGACTAATGGCCGACACCCCCAGACCAATCAAATCACAATGGCCGTGGGTGGTGTAACCCTGGAAGTTGCGTTGCAGGGTCTGCTCTTCCTGGGCAATCGCCAGTTCATCGTCGGGCAGGGCGAAGTGATCCATGCCGATGTAGCGATAGCCGGCGGCGGTGAGCTGTTCGATGGTGCGCTCGAGCATTTCCAGCTTCTGCGCCGGCGCCGGCAACTCATTGCCATTGATCCGCCGCTGCGGCATGAAGCGCTCCGGCAGGTGCGCGTAGTTGAACACCGAGAGCCGGTCCGGTTGCAGGCTGATCACTTCGTCGACGGTGCGGGCGAAGTTTTCCGGTGTCTGTTTGGGCAAGCCGTAGATCAAATCGATATTGATCGAGCGAAATTGCAGGGTGCGCGCGGCGTCGATCACCGCACGGGTTTCCTCTAGACTTTGCAGGCGATTGACCGCACGCTGTACCGCCGGATCGAGGTCTTGCAAGCCGATGCTGACCCGGTTGAAACCGAGTTCGCGCAGCAGGCCCATGGTCGACCAGTCGGCTTCGCGCGGGTCGATCTCGATACCGTAGTCGCCGGAGTCGTCGTCCAGCAGATTGAAGTGCTTGCGCAAGTGCGCCATCAACTGACGCAGTTCGTCGTGGCTGAGGAAGGTCGGTGTGCCGCCGCCAAAGTGCAGTTGCTCGACCTTCTGCGCGGGGTCGAGGTGGCAGGCGATCAACTGGATTTCCTGTTCCAGCCGCTGCAAGTACGGCAGCGCGCGGCCGCGATCCTTGGTGATGACCTTGTTGCAGGCGCAGTAGTAGCAAATGTTCGCGCAGAACGGCACGTGCACGTAAAGCGACAGGGGGCGCAGGGCCTTGCGGCTGTCGCGCAGGGCATGAAACAGGTCGAAGGTGCCGACCTGACTGTGAAATTGCACGGCCGTCGGATACGAGGTGTAGCGCGGCCCCGCCAGGTCATAGCGGCGGATCAGATCAGAGTCCCAACGAATGGCGTCGAGCATGCGGGCATTCCCCCGGATAGGCTGGCAGTGTGAGCGAGTCTATCGGGGGGCGGCGATGGGGCTCTTGATTTGCATCAACGGGGAGGAGGTGTGTTGATCAGGCGGGCCTCTTCGCGAGCAAGCTCGCTCCCACATTGGATCGGTGGTGCAACACAAATCCCCTGTGGGAGCGAGCTTGTTCGCGAAGGCCGCACCGCCGATCTAATGCCCCATCAACCAATGCTGATGCGGGCCGGGCAATGTCCAGATACCAAACAGAATCACCAACAAACCACCGGCCATGCGCACGCTGCGTTTGCGCAAAATGGCCGTGACGCGTTCTGCCGCAAGGCCCGTGGCGAGCAACACTGGCCAGGTGCCGAGGCCAAACGCAAGCATCAACAACGCACTGTCCAGCGCATTGCCCTGACTCGCCGACCACAGCAACGTGCTGTAAACCAGCCCACAGGGCAGCCAGCCCCACAGTGCGCCGAGCAATAGCGCCCGAGGCAGACTCGACACCGGCAGCAAGCGATTGGCGACCGGCTGAATGTAGCGCCACAGACCGCGCCCCAAACTTTCAATGCGCGTCAAACCACTCCACCAACCGGCCAGATACAAACCCATGGCAATCAACAACAACCCGGCCAGCACGCGCATGAACAATGCGGCTGGGCTGTTCGCGACCGCCCAGCCTGCAAGGCCAATCAGCAATCCGGCGGTGGCATAACTGAGGATCCGTCCCAGGTTGTACGCCAGCAGCAAACGAAAGCGCCGGCTGCGCTGCTCCTTGGGAATCGCCAGGGTCAGCGCGCCCATCAAGCCGCCGCACATGCCCAGACAATGTCCGCCACCGAGCAAACCAAGAATCAGTGCAGACACCAACAGCGGCGCCAGTTCAAGCATGAGGTGGGGCCTTGTCGTCCGGTTTGTTGGGGTTGGCTTCGTCCACGGCGGCGGTGTGGTTAGGATCCTGATCATCGAAGAGGATGCTGTGCGCCGGGCCGTCGAGGTCGTCGTACTGACCGCTGTCCACCGCCCAGAAAAAGATGTACACGGCGATGGCCACGATCAGCAGGGCGGCCGGGATCATTACGTAGAGAGCTGGCATCGGTACTCCAGGCGCCCGCGCGGCTCAGGCCGGCAGCGGGCGGGTTTGCGATCGGGTGCTGGCGGGCGGCGGACTCGGCAGGCGAGTCAGGCGCAGCGCGTTGAGCACCACGGTCAACGAACTGATCGACATGCCGACGGCGGCCCATACCGGCGTGATCCAGCCGAGGGCGGCGAACGGCAACATGAGGCCATTGTACAGTGCCGCCCACAGCAGGTTCTCGATGATTACCCGACGGGTTCGCCGCGCGAGGCTGAAGGCTTGGACCAAGGCGTCGAGGCGGTTCGACAATAGCACCGCATCGGCGCTGGTTTTCGCCAGATCGGTGGCCGAACCCATGGCGACACTGATGTCGGCCGCCGCAAGCACCGGCACATCGTTGACGCCGTCGCCGAGCATCAGCACTTTGCGACCTTCCTTGTGCAACTGCTGCAGGACTTGCAGTTTGTCGTCCGGGCGCAAGCCACCACGTGCCTCGTCGATGCCCAATTCGGCGGCAACGCTGGCGACCATTGGCGAGCTGTCGCCGGACAACAGCAATGTGCGCCAGCCGCGTGCCTTGCAGGCAGCGAGCAGGGCGGGGGCGTCGTCACGCAAGCGGTCGTCGAGGACGAACCATGCCAGCGGCCCCTGAGTGTCGGCGAGCAGCAGCCATTGGCCCGCCTCGTTCGGCATTGTCGGCACGGGCGCACCGCTGAGGGCACAGACGAACTCGGCCTGGCCAATGCGCAATCGCTGTTCATCGACCAAGCCTTCAAGGCCAAGCCCCGGGGTGCTGTGGACGTCTTCAGCGGCCAGCGGTGCACGGCCGAAAGCGCGGGCAATCGGGTGTTCCGAACGGTTTTCCAAAGCGGCGGCGAGGCTCAGACATTGATCACTGTCGAGCGCCCCAAGTGGGCGAATCGAGCGCAGCACCAGTCGCCCTTCGGTGAGGGTGCCGGTCTTGTCGAAGATCACCGTGTCGATCTGATTCAAGCCTTCCAGCACATGGCCGCGAGTCAGCAGCAAACCCAGTTTGTGCAAGGTGCCGGTGGCGGCCGTGAGCGCGGTCGGCGTCGCCAGCGACAGGGCGCACGGGCAGGTGGCGACGAGCATGGCGAGGACAATCCAGAACGCGCGCGAGGAATCCAGTTCCCACCACAACAGGCCAATGGCGGCTGCGGCGATCAGCGATAGCAGCAAAAACCATTGCGCGGCACGGTCGGCGATTTCCGCCAGTCGCGGTTTTTCCGCCTGGGCGCGGTCGAGCAGACGGACAATGGCCGACAGGCGCGTGTCTTGTCCCAGCGCCTGGACTTCCACCGTCAGCGCGCCCTCAACGTTGAGCGTGCCGGCGGTGACCGAATCGCCCGGCATGCGCGGTTGCGGCAGGTATTCGCCGGTGAGCAGCGATTCGTCGATGCTCGACTGGCCGTCGATGATCTTGCCGTCCGCCGGCAGAATCGAGCCGGCCTGCACCAGAATCCGCTCGCCGAGGCGTAGCTCGCTGAGCAGGATGCGTTCGCTCTGGCCGTTGTTGTCCAGCCGCAGACACGAGGCCGGCAATAGATTCACAAGTTGTGCGGTGGCGGCAGCGGTGCGCTCGCGGGCACGACGTTCCAGATAGCGCCCGGCGAGCAGGAACAACGCAAACATGCCGACCGCATCGAAATACAACTCGCCGACGCCGGTGATCGACGTCCAGATCCCGGCGATGTAGGCGCTGCCGATCGCCAGCGACACCGAAACATCCATGGTCAGGTGGCGCGTGCGCAGGTCGCGCATTGCGCCTTTGAAGAACGGCGCGCAACTGTAGAACACAATCGGCGTGGTCAGGAACAGTGCGACCCAGCGCAGGATTGTGTGCAGTTCGGGGCTGAGGTCGATATTGAATTCCGGCCAGGTGGCCATGGTCGCCATCATTGCCTGAAACCACAGCAGACCGGCGACGCCGAGCTGGCGCAAAGCGAGGCGGTTTTCGCTGGCCAGTTGTTCGCTGGCGCGGTCGGCCTGATACGGGTGGGCGGCGTAACCGATGTGGCGCAGTTCGGCGAGGATCTGGCTCAGCGGTAACTGCGCGTCGGCCCAACTCACGTGCAAACGATGGTTGGACAGGTTCAGCCGTGCTTCGGCCACGGCGGGCAACGTGCGCAGGTGTTTTTCGATCAGCCAGCCACACGCGGCGCAACTGATGCCTTCCATCAACAGGGTGGTTTCGGCTAGATCGCCTTCGTGGCGGACGAAGGGTTGCTGCACATCGGCGCGGTCGTACAGCGCCAGTTCGTCGGTCAGTTGCACCGGCAATGCTTCGGGGTTGGCGGAAGCTTCGCTGCGGTGTTGGTAATAGCTTTCCAGACCGCCGGCGACGATGGCTTCAGCCACGGCCTGACAGCCCGGGCAGCAAAACTCGCGGGACTCTCCGAGTACGACAGCGGTGAAGCGACTGCCGGACGGGACGGGCAGGGCGCAGTGGTAGCAGGGGAGTGGGGTGGTCATGGCATCGTCGAGGGGGTAAGCCCTTGCATTGGAGTTGTCCGCTTGCCCTCACCCCAGCCCTCTCCCGGAGGGAGAGGGAGCCGATCGGTGTGAGCCGGAAAAACAGGTTCAGTCGCTGGCATCGTCACTGTCATACGTAACGCACAGGAGCGCCCGAGCTCAGTTCCCTCTCCCTCCGGGAGAGGGTTAGGGTGAGGGGCTTCTGAGCTTGACTCACTTCTTCAAGTCTTCGGCGCCTTGCAGCGGTTCATCACCGAGCAGCAGATCCTTGTCATGGCTGACCAGCTCTTCTTCGAACATGCGCCACACATGGTCATCCTGACTGCCGAGCAGTTCGACAAAACGACGGCCTTCAACCTTGTCGCCTAACTGACCGATATAACGGCCGGTTTCGCTTTCGCTGCGAGTCAGGACGATCTTGCGATCCTTTTCCGGCTGGGTTGGCGAGATCAAATTCAGCTCCAAGGTTTTCGGCTGACTATCACCGCTCAAACGCAAATCAACTTCACCGGTCACGTCATCCAGATGCATAGCCGCACGCATCTTCAGATTTTGCGCCAACAGTTCACGGTCCAGCGAACGGTTGATGCCTTTGCCAGCCTCGTAATAGTTGTCGTTGACCAGGTTGTCCGGGTTATTCACCGCGATGGTCACCATCGACAGGGTCAGGGTCACCGAACAGGCCAGAATCCCGATGATGATCCATGGCCAAAGGTGCTTGTACCAGGGACTTGCGGCGTTTGCTGCGGGCATGTTCAGTTCTCTCAACGGATTTGTGGGCCGATGAATCGGCTCTTGGCTTCAACGTGGACGCTGTCGTCATCGGCATCCTTGAGGAGGAATCTCACCTCGTTGGTGCTCGATGGCAGTTGTTCCGGTGCGCTCGACAACTCGACCGGCATGCTGACGATATCGCCGGCCGCGACCTTGATCTCGCGTTTGCCTTGCAGGCGCAGATCCGGTAAACCGCTGGCTTCGAGCACGTAAGTGTGGTCGCGCTGATCCTTGTTCATGATCTTCAGGCTGTAGACGTTTTCGATCCGGCCTTCGGCGTTCTCGCGGTACAGCACGCGGTCCTTGCTGACGTCGAAACCGACCAGCGAGCGCATGAAGAACGCAGTGACCAACAGGCTGATCATCGCCAGCAACACCACGGCGTAGCCGATCAGGCGTGGCCGCAGTTTATGGGTTTTCTGCCCGGACAGGTTGTGTTCGGTGGTGTAGCTGATCAGTCCGCGCGGGTAGTCCATTTTGTCCATGATGCTGTCGCAGGCGTCGATGCACGCGGCGCAGCCGATGCACTCGATTTGCAGGCCGTCGCGGATGTCGATGCCGGTCGGGCAGACCTGAACGCACATCGTGCAATCGATGCAATCGCCCAGGCCCTGAGCCTTGTAATCGATACCTTTTTTGCGCGGGCCACGGCTTTCACCGCGACGCGGGTCGTAGGAAACGATCAGCGTGTCCTTGTCGAACATCACGCTCTGGAAGCGTGCGTACGGGCACATGTAAATGCAAACCTGCTCGCGCAACCAACCGGCATTACCGTAAGTGGCGAGGGTGAAGAAACCGACCCAGAAATACGACCAGCCATCGGCCTGGCCGGTGAAGAATTCGAAGACCAGTTCACGGATCGGCGAAAAGTAACCAACGAAGGTCATGCCGGTGACAAAACCGATCAACAGCCACAGCGCGTGTTTGGCGAATTTGCGCGCGAATTTGTTGCCGCTCATCGGCGCCTTGTCGAGCTTGATGCGCTGGTTGCGGTCGCCTTCGGTGACCTTCTCGCACCACATGAAAATCCACGTCCACACGCTTTGCGGGCAGGTGTAACCGCACCAGACGCGCCCGGCATACACGGTGATGAAGAACAGGCCGAAGGCGGCAATGATCAACAGGCCTGACAGCAGAATGAAATCCTGTGGCCAGAAAGTGGCGCCGAAGATGAAGAACTTGCGCTCCGGCAGGTTCCACCACACAGCCTGATGGCCTCCCCAGTTCAGCCATACCGTTCCGAAATACAGCAGGAACAATGCCGCGCCGCCCATCATCCGCAGATTGCGGAACAGGCCGGTAAAAGCGCGGGTGTAGATTTTTTCTCGTGAGGCGTAAAGATCAACGCTGTTGTTCGCGTTTTTGCTCGGTGGTGTGACGTCGTGTACCGGAATCTGGTTGCTCATCATTGCATCCCACGGCAGTGGAAAAATGCCTCGGTCGATACGTGCCGACCGCGGTCAGAAAGGGCGTTGCAGTGGCGCAATGATACGCCTGTCGCTCTAGATCAAGGGTGCGACCTTTGGTCGCGTTGGGTAAAAATCGTTAATGGTGTAGCGATTGCAGCAAAGCATGATGCAGGTCAATTGACTTGTTGAGTATGGACGCTTTTGGCGTGGCGGCTAATCCATTGCATCAGGGGATGATCGTTTCGATGCCATTGCCATCGCAAGCTTAAAAAAATCCAACCGACTTGAGGGGCGGGCACGGACGGTGCGATCTTCAGGTTTCAATTGCAATAGTTGCCGCGTGAGTGTTTAAAACTGAACTTCAAACGTGTTGCAGGTTCACTGCGACTGAAATATATCTACTTGATTGTTCTTGGTTTGCGCTTTGAGGTTTTCTGTTTTTTCGAATAAGTTCTGTTTTCGTGAAATGTTATTCGCGTGCAATTGATTAATTTAAATGGAATTTCAAGAATGGCTTTTAATAAGTTGGCAGGTGTTGTGCTGAGTGTTTGTTTGTTGACTTCGGTCTCTTCCGCTCAGGCTGTAACGGGCATCCCGAAACACATGGTTTTTGCGTCAGATACGCAATACCCGTGGACAGACAAGACAGATAGCCGGGAACCCGAATCCGCTTCGGAATTCGATGTTCGTTCGAAGTGGCTGGTTGATACTCAGCTTGCAAGTATTGCCGATTTCAGAAAGCAGCATGGCTCGCAAGCCCAGGTGCCACTGATGATCAACGGCGATATAACAGCTTTTGGTCATGGCTGGCAGCGGTCGTTCATGAGGGATTTACTGGATAAGCACTTCAAGGGTGATTATCTGTACGGCTTGGGTAATCACGATTATGAAAACAATGTTGATGATTGTTTTAGCAATAGCTGTGCGGCGGGAAGTATCGTCGAGTTTAAAGAGCATCATGAAGGCAAAGTCGACAGCTTTGACCTGAAAATCACCAGTGGTTTTTTGAGTAAAACCTACTCTGGCAGCCTCGCCTATTCAAAAAATATCGGCGAAGTGCATATGGTTCAACTCAATAACGAACCGACTTACACCACCCGGATTTCTCACCCGCTGAACCCGACGACGTTTGAAATCAACGATGCACTGGACTGGCTCGAAACGGATCTCAGACTGGCGCGTGCCTCGGGTTACGCCATCATCATCAATATGCACAAACCTTTGGGGCACAAAGGTACCCGGGCGCAACAAAAACGTTTCTACGACATGATCAACAAGTATCAAGTAACGGCAATTTTTGCCGGCCATTTGCATACCGACGGAGGTGACATGTATTGGGAGGGGAGTGTGCCGATGTACCTGAGTGGCAGTACGTCTCAGCAAACCTATCTGATTGCCAGCTTTACCGAGGATCGCAAGCGGCTGGAAATCTCCCTGGTGGAGAACAACCAGTGGCAGAACCGTAAGCTGATCGATACAGCGGCGGTGCATTCAACCTTTGCCAAACGCCCATGAAAAACGCCCCTGCCCGTGATCTGGCGGGGGCTCTTTACCATCAGTTATTGGCAGCGATCCATGGGTTGATCAGATGAACTCCGCTGAGTTGAAAATCCGCAACGTTACGGGTGACGAGGGTCAGCCCATGTACAAGTGCGGTGGCGGCGATCAAGGCGTCGCATTCATTGCTGCGATCAGGCACATGCAGCTGTGCGCATCGGGTAGCGACGACGGTATCGACCGAGAGGATTCTTCCCGAGAATGCAGGTTTGACGTGACGCTCAAGCCAGTTGCGCAGCATCCCTCCTTGTGGCGGGTCGCGGCGTTCGATGCGCAGAATGCCGGTTTCCAGCTCTAGCAGGGTGATGGCCGATAAATACAGGCTGGCCGGGGCGATGCTGTTTGCCCAACTCACCACTTGCTTGTCAGCCTGGGGTTTTCGCAACTCGGAAACGACATTGGTATCGAGTAGAAACATCAAGACAGGTCCACGCTACGAGGGGAGATGACGGCGCGCTCGGGTTCGAATTCGATGTCAGGCGCATTCGGCATGACCAGAAGATCGACGATGCTGGTCTGGCTACCGGTCAGTTTCTGGTATTCCTCGATGCTCAGCAGTACATGGGCAGGCTTGCCACGATCGGTAATGACGACCGGACCCTGATGCGCGGCTTTTTTGGCAGCACTGGTGTCCTGATTGAATTCGCGGCTGGAAATGGTCGTGATGGCCATCATGTTCGGCCTCCAGAAATTCGGGTGTAGAAACGTTACTACCTTGGAGTTTGCGCGGCAATCGGAAAGGTGGATTGCGGACGATCGGTTTATCACTGTCATAACGGCACCGGCGAAAGCGCCCCTGCCAAACGGCAGGGGCGCAGGGTATTGGGCAAATGTTCGCTGTATTTTGCTGCCCCGTGTCAGGGCAATCGCCCGCCGCCGAGACTGTCCAGGCCGCCGCCGTTACCTGGATGGCCCACAGTGTCTGGCGATGGCGAGCGTGCGGGCGCCTCAGGCGTTTTTACTGGCGTCGTTTCATGATCAGGGCGGGGCTGCAAACGTTTTGGCAGTGTGTTTTTGTCATTTTTTGACATGTAGGCTTCATCCTTGAAGGTTGACCCGATGTTGTTCATCGGGGTGGGAAAAACCTACAGGGGACTACCGTTCAGGTCTATTGAGCAAACGTTTCAAGGCATGAATGCCGGCATGAAAAAAAGCCCCGCCAATCAACATTGGCGGGGCCTTTTTTTGTTTCAAGCGTTGGCCTTATTCGGCGTTCGCTTCCGGTGCTTTTTCACCGTGGGACAGGCTGTAAACATACGCCGCCAGCAGGTGCACCTTGTCGTTGCCCTGCAGTTGCTCCTGCGCAGGCATCTGGCCCTGACGGCCGTAACGGATGGTCTGCTGCAGTTGCGCGAAGCTCGAACCGTAGATGAACGCACCCGGGTGGGTCAGGTCAGGCGCGCCCATAGCGGGTGTGCCTTTGCCGGCCGGTCCGTGGCAGGCCACGCAGTTGGCGGCGAACAGTTTGCCGCCGTTGGCCGCGTCAGCCTTGGTGCCCTCCGGCAGTTTGCGGCCATCCAGGTTGGTCACGACGAAGGCTGCCACGTCGGCAACGCCTTGCTCACCGATGACTTCAGCCCAGGCCGGCATCACCGCGTGACGACCGCCCATGATGGTGGTCTTGATGGTTTCCGGCTCGCCGCCCCAGCGCCAGTCGGCGTCGGTCAGGTTAGGGAAACCGTAGGCGCCCTTGGCGTCGGAACCGTGGCACACCGAGCAGTTGGAGGCGAACAGACGGCCACCCATTTTCAGTGCTTGCGGATCCTTGGCGACTTCTTCGATCGGCATGGCGGCAAACTTGGCGAAGATCGGACCGAACTTGGCGTCCGAACGGGCCATTTCCTTTTCCCACTCGTGCACGCCGGTCCAGCCGGTCTGGCCGTTGGCGAACGCAGTCTGCTTGTCGTTATCGAGGTAGTTGTAGCCCGGCAGCAGGCCTTTCCAGTTGCCCAGGCCCGGGTACAGCACCAGGTAACCCAAGGCAAAAATGATGGTGCCGACAAACAGCATGAACCACCATTTCGGCAGTGGGTTGTCGTACTCCTCGATCCCGTCGAAGGAGTGCCCGACCGTCTCGTCCGTCTGTTCGCTGCGCTGGCCCTTGCGGGTCGACAGCAGCAGCCAGGTCAGGGAAAAGATCGTACCGAGACTGAGGACTGTGACGTACAGACTCCAGAATGTAGTCATTCTTTGTTACTCCTAGAAGCTTGCTCGACGTGCTTGATGGCTTCGGGATCATCCGCAAAAGGCAACAAGGTCGCGTCTTCAAACTCCGACTTGCGCTTGGGGCTGAATACCCACAACGCCAGACCGATGAAGGCCACCATCACAACAACGGTGCCCAGGCCACGAATCATCCCGATATCCATCCAGATCACCGTTTGCTTTTGATGATGGTGCCCAGGCCTTGCAGATAGGCCACCAGCGCGTCCATTTCGGTCTTGCCCTTCACGGCATCCTGAGCACCGGCGATGTCTTCGTCGGTGTAAGGGACGCCGAGGGTGCGCAAAACCTCCATTTTCTTGGCGGTTTCCTTGCCGTCGAGCTTGTTTTCCACGAGGAACGGGTAAGCCGGCATTTTCGACTCAGGCACCACGTTGCGCGGGTTGTACAAGTGCGCACGTTGCCAGTCATCGGAGTAACGACCACCGACGCGAGCCAGATCCGGACCGGTACGTTTGGAACCCCACAGGAACGGGTGATCCCAGACACTTTCACCGGCCACCGAGTAGTGGCCATAGCGTTCGGTTTCAGCGCGGAACGGACGGATCATCTGCGAGTGGCAGCCGACACAACCGTTGGCGATGTAGACGTCGCGGCCTTCCAGTTCCAGCGCCGAACGGGGCTTCATGCCTTCGACCGGCTTGTTGGTGACGTCCTGGAAAAACAGCGGAACGATTTGGGTCAGGCCGCCAACGCTGACGGCGATGACCATGAAGAAGGCCAGCAGGCCAATATTCTTCTCGACAGCTTCATGCTTCATCAGTGAGCTCCAACGACAGCGATCTGGGCAGCGGCTTCAGCTTCAACCGGGTTCGAGGCGCGCACGGTGCGCCAGACGTTGTAAGCCATCAGGAACATGCCGCTGGCGAAGAATGCACCGCCCAGCGCACGGACGATGTAGCCCGGGTGGCTGGCTTGCAGCGCTTCAACGAACGAGTAGGTGAGGGTGCCGTCGTCGTTGATTGCACGCCACATCAGGCCCTGAGTGATGCCGTTGACCCACATCGACGCGATGTACAGCACGGTGCCGATGGTCGCGAGCCAGAAGTGCGCGTTGATCAGGCCAACGCTGTGCATCTGCGCACGGCCGAACAGACGCGGGATCATGTGGTAGATCGCGCCGATCGAGATCATCGCCACCCAGCCCAGCGCGCCGGCGTGTACGTGGCCGATGGTCCAGTCGGTGTAGTGCGAGAGCGAGTTGACGGTCTTGATCGCCATCATCGGCCCTTCGAAGGTCGACATGCCGTAGAACGCCAGCGAGACCACGAGGAAGCGCAGGATCGGGTCGGTGCGCAGCTTATGCCAGGCGCCCGACAGGGTCATCATGCCGTTGATCATGCCGCCCCAGCTTGGCGCCAGAAGGATGATCGACATCGCCATGCCCAGCGATTGTGCCCAATCCGGCAGTGCGGTGTAGTGCAGGTGGTGCGGGCCGGCCCAGATGTACAGGGTGATCAGTGCCCAGAAGTGCACGATCGACAAGCGATAGGAGTAGATCGGACGTTCGGCCTGTTTCGGCACGAAGTAGTACATCATCCCGAGGAACCCGGTGGTGAGGAAGAAGCCTACGGCGTTGTGGCCGTACCACCACTGGATCATCGCGTCGGTCGCGCCCGAGTAGGCGGAGTAGGACTTGAACAGGTTCACCGGCAGCGACATGTGGTTGACGATGTGCAGCATCGCCGTGACCACGATGAACGCACCGTAGAACCAGTTACCCACGTAGATGTGCTTGGTTTTGCGCTTGGTGATGGTGCCGAAGAACACCAGACCGTAGGTGACCCAGACAATGGCCAGCAAAATGGCGATCGGCCATTCCAGTTCCGCGTATTCCTTGGTGGTGGTGTAACCCAGCGGCAAGGTAATGATCGCGCCGACGATGACCGCTTGCCAGCCCCAGAAGGTGAAGGCCGCGAGGCTGTCGGAGATCAGTCGCGTCTGGCAGGTTCGCTGCACGACATAGTAGGAAGTGGCAAATAGTGCACAACCACCGAAGGCGAAAATCACCAGGTTTGTGTGCAACGGGCGCAGGCGTCCAAAGCTCGTCCACGGCAGACCGAAGTTCAACTCCGGCCAAACCAGTTGCGAGGCGATGAAGACACCGAGCCCCATGCCAAGGATCCCCCAGACCACCGTCATGATGGCGAACTGGCGGACTACCTTATAGTTATAAGCAGTCGGACTGATTGCTGTGCTCATTCTAAGGTTCCACGGTTTGGGTATTTTATTAGGATTAAAATCGGCCGCAAGTATGCAGAGAGCAGGGGGTCATTGCAACGCGCCATGACCTGGGTCAATGCTTTCCAACGCTGATTCTGCGGCCTTTCCATGCGCCGCGTAAGGACAAAATCGGCCTCGGACAAAATGTCGCAGCGGACGAAAAAAGCGAGGGGTTCAGGTCGCTTGTAACGGGGTGTGTTCAAACGCTCGGTTCGGGTGACGGACGGTGAATGGCACGACAGCCGGTATCTACCGGCGTTTGCGGCCACATCAGTCAGCCGGTTCGCGGAACACAGCAGTCAGCGTTGACCTGGAACCGGCACAAGCCAGTCCGCATCGAGCAAGCGTAGACCCGAATCCGGGGAACCGAAAGGTGAGGGTGTAAAGGGGTGCGACAATGCGTCGCAAAGGGGCAGGATGCTGCCGCACCGAGAAAGGTGCGGCAGAGGTGTACGCAATGATTACTTCTTGTTGTCTTCAGTAATCAGTTTTTCTGTATTCAATCCGTGCGACAAGCTGTACACATAAGCGGCCAGCAATTGCACTTTATCGTTACCCAGCAGTTCGTTCTGCGCCGGCATATGACCCTGACGACCATGGCGAATGGTCTGCTCGAGTTGGGTCAGGCTGGTGCCGTAGATAAACCCGGCCGGGTGCGTTAGATTCGGCGCGCCCATGGCTTCAGTGCCGTGGCCGGTTGCCCCATGACAGGCTACGCACGTGGTGCTGAACGCCTGCTGTCCGGCTTGCAGGTCGGCCTTGCTGTCGGCGGGCAATGGCAGACCGGCCAGCTCGTGACGCACATACGCGGCAACGTTCTTCACCCCGGCCTCGCCGAGCACTTCGCCCCAGGCTGGCATCGCCGCCATCCGGCCACCCATGATGGTGGTCTTGATGGTCTCGGCGTCACCGCCCCAGCGCCAGTCGCTGTCAGCGAGGTTAGGGAAACCGAACGCACCTTTGGCGTCGGAACCGTGGCACACCGAGCAGTTGGAGGCGAACAAGCGGCCACCCATTTTCAGCGCCTGCGGATCCTTCGCCACTTCTTCCACCGGCATGGCGGCGAACTTGGCGAAGATCGGGCCGAATTTGGCATCGGCTTTGTTCATCTCCTTTTCCCACTCGTGCACGCCGGTCCAGCCATCCTCGTAACCGGGAAGAATGCCTTTCCAGTTGCCCAGGCCCGGATAGAGGATCAGATAGCCCACGGAAAACACCAGCGTGCCGGCGAACAGCATGAACCACCACTGCGGCAGCGGGTTGTCGTATTCCTCGATGCCGTCGAAGCTGTGGCCCATGGTCTGGTCGACACTGCCCTTGGTTTCGCCCCGGCGGGTGCCGATCAGCAGCCACGTCAGGCCGATCAGGCTGCCGATGGTCAGTACGCAGATCCACGTACTCCAGAAGGTGGTCATGGCCGGGTACTCCTTGTTTCAGGTGCTTGGGTAGTGTCGGGTTGCGGTTCATCGGCGAACGGCAGCAGACGTGCTTCGGCAAACTCCGGGGTGCGCTTGCGGTTGAACACCCAAAGCGTTAAACCGACGAAGGCGACGAACACCACGACCGTGCCGAGGCCGCGAATCAGGCCTGCACTCATTTCAATGATCATCGTGCTCACCTCTTGCTCTTGATCGCAGTGCCGAGCACTTGCAGGTAGGAGACGAGGGCGTCCATTTCGGTCTTGCCCTTGAGGCTGGCCACTGCGCCGCTGATGTCGTCGTCGGTGTACGGCACGCCGAGGGTGCGCATGGTCTTGAGCTTGGTTTCGGTGTGGCTGCTGTCGACCGCTTGCGTGACCAACCATGGGTAGGCCGGCATTTTCGATTCCGGTACGACGTTGCGCGGGTTGTACAAGTGCGCGCGGTGCCAGTCATCCGAGTAACGCGCGCCGACCCGTGCGAGGTCCGGGCCGGTACGTTTCGAGCCCCACAGGAACGGGTGATCCCAAACGCTTTCGCCCGCTACCGAGTAGTGCCCGTAACGCTCGGTTTCGGCGCGGAACGGGCGGATCATCTGCGAGTGGCAACCGACGCAGCCTTCGCGGATATAGATGTCGCGGCCTTCCAGTTGCAGCGCGGTGTAGGGCTTCATGCCTTCCACCGGTTTGTTGGTGACGTCCTGGAAGAACAGCGGGACGATCTGGGTCAGGCCGCCGATGCTCACGGCAAACACCATGAGCAACATCAACAGGCCGACGTTCTTTTCAATCGTTTCGTGTTTCATGGCGGACTCCTCAGGCCATCTGCGCGGCAGCGACGACGTCAGCAGGCTGCGAGGCCCGCACGGTGCGCCAGGTGTTGTAAGCCATCAGGAACATGCCGCTGAGGAAGATCGCCCCACCAATCAGCCGCACGACGAAGCCTGGGTGGCTGGCCACCAGGGTTTCGACGAAGGAGTAGGTCAGCGTGCCGTCCTCGTTCACCGCGCGCCACATCAGGCCTTGGGCGATGCCGTTGACCCACATCGACGCGATGTAGAGCACGGTGCCGATGGTCGCGAGCCAGAAGTGCGCGTTGATCAAACCGACGCTGTGCATCTGCGCTTTGCCGAAGATTTTCGGGATCATGTGGTACAGCGCGCCGATGGAAATCATCGCCACCCAGCCGAGGGCGCCGGCGTGGACGTGGCCGATGGTCCAGTCGGTGTAGTGGGAGAGGGCGTTGACGGTCTTGATCGCCATCATCGGACCTTCGAAGGTCGACATGCCGTAGAACGCCAGCGACACCACGAGGAAGCGCAGGATCGGGTCGCTGCGCAACTTATGCCAGGCGCCCGAGAGGGTCATCATGCCGTTGATCATGCCGCCCCAGCTCGGCGCCAGCAGAATCAGCGACATCACCATGCCCAGCGACTGCGCCCAGTCCGGCAGCGCGGTGTAGTGCAAGTGGTGCGGGCCGGCCCAGATGTACAGGGTGATCAAGGCCCAGAAGTGCACGATCGACAGGCGATATGAGTACACCGGACGCTCGGCCTGTTTCGGCACGAAGTAGTACATCATCCCGAGGAAACCGGCGGTGAGGAAAAAGCCTACGGCGTTGTGGCCGTACCACCATTGCACCATCGCGTCGGTTGCACCGGCGTACACCGAGTACGACTTGGTGAAACTCACCGGCAACTCAAGGTTGTTGACGATGTGCAGAATCGCCACAGTGATGATGAACGCGCCGAAGAACCAGTTGCCCACATAGATGTGCTTGGTCTTGCGCTGCATGATCGTGCCGAAGAACACGATGGCGTAGGCGACCCAGACGATGGTGATCAGGATGTCGATCGGCCATTCCAGCTCGGCGTATTCCTTGGAGCTGGTGTAACCCAGTGGCAGGCTGATCGCCGCCAGCAGGATCACCAGTTGCCAGCCCCAGAAGCAGAACGCGGCGATTTTCGGTGCAAACAATTGCGTCTGGCAGGTACGTTGCACCGAGTAGAACGAACTGGCGAACAGCGCACAGCCACCGAACGCGAAGATCACCGCGTTGGTGTGCAGCGGGCGCAGACGGCCGAAACTGGTCCAGGGCAAATTGAAGTTGAGTTCGGGCCAGACCAATTGGGCCGCGAGAAAAACCCCGAGCCCCATGCCGACGATGCCCCACACCACCGTCATAATGGCGAATTGGCGGACCACCTTGTAGTTGTAGGCGGTACTGATAGAAGTGTTCATGGTTCCCCATCCACGGTTCAGCCGAAGTGAGCGCGCGCAAAACACGCGGCGAATCCTTCGTCTGGAGTTATAGGCAGACTAAAAGCGAGGCAAGCATGGACAAACAGCACAAGGCCAGTATTGACGGGGATCAATGGGCGCAGTGCGTGCGTGATCGTGGTTGGCTTTGGGACGCCGCGAGTGGTGAGGCTGCGGCGACGTTGATCCTTGCCCACGGTGCTGGTGCGCCGATGGACAGTGACTGGATGAACGATATGGCTGGGCGCCTTGCTGCACTGGGCGTGAACGTGTTGCGGTTTGAGTTTCCTTATATGGCGCAGCGGCGGGTGGATGGGGTTAAACGGCCGCCGAATCCTGCGGGGAAATTGCAGGAGTGTTGGCGTGAGGTGTATGCCGAGGTGCGGCGTCATGTCACTGGGGTTTTGGCCATTGGCGGGAAGTCGATGGGGGGGCGGATGGCCAGTCTTTTGGCTGACGAATTGGGCGCGGATGCTTTGGTGTGTCTGGGGTATCCGTTTTATGCGGTTGGGAAGCCGGAGAAGCCTCGGGTTGAGCATTTGGCTGGTTTGAAGACTCGGACGTTGATTGTGCAGGGCGAGCGGGATGCGCTGGGCAATCGTGAAGCTGTAGAGGCTTACACTTTGTCACCGAGTATTGAGGTGGCGTGGTTAGCGGCAGGGGATCATGACCTGAAGCCATTGAAGGTTTCCGGGTTTACCCATGAACAGCATTTGGCCAGTGCTGCGCAGAAAATATCCGAGTTTCTCAGCAACTGACCGAGGCGGGCTGAGATTTTGAACTGCACGAAGATCTGCTCCCTTTCCCCTCGCCCCCATGGGGGAGAGGGCTGGGGTGAGGGGGATGGATCTTGGATGCGCTGCAGTTCTTCGTTTGGGTACATATCCATTGCTGCGGTAACGGCCACTTAGGGTTCCGCCCTTACGGCGGGTCACCTTTTCCAAACGCCGAAAAGGTAACCCAAAAGGCTTGCTCCTACGTACGGCCCGCTCGCTAAAGCTCGGGGTTCCTTCGCTCCGGGATCGATCCGGGCGCAGCGCCTACGGTTTGCTTCGCTGCACCTCCTCTCGCTGTGTTTGGCTTCGCCAAACGGTCGCTGCGCTCCCACCCCCGGATCAATCCCTCCTCTCAGCCTTCCGACGTCGCCCGTGGATCAAGATCAAAAGCAGGCGAGCTGACACTCGGCCTATTGAGTGGTTAAGGGCCCAGCGGTGTTCGGCTGTTAATTTGTGTTGTGACTGCCCCTCACCCCAGCCCTCTCCCGAGGGAGAGGGAGCCGATTTGTGAGCTTTTCAAAGCCTGAGTTCAACGCGGTATTGCACGTCGGCGTAGCTCTCCCAAACACCTCGGTTCAGTCCCCTCTCCCTCTGGGAGAGGGTTAGGGTGAGGGGCAATTTCGCTGACACGATAAAGAACTGGAAGCGCTCACTACCCAGCATTTCCTGTACGTAAACATGATTACGCGAGCGCGTTTAAAGTACACGAGCCGTTACGCCATCGGACCTACAACACCTTGCGCCGTTACCTACGCGTACGCCAGAATCCGCCGGCTTACACGACCATGGCGCGGGCTATATCGTTTGCCTGCCACTGCCCATCGGTGGTCGGGTTTAGTAGCCCGCATGGTTTTAGTAAGTGCATAGGTCCCATTAAGTCAGGCGCATTTGCCTGCACTCAATGGTGGCTGTGCTCAGGGCGCTTTCGAGCGCGCCGGTCTTGCTAATTCCTCCGGTCTACTAACCTGCGCACAGCCGCCACCCTTCTTTTAGTAGAGAACGGTCGCGGCCCTTGTTCAGGAATTAGATATTTATGTTCAAAGCCACGCCAAACCCTCCGGGCATCGACCCAACCCCTCACGACCCAGCGCTTGAGTCTCAAAAGACAAAAGAAGCGACTGATCGCGCCCTCGACTACTACCTCAGACCCGAAGCCCTGGCGGCCCCGCCAAACTCGCCCAAGTTTCGCCCCGTCTATCTCGTCGACCCCACGCTGGATGACGAAACCCTGCTGGTCGAGGCGAGCGAGTCGCTTTCATACGCCCATGCCATGGCCGGTAATATCGCCAACTCAATAGGCGGCCCGGAACGCAAGCCGCTGCTCGCGCTGCAACAGGTGATCATGTTGAACGAGCTGTTGGTCAATCGGCTGCTGGATAAGCTGAAGTTGCAGCAATAATTAAACTGGTTGTTATGGTTTCGTCGCGAGCAGGCTCACTCCTACAGGGATTGTTGTCGGGCACATATCTGTGACTACCGCATATCTAATGTAGGAGTGAGCCTGCTCGCGATGACGGCCTGACGACCAACCGGCCTCTTACTGATTCACCCGGTCCAAATGTGGGAGCGAGCTTGCTCGCGAAAGCGGCAGCACAGACAACACCAAAATCACAGGCCAACTTCCCGTTATTCTTTGCGGTACATCAAACAGTATTCGACAATGCTTCAAAATATTGTTTGGCTTTCAGATCATCTCTTTTTAAATTGAAAGTACCTATGGGTTTTATAATTTCGAGTGTTGCATCGGGGTTTGTTTTTGTGAATGTTGCTTCGAACTTGCCTTCAGCAGTCCCTTTTACAGGATCCAGCTTAATACTCAGTGTCGCATCCTCCGCTTGGATAACTCGCCAGCCTTTCAGTCCGCCCTTATTGATTGAATGCCTGTGGTCACAGTACAAGCCCTTTGCAAGTGTATAAGTGCCTTCCAGGATATCCTCGTTGATATACGGCACTGTGAGCATAAAACCAAAAAGATTCTCTGAGTCGACAGAACCCACGGAACCATAAAATATCCATGAAAGGTTAGTTGAGGTGCCTGATTTGTAAAACGATGTTCTTTGGGCTTTGGTTGATAAAGAGTCGATCTCCCACTTGAAATCGCCGTCCTCTGCTTCGAAGTTATCTATCTGAGAGGCGTTATTTTCATTATAAAAATCGCTGTAGCTCACGATGAAATCCTTCTGTCTCGTAGGGGAATCCCGTCGATTGACCGAGCGGTATTTCATAGATATTCAGTTATTAATGTTCTGTCTACTGTCAGAGTTGTCAGCTAGACTTTATTCATGGAATGTGCTTCGACGCTGTTTTTGGGGGTTGCCTTTATTTCAGGTATTAAAAAACCGGAAGCTTTCGCCGTCCGGGCTTTCAGAATTAAAAGGTCGCAGCCTGCGGCAACTCCTACACAATGGCTTTTTAGAAGCTGTGGCAGGCTGCGATTTTTTTAATTTACTTTGTAATGGGTAGCCTGCCAGTGATCACAATTTCATCGAACACTTTCTGCCCATCACGCGCGGCTTGCCGAACACCAAGGAATGTCAGTTCATCACGATCTTTCTGTTTTGCGGGTTTTCGGGCGGACGTTATATTCATGCTGGCCGGTCTGTGTGATTGAGTAGCGACCGGCAAACGATAGAACCCGGCCTCAACAAGCACCAGTCGGCGCATTCTGGCGTAATTGTAGGCAATGTCTGCATTGCTTGAGTGAGATCGTCCCCGGTAGTGATAGCGCTTATCGCAAGCGGGGAACACACTGAGTGGCTAAATGCTCTGAGGGTGATTTTCAGTCAGCTCTATTGCCACTCCGTATTTTTTCTTCAAACCAGCATCATGAGTGACAATTATTAAGCAGGGTATGTTGGCGGCAAGCCACTCAATGATTTTGTAAGCCGTTGTATCATCAAGTGAAGAGGTCGGCTCATCTAATATCAACGTATGTTTATCTCTTAGAATCGCTCGGCCAATAGCAATTCGTTGTTTTTCTCCCCCGCTGAGTTCGCTATTCGCGGCGCCTATTACGGTCTCTAGTAATTCATCAGTGTCAGAATCATTTTGTGAAAACTCCAGAAGTTCAACGACCCGTCGCAATTTTTTCGAGCAGACGTTTTCAGCACCATAAAGAAGATTGTCCTTAAAGGTCCCACCTATCAGGATAGGTTTTTGCGGCGCGACGGATACTTCAGATAGAATGAATTCGCTCATGCTTTCGTTTATCAAGTGGCCTTTGTAGTGTGCAGCCCCGGTATAGCTTTCCTCGAACCCTAGAAGCGTATTGATAAGTGTGGTTTTTCCTGCACCGGAAGTGCCAGATATGATGTTTACACCTGGACTGAATTGATGGCTGATATTGGAAAGTATGGGGTTGTTGTCTTTGGTGAGTGAAAGTTTGCTCAGAACAAAGCCCTGTGCAGTCTGGGATGTCTTTGGCCGAAACGGAGGATTTATTTTTTTCTCGATATATTTAACACCGTCATTCAGGGAGACGATATTCGCCTGGAGGTTTATAAGGGTGCCGGCCAGTAAATGTAACTGCATCGTGAACGTTGTGATATAGCCAATGATCATGACGAAATCACCCGTTGTTAGCGTTGAGCCATAATGAGTGCCCGACAAGATAACAAAAAAAGCCAGCACGGCTCCGATTGCCAAGCCCTGGGCGCCGATTCGTATGCCCATATGAAGGTTGGCTTTTCTTATTGTCTTGACATAGTTGTCGAAAAAAATTTTGCCCGCGTGACATTCCTTGTCTTGTGTGTTGTTGAGTTTGATGTCGTAAGTCCGGAAAAGTCTTTCAATCGTATAGCTTGATAAGTTGTTGTCAGCCTCAAATAGTTTACGATGAATGCTTGAGCTGGATTTGGCCACGTATATCGATATGCAAATCAATAGTAAGGATGAGAGGAGGAACAAGAGTGTATAGGCGAGGCCCATGATCGAATAAAGAACGCTAATGGCGATAATGATTTCCACTGTGATAGGGATAATTGTCCAGAATACACCTACAGTCACCATGCTGAAACTGCTTGCGGCTCTGTTTATATCGGAGACAACATACCCGGGGTCGAGGTTTTGTTGTTTTCTGTACGGGTATCGAAAGACTCTGTTAATGATCGTCTCATAGATTGTAGTGTCGCATCTTGCGAGTATCCAGGCTGAAAAAATTCCACGTATGTTTGACAGAACTTCCGAAAGCGTCCATATGGCCGAATAAGAGGCCGCAAAAAAAAGGAATTTTGTTTGGAGACTATCTGCGTCATGAATAGCGTTTGCGGCGTTTCTCAATAGCACAGGAAGGAGTGAATTCAAGGCGCTGCATAAAAGGAATATAGTCGACACGCCAACAAAGCTGATTGTGAATCGTTGATAGTTATTAGAGATTATCCTGAATGTTGTTATGTATTGATGAATCCAGTTCATTTGAATCGCGACCTTATGTTGTTAGTATTTTGGGGGCGCGATAGATAGGGGTCATCGGCCACGACTTTTCCATCGCCTTCGACCCATGCATGCGAAAGGAAGTCGAATAACTGAAAGCAAATAAAGAATTCGGTTTACCAAAGCGTTTCGAAGTTTTCAGTTGCGGTGTCACGATAGATTCAGCGTGCCAAGTACACAAGCCGGCGGATTCTGTCGTTGTTGTAGGCAATGGCGAGAGGATTTGTAGGCTTGGGACGACGTTGTAATAAGTGTCTTAAACGCATTTTGGGTTGATCCTAAACGTCGCCCGCGTATTGCGAGGCACGCTGGATTTCGTAAGAGCCAGGCTTCTGGCGATGGCGTCCTGCGCTCGCGAACGCGGTAAGCCAGACATCCTCAAAATATCAGCAGAACTCCCGGCACGTTCAGCACATAAACGTAATTCTGTTATCACGTTTAAACCACGCAACGCGTTACGCCATAAAAGCTACAACTCCTTGCGCCGTTACCTACGCGTACGCCAGAATCCGCCGGCTTACACGGTTACGGGCCGGGCTCTATCGTTTCCCTGTCACTGGAAAACAGTGATCGGGTTCGGTAGTCCGTCTGTAATAGCTGTGGGGCAACACCGTACACCGTCCCTTTTTTGGGGTTCGGTTTTATGGTGGTCATGCGTGGGGCTCACTCGTGAGCGCCGGGTTCCTATTGCAGCCGGTCTACCAACCCGCGTATGGCCACCACCCACACGTTTTGTAGCGAGAGTGATGTCTCCTTAAACTGCGATAGGAGCTTCATCCATGTTCAAAATCACACTCAACCCATCAGAAACCGATTCAATTCCCCACGATCCCTCACTTGATCCACAAAAGATCAAAGAAGCAACTGACCGCGCCCTCGACTACTACCTCAAACCCGAAGACTTGGCGGCTCCGCCAACCTCGCCCAAGTTTCGCCCCGTCTTTCTCGTCGCCCCCACACTGGATGACGAAACCCTGCTCGTCGAAGCCTGTGAATCGCTGTCTTACGCTCATGCCATGGCCGGTAATATCGCCAACTCAATAGGCGGCCCGGAACGCAAGCCGCTGCTGGCGCTGCAACAGGTGATCATGCTCAACGAACTGTTGGTCAATCGACTGCTCGATAAGCTGAAGTTGCCTCAGTAATTTCGCCGGCTGTTATGGCCTCATCGCGAGCAGGCTCACTCCTGCAAGGGATTATGGTCGGGCACAAAAGCTGTGGTCACCGCAAACCCCATGTAGGAGTGAGCCTGCTTGCGATGGCGGCCTGCCAGATGCCATTGATTTCACATAGGCAATAAAAAACCCGGAAAGCTTTCGCCGTCCGGGCTTTCAAGATCAAAAGATCGGAGCCTTCGGCAGCTCCTACAGGAACATGCATTCCAATGTAGGAGCTGCCGAAGGCTGCGATCTTTTGCTTTTAGCGGTTAAACCGCTCCACCAACGAGTATTGCGTGTTGGCCGTCTTGGTCAGCTCTTCACTCAGCAACGCCGAATTATGCGCCTGCTCCGACGTCTGATCGGCCAGCTCTGAAATATTGCTGATGTTGCGGCTGATCTCTTCAGCCACAGCACTTTGCTCTTCGGTCGCCGCAGCAATCTGCGTGGTCATGTCGGTGATGTTGGCTACCGCTTCACTGATCCCGACCAACGCCTGATCCGCTTCCAGCACCCGCGCCACACCTTCTTCAGCCTGGCGATGCCCGGCTTCCATGGTTTGCACGGCACTCGAAGCTGTCTGCTGCAACTTGGCGATCAGGGCATGAATCTGCCCGGTCGATTCGCTGGTGCGTTGCGCCAGTTGACGCACTTCGTCAGCTACTACCGCGAAGCCACGGCCCATCTCGCCAGCACGTGCAGCTTCGATGGCGGCGTTGAGGGCGAGCAGGTTGGTCTGGTCGGCGATGCCTTTGATCACGTCGACCACGCCGCCGATTTCGTCGCTGTCCTTGGCCAGTTGGGTCACGGTCAGGCCGGTTTCCCCAACCACCACGGACAAACGCTGAATGGCTTCGCGGGTTTCGCCGGCGATGTCACGACCGCGACCGGTCAGGCGATTGGCTTCCTGAGTGGCGTCGGCGGTGCGCTGTACGTGGCTGGCGACTTCCTGAGTGGTCGCGGCCATCTGGTTGACGGCGGTGGCGACCTGTTCGGTTTCCACGCGTTGACGTTCCAGGCCGGTGGAGCTGTTGTGCGCCAGGGCGTCGGACTGCTTGGCCTGATCGGTCAGGTGTTCGGCGGTGTCCTGCAGACGGGTCAGACAGGTTTTCAGGCGTGCTTCCTGGCTGAGGATCGACATTTCCAGGCGCGCCTGGGCGCCACGGCTGTCGGTGTACATCTGCGCGATCAGCGGGTCGGAGGTGGTCTGCTCGGCCAGGCGCAGCAGGCGTTTGAGCCCGCGTTGCTGCCATTGCAGGCCCATCAGACCCAGCGGCACCGAAAGACCGGCGGCGAGGGCGAAGCCCCACTGCGAGTTCAGGGTCGCGCCGATCATGAAGCTCAGCTGGCTGACCAGAATGAACGGCAACCAGTCCTGCAGCACCGGCAGCCATTTATCCGTGGAAGGGATCGCCGACTTGCCCTGGTTGATGCGTTGGTAGAGTGCTTCGGCACGGCGGATCTGTTCGGCGGTGGGTTTGACCCGCACCGACTCGTAACCGACCACCTGATTGCCGTCGAACACCGGTGTTACATAGGCGTTAACCCAGTAATGGTCACCGGTCTTGCAGCGATTCTTGACAATGCCCATCCATGGCAAGCCTTGTTTCAGTGTGCCCCACATGTGTGAAAACACCGCCGCCGGAACGTCGGGGTGACGGACCAGGTTGTGCGGCGCACGGATCAGTTCTTCACGCGAAAACCCGCTGATCTCGACGAAAGCGTCGTTGCAGTAGGTGATCACGCCCTTGGCGTCGGTTGTGGAAATCAACCGCTGCTGAGCCGGGAAAGTCCGTTCGCGTTGTGTAATGGGCTGGTTGTTACGCATGGTTTTTCAATCCGCAAGGCTTTGAAAGGTTGTCGGCGGTGACAGCTTTTTATTGAAATTTTTTTTCAATAATCAGCACAGCGTCGCAAAACGGCGCTTGCTTCAGCCGGCGAGCATCGGATAGGTGAACAAACCGAAATGCAGCAGGTTCAGGCCGAAATGCGTGGCGATCGCCGCGCCGAGTCCGCCAAAACGATAGGCCAGACCATAGCCGACACCTGCCAGCCCTGCCAGCAGCACCCAGGTCCAGCCCGCGCCGGCATGCACCAGACCAAACAGCAGCGAGGCCAGCAGCAGGGCGAGATTTTCGCCGTAAGGCAGGTGTTTGAAGCGCTGGCTGAGACCGCCCTGTACATAGCCGCGAAACAACGCTTCCTCGACCAAGGTCACCAGCAGCAGGTTGTTCAACACCCACAGCCACGCCACATCCGGCCATTTCGGTGCCCAGGAGATCACACCCAGCAACAGCGCGCCGCCGAGGGCGAGAATCGCGCTCAAGGTCAAGGCGAGGGCGGTGGCGTACACGCTCAGGCGCAACGACCGTCGCCCGACAATCCACGGGCAGACCAGCAACAACCAGAAGCCAATCAGCGGTTTGTCGAGATTCAGGTACATCGAGAACGGCACGGCGTCGTCGGTGAAACGCTGCGGGTCGATAGCGCGACCGTTGGCGAAGCCCGGCAGCCAGTGCAGGGCCAGCGCCAAGGCCAGTACGATGAACAAGCCATGGCCGAGAAAGCGTGCGACCGGCACTTGTTGTTGGCGCACCGCAAAGCCTGCGAACACCAGCAATCCAACGGAAATCAACGCCAGCCAGCCGAGGTGGCCGTAGCTCAGCGCCCATCCGTAACCGAGGCTGAGAAGTGCCAGATAGAGCCATGGCAAAGCCTTCATCGAAAGTCCCTGTGCAGAATTTGTGGAAGGGCTTTCTACACGGGTGGGGGCGTGGGGACAAGTGAAGGTGTGGCGGCAAACCGGGTAGTGGACAAACCTGTGGTCAACACAGATACCTGTGGGAGCTGGCTTGCCAGCGATGAGGCCTGCACATCCGACATCTTCATCGACTGATCCACCGCTATCGCTGGCAAGCCAGCTCCCACAGGGTTTTGTATTTGCCTGAGGAATCAGTGCAAGTTGAGTTTCGCGGCAGCACGTTCGGTGATTTCCGTGCGCAGCTTCAGCGATGGCGCTGCACGCAAACGTGCCTCATCGACAATCGCACCCGGCGCAGTCTCCGGGGTGCCCGCGTTGAACGGCGGCGTCGGCGCGTATTCCAATTGCAACTGGATCAGTTGCGCCGCGTCAGCACCCACCAACTCTTCAGCCAACACCAAGGCAAAATCGATCCCCGCCGTAATCCCGCCACCGGTAAACAGATTGCCGTCACGCACCACCCGATCCTTCACCGCAATCGCCCCCAAGGTCGGCAGCAGATCGTGATACGCCCAATGCGTGGTCGCGCGTTTGCCTTGCAGCAGACCCGCCGCGCCGAGGACCAGCGAACCGGTGCACACCGATGTCACGTACTTCGCCTGAAGGGCCTGACGTTTGATGAAGTCCAGCGTCTGTTCGTCTTCCATCAACGGCCCGACACCGCCGCCGCCGGGAATGCAGATCACATCCAGACACGGGCAATCCTCGAACGTGGTAGTCGGTTTCAGCAGTAGCCCGGTGCTGGCGGTGACCGGCATCAGATCCTTCCAGATCAGATGCACCTGCACGCCCGGCAACGAGGCGAGCACGTCATAAGGCCCGGTCAGGTCGAGTTGCTGAACCTGAGGAAACAACAGAAAACCGATCTGCAACGTCATCGTTCTTGCTCCATGAAAAGGGGTGGACGGCTTCACTGTAGGCGCGTAGGTTCTGGCGCATACGCCAATAACCCCACGAATTACGCCAAATGCCTAAAGTCATCCACGTACTCGCGTTCGCCAATATGCAGATCCTCGACGTCACCGGGCCGTTGCAGGTTTTCGCCTCGGCCAACGATATTGCCCGTCAGCGCGGCTTGCCGATCCCGTACGCGCCGAGCGTGATTGCCAGCGGTGGCGGGGCGGTGATGTCGTCGGCGGGTTTGGCGGTGTTGGCCGAGCCTTTACCGGACGCGGCCAGCGACACGTTGATCATCGCCGGTGGCTGGGGCATTTATCCTGCCGCTGAAGATGTGCTTTTGGTCGATTGGGTACGCGAACACGCCGCTAAATGTCGACGCGTGGCCTCGGTCTGCACCGGCGCGTTTTTGCTGGCAGCCAGCGGCTGGCTCGACGGTCGCCGAGTCGTCACCCACTGGACCCGTTGCGAACAACTGGCGCAGCAACACCCGAATTTGCGCGTCGAAGCCAATCCGATTTTCATCAATGACGGCCCGGTTTGGACCTCGGCGGGTGTCACGGCCGGTATCGATCTGGCTTTGGCCATGGTTGAAGAGGATCTGGGCAGTGACATTGCCCTGGACGTCGCCCGCCATCTGGTGGTGTTCCTTAAGCGCCCGGGCGGACAATCGCAGTTCAGCGTGACCTTGTCGTTGCAGAATAAAGGCAATCGCTTTGATGAGTTGCACGCGTGGATCGCCGAGAACCTCACCTGCGACCTCGGCGTTCCGACCCTGGCCGAGCAGGCGGGCATGAGCGAACGCAGTTTCGTCCGCCACTACCGTGCCGACACCGGCCAGACCCCGGCGCGGGCGATTGAACTGATCCGCGTCGAGACGGCGCGGCGACTGTTAAGCGACACCGGATTGCCGGTCAAACGGATCGCGGCCAATTGCGGGTTTGGTAGCGAAGAAACGCTGCGCCGCAGTTTCCTGCGGGCAATTGGTGTGACACCGCAGGCGTATCGGGAGCGGTTTTCGGTCAGCGCTGCAGTCGATCCCTAATGCCTAGAGGGTTCTCCTGAAGTCAGGCCTCGGCTTCCGCCATTTGATTGAAGTATTTCGTCCGATCCGGGGTGAACGTCACCACCATCTTCGTCCGCGAACAGGTCAGCGAACGCTCCTGACTCAAATCGATATCCAGATCCTCGCCGCGCAAGCCTTGCCACTGCGCCAGATACTTCAGCGAGCCGTACTTTTCGAGCTTCTTCAGGCTACGGCTCACGCCACCTTTCCAGCCGAGTACCGGCAATTCGCCGTTGCGGCACTGTTGGGCGATATGGGGAAAACGCGCGGCGCGCTGGCGGCCGACTTCCCAGCATTTGATCAGGCCTTGGTCGGCGGCTTCCCAGAGTTGGGTGCGGGTCAGGCCCGTGCGAAGAGGGGCGTCGATGTTGCGCTGGACGTGCTGGGACATTCTGGTTCCTTGAATTCGGGTTTTGTTGGACAGCTCCGCTGTGCCCGTTGCGGTGGATGGTAGGGGCGGATGTAACGGCTGGCAACAAGGTATTTCGGGGTGTAAGTGCAAGTTACGAGGGGAGCTTGGCGTGGTGTTTGTGAGTTTTTTGCGGGCATTGATTTACACAAAGTGTCGCCGCAGGTAACCGCTGCAAGGTCCAGCGCCGAAATTCGGCGCTGGGTGATGTGTGTGGTGTGTAGGCCGGCTTCCCACAAGAGGCGTTTAAAATGCGATTTGTCTGACAGACGCTGACGAAGAACCGGACGAGTTCAAGGCTGCCACTCACTCTTTTCCCCGCTCAAGCGTCGATCAAGAAAGCTCGCCGCACTGATCAGCGCCAGATGCGTCAACGCCTGAGGGGTATTACCCAAATGCCGGCCATGGGTGTCGAATTCCTCTGCGTAAAGGCCCAGCGGATTGGCATAACGCAGCAGTTGTTCGAACTCCAGATGGGCTTTTTCCACCTGGCCGGCCCGAGCCAGGCATTCGACGTACCAGAACGAGCACGCGGCGAAGGCGCCTTCGGTGCCAGCCAGGCCATCGATATTGCTGTCGTCATTGCGATAGCGATACACCATGCCATCGCGCACTAATGTCTTTTCGATGGCTTCGAGGGTCGACAACCAGCGCGGATCCTTGGCGCTGACGAAGCGCACCAACGGCATCAACAGCATCGAGCCATCCAGCGCCGTGCCGCCCTTGTACTGGACGAAATGCCCGCGTTCCTCATTCCAGAAGTTGTCCCAGATGTCGGCGTAAATCGCCTGTCGGGTCTGGTCCCACTGCGCAAACGGTGCCGGCAGCGAACGTTTCGAGGCCAATCGAATAGCCCGGTCCAGCGCTACCCAGCACATCAGCCGCGAGTGCAGAAAGTGATGCTGCTCACCGCGCATCTCCCAAATGCCGACGTCTTTGGTCTGCCACGTCTCACAGACCTGATCGACCACTTCGCGCACATGTTTCCAGCCCCCGTGGGAAATCGCGTCGCCATATTTGTTGACCAGATACACCGCGTCCATCAGCTCGCCGAAGATGTCGAGCTGGATCTGGTCATACGCGCCATTGCCGATGCGCACCGGTTTCGCGCCGCCGTGTCCCGACAGGTGATCCAGTTCGGTTTCCGGCAATTCCTGTTGTCCGTCGATGGCGTACAAAATATTCAGTTTCACCGGTTGCCCGTGGCAATCGCTGACCCGTCCGCGCAGCCAGCCCATGTAGGCGTTGGCTTCGCCGACGAAGCCCAGGCGCATGAACGCGTACACCGTGAACGAGGCGTCTCGGATCCATGTGTAGCGGTAGTCCCAGTTGCGTTCGCCGCCCGGCGTTTCCGGCAGGCCGAAGGTCGCGGCGGCGAGAATGGCGCCGTGTTTGCGCGACGTCAGCAGTTTCAACGCAAGGGCCGAACGGTTGACCATTTCCCGCCAGCGCCCGCGATAAATCGACTGGCCGATCCAGTCGCGCCAGAACTTCAGGGTGCGTTCCATGCACAAGTGTCCGGCGCCTTCGGCGAATCGTGGATCATCGGTGGCACCGAGCATGAACGCCGCCGTTTCATTTTGCTTGAGCGTGAATTGCGCCACCGCCGCTTGCGCGTCGATCAGCATCGGCTGGTCCGAAGCCAGGCGCAGTGACGGTTGGCCAGCAGCGCTGAACGTCACGTCTTGTTGATCCATCTCGGCTCGGGTGTCGGCTCGGGCGTAATCGTGGCGCACGGCGCAGCGCATCGTGAAAGTCGCTTCGCCGCTGACCACGCGCACCCGCCGCATCAGCAGCGGCAGGGCATCGTCACTGTCTCCGATGGGCAGCAGATCGGTGACTTCGACCACGGCGCGCTCACTCAGCCAGCGGGTTTGCAGAACATTGGTGTCCGGCAGATAGATCTGCTCGCGGCGCGCGTCGGGCAAGTCCGGCGCCAACTGGAAAATCCCCGCGTCGGGGGTATCCAGCAACGAACAGAAAATCGACGGGCTGTCGAACTCCGGCCAGCAGAAAAAATCCACGCTGCCGCGGTCGTTGACCAGTGCCGCACTGCGCATGTCGCCGATGATGCCGTGGGCATCGATCGGGCTTTGTCGTTCCAGGTGATGCTCAGCCATTGCCGCGAAACTCCGGATAGAGGCTCATGCCGCCGTCGATGAACAGGGTGGTGCCGACGATGTAGTCGGAGGCGTCCGAGGCTAGAAAGACCACCGCGTTGGCGACGTCTTCGACATCACCGATGCGCCCGTAAGGAATCAGTTCAAGCAGCTTTTCGCCGGCCGCACCTTCGGTGGCGTCTTGATTGATCGCCGTGCGAATCGCCCCCGGCGCGATGCCGTTGATGCGAATGCGCTGGTGGCTGACTTCCTGCGCGAGGGTCTGCATCAACTGGTCGACGCCGCCCTTGGACGCGGCGTAATTGACGTGCCCGGCCCAGGGAATGCGCTGGTGCACTGAACTCATGTGGATGATTTTTCCGGCGGCGCGGGACACGCCTTCGCGAATGCCCTGGCGATTGAAGATACGCAGGGCTGCGCGAGCACAGAGAAACTGTCCGGTGAGATTGACGCCGATCACTGCGTTCCAGTCGTCCAGCGACATATCCACAGCGGCGGCGTCTTTTTGCAGACCCGAGTTAGCCACCAGAATGTCCAGTGAACCGAAGGCATCGAGGGTTTCGGCGAACAGCCGTTCAACCTCGTCTTCCTTTGATACGTCGGCGCGGATGGCGATGGCCTGGCCACCGTCAGCGATGATCTGCCGGGCCAATGCTTCGGCGGGTTCTGCCTGGCGGTTGTAGTTGATGACCACTGCGGCGCCGGCAGTGGCCAGGGCTTTGGCGCACGCGTGGCCGATGCCGGAGCTGGCGCCGGTGATCAGGGCTGTTTGTCGGGCGAGGGAGATTTGCATGCAGGGTCGCGCCTTGAGCGAGGGCTTACATAGCTGACCGGTTGCCAATAGTGAGAGTTCATTCGGCACAAAGGGCTGCGGTAATTTCGTAGACGCTTTCGCGAGCAGGCTCGCTCCCACAGGGGATTTGTGTACACCGCTGATTCAGTGTGGGAGCGAGCCTGCTCGCGAAGGGGCCTTCACATTCCACCAACAATTCCGCGCTTCCACGCCTCGCGGCGCTATGGCAACTTGGCGGCCCTTGATGAGGCAGCAACCGATGGCAAACCCCTACCGCGAATTATTCAACGCCCCCGGTGCACGCAATTTTGTGCTGGCCGGAATGATCGCGCGCATGCCGATCTCCATGACCGGTATCGGCGTGATCACCATGCTCTCGCAGTTGAAGGGCGGCTACGCGTTGGCCGGTGCGGTGGCGGCGACGTTCGCACTGGCAACGGCGTTCTGCGCGCCACAGGTTTCGCGGCTGGTTGATCGCTTCGGTCAGCGACGGATTTTGCCGGTATCGGCATTGATCGGTGGCGGTGCGTTATTGATGTTGCTGCTGTGCACGCGGTTGCAGGCACCGACCTGGACGCTGTTCATTTTCGCCGCGCTGGCGGGGTGCATGCCGAGCATGTCGGCGATGGTGCGGGCGCGCTGGACGGAAATCTATCGCGGCCAACCACAACTCCAGACCGCTTACGCGCTGGAGTCGGTGCTCGATGAAGTCTGCTTTATTGTCGGTGCGCCATTGTCAGTAGGATTGTGCGTGACGCTGTTTCCCGAAGCCGGGCCGTTGGCGGGGCTGTTGATGCTGGCAATCGGCGTTACAGCGTTTGTCGCCCAGCGCAGCACCGAACCCTCGGTGCATCCGCATGAGCCACACCACCAAGGTTCGATCATTCGCTCCACGGACATGCGACTGCTACTGCTGTTGATGACGGCCATGGGCGTCATCGTCGGCGTCATTGATGTGGTCAGCGTCGCATTCGCCCAGCAACAGGGGCAACCCGCGGCGGCAAGTATTGTGTTGTCGGTTTATGGTATTGGCTCATTTCTGTCCGGTATCGCCTTCGGCGCCATGCGCTCGAAACTGCCGTTGCCGCAACTGTTTTTGTACGGCGGCGTGGCGACAGCGGTGACGACGTTGCCGCTGTTGCTGGCGGGCAATATTTTCGGCTTGTCGGTGGCCGTATTCGTCGCCGGGTTGTTCTTCTCGCCGACGCTGATTGTGGCGATGGCGTTGATCGAACGCATTGTGCCGCCGGCCAAGCTGACGGAAGGCCTGACCTGGCTGGTCACCGGTTTGAGTATCGGCGTGGCGATGGGTGCTGCTGGCGCAGGCGCGCTGGTGGATGCCTTTGGCGCGCGCAGCGGGTTCTGGCTGGCGATTGTGGCCGGGGCGGTGGTGCTGGGCTCGGCGATACAGAGCTACCGCCATCTCAAGTAGGAGCTGCGGCACGCTGCGATCTTTTGATCTTGATCGTTAAAGTCAAAAGATCGCAGCCTCGTTTCACTCGACAGCTCCTACAAAGCTGCAACTGTTTACCAGCCCCGTCCCGAGTTCACCCAGAAATTCACCGACAGTGATGTCGCCACCGACTCCACCTGATGGAACCAGCCCTCCGGCAGGAACAGCAGATCCCCAGCCTCCAGCGTTACGCGCAGGAAGGTCACGTCCCGAGCGGCAGGGAAGCGCTCGTAGTCCGGCGCATCCGGGTTGAAATCGCAACCATCCAGACCGCCCTTGGGCGCCGTCGACCAGGTGCCCAAGGCTTCACGATGATGCGGCGCGGCGAGGGTGAATTTCTTCTGCCCCCAGACCTGCGCGAAGAGGTTGTCGGTGTCGTCACGATGCAACGGCGTCAACGTGCCTTTCGGCCCGATCCAGATACGCGGCGGGATGAATAACGAGGCGTCGAAGTAGGCCGGGTATTTGATCTGTTGCATCAGCTGCGCCGGCAGGATGTTGTTGCCCATGTAGGCGGGTGGTTCGCCATTCGCACCTTTGGCCGCCGGTTTGTCCAGCGAGGCGATGAAGTCGGCCATCGACGTCGAGCGAAAATCACGCTCGGTGGAAAAGGTTTTCTTCACGTAGTCGCCATGGCGGGTGATGCCTTGCAGCTCGGCGAAATGCACCAGCGATTCTTCCCGGCTGAGCTTGAACAGTGGCCAGTCCTGCAGCGCATTGCTGATCACCACGGGAATGCCATTGGGCAGATAGCGGCTTTTGAACTCGGTGACCGACAGTTCGCTGCGCGCAAGGCGTTCGATGCTGCTTTGAATCGGCAGGCTGGCGGTGAGTTTTTCACTGAAGCGCGGCGGGGTCGGGTAGCGCTTGTTCATGTCGACTTTTTCCGCCACGGCGCGCCCGTGCATCGCATGCTCGATGATCTGCGGCAGCATCGTTGCCAGGCCCATGTTGCCGCCGATCTTCAGGCGCCCGCTGGCGAACAGCTCTTCGACGTTGGCCATGCCGCTCATGATCCCGAGGAAATCGCGCTCGGCGACTTCAATGGTTACGTCCGGGCTGGCGTGGCGTCCGGGCACGGTGCGGCTGCTGGCCTTGACCTCGGACCAGTAGGCCTGCTGCGGACCAAACACGAATTGAAAAACGCCTTCGATGCCGACGGCGCCGGCATTGGCGAACAGTTTGCCCAGGATGCTCTGCAGGTCCACGGTGATCCCTCATTATTGGTTTTGGCCTGAACAGTTAACGAGCGCCTGTTGGGGGAATTTACTGATCGCTGACTAATTTGCCCGGTGCGGGATCCGTCTCTCTCTACAGATGAATTTTTCGAGGAAAGCGTGGTGACCAAGCTGACCCTGCTGTGCCTGCCGTATTCCGGCGCCAGTGCCATGGTCTACAGCCGCTGGCGGCCGAAACTGCCGCAATGGCTGCACTTGCAACCGGTTGAGCTGCCGGGGCGTGGAGCACGTTTTGGTGAGCCGCTGCACACCGATATGCGTGGGCTGGCGATGCAACTGGCCAAGGAATTGCGCCCGACACTCAAGACTCCTTATGCGCTGTTCGGCCATAGTCTTGGCGCATTGCTGGCCTGCGAAATGGCGCATGCCTTGCGTGCGCTGGGTTGTCCGGAGCCGGTGGCGATGTTCGCTTCCGGCACGGCGGCGCCGACCATGCGGGCCGATTACGATCGCGGCTTTGCCGACCCCAAGACTGACGCCGAGTTGATCGAGCAGTTGCGTACACTCAATGGCACCAGCGAAGAAGTGCTGGCCAACGAAGAGCTGATGAGCCTGACCCTGCCAATCCTGCGTGCGGATTTTCAGCTGTGCGGCAAGTTCGAGCCGCTGGCGCGACCGCTGCTCAACTGCCCGGTGCACGTGCTCGGCGGCAAGGCTGACCGCGCCACCACCGAGCAATTGATCGGCTGGAGCAAGGAAACCCGCGGCAGCTTCTCGGTGGACATGCTCGCGGGCGGGCACTTCTTTATTCATGAGCATGAGGCCAAGGTGCTGAAGGTGATCAAGGATCAGCTCGATGTGCACCATCGCCGGCATGCCATGGCCGCAACCGCCTGACCACCGTAAACCTGTGGGAGCGAGCCTGCTCGCGAAGGGGTCATGTCAGTCAATATCTGCACTGACAGACACACCGCTTTCGCGAGCAGGCTCGCTCTCACAGTGTTTTCTGCCAGCCTGAAATTCCCCGCTCTGCCTCCCGCCTGACAGTTATTCTCATTCGCTAATTTTTCCGGTCTGCATTCGTTTTATAGGGATGACGTGCCTTTGTGCTTCCTGCCTACTGATCCGGATGCTGAGAAATGAATGCTGAAGACTCCTTGAAACTTGCTCGCCGGTTTATCGGGTTGCCCCTGGAAAAGCGCCAGATGTTCCTCGCGGCCCTGCAAAAGGAGGGCGTGGATTTCGCCCGGTTTCCGATCCCGGCCGGGATCGAAGCCGAGGATCGCCAAGCGCTGTCCTACGCGCAGCGACGCATGTGGTTTCTCTGGCAACTCGATCCGCACAGCGGTGCCTACAACCTGCCGGGCGCGGTGCGCCTGAGCGGTCGCCTCAACCTCGGCGCGCTGGAGCAAGCCTTCGCCAGCCTGGTCGAGCGCCATGAAACCCTGCGCACGGTGTTCCAGCGTCAGACCGACGACAGTCTGTTGCAGGTGCCGGCCACGGCGCCGCTGCTGATCAGCCATGAAGATTTCAGTGCATTGCCGGCCAGCGAACGTGAGCGGGCCGTAGTGGACGCCGCCGAACAGCAATCGGTATTGCCGTTCGATCTTGCCGTCGGCCCGCTGCTGCGGGTGACTTTGCTCAAACTCGCCGAGCAGGAACATGTCCTGCTGCTGACCCTGCATCACATCGTTTCCGATGGCTGGTCGATGAACGTGCTGATCGACGAGTTCATCCGTTGCTACGACGCTTTCGATGCTGGCCAGCCACCACAGCTGTCCGCGTTGCCGATCCAGTACAGTGACTATGCGTTGTGGCAGCGCCGCTGGCTGGAGGCGGGCGAACAGGCGCGCCAACTCGATTACTGGCAAGCACAACTGGGCGACGAACACCCGGTGCTGGAGCTGCCGCTGGATCATGCCCGCCCGGCGATGCCGAGCTATCGCGGCACCCGTTACGAATTCGCCATTGATGAGCAACTGGCCGAGCAGCTGCGCAACACCGCGCAGCAGCATCAGGTCACCCTGTTCATGTTGTTGCTCGGTGCCTTCAACGCGCTACTGCATCGCTATACCGGTCAGACCGACATCCGTGTCGGCGTGCCGATTGCCAACCGTAACCGTGGCGAAATCGAAGGGCTGATCGGCTTCTTCGTCAACACCCAAGTGCTGCGCACCCAACTGGACGGTCAGACGCGGGTCGACGATCTGCTGCGCGCGATCAAGGAAACCGCGCTTGGCGCTCAGGCGCATCAGGATCTGCCGTTCGAGCAACTGGTCGAAGCGCTGAAACTGGAACGCAGCCTCAGTCACACGCCGCTGTTCCAGGTGATGTACAACCACCAGCCGCAAGTGGCCGATATCGCCACCCTCAGCACGGCGTCCGGCCTGGTGCTCGACAGCCTCGACTGGCAGAGCCGTACCACCCAGTTCGACCTGACCCTCGATACCTACGAGAAGGGCGGAAAACTGCGTGCCGCACTGACTTACGCCAGCGACTTGTTCGAGGCTTCGACCATCGAGCGCATGGCGCGCCACTGGCTGCGTCTGCTCACTGCCATGGTCGCCGATCCGTCTCAACGCGTCGGCGAATTGCCGCTGCTGGAAGCCGAAGAACAGCACACGCTGGTGCACGACTGGAACAACGCTCACGCGGTTTATCCGACCGAAACACCGATCCATCAACTGATCGAAGCGCAGGTCGCGCGCGCGCCGAATGCCCCGGCGCTGCTGTTCGGTGAGCAGACCCTGAGCTACGCCGAACTGGATGGCCGCGCCAATCGCCTCGCGCATCTGCTGCGTGAGCAAGGCGTGCGGGCCGACAGTCTGGTCGGTGTGTGCGCCCTGCGTTCGGTGGAAATGGTCGTCGCGCTGCTGGCGATTCTCAAGGCCGGTGGCGCCTACGTGCCACTCGATCCGGAGTACCCGCAGGAACGTCTGGCCTACATGATCGAGGACAGCGGCATCACCTTGCTGCTGACTCAGGATGCTTTGCTGGCATCGCTGCCGACTGACGGCGTGCAGGTCATCACACTGGATCAACCGGGCCTGCTCGACAGCTTCAGCGACAGCCGCCCGGACGTCAGCGTCGATTCGCTGAACCTGGCTTATGTGATTTACACCTCGGGTTCCACTGGTAAACCCAAAGGCGCTGGCAACAGTCACGCCGCGCTGGTCAACCGTTTGTGCTGGATGCAAGAAGCCTACGGTCTGGACGCCAGCGATTCGGTGTTGCAGAAGACCCCGTTCAGTTTCGACGTGTCGGTCTGGGAGTTTTTCTGGCCGCTGCTGACCGGCGCGCGTCTGGTGGTTGCTGCGCCAGGTGCGCACCGCGATCCGCTGCAACTGATCGACGTCATCAACCGCCACGGCATCAGCACGCTGCACTTTGTGCCGTCGATGTTGCAGGCGTTCATTCACGAGGCGGGGGTGGAAAGCTGCACCGGCCTCAAGCGCATCGTCTGCAGCGGTGAAGCGCTGCCACTGGACGCGCAACTGCAAGTCTTCGCCAAACTGCCGAATGCCGGCCTCTACAACCTCTACGGCCCGACCGAAGCGGCCATCGACGTGACCCACTGGACGTGTGTTGAC
Source organism: Pseudomonas chlororaphis (assembly GCF_000783395.1). Taxonomy (GTDB): domain Bacteria; phylum Pseudomonadota; class Gammaproteobacteria; order Pseudomonadales; family Pseudomonadaceae; genus Aquipseudomonas; species Aquipseudomonas chlororaphis_H. The sequence goes on along the minus strand of NZ_JSFK01000021.1, from coordinate 36,676 downwards.
GAAGGCGCCGACAGCGTGCCGATCGGCCGGCCGATCGCCAACCTGCGCACCCACGTCCTCGACGCCGAGCTGTTGCCGGTGCCAAGTGGCGTGGCTGGCGAACTGTATTTGGGCGGTGCCGGTCTCGCGCGTAGTTATCACCAGCGTCCGGCGCTGACCGCCGAGCGTTTTGTGCCGTGTCCTTTCCACGACGGCGCGCGGCTGTACCGCACTGGTGACCGTGTGCGTCAGCGCGCCGACGGCGTGATCGAATACCTCGGTCGTCTTGACCATCAAGTGAAACTGCGCGGTCTGCGCATCGAATTGGGCGAAATCGAAACCCGCCTGATGCAGCATCCGTTGGTGCGCGAAGCGGTGGTACTGGTGCAGGGCGGCAAGCACCTGGTGGCCTACCTTGTGCTGGAACAGGCTCAGCCGGACGAGCAGTGGCAGCAGGACGTCAAGGCGTGGCTGCTCGGCAGCCTGCCGGAATTCATGGTGCCGACTTACCTGATGACGCTGACCAAACTGCCGGTCACCGCCAACGGCAAACTCGACCGTAAAGCCTTGCCGCAACCGGACGCCGCGCCACAACAAGTATTCGTTGCCCCGCAAGATGCGCAGCAAAAAGCCTTGGCGGCGATCTGGGAAGACGTGCTCGGCCTTGAGCGCGTGGGTCTGGAAGACAACTTCTTTGAACTGGGCGGCGACTCGATCATCTCGATTCAAGTGGTCAGCCGTGCGCGGCAGGCCGGGATTCGTCTCAGCCCGCGCGACCTGTTCCAGTACCAGACCGTGCGCAGCCTCGCGCTGGTTGCCACGCTGGATAATCAGACCTCGGTGGATCAAGGTCCGGTGACCGGCGACGCCGTGCTCGGGCCGATCCAACAGCATTTCTTCAGCCGCGCGATGCCGCTGCGTGAACACTGGAACCAGTCGCTGCTGCTGACCCCGCGCGACAGCTTGAATGCGCAGTGGCTTGATGCTGCGCTGACGCAGGTGATCAATCATCACGACGCCTTGCGCCTGCGCTTTGTCGAAAGCGCCGAAGGCTGGCAGCAAAGCCACGGCCCTTTGGTGGGCAGCGCTGAGCTGTGGCTGCGCGACGCTGAGACTGCAGAGCAATTGCAGGCGCTGTGCAACGAAGCCCAGCGCAGCCTCGATCTGCAAAACGGTCCGCTGCTGCGTGCACTGCTGGTGACGATGGCCGATGGCACGCAGCGCCTGGCGTTGATCATTCACCACTTGGCGGTGGACGGCGTTTCCTGGCGGGTGTTGCTGGAAGATGTTCAGCAGGCTTACGAGCAATTGGCGGCGGGCGGCGGCATTCAGTTGCCGGCCAAGACCAATGCCTTCCAGAACTGGACCGCGCGCCTCGAAAGCGCTGCTTCACGCTTCGATGAACAACTGGATTACTGGAAAGCCCAGCATCAGGGCGCGACGGACCTGCCGTGCGAACGTCCCGATGGCAGCCTGCAAAACCTGCACGGCGAGAAAATCGAATGGCGCCTCGACGCCGAGCGCACTCGCCAGTTGCTGCAACAGGCACCGGCGGCGTATCGCACGCAGGTCAACGATCTGCTGCTCACCGCATTGGCCCGCACCATCAGCCGCTGGAGCCAGCAGCCCGGCACGTTGATCGAACTGGAAGGGCATGGCCGCGAAGACCTGTTCGATGACATCGACCTGACCCGCACCGTGGGTTGGTTCACCAGTCTGTTCGCGGTCAAGCTGACGGCTAGCGACGATCTCGACGGTTCGATCAAGGCGATCAAGGAGCAACTGCGCACGGTGCCGGACAAAGGTCTGGGCTACGGCGTGCTGCGTTATCTGGCGGCACCGGCGGTGCGCGCCGAACTGGCGGAGTTGGCGCCGCCACGGATTACCTTCAACTACCTCGGCCAGTTCGATCGTCAGTTCGACGACGCGGCGCTGTTTGTGCCGTCCGTTGAAACCAGCGGTGTTGCGCAGGATCCTGCGGCGCCATTGGCCAACTGGTTGACCGTGGAAGGTCAGGTGTATGGCGGTGAACTGTCGATGAGCTGGGGTTTCAGCCGCGAAATGTTCGACAGCACTACCGTGCAGAAACTGGTGGATCAGTACGCCAGCGAACTGCATGCGCTGATCGAGCATTGCTGCACGTTGCAAGCCGCGCAAGCGACGCCTTCGGACTTCCCGCTGGCGCGCGTGACGCAAGCGCAGCTGGATGCGCTGCCAGTGCCGGCAGGTCAGCTCGACGATGTTTATCCACTGTCGCCGATGCAGCAGGGCTTGCTGTTCCATACCCTTTACGAGCAAGCGGCGGGTGAGTACATCAACCAGTTGCGCGTCGACGTCCAGGGGCTCGATCCCGATCGGTTCCGCGCTGCGTGGCAGGCCACCGTCGATGCGCAGGACATTCTGCGCAGCGGGTTCGTCTGGCAGGGCGAGTTGGCGCAGCCGCTGCAGATCGTCCGCAAGCAGGTGCAACTGCCGTTCAGCACGCTGGACTGGCGCGACCGCGACGATCAGCCCGCAGCGCTCGCGGCCTTGGCCGACGCCGAACGTCAGCAAGGTTTTGACCTGAGCTGTGCGCCACTGCTGCGACTGGTTCTGGTGCAGACCGGTGCCGAGCAATGGCATTTGATTTACACCCATCACCACATCCTCATGGACGGCTGGAGCAACTCGCAGTTGCTCGGCGAAGTCTTGCAGCGCTACAGCGGTCGCACGCCGCTGAATGGCGGCGGGCGTTATCGCGATTACATTGCCTGGCTGCAACGCCAGGATGGGCAATTGAGTCAGGACTTCTGGAGCGGCCAATTGGCCGCCCTGCAAGAGCCGACGCGACTGGCGCGCGCAGCCACCGGCGGCGAGAACCTCAGCGGCCACGGCGATCATTACCTGACCCTGGACGTGCAGCGCACCCAGGCGCTGGAAACCTTTGCCCGCCAGCAAAAAGTCACCGTCAACACCTTGGTGCAAGCGGCATGGTTGCTGTTGCTGCAACGCTATACCGGTCACGAAGCCGTGGCGTTCGGTGCGACCGTGGCCGGGCGGCCGGCGGATCTGCCGGGCATCGAGCAACAGGTCGGGCTGTTCATCAACACCTTGCCGGTGATCGGCGCACCGCGTCCGGATCAAAGCGTTGGCAGCTGGCTGCAAGCGGTACAGGCGCAAAACCTCAGCCTGCGCGACTTCGAACACACGCCGCTGGCGGACATTCAGCGCTGGGCCGGGCAGGGCGGTGAAGCGCTGTTCGACAATATTCTGGTGTTCGAGAATTACCCGATTGCCCAGGCACTGAGTCAGGCCGGGCAAGGACTGACATTCGGCGAGGTCGGCAACCTCGAGCAGACGCACTATGCGCTGAGCGTGGCCGTTACGCTCGGCGAGCAACTGGCGTTGCACTACAGCTTCGATCGTGGCCAGTTTGCCGGCGACGTCATCGCCGGGATCAGTGCGCACCTGCTGCAATTGCTTGAGCAGTTCGCCGTGTCGGCCGAGCGCAACCTCGGTGAAATCGCTTTGGCGGACGCGCAAGAGCAGGCGCGCCAGCAAGCCGAAAACCAGCCGCAGCCGTACCCGCTGGACATCGGCGTGCATCAGCGCATTGCCGCGCTGGCCGCAGAAAATCCGCAACGCACGGCGGCGATCTTCAACGGTCAGCGTTTCAGCTACGGTGAGATCGATCAGCGCGCCAACCAACTGGCACACGCGCTGATCGCCCGTGGCGTCGGCGCGGAAACCCGCGTTGGCGTAGCGCTGCCGCGCAGTGAGTCGGTGATCGTCGCGCTGCTGGCCGTGCTCAAGGCGGGCGGCGCTTATGTGCCGCTGGACACCAGTTACCCACGCGAACGTCTGGCTTATCTGATCGAAGACTCCGGGCTGGCGCTGCTGATCAGCGACTCGTCGGTGTCGGCGCAATTGCCGGTCGATGAATCGGTGCCGTTGCTGGAACTGGATCGTCTCGATTTGCGCGAGTTGCCGATCAAGGCACCACAGGTGCAGCTCGATCCGCACAACCTCGCCTACGTGATCTACACCTCCGGTTCCACCGGCAATCCAAAAGGCGTCAGCGTCGCCCACGGCCCGCTGGCCATGCACTGCCAGGCCATCGGCCAACGCTATGAAATGCGTGACAGCGACTGCGAATTCCACTTCATGTCGTTCGCCTTCGACGGTGCCCACGAACGCTGGCTGACCAGCCTGACCCACGGCGCGTCGCTGCTGATTCGCGACGACAGCTTGTGGACGCCGGAGCAGACCTACAACGCCATGATCGAACACGGCGTGACCGTGGTCGCCTTCCCGCCGGTGTACCTGCAACAACTGGCCGAGCACGCCGAGCGCGTCGGCAATCCGCCGAAAGTGCGGATCTATTGCTTTGGCGGTGATGCGGTGCCGAACGCCAGTTTTGAGCGGGTCAAACGCGCACTCGATCCGGACTACATCATCAACGGTTACGGCCCGACCGAAACCGTGGTCACGCCGCTGATCTGGAAGGCCGGTCGCGAAGTGCCGTGTGGCGCTGCGTATGCGCCAATCGGCAGCCGTATCGGTGACCGCAGCGCCTACGTGCTCGACGCTGATCTGAACCTGCTGCCGCAAGGCATGGCCGGCGAGTTGTACCTCGGTGGTACAGGGCTGGCGCGGGGTTATCTGAACCGTCCGGGGCTGACCGCCGAGCGCTTTGTGGCTGATCCGTTCAGCACCAACGGCGGTTTGCTTTATCGCACCGGTGACCTTGTTCGCCAACGTGTCGACGGCACGTTCGACTACCTGGATCGCATCGATAATCAGGTGAAGATTCGCGGTTTCCGCATTGAGCTGGGCGAAGTCGAAGCAGCCCTGCAAGCGCTCGACGGCGTGCGCGAAGCAGTGGTCGTGGCGCAGGAAGGCAGCGCTGGCAGTGGCAAGCGTCTGGTGGCGTATGTGGTCGGCGATTCCAGCCGTGCCGACTTCACCGACGATCTGCGTGCACAACTCAAGGCGACGTTACCGGGGCACATGGTGCCGGCGTATGTCTTGCGTCTGGAGCGCATGCCGCTGACACCGAACGGCAAACTCGATCGCAAGAACCTGCCGAAACCGGACGTCAGCCAACTGCAGCAAGCCTACGTTGCACCGCAAACGGCGCTGGAACAGCAACTGGCAACGATCTGGCAAGACGTGCTCAAGCTTGAGCAGGTCGGTATCAGCGACAACTTCTTCGAGCTGGGCGGCGACTCGATCATCTCGATTCAAGTGGTCAGTCGTGCGCGGCAGGCCGGGATTCGCTTTACACCCAAAGACCTGTTCCAGCACCAGACTATTGCCGCGTTGGCAGCAGTGGCGCAGACCGGTGAAGCGCTGCAACTGATCGATCAGCAACCGGTCACCGGCAGCACGGCACTGCTGCCGATCCATCAGGAATTTTTCGCGCAGGCGATTCCCGATCGTCATCACTGGAACCAGTCGGTGATGCTCAAGCCAACGCAGGCGCTGGACCCGCAGCTGCTGGAACAAGCACTGGATGCGCTGGTGCTGCATCACGACAGCTTGCGCCTGGACTTTGTCGAGCAGGCTGACGGCTGGGTCGCGCAATACCGCGATGCGGCAACGCAAGCGGGCGAGACCATTCTCTGGCACGTCGAGGTGGCCGACCTTGCGGCGCTGGAGGCCCTGGGTGAAAAGGCCCAGCGCAGCCTGCAACTGAGCGGTGGCTCGCTGATTCGCGCGGTGTTGGCGAATCTGGCTGACGGTACGCAACGCCTGTTGCTGATCGTGCATCACCTGGTGGTCGACGGCGTGTCGTGGCGGATCCTGTTCGAAGACCTGCAAAACGCTTATCGGCAGATTCTCGCGGGTAACCCCGTGCAATTGCCGGCCAAGACCAGCGCAGTCAAAGCCTGGGCAGCAGCGTTGCAGGACTATGCGGCAACCCCGGCGCTGCAAACCGAACTGGGCTTCTGGCAGCAGCAGTTGCAGGGCGCTTCGGCTGCCTTGCCTTATGATCACCCGCACGGCGGGCAGCAACACGATCAGGCGCTGACGATCCGCAGCAAACTGGACAAAGCCCTGACCCGTCAACTCTTGCAGGATGCGCCACAGGCCTATCGCACGCAGGTCAACGACCTGCTCCTGACCGCATTGGCGCGAGTGATGGTGCGCTGGACCGGTGCTGACAACGCGTTGGTCTTGCTTGAGGGCCATGGTCGCGAAGACCTCTTCGACAGCATTGACCTGACCCGCACCGTCGGCTGGTTCACCAGTGTGTTCCCGGCGCGACTGTCGCCGGTGGCTGAGCTGGGGGCTTCGCTGAAACAGGTCAAGGAGCAACTGCGGGCGATTCCGCACAAAGGCATCGGTTTCGGTGCGCTGGCGCATCTGGGCGATGAGCAGGCTCGCGAAACGCTTCAGGCCTTGCCGGCACCGCGCCTGACCTTCAACTATCTGGGCCAGTTCGACGGCAGTTTCGATGCGGCCGACCAAGCCTTGTTCGCACCGACCAGCGAAGCCGGTGGCGCCGAAGTCAATATGCAAGGGCCGCTGGGCAATCCGCTGGCGCTGAACGGCAAAGTCTTCGGCGGTGAACTGGACCTGAGCTGGACCTACAGTGGCGCCATGTTCGACGCCGCGACCATTCAGCGTCTGGCCGATGACTACGTGCAAGAGCTGACCGCGCTGATCGGCCATTGCTGTGACACCGGCAACCGTGGCGTGACGCCGTCGGACTTCCCGCTGGCGCACCTGTCGCAAGCGCAACTGGATGCGCTGGTGCTGGAGCCGCAAGGCATCGATGACATCTATCCGCTGTCGCCGATGCAGCAGGGCATGCTGTTCCACACCTTGCTCGAACACGGCAATGGCGACTACATCAACCAGATGCGCCTCGACGTCGATGGCGTTGATCCACAGCGCTTCCGCGCCGCGTGGCAAACGGTGGTGGATGCGCACGATATCCTGCGCAGTGGTTTCTTCTGGCAGGGCGACTTGCCGGAACCGGTGCAAGTGGTGCAGCGCCAGGTCGAGGTGCCGTTCAGTGTGCTCGACTGGAACGGCAAGCGCGATCTCGACGCGGCGCTGCAAATCCTCGCCGACGAGGAGCGTGCACTGGGGCTGGATCTGAACAGTGCGCCGTTGTTGCGTCTGGTGCTGGTGCGCACGGCGACCGACCGTCATCACCTGATCTACACCAACCATCACATCCTGATGGATGGCTGGAGCAGCGCGCAGTTGCTCGGCGAAGTGCTGCAGCATTATCGCGGCGAAGCGGTGCCGCGTCCGGCGGGTCGCTATCGCGATTACATCGGCTGGCTGCAACGTCAGGATGCGGCGGCTGCCGAGAATTACTGGCTGGCAACGCTGGAACACCTGCAAGAGCCGACGCGTCTGGCCAACGCCATCGCGCGGCCAATCGACGCTTTGCCAAGTGTCGGTTATGGCGACCATTACCAAGTGCTGGACGCCGACCTGAGCGTACGTCTGGGTGAATTCGCCCGTGCTTCGAAAGTCACCGTCAACACGCTGGTGCAAGCCGCGTGGCTGTTGCTGTTGCAGCGCTACACCGGTAAAGATTGTGTGGCGTTCGGTGCGACCGTGGCTGGGCGTCCGGCGGATCTGCCGGGTGCCGAGGAGCAGATCGGGCTGTTCATCAACACCTTGCCAGTGGTGGCCGCGCCGCAAGCGCAGCAGAGTCTGGCCAGTTGGCTGCAAGCCGTGCAGGCGCAGAACCTCGCTTCACGCGAGTTCGAACACACGCCGCTGGCGGACATTCAGCGCTGGGCCGGGCAGGGTGGTGACGCGCTGTTCGACAGCCTGATGGTGTTCGAGAACTATCCGATTGGCGAAGCGCTGGAGCGCGGCGCGCCGCAGGGTTTACGTTTCGGCGCGGTGGTCAATCAGGAGCAGACCAACTATCCGTTGACGCTGCTGGTGAGCATGGGCGCGCAACTGTCGGTGCATTTCAGCTATCAGCGCGACAGCTTCGCCCCGGCCAGCGTGGTCCAGTTGGGCGCGAGTCTGCAGCGTTTACTGACGCAGATGGCTGCAGCAGGCGAGCACTCGTTGAGCGAGTTGAACCTGATCGATAACGGCCCAAGTGCCGAGACCGATTTCGTCACCGAGCTGTGCATTCATCAGGGCATTGCCCGTCAAGTGGCGGCGACGCCGGATGCGTTGGCGGTGGCCTTCGCTGACCAACGACTGACCTATGCTGAACTGGATGCGCAGGCCAACCGTCTCGCGCACAAACTGATCGAGTTGGGTGTCGGCCCGGAAGTGCGGGTGGGCGTGGCGATGCCGCGTTCCGAGCAGTTGCTGATTGCTTTGCTGGCGGTGCTCAAATCCGGTGGCGCGTATGTGCCGCTGGACCCGGATTACCCGGCTGATCGCGTTGCCTACATGCTTGAAGACAGCCGTGCGCGGGTGTTGCTCACTGAGCAAGCGGTCGCTGCGACGCTGAGCGTGCCGGGCGATACGCAAGTGCTGCTGATGGATCAGGTTTCATTGAGCGGATATTCAACGGTTGCACCTCAAACCACGGTGCAGCCGGACAACCTCGCCTATGTGATCTATACATCGGGTTCCACCGGAAAACCGAAAGGCGTGGCCATCGCCCATCGCAACGTCATGGCGCTGATCGACTGGTCGGCCAAGGTTTACAGCCGCGACGATATTCAAGGCGTGCTGGCCTCGACTTCGGTGTGCTTCGACCTGTCGGTGTGGGAGCTGTTTGTCACATTGGCCAACGGCGGTTCGCTGATCATTGCGCGTAACGCTTTGGAGCTGGCGAGCCTGCCAGCGCGTGATCAGGTACGCCTGATCAACACCGTGCCGTCGGCCATCGCTGCACTGCAACGCGCCGGTCAGATTCCCGCGAGCGTGCGCATCATCAATCTGGCTGGCGAGCCGCTCAAGCAAGGCCTGGTCGACGCGCTGTATCAACAGCCAACCGTAGAGCATGTCTACGACCTCTATGGCCCGTCGGAAGACACCACCTATTCGACCTGGACTCGCCGCGCCGCCGGTGGCCAGCCGCGTATCGGTCGTGCTCTCGAGCACAGCGCCAGCCACTTGCTGGACGCCGATCTGCAAGCGGTGCCGCAAGGAATTTCGGCGGAGCTGTACCTGTCCGGCGCCGGCATCACCCGCGGTTATCTGGGGCGTGCGGCGATGACCGCCGAGCGCTTTGTGCCGAACCCGTTCGTCGGCAATGGCGAGCGCATGTACCGCACCGGCGACCTGATTCGTGAACGCGAAGAGGGCGAGCTGGAGTACATGGGCCGAATCGACCATCAGGTGAAAATTCGTGGATTCCGCATCGAACTGGGGGAGATCGAGGCGCGATTGCTCGCGCAACCGGCAGTCACCGAAGCAGCGGTGTTGGCCATCGAAAGCGAAACCGGTGCGCAACTGGTGGCCTATGTGGTCGCCGCGCAACTGGATCTGTACGACGGTGAAGCGCAGCGGCAACTGCGCGACGGACTAAAGACTGGCCTCAAGTCTTCGTTACCTGACTACATGATTCCCGCGCACCTGCTGTTCCTTGAGCAGCTGCCACTGACGCCCAACGGCAAACTCGACCGCAAGGCCCTGCCGGCGGTGGATGCCAGCCAGATGCAGGCCGCGTACGTCGCGCCGCAGAGTGAGCTTGAGCAGCAGGTCGCGGCGATCTGGCAGCAAGTGCTCGAGGTTGAACGCATTGGTCTGAACGATCACTTCTTCGAACTGGGCGGGCACTCGCTGCTGGCGGTCAACGTGGTGTCGCGCATGGCCCTTGAACTGGGCCTGACGCTGACCCCGCAACTGTTATTCCAGCACCCCGTCCTGAGTGACTTTGTCGCTCGACTCGATACAGGAGGCGGGGCAATCAACGAACAGAAACTGAGCAAGCTGGAAGCCCTGCTTGACGATATGGAGGAAGTCTGATGGACAAGAGTGTTGCTTTGAGGGTAGCCAAGCGCTTTATCACTCTGCCGCTGGACAAACGTAAGCTGTACCTGGAAAAGATGCTCGAAGAGGGCGTCTCTCCGGCCAACCTGCCGATCCCGGAAACACGCTCCGGGTTCGCCGCCATTCCTCTGTCGTACGCTCAGGAACGCCAACTGTTCCTCTGGCAAATGGACCCGCACAGCACCGCGTATCACATCCCCAGCGCCTTGCGCCTCAAGGGCGAGCTGGACGTGGCGGCGCTGGAACGCAGCTTCAATGCCGTGGCCGCGCGCCATGAAAGTTTGCGCACCACGTTTGCCGAGCACGGCGAAACCTTCTGCCAGGTGATTCACCCGCAGTTGCCGCTGAACATCTCCCTGACACCGTTGCCAGCCGGCCTCGACGCTGCTGGCGAAGAGGCGGCGATCAAGGCGTTCGTCGAAAGCGAAACCGCGCGCCCGTTCAATCTGCAGCAGGGCCCGCTGCTGCGCGTGGCATTGCTCAAGGTCGCTGATGACGATCATGTGCTGGTGTTGATCCAGCACCACATCATCTCCGATGGCTGGTCGATCAAAGTGCTGGTCAACGAGCTGATCCAGCATTACGCCGCCGACACCGCCGGGCAGCCACTGGCATTGCCGGAACTGGAGGTGCAATACGCCGACTACGCGATCTGGCAGCGCCATTGGCTGGAAGCGGGTGAGCGCGAGCGGCAACTGGCTTACTGGATCAAGACGCTGGACGGCGAGCAGCCAGTACTGGAGTTGCCGATCGATTTTCCGCGTCCGGCGGTGCAAAGCCTGCGCGGTGCACGTCTGCAACTGGACCTGCCAGTCGCCCTTGGCGATGCGCTCAAACAACTGGCCCAGCGCGAAGGCGCCAGCCTGTTCATGGTGTTGCTGGCATCGTTCCAGGCCTTGCTGCATCGCTACAGCGGTCAGGCGCAGATTCGCGTCGGCGTGCCGACCGCCAACCGCAACCGGGTCGAAACTGAAGGCCTGATCGGCTTCTTCGTCAACACCCAGGTGCTGAATGCCGAGGTCAACGGCCAGTTGCCGTTCAACCAGCTGTTAGCGCAGGTCAAGCAAGCGGCAATGGCCGCGCAGGCGCATCAGGATCTGCCGTTCGAGCAGTTGATCGAAGCGCTGCAACCGGAACGCAGCCTGAGCCACAGCCCGGTGTTCCAGGTGATGTTCAACCACCAGACCAGCCGTGATCAGGGGCGTGGCGCGGTGCAACTGCCGCAGCTGAGCGTCGAGGATGTGCAGTGGGAAGGGCGCACCGCGCAGTTCGACCTGACCCTCAATACCTATGAATCGAATGACGGTTTCGCCGCCGAACTGACCTACGCCACCGATCTGTTCAAGCCGCAAACGGTCGAGCGTCTGGCGCGTCACTGGCAGAACCTGTTGCAGGGCATCATTGCCGCGCCAACCCAGCGGGTCGGTGAACTGCCGCTGCTGGACAGCGCTGAACACGGCGTGTTGTTGCAGGACTGGTTGCGCGTGGCGGATCACAGTGCGCAGGCCGAGTGCGTGCAGCAGGACTTTGCCTTGCAGGCGCAGCAAAACCCGCAAGCCACGGCGCTGATCATCGGCGACGACGTACTGACGTATGGCGAACTGGATGCCCGGGCCAATCAACTGGCGCATCACCTGATCGAGGCCGGCGTCGGCCCGGATCAACTGGTCGGCATCGCGGTCGAGCGCAGCGTTGAGATGATCGTCGGCCTGTTGGCGATCCTCAAGGCCGGCGGCGCTTATGTGCCGCTGGACCCGGCGTATCCCGAGGATCGCCTGGCCTACATGATCGAAGACAGCGGTCTGCAATTGCTGCTGACCCAAACGCATTTGCAAGCGCAGTTGCCGATCCCGGCGGGTGTGCAAACCCTGTTGCTCGATCAGCCAGCTGCCTGGCTGGCGGCTTATCCACAGACCGCACCGGACGTGGCCGTCAATGGCGAGCATCTGGCGTACACGATCTACACCTCCGGCTCCACCGGTAAACCGAAAGGCGTGATGGTGCGCCACGCGGCGCTGCGCAACTTTGTCGCGAGCATGATCAAACAGCCGGGGATTGCCGCTGCGGATCGCATGCTGTCGCTGACCACGTTCTCGTTCGATATTTTCGGCCTGGAAATCTATGGCCCGCTGCTCGCTGGCGCCTGTGTGGTGCTGACCGGCAAGGACGTGCATCAAGATCCGCAAGCGGTGCTCGAACTGATCGAGCGCCACGCCGTCAGCATGTTGCAAGCCACGCCATCGACCTGGCGCATGCTGCTCGACAACGAACACGCGGCGATTCTCAATGGCCGCACATTCCTCTGTGGCGGTGAAGCGCTGTCGCAGGAACTGGCCCAGCGCATGCTGGCGCTGACGCCGAGCGTGTGGAACCTCTATGGCCCGACCGAAACCACGATCTGGTCGGCGCAACATGCGCTGAGTGCGGACAACAGTCGCCCGTTTCTCGGTACGCCGATCGACAACACCGCGCTGTACATTCTCGGCAGTGACCTTGAGCTGAATCCGCTCGGCGCACCCGGTGAATTGCTGATTGGCGGTGACGGTCTGGCGCGCGGTTACTTCCAGCGCCCGAGCCTGACCGCCGAACGTTTTGTACCGGACCCGTTCTCGCCAACCGGCGCGCGTCTGTACCGCACCGGCGACCTGACCCGTTATCGCGCAGAAGGCGTGATCGAATACATCGGGCGCATCGACCATCAAGTGAAAATCCGTGGTTTCCGGATCGAGTTGGGCGAGATCGAAGCGCGTTTGCTCGCGCTCGACAGCGTGCGCGAAACCGTGGTGGTCGCGCAGGACGGCCCGACCGGACCGCAACTGGTCGGCTATGTGGTGCCATCCGCGAGCACTATTGATGAAGTCGAACTGCGCGCTGAATTGAAAGCCAGCCTCAAGGCCGAGCTGCCGGAATACATGGTGCCGGCGCACCTGCTGTTCCTTGCGCAACTGCCGCTGACTCCCAATGGCAAAGTCGACCGCAAAGCCTTGCCGGCGCCCGACGCCAGCCAGTTGCAATCCACCTATATCGCCCCGCAGACCGCGACTCAACACACTGTCGCCGAGATCTGGCAAGCAGTGCTCAAGCTTGAGCGTGTCGGTCTCAGTGACAACTTCTTCGAACTGGGCGGCCATTCCTTGCTGGTGACGCAAGTGGTCTCCCGTGTGCGTCAGGCGCTGAACGTTCAAGTGCCGCTGCGTACGCTGTTCGAGCACAGCACGCTGGAAGATTTCGTTGCCGCGCTGGGTGTCGATCAAGCGACGCAGGAACCGGCGATTGTCGCGCTGCCACGTCTGCAACCGCTGGCGCTTTCCTATGCGCAGGAGCGTCAGTGGTTCCTCTGGCAGCTGGAACCGACCAGCAGCGCTTACCACGTTCCGGCGGCGCTGCGTCTGCGCGGTGAACTGGATCTGTCGGCGTTGCAGCAAAGCTTCAATGCGCTGATCGCGCGCCACGAATCCCTGCGTACCTGTTTCGTCGAAGAGCAGGGCCAGACCCTGCAAGTGATCCAGGCCCAAGGCACGCTGGATCTGCAAGTGCAGGACGTGGCGAGGCTGGACGACGCGGCGCTGCAAGCGCTGGTCGCCGCAGAAACCCTGCACCTGTTCAACCTGCAGCAAGGCCCGCTGCTGCGGGTGAAACTGCTGCGTCTGGCTGCCGATGATCATGCGCTGGTCATCACCTTGCACCACATCGTCTCTGACGGTTGGTCGATGAACATCATGGTCGATGAACTGGTGGCGTTGTACGCCGCGTACAGCCAGGGTCAGACCGCGCATTTGCCGACGTTGCCGGTGCAATACGCCGACTATGCCGTGTGGCAGAAACAGTGGATGGACGCCGGTGAACGCGAGCGTCAGTTGAGCTACTGGACCGCGCAACTCGGCGATGGCGATCAACCGTTGCTGGAGCTGCCGACCGACCGTCCGCGTCCGCCCGAGCAAAGCTATCGCGGCGCGCGTCGCGACATACCGCTGAGCCTCGAACTGGCCGCCGCCCTCAAGCAAGTCGCGCAGCGTGAAAACGTCACCCTGTTCGCGCTGTTGCTGGCGTCGTTCCAGACCTTGCTGCACCGCTACAGCGGTCAGGCCGACATCCGCGTCGGTGTGCCGGTGGCCAACCGTAACCGCGTCGAGACCGAGGGCCTGATCGGCTTCTTCGTTAACACTCAGGTACTCAAAACCGAATTCGACAGCCAGCAGACGTTCCGCAGCCTGTTGCAGCAAGTGAAGAACACCGTGCTCGGCGCTCAGGCCCATCAGGATCTGCCGTTCGAGCAACTGGTCGATGCGCTGCAACCGGAACGCAGCCTCAGCCACAGCCCGCTGTTCCAGGTGATGCACAACCACCAGAGCCAGGTGCGTCAGGCGCAGGGCGCGACACGCTTGCCGCAACTGCACATCGAAGGCTTGCCTTGGGCGTCGAATACCGCGCAGTTCGATCTGACCCTGAACACCTTTGAGTCGACCGACAATGTCTGGGCCGAGCTGACTTACGCCACCGACCTGTTCGACCTCGAGACCATCGAGCGCCTGTCGCAACACTGGACGAATCTGCTGCACGGCATCATCGCCGACAGCGGCCAGCGCATTGCCGAACTGCCGCTGCACGACGCCGCCGAACGCGCGGCGACGCTGCTGCAATGGAACCCGGCCGTGGCCGACTTCCCCAACGAGCAGTGCCTGCATCACTTGATCGAAACCCAGGCCGCCCGCGCACCGCAAGCCGTTGCCGTGACGTATGCCGAGCAATCCTTGAGCTACGGTGAACTGAACAGCCGCGCCAACCAGTTGGCCCACAAGCTGATCGCCAGCGGCGTCGGCCCGGACGTGCGCGTCGGCCTCGCGGTGGAGCGCAGCCTCGACATGCTGGTCGGCCTGCTGGCGATTCTCAAGGCTGGCGGTGCGTATGTGCCGCTGGACCCGAGCTATCCGGAAGAGCGTCTGGCCTACATGATTGGCGACAGCGGCATCGGCCTGCTGTTGACCCAGAGCCATTTGCTCGCACGTCTGCCGGTGCCGGACTCCGTACGCAGTCTGATGCTCGACCAGGGTCGTGAAGATCTCGAAGGCTACAGCGACTGCAACCCGCAGGTGCAGATGAGCGCGGACAACCTCGCGTATGTGATCTACACCTCCGGTTCGACCGGTCAGCCCAAGGGCACCTTGCTCGCTCACCGCAACGTGCTGCGCCTGTTCGAAGCCACCGATGCCTGGTTCGATTTCGGCCCATCGGATGTGTGGAGCCTGTTCCATTCCTACGCCTTCGATTTCTCCGTGTGGGAGATTTTCGGCGCGCTTCTGTACGGCGGCAAACTGGTGGTGGTGCCTTACGAGGTCAGCCGTGCGCCGGAAGATTTCTTCGCTTTGCTCTGTCGCGAAGGCATCACCGTGCTCAACCAGACGCCGTCAGCGTTCAAGCAACTGATGCAAGTCGCCTGCGCCCCGGAACATGCCGCGCAACAGCTGGCGCTGCGTTTCGTGGTGTTTGGCGGTGAAGCACTGGAAGTGAAGAGCCTGCGTCCATGGTTCGAGCGTTTCGGCGATCAGGCACCGCAACTGATCAACATGTACGGCATCACTGAAACCACCGTGCACGTGACGTACCGGCCGTTGTCGATGGCCGATTTGCAGCGTGACGCCAGCAGCCCGATCGGCGAGCCGATTGCCGACCTGTCGTGGTACTTGCTCGACGGCGATCTGAACCCGGTGGCCAAAGGTTGCATCGGTGAGCTGTACGTCGGTCGCGCCGGTCTGGCGCGCGGTTATCTGAACCGTGCCGACCTGACCACGCTGCGTTTCATTCCCGATCCGTTTGCCGCTGACGGTGGTCGTCTGTACCGCACCGGCGACCTGGCGCGCTATCGCGCTGACGGCGTGATCGAATACATCGGGCGGATCGACCATCAGGTGAAGATTCGCGGTTTCCGGATCGAACTCGGTGAGATCGAAGCGCAACTGCTCGAACAGGCTGCCGTACGCCAGGCCGTGGTGCTGGCGCAACCGGGTCTCAGCGGTCAGCAACTGGTCGCCTGGCTGGTGCCGAGCGATGCCACGCTGCACGACGCCAGCCCAGCGGATCAGGCGCAATGGCGCGACCGCGTGCGTGCCGAACTCAAGGAAAACCTGCCGGATCACATGATCCCGGCGCACCTGTTGCTGCTCGCGCAATTGCCGCTGACCGCCAACGGCAAACTCAACCGCAGTGCGTTGCCGTCGCCGGATGCCAGTCAGGCGCAGCAGGCCTATCAGGCACCGCAAAGCGAGCTGGAGCAGCGTTTGGCAGCAATCTGGCAAGACGTGCTGAAGCTGCCGCAAGTGGGCCTCAACGATAACTTCTTCGAATTGGGTGGCGACTCGATCATCTCGATTCAAGTGGTCAGCCGCGCGCGTCAGGCCGGCATTCGCCTCAATCCCAAAGACCTGTTCCAGCACCAGACCATTCAACGTCTGGCCCTGGTCGCGCAGTTGGGCGATGACGTATCGAGCATCGACCAACAAGCGGTGACCGGCGCGGCGTTGCTGCTGCCGATCCAGCAGCAGTTTTTCGAAGACGACATCCCTGAGCGTCAGCACTGGAACCAGTCGGTGCTGCTCAAGCCGCGTCAGCCGCTGGACGCGGAGAAAATCGAGCAAGTATTGCGCGCGCTGGTCGCGCATCACGATGCCTTGCGCCTGAGCTTCACCCAGCACAACGGCGTGTGGCAGGCCGAGCACCGCGCGGTGGAAGACCTGCCGCACAACCTGCTGTGGCAGGAAGACGTCGCCGATGCGGCTGCGCTGGAAGCCTTGGGCAACCGCGCGCAGCGCAGCCTCGATTTGCGGAACGGGCCGCTGTTGCGCGCCGTGTTGGCGAATCTGGCCGATGGTACTCAGCGCTTGCAGTTGGTGATCCATCACCTGGTCGTCGACGGTGTGTCGTGGCGGATTCTGCTGGAAGACCTGCAAAACGCTTATCAGCAATTGCTCGATGCGCAGCCGCTGAGCCTGCCGTCCAAGACCAGCGCCTTCAAGGACTGGAGCGAGCACTTGCAGCGCTACGCCAACAGTGCGGCGTTACAACAGGAACTGGCTTACTGGCAGGCGTGCCTGAGCGACGTCGGCAGCGATCTGCCGTGCAAGCGCATGGACGCCGGTCAGCAGAACAGGCTGGCGCAGACGGTACAGACCAAGCTTGGCGCGGAGTTGACCCGGCAACTGTTGCAAGAAGCGCCGGTGGCGTATCGCACTCAGGTCAACGACCTGTTGCTCACCGCACTGGCGCGGGTGATCGGGCGCTGGAGCGGGCAGCCATCGACGCTGATTCAGCTCGAAGGCCATGGTCGCGAAGAGCTGTTCGACGGTGTCGATCTGACCCGCACCGTGGGCTGGTTCACCAGTCTGTTCCCGGTGCGTCTGACCCCGGCGGCTACACCGGGCGAGTCGATCAAGCAGATCAAGGAACAACTGCGCTCGATCCCCAACAAAGGCATCGGTTTCGGCGCACTGCGTCACCTTGGCGATGCTCAGGCACAACAGAGCCTGCGCGCTTTGCCGACGCCGCGCATCACCTTCAACTACCTCGGCCAGTTCGACGGCAGTTTCGAGGGCGATGACGGCGCGCTGTTCGCTCCGGCGCCGGACAATGCCGGTCTCGACCAGAGTCCGGACGCGCCAATGGGCAACTGGCTGACCCTCAACGGTCAGGTGTATGGCGGCGAATTGCGCGTGGGCTGGACCTTCAGCAGCGAGCGTTTCGACAGCGCCGTGATCGAAGCACTGGCGGCGGATTACGCCGAAGAACTGGCGGCGTTGATCGGTCATTGCCTGACCCCGGGCGTCGAAGGCCTGACGCCGTCGGACTTCCCGCTGGCCGGACTGACCCAGACGCAACTCGACGGCTTGCCTTTGCCGGCCCAGCAGATTGCCGATGTCTATCCGCTGTCGGCGATGCAGCAGGGCATGCTGTTCCACAGCCTCTACGAACAGGCCACTGGCGATTACATCAACCAGGTCCGGCTCGACGTCGAAGGCCTCGACCCGCAACGCTTCCAGCAGGCCTGGCAAGCGGCGGTGGACAACCACGACATCCTGCGCACCAGTTTTGTCTGGCAAGGTGAACTGGCGCGCCCGGTGCAAGTGGTGCACAAGCAACTGGACATGCCATTCAGTGTGCTTGACTGGCGTGAGCGCAGCGATTGCCTGGGCGAGTTGAACGCGCTGGCCGCCGCCGAGCAGGCACAAGGTTTCGACCTGAGCCAAGGCCCGCTGCTGCGTATGGTCGTGGTGCGTCTGGACGACCAGCGCTGCCATTTGATCTACACCAACCACCACATTCTGATGGATGGCTGGAGCAACTCGCAGTTGCTCGGCGAAGTCTTGCAGCGCTACAGCGGCATCGCTCAGCCGGCGCTGGCCGGGCGTTATCGTGATTACATCGAGTGGTTGCAGCGTCAGGACGTGCAGGCCAGCGAACATTACTGGACCGCGCAACTGGCTGATTTGCAGGCGCCGACCCTGCTGGCGCAGGCACTTCAGGCGCAGCGTGGCGACGCCCCGCGAGACGGCCACGGTGAACATTTCTGTGTGCTCGACGCGGCGCAAACGCGGCAGTTGGGCGAGTTCGCCCGGCAGCAGAAAGTCACTCTCAATACGCTGATTCAAGCGGCCTGGTTGCTGCTGTTGCAGCGCTTGACCGGTCAACAGAGCGTCGCATTCGGCGCTACGGTGGCGGGGCGTCCGACAGAACTCAAAGGCGTCGAGCAGCAGATCGGTCTGTTCATCAACACCTTGCCGGTGATCGCCAGCCCTCGTTCGCCATCCAGCGTAGGCGAGTGGTTGCAGAGCGTGCAGGCGCAAAACCTGACGCTGCGTGAGCATGAACACACGCCGTTGTTCGACATTCAGCGTTGGGCGGCACGCAACGGTGAGGCGTTGTTCGACAACATTCTGGTGTTTGAAAACTACCCGGTGTCCGAGGCGCTGGCGCAGGGCGCGCCGCAGGAATTGCGCTTCGGCGAGATCAACAACCATGAACAGACCAACTATCCGCTGACCCTGCTGGTGCATCTGAGCGATGAGTTGTCGATGCACTTCAGCTACCAGTGCGACAGCTTCGCGGCGCACAGCGTTGTGCAGTTGGGCGAATACTTGCAGCGGTTGCTCGGGCAGATGAGCGAGTCGGGTGAGCGTACGCTCAGCGAGTTGAACCTGATCGATAACGGCCCAAGTGCCGAGGCCGATTTCGTCGCCGACCTGTGCATTCATCAGGGCATTGCCCGCCAAGTGGCGGCGACGCCGGATGCGTTGGCAGTGACCTTCGCCGATACGCAACTGACCTACGCCGAGCTGGATGCGCAGTCCAACCGTCTCGCGCACAAACTGATCGAACTGGGTGTCGGCCCGGAAGTGCGGGTGGGCGTGGCGATGCCGCGTTCCGAGCAATTGCTGATTGCCTTGCTGGCGGTGCTCAAATCCGGTGGCGCGTATGTGCCGCTGGACCCGGATTACCCGGCCGATCGCGTTGCCTACATGCTCGAAGACAGCTGTGCGCGGGTGCTGCTCACCGAGCAAGCGGTCGCTGCAACGCTAAGTGTTCCGGCTGACACGCAAGTCCTGCTGATGGATCTGGTGTCGCTGAACGCTTATCCGGCTAGCGCACCTCAAACATCGGTCACACCGGACAACCTCGCTTACGTGATCTACACCTCCGGTTCCACCGGCAAACCGAAAGGCGTGGCCATCGCCCATCGCAACGTCATGGCGCTGATCGACTGGTCGGCCAAGGTCTACAGTCGCGACGATATTCAAGGCGTGCTGGCGTCAACTTCGGTGTGCTTCGACCTGTCGGTGTGGGAGCTGTTTGTCACATTGGCCAACGGCGGTTCGCTGATCATTGCGCGTAACGCTTTGGAGCTGGCGAACCTGCCGGCGCGTGATCAGGTCCGCCTGATCAACACCGTGCCGTCGGCGATCGCTGCCCTGCAACGCGCCGGGCAGATTCCGCCGAGCGTGCGCATCATCAATCTGGCTGGCGAACCGCTCAAGCAAGGCCTGGTCGACGCGTTGTATCAGCAGCCAACCGTAGAGCATGTCTACGACCTCTATGGCCCGTCGGAAGACACCACCTATTCGACCTGGACCCGCCGCACCGCCGGTGGCCAGCCGCGTATCGGCCGTGCCCTCGATCACAGCGCCAGCCATTTGCTCGACGCCGATCTGCAAGCGGTGCCGCAAGGGATTTCGGCGGAGCTGTACTTGTCGGGCGCCGGTATCACCCGTGGTTATCTGGGCCGTGCGGCGATGACTGCCGAGCGCTTCGTGCCGAACCCGTTCGTCGGCAATGGCGAGCGCATGTACCGCACCGGCGACCTGATTCGTGAACGCGAAGAGGGCGAGCTGGAGTACATGGGCCGGATCGACCATCAGGTGAAGATTCGCGGTTTGCGTATCGAACTCGGCGAAATCGAAGCGCGCCTGGTGGCCCATGTCGCCGTGCGTGAAGCAGTGGTGGTGGCCAGTGAAGTGCAGGGCAGCCAGCAGTTGATCGCCTACCTTGTGCCGAGTGATCCGGCAATAGTCGATGCCAGCGCCGAGCAGCAACGTGACTTGCACGACACCCTCAGCACCTGGCTGGGTGCAACGCTGCCGGATTACATGGTGCCAACGCACCGCCTGTGGCTGGCGCAGATGCCGCTGACCCCCAACGGCAAAATCGATCGCAAGCGCTTGCCGGCCCTCGAACTGACGGCGGCGCAACACCACGTCGAACCGGTCAATGCCACCGAGCAGGCGTTGGTGGACATCTGGAAAGATGTTCTCGGACTGGCGCAGGTCAGCACCAGCGACAGCTTCTTTGCCTTGGGCGGCGATTCGATCATCTCGATTCAAGTGGTCAGCCGCGCCCGTCAGCAAGGCCTGGAACTGAGTCCGAAAGACCTGTTCCAGCACCCGACCATCGGCCAACTGGCCCAGCGTGTCGGAGTCAGTTCGGACGTGCCGGTGGCCACGCTGGTTGATATGCCGCTGCACGGTTTGAGTGACGCGCAAGTCGCCGAGTTGCCGTTGGCACAAGATCAGTTGGCCGGGCTCTATCGCCTGTCGCCGATGCAGCAGGGCATGCTGTTCCTCGGCCTCAATTCGCCGGAAGCGGATCTCTACATCAACCAGTTGTGCATTCCGGTGCAGGGCCTTGACCCGGCGCGCTTGAAAGACGCCTGGGAAACCGTCAGCCGCCGCCACGACATTCTGCGCACCGGGTTCCTCTGGCAGGACATGGCCGAGCCGTTGCAATTTGTACTCGCCGATCCGCAACTGCCGATCAGCCTGCTCGACTGGCGTGAGCAGGATCACTCGGCCGAAGCGCTGCAAGCGTTGGCCGATGCCGAACGGGCCAAGGGCTTCGATCTTGATCAACCACCACTGCAACGTCTGACGCTGGTGCGGGTGGGCGAGGACAGTTATCAACTGATCTGGACCTATCACCACATCCTGATCGACGGCTGGAGCAGTTCGCAGTTGATCGGCGAGGTGTTGAGCCAGTACTCCGGCAAGCCATTGGCCGACGCCGTGCCGTACCGTCGCTATATCAACTGGCTGCAACAGCAGGATAGCAACGCCAGCGAAGGTTTCTGGCGTGAGCATTTGCGTCTGCTTGACGAGCCGACCTACCTGGCGGATGCCGTGGCGCGTACCGGCAGTGGTCGCGGCCACGAGGCGCTGTACAGCCGCTTGGGCGAAGCTCGCACCGAACAGCTCAAGGCCTTCGCGCAAGCTCAGCACGTGACCCTCAACACCTTGGTGCAGGGCGCGTGGCTGATGCTGCTTAGCCGTTACAGCGGCCAGCGCTGTGTCGCGTTCGGCGCGACGGTGGCGGGGCGCCCGGCGAGTCTGCCGGCGTCGGAATCGATCCTCGGTCTGTTCATCAACACCTTGCCGGTGATCAAGGATGTACCGGCCGAGCAGGCGGTCGGCGACTGGCTGCGCGACTTGCAGGACTTCAACCTGGAAATGCGTGAGCGCGAATACACCCCGCTCACCGACGTGCAGCGCTGGGCCGGACGTGCCGGGCAATCGCTGTTCGACAGCATCATCGTGTTCGAGAACCACCCGATCGACCAGGCGCTGCGCGAGTGGCGCGATGACTCGCTGAAGTTCGGCGAGATCAGCAACGCCGGCCTGACCAACTTCCCGATGGACTTGATGGTCACGCTCGAAGAAGGGTTGGTGATCGAGTACATGTTCCTGCGTGAGCATTTCGATCGGGCGACCGTCGAAGGCATTCGCCGCAACATGGAAGGCTTGCTCGCGGCGCTGGCCGAGGATGCGGCGCAACCGTTGGGCCGTATTGGTCTGCCGACCGGTCAGGCGGCTACCGCACAGATTGTGCCGGCACCTTCGCAGGAAGTGGCCGTGCACCAGCGTATTGCGCAATGGGCGCAGTCGCATGCAGGGCAAACGGCGCTGATCTTCAACGGCCAGTCCTTCAGCTACGGCCAGATCAATGCCCGCGCCAATCGACTGGCCCATGCCTTGATCGCTGAAGGCGTCGGTCCGGAAGTACGCGTCGGCGTGGCACTGCCACGCAGCGAAAACATGATCGTGGCGCTGCTCGCGGTGCTCAAGGCTGGCGGCGCTTATGTGCCGCTGGACGCCACGTATCCGCGGGAACGCCTGAGCTATCTGATGCGCGATTCCGGGATTGCCTTGCTGCTCAGTGA
This sequence comes from Pseudomonas chlororaphis, assembly GCF_000783395.1. GTDB lineage: Bacteria > Pseudomonadota > Gammaproteobacteria > Pseudomonadales > Pseudomonadaceae > Aquipseudomonas > Aquipseudomonas chlororaphis_H. The sequence goes on along the minus strand of NZ_JSFK01000021.1, from coordinate 14,088 downwards.
TTCGAGTCTGCGTCAGATCATGCCAACGCAGGACAACCTGCATGTGCTGGAGCTGGATCAACTGGAACTGGCAGCGCACTCGGACAGCGCACCGGATGTCGCGGTACAGCCGGGCAATCTCGCCTACGTGATCTACACCTCCGGTTCGACCGGCCAGCCGAAAGGCGTCGGTGTCGCTCACGGCCCATTGGCGATGCACTGCGAGGCGATTGGTCAGCGTTATGAAATGAGTGAGACCGATTGCGAGCTGCACTTCATGTCGTTCGCGTTCGACGGCGCGCATGAGCGCTGGTTGACCACCCTGACTCACGGCGCGCGTTTGCTGATCCGTGACGACAGCCTGTGGACGGCCGAACAGACCTACAACGCCCTACATCAGCATGGCGTGACCGTTGCCGCGTTCCCGCCGGTGTATTTGCAGCAGTTGGCTGAACATGCTGAGCAAAATGGCAGCCCGCCGCCGGTGCGCATCTACTGCTTCGGTGGCGATGCGGTGCCGGTGGCGAGTTTCGAACTGGCCAAACGCGCGCTCAAGCCGCAGTACATCATCAACGGTTACGGCCCGACGGAAACCGTGGTCACGCCGCTGATCTGGAAGGCCGGCACTGACGATCAGTGCGGTGCGGCCTACGCGCCAATCGGCAGTGTGGTCGGCGAGCGCAGCGGTTATGTGCTCGATGCCGATCTCAATCCACTGCCGGTGGGCCTTGCCGGTGAGCTGTACCTGGGCGGCGCGCTGGCCCGTGGTTATCTGGGCCGGGCGGGCGGCACCGCCGAGCGTTTCGTGGCTAACCCGTTCAGCGCCGATGGCAGTCGTCTGTACCGCACCGGCGACCTCGTTCGCCAGCGCGAGGACGGCACTGTCGACTACCTGGGACGGATCGACCATCAAGTGAAGATCCGCGGTTTCCGCATCGAGCTGGGCGAAGTCGAGGCCCGCCTCAAGCAACAAGCGGGCGTGCGCGACGCCGCCGTGGTGGCCCGCGAGGGCGTCAGCGGCAAGCAGTTGCTCGGTTATGTGCTGGCGAATGCCGATACGCAAACTGACGGTTTGTGCGAACGCCTGCGTGAACAGCTCAAGGCCAGCCTGCCGGACTACATGGTGCCTGCGCACCTGATGTTGCTCGAACGCATGCCCCTGACGCCGAACGGCAAGCTTGACCGCAAGGCGCTGCCGAACCCGGATGCCGAACAGCGTCAGGATTACCAGGCGCCACGCACCGAGCTGGAAAAGGCCATGGCGAAGATCTGGCAGGACGTGCTGAAAATCGAACGCGTGGGCCTCACCGACAACTTCTTCGAACTGGGCGGCGATTCGATCCTCAGTCTGCAAGTGGTCGCTCGCAGTCGCGTGCTCAAGGCTCAGGGGCTAAGCCTGAAACTGCGTGACCTGATGCAGAAACCGAGCATCGCCGAGCTGGTCGCCAGTGTGCAGGGGACAGCCGAAAAAGCTTCCGGGTTGTTGGCGATGAACGCTGAAGTCAAAGGCATTGCGCCGCTGTTCTGCATTCATGCAGGTTTCGGCACGGTGTTCGACTACGAGCCGTTGGCGCGCCGTTTGAGCGGTCGCCGGCAAGTCTTGGCGATTCAGTCACGGATGCTGCTGGACCCGGCGTTCAACGATGTCTCGTTGCAGAGCATGGCCAGCGATTACGTGGCGCAGATCCGCGAGAAGCAGCCACACGGACCGTATCACCTGATGGGCTGGTCGCTGGGCGGGACGTTGGCGATGTTGATGGCCGCGCAACTGGAGCAGGCCGGACAGACCGTGAAGTTCGTCGGTCTGGTGGACAGTTTCGTGCCGTCGGCCAAGGTCAACGAAGGCGCAGTGGATGACTGGCAGGCTGATCTGCGCGACTTCCTGCGGGTGACCCTGCCGGAGGCCGCGCCAGGTTTGCGCATCGACGGCGAGGAAACCGCGCAGAACCTGCGGGCGCTGTTCGCCCGTGCCATGAGTGCCGAACGCGGGGCGTCGACTTACGTGGCACTGGGCGCCGATGAACTGGCCCATGTGTTCAGCGTGGCCCGTCGGCTCAAGCAACTGTCGTTGCAACTGGATCGCTGTGCACCTTTGGCGGTCAACCCGATCTGCTGGTGGACGCTGGGTCGCGAAGAGGAGGCCGTGGAGCTGGCGGCGCAACTTGCGCAGCCGGGCATGGGCGGTGAGTGGCTCGATTGCGGGCACTTCCAGATCCCGCGCGATGAAACTTTCCTGTCCGAGGCTGAAGAAATGCTCGGCGAGATCGTTGAATCAGTAGCCATGTCCTGAACTGTGTTCTGAACCTGAAAAAAACGGTCGGGCGCCTTTATGGCGCTCGACCTGTCTGGAGAGTTACGAATGTCGTTGAACCCTGATATCGCCGCGTTCCTGCAACTGGTCGGCAACGGCCGGGCCAGTGGCAAGCGCGTTGGCATGCATGAGCTGAGCCCGGCAGAGGCCCGCGAACAATTTGATCAGTCGTCTTTGTTGATGGACGCCGGCGGCGAAGAGCTGGAAGTGGTGGAAGAGCTGCAATTGCCTGTGCGCGATGGCACGCGCCTGCACGCACGCTTTTACAGCAATCAGCCTCTGAGCGTCGGCGCAGGGCGGCCGGCGCTGCTGTATTTTCATGGCGGCGGTTATGTGGTCGGCAGTCTCGATTCCCATGACTCATTGTGCCGCGCACTGGCTGCGATGGCCGATTGTGTGGTGCTTTCCGTCGCGTATCGACTAGCGCCGGAGTTTCGTTTTCCGACCGCAGCCGATGATGCCCGGGATGCCTGGGACTGGCTGGTGGCCAGTGCTGCGGATCTGGGTATCGATGTCGCGCGCCTGGCGATTGCCGGTGACAGCGTCGGCGGCAGCCTGACCACGGTGCTCGCCGCGCAACTGACGGATGCGGCTGTGCAGCCGCGTCTGCAGGTGCTGATCTATCCGGTTACCGATGCCAGTCGCGGCACGCCTTCGATCGAGGAGTTTGGCGAAGGGTATCTGCTGGAGAAGGCTTCGCTGCAGTGGTTCTACGAGCACTATCAACGTGATGCCAGCGATCGTCTCGACCCGCGTTTCTCGCCGTTGCTGGCTGAGGTCAGCGCGAACGTTGCGCCGGTGCTGTTGGTCTTGGCCGAGTGTGATCCGTTACACGATGAGGGCGTGGCGTATGCGCGTCATTTGCAGGCGGCGGGGGTTGCGGTGGAACTGAAGGTTTATGAGGGCATGACCCATGACTTCATGCGCATGGGGGCGATTATTGATGAGGCTGAAGAGGCGCAGGAGCATATTGCTCGGCGCTTGGTAGAGGTGTTTGCTGTGGCTTGACGGGGTGGGTGAATATCCGTTGCTGCGGGTGTTGCTGATTAGGGTTTCGCCCTTACGGCGACTCACTTTTTTTACAAACGCCTAAAAAAAGTAAGCAAAAAAACGCTTGCTCCTACGTACGGCCCGCTCGCTGGGGCTCGGGGTCCCTTCGCTCCGGGCTCCATCCGGGCGCAGCGCCTACGGTTTGCTTCGCTGCACCTCCTCTCGCTGTGTTTGGCTGCGCCAAACGGTCGCTGCGCTCCCACTCCCGGATGAAACCCTCCACTCAGCCTTCCGACGTCGCCTTACAGATCAAGATCAAAAGCAGGCGAGCTGACACTCGGCCTATTGAGTGGTGAGGAGCGGGGCGCGTTCGGCTTTTGTTTTTGTGGTGCTCTTGCCCCTCACCCCAGCCCTCTCCCGAGGGAGAGGGAGCCGATTTATGGGCTATTCAAGACCTGAGTTCAACGGGGAATTGCACGTCGGCGTAACTCTTCCAAACACCGCGATCAGTCCCCTCTCCCTCCGGGAGAGGGCTAGGGTGAGGGGCTTTTGATCTGGCTTTTGATCTGGCTTTTGATCTGGCTTGTGATCTTGCTTTGGCTTTGGCTTTTGTGCCCCATCGGCAGGCCGAGCGAAGGTGTTCATCCGGGGGTAGGCGCGCAGCGCCGTGCGGCGTAGCCGCATACATCGAGAGGAGGTGCAGCGCAGCAAACCGTAGGCGATGCCCCCGGATGGACACCGTAGCGAGGGAACACTGAGCCTAAGCGAAGTGCCGTACGCCAGGGGCAAAGCCTTTTGCTTACTTTTCGGCGTCTGGAAAAGTGAGTCGCTGTAAGAGCGAAACCGCCAGCGGCAGCACCCGAAGCAACGGATATAAACCCAAAACCCAAGATCCCAAAACCCCAAAAGCCTGGTCGGTCCACAGGCCGCCAAGCCCAAATCAGCCAAAAAAAAACGCCAGCAAATGCCGGCGTTTCAGTGAGCGCTAAACGTATTACCAGTTATAGGTCACGTCAGCAGTCATGGTACGACCTTCGCCGTAGTAGCAGTCGAGCGTACCGTTGCACGCAGCGACGTACTTCTCGTCGGTGATGTTCTGCAAGTTAGCCTGCAACTTCACACCTTTGACATGCAGTGGCGATTTTTCCAGATCGTAGGACACCATCGCGTCATACACGGTGTAGGACGGCACCTGGAAGGAATCTTCCTCATAGTCCGAGCCGTAGCTTTGTTGCACGTAACGAGCACCCAGGCCCATGCCGAAACCGGCCAGAGCAGTAGAGATGTCGAAGTCGTAGTTGATCCACGCCGACGCGGTCAGCGGTGGAGCCATGGCCACGGTGCGACCTTCGCGGCCATCGTTGGCGCTGTGCCACTTGGTCTGGTTACGCGACACGGCGGCCAGTACGCGCAGGTTCTGCGTGACATTGACCTTGCCTTCCAGCTCTACGCCACGCGAACGCACCGTACCGCTCTGGACGCTGAACCCCGGGTTGTTGAGGTCGGTGGTCAGCATGTTGTCCTGGTCGATCTGGTAAGCGGACAGCTGAATGAAACCGTCGACGAAGGTCGGTTCGTACTTGATGCCGACTTCGTACTGCTTGCCGGTGGTCGGCTCGAACGCGCCGCCGCTCATGTCGGTACCGGTTTGCGGCAGGAACGATTCGGCGTAGCTCACGTAAGGCGTGATGCCGTTCTCGAACTCGTAGCCCAGGCCGGCGCGACCGGTGAATTTCTCGTCCTTCTGGTTGCTGTGACCGCCGGTCAGGGGTTGCTTGTTGTCGGTTTCGGCGAAGTCGTAACGACCGCCGAGGGTCAGGAACCACTGGTTCCAGCGCAGTTGATCCTGAGCGTACAGACCGGTCTGGGTGATGGTGTTATCCCATTTGTACGGCTGACGGAAGTTGATCTGGCTGCCATACACCGGGTTGTACAGGTCGATACCCGGAGCGGTGCGGTCGTAAAGGCCGAGGAACTTCGAGTTGAAGTGGTAGTAGTCCACGCCCAGCAGGACGGTGTGATCGATATCGGCAGTCTTGAACTTGGCCTGGGCAATGTTATCGAGGCCGTAGACCTTGTTGTGCTGCGACCAGTCCACGGCGTAACGGCTCTGGAAGCTGTTGTCGTTGAGGCCGGTGACCGGGTTGGTCGGGAACGAGTAGCCGTGCAGTGGCGCCACGTACTGGTCGTTGACGTCGGCGTAACGGGCATTCTGCTTGAAGGTCCAGACGTCGTTGAATTCGTGAGCGATTTCGTAACCGACGACAAACTGCTCGCGATGGTACTTGTTCACGTCTGGCTCGCCGATGAAGCGGCTGCGGCTGATACGACCGTTGGAGGTGCTCTTGACCGTGCCGAATGCTGGCAGGCCCTGGGCTTCCGGTACGTCGTGGTCCTTCTGGTACTGGCCGAACACGGTGATGGTGGTGCGGTCGTTCGGCAGCCAGGTCAGGCTTGGCGCCAGCATCATGCGGTTCTGGCTGGCGTAGTCGATGGCCGAGTTGCTGTCGTTGACCACACCGGTCAGGCGATAGAGGAATTCACCCTGATCATCGATCGGGCCGCCGAGGTCGAAGGCACCGTAGGCGCGGTCATAGCTGCCGCCACCGATTTTGATTTCGTGCAGCGGTGTCGCGGTCGGACGCTTGCTGACCATGTTGACGATGCCGCCAGGCTGGTTCTGACCGTAGAGTACCGAGGCCGGGCCTTTGAGCACTTCGATGCGCTCGAGGGTGTACGGGTCGATCTGCAGCGAACCGCCGGTGCTGCCGCCGCCGTAAGGCATGTGCAGGCCGTCGAGGTACAGCGGAGTAGGGGAGAAGCCGCGGGAAGTCGGCTCGTCAAAAATCTTCACGCGGTCGGCGAAGCCGCCACCGGTAATGCCCGGGGTATAACGCAGGGCCTCGGTGACCGATTGCGAACCGCGCATCTTGATTTCGTCTTGGGTGACGACGTTGATCGTCTGCGGGATGACCTTGATTGCCGTATCGGTCTTCGAACCCGTGGCGCTGCGTTTGGCGACGATCCCGTCGACCGGACCCCAGGCCGACTCCGCGGTGGCGGAGATGTTGGTCGGTGCCAGATCGAGGCTGGCGCCGCTGTTGCTGCGCGAGCGCAAAGCGACGTTATTGCCTTCAACGCTGTAAGCGATGTCAGTGCCGTTGAGCAACTGCGCGATGGCGGCAGTCGGTTCCAGGTTGCCGCTGACTGCGCTGCTGCGCAGACCACTCACTTCATCCGGGCTGTACAGCACCTGAAGGTTGGTCTGGCGACCGAATTCCTGCAAAGCGCTCCCCAGCGACTGGGCAGGAATATTGATCGCCACCGCCGCAGCCTGCGCCTGGCCGATCATCGGCAAGGTGAGGGCCATGGCGCACAGCGCTGGCAATGTGGAACGCAAGGAACGGCGGATCAGCAGAGCCTTGGCGAGCGGGTGGAGTCCGTGCGGTGCGGGCATTATTCTTCTACTCTTCAAAGTGTTGACTGAGAACTATTTCTATTAACTGTAAATAAGACGTTGAACCTTCCGAAAACCGGAAAGGCTCAACGCACTTTTTTTACAAAATTTTCACAATCAGGCGGGTTGAAGCTCGGTGACCACTTTGCCGGCGCTCATGCGCACCAATTGGTCGGCGACATCGAAGTAACGATCGTCGTGGGAAATAACGATGATGGTTTTGCCCAGACGCTTCAGGTCGGGTAGCAGTTCGGTGTAGAAGATGCGGCGGAAGGTCGGATCCTGGTCGGCGGCCCATTCATCGAACACCAGCACCGGGCGCTCTTCCAGCCACGCGTTGATCAGCGCCAGACGCTTGCGCTGGCCGGTGGACAGGTCGGTGGTGGTGAACGAGCCGTCACGCACGCTGACCTTGTGCGCGATCTCCAGACGCTGCAGGTATTTGTTGGCGTCTTCGGGGATATGCGTGTCGCCCTGGACCACGTCATCGAACAGGTAATAGTCGGCGAAAATCGTGGTGAACAACTGTCGATAATCATCGCGGGTCGCGGCGTCGATGATCTGCTGGTTGAGGCGGATCTCACCCTGTTGCGGCGCATACAGGCCCAGCAGCAGTTTGATCAGGGTGGTCTTGCCACAGCCGTTTTCACCGACGATGAAAATGATGTCGCCCTGCTCGATTTTCAGGTTCACCGGGCCGAGACGGAACGGTGCCGCGCCCTCCACGGTCGGGAAACTGTACGACACGTCGGTCAGTTCGAGGCTGTGCACGACGTTGTTTTTCGGGCCTTGATCGCTGAGCAACAGGTGCGGTTCGGGTGAGGAGAACTGCTCCGACAGATCGGCGATACGGCGGAAGGCGATCTGCGCGCGGCTGACAATCGGCAAGGTGCTGATCAGGTGCTCCAGCGGACCTTTCATGTACAGCAGCACCAGCACGAAGCCGCTGATCACCGCTTTGTCGGCGCTCGGCCACAGCGATTGCAGGCCCAGCGCCAAGCCGATGACCACAAAAAACAGCATCGAGCCGAGGGTTTTGGCGATGACGAACGTGTTCACCGAACGCACTTGGGTGTCGCAGATCTTGTTCGCCGTTCCTTCGATGCCGGCAACGAACATGCGGTGCCGGCGCGGGCGATGGATGCGCAGTTCTTTCGCGCCTTCAGCCACGGCGTGATAGTTCTTCTGCAACTCGTCTTCGTAGTCGCGGGCCTTCATGAAACCCTGCATGCCGCGCCCGCGGGCAATGTACTGAATGATCGTGCTGAGCAGAATCGCCACCACCACCATCAGGAACATCGGCCATGACAACATTGCCAGGTAGCCCATGCAGCCGAGGGTGACGGTCATGGAAATCGCCAGCGGGGCGAAAGCGAAAGCGAAGTCGCTGATGGTGTCGACGTCGTGGGTCAGCACCGGGATCAGACGATGGCTGCGATAGCGCTCGATCTGCTCGATGGGGGCGCTGAGGACTTTCTCGCCCAGCTCTTTGCGCAGTTTGGCAATGATGTGCTGACCGACATAGTTGGTGCCGATGTCGGAGAAAATCGAACTGGTCAGGGCCAGCAGGCACAACCCGGCGAAGACCGCGACCACGGTGTTGCTCAGGTCGCCTTCGGTGTGCAGCACGCTGTTGATGGTCGCCAGCAACGCGGTGACACTCAGACCGCCGACCATGCCGAGCAGGGTCGAGACGGTCACGATCAGCCGAAAGGGTTTGAGCAGGGCGAACAATTCTTTGATCACCCCGCGTGTTGGTTTGCTCATGGAGGTTCCCTGCTGGAAAAAGCGGCGAAGGCCGGCATGGTTCGCGGACTTCGCCTGGATGACGTAGAGGGCGGTGGCGCACCGTGTCGGTTCGCGCTCACCTGTAAAACGACTGGCAGGACGGCTAATTTAGCCGGGCGAGGGCGTTACAGATCGCGGGCGACGCGAAAGCCGATCCAGTCGCCGCGCGTGTCGGTGTAGGTGGCGTTGCGGTTACCGGAGCGGGAGAACACCGGCGCTTCGCCCCAGTCGTTGCCACGGATACGGCGGATCTCGCATTTGCCGCTCAGCCAGGCGCTGCCATCGCTTGGTGCGCCGACGTAATTTTCGTTGTAGCAGTCGGCCGTCCATTCATAGATGTTGCCGTGCATGTCGTACACGCCGAAGGCGTTGGCTGGAAAGCTGCCGGCCGGCGCAGTGAAGTTGTAGCCATCGGCGGCGCCGTAAGTGTTGGCGTGTTTGGCGATGCTGTATTCCTTGCCCTCATCGAACGGGAAGGGGAACGGCCCGCTGCTGCCACCACGCGCTGCGTACTCGCGCAAGGATTCGCTGACCAATCGGTATTGCTTGCCAGTCTTTTTCGACAGCCACGCCACGTATGCTTCGACTTCGGGGAAGTCCATGCACACCGCTGGATGTTTGTCGGTGTACTGTTTGCGTGGGTCGCTGCCCTGATAATCGGGAATGCCGGCCTTGCACGCACGACCTGGACGGGTGTCGCCATCGGGCATTTTATAGCCGCTGTCCTTGAGGTAGGCATCCCACTCGCCGCGCAGTACCTGAAAGCGGCTGATCGCCAGCGGCTGGGCAAACGTCACCGGGTGCATCGGGCCTTCGTCAGGCTCGCGGCCGACTTCATCGTCCGGGGTGCCCATGGTGAAGGTGCCGGTGGGCAGCACGACCATCTCCGGGCAGTCCTTGCAGTCCTTGAACACCTTGCCCGGCGCCGGCGGTGTGGCGGCCTGGGCAACGCCAGGCAGCAGGCCGGCGGCGAGGGCGGTGAGCATCAGCGCCGGCAGGGTCTTGAGGGGAAAACGACGCAGTTCACTGTTCATGGCGGGTCTCGCTAAAAGAAAAAGGGAGCGCTCAGAGGGCTTGGTCGAGCACGGCCAGCAGACGGTCGATTTGTGCTTCGTCGTTGAGCAGCCCGGGGGCGGTGCGGATCACCGGGCCGACATCGCGGTGGACGGCATCGGCCACCACGCGGTTGGCCATCAGGTGCGCAGCGATCTTGTCGCTGTCCTTGCCCTTGACCCGGAAGAACGTGAAACCGGCGGACAGCGCCGGGCTCAATGGCGTGACGAGCTCGATTTGCGGACGTTGTTGCAGGCGTTGTTTCAAATAACTATTGAGCGCGTGAATGCGTGCTTCGACGTCGGCCTTGCCCAATTGCAGATGCAACTTGAACGCCTCGTCCAGTGCCCAGCGGTGTTCGAATGCGTGGTAGCCACCGGGGGTCATGGTGGTGGAAAACGCGGTCGCCTCGGAGAACGTCGGAATAACCGGCGTGACGTACCTGACGTCTTCGAAGCGGCTGCAAATGATCCCGGTACCGCGTGGGCCGAACATCCATTTGTGCGTGCCGGCAATGAAGAAGTCGCAGTTCATTTGCGCGAAGTTCAGGTTGTCCACACCGAAGCCGTGCACGCCGTCGACCACGTAGACGATCCGGTCGGCATCGCTGCGGCCGCGATTGTGCTTGTCGACGATTGCGCCGATCTCACCGATTGGCAGTTTCAGGCCGCTGCCCGAATGTACCCAGCACATCCCCAACACTCGGGTTTCGGGGCGGATGGCGTTGTCGATATTGGCGAGGATTTCGTCTTTGCTGGCGTGGTAAACATCCTTGAACAGCGCAATCTTGCGCACCCGCGTGCCGTCGCGTTCGGTGCGCAAGGCGAGGGTGGTGTGGGTCGCGTAATGTTCGTGGACGGTGGTGAGGATTTCCTGGTCGGCACGCACATGCACGCCGCCATAGATCGTCGCCAGACCTTCGGTGGTGCTGCCGGTCAGCGCGATCTGTTTGGCGTTGGTCTGCAAGTAGCGAGCGGCCCAGACCCGCACGTTTTCCTCGCGCTGTTCGATCACGCCCAAGTCCCAATCCATCGCCAGGCCGGGATTTTTGTCGAGGGCTGCGCGATGTTGCTCGATCGCCTCGCGCACCGGTCTGGGGTGCGTGGTGATCAGAAAATTGGAGAAATGCAGGTAGTCCGGCTCCTGATCGAACAGCTGCTGCAACTGCGCCCATTTGTTGCGCGGCAGCGGAGCAGCGGCTGAAGCGCTGGCGAGATCAGGCAGGCTCGCCCCCAGGGGCAACGCCGCAGCAACGATTCCGGCCTGCTTGAGAAAGTCCCGACGGTTACTCATGGCTTGGCAGTTCCCGATGCAGCCGCCACCGCCGGTTTCGCGGCTTTTTCGACCTGATCCCAGACGCGCAGGAAGTTGCCGCCCCAGAGCTTGGCGATATCCGCCTCGGAATAACCGCGCGAGATCAACTCGGCGGTGACGTTACGGATCTCGCCAACGTTCTCGAAACCTTTGACGCCGCCGCCCTCGTTGAAGTCGGAGCTGATGCCGACATGGTCGATGCCGATCTTGCGCACTGCGTAATCGATTGCGTCGCCCAGGTCCTTGAGACTGGCTTTCGGTTCTTCTTCGAGGATGCCGTAGAGGCGGCCAGCGTACTGGCCGAACTTCTGCTCGGACCACGCCGCAATGATCGGATCGCCGGGCATCAACGCCATGGCCAGGTTTGGCAGTGGCGGCAGATCGAAATCCTTGCGCATTTCATTGAGCTTGTCTTGCGTGATCTGGGTCAGCGGGCGCAGGTATTGCGAGAACGCGACAATCTGCACTACGCCACCACTGTTCTTGATCAGCTGCATTTCCTTGTCGCTGAGGTTGCGCGGAATATCGACCATTGCGCGTGGCGCCGAGTGCGAGGCAATCAGCGGCGTGCGGCTGAGTTGCGCGACTTGCTCGAGGGCCTTGGTCGACATTTGCGAGACGTCGATGATCACACCCAGATCGTTGAGGCGCGTGACCGCTTGCTTGCCCAGATCCGAGAGGCCGTCGAGGGCGTCCGGTGAGTCGTTGAGGAACGGCAACGGACGCGAAGAGTCAGCCCAGTCGTTATTGCCGATATAGCTGAAGCCGAACATGCGCATGCCGCGCGCCGTCCACATGTCCAGCAGGCTCAGGTCGTGGCCCAGCGGGTAGGCGTTGAGCATACTGATGAAAATCGCGAATTTGCCTTCGCCGTGCAGACGGCGGAAATCGTCCGGGGTGTAGGCGATGGCGACTTGATTGGGATAGTCGCGGACCATGCCGGAAATGATCTTGAAGCGAATTTCCTGCTGGTTGCGCGCCTCGTCAACGAAGCCGGGCGTTGGCTTGTGCGGTGCATTCGGACCGTTCCACATTTCCGGCCAGCCGAAGATGGTCAGTGCCGCGCCGGACAGGCGACCGCGATTGGCTTTGGCCAGATCGAACTGGCCGTCACCGTCCTTGTCGGCTTCGTGACCGTCGGTGCCGAAGTTCTGCGTCAGGCTGACATGGCTGTCGAAAGAGAGCATGCGTTCGTGCAGCTCATCCGCCTGTTTCATGACTTTGACCGGGTACCCGAGGTCGTCCTTGAACCAGTGTTGCCACACGGCAAAGCCTGCGCCGGCGCTGATCGCCAAGGCTAACGGCAGGCCAATGAATAGAGCCTTTTTCGAACGTGGTTTTGTCATTGCCATCTCAGTCGGGTTCGCCATTGAGGTGCAGGCGCGGGGGCCTTTGCTATCTGGGAAGAACGAGTGATCGGCAGGGAAATTTAGGCCGGCTGCGCCGTGGCGAAAACGCGCGCTTAAATTTGCCGCGGCAACAAACGTTCTAGCTTGGATAAAGCCTGCTTCATGGCTGACACAGGTAGGGCAATGAAGATTTCTCGACGATGGTTCATGGCAGGCCTGGCGCTGACGGGCGCCGCCGTGCCTGCGGCTTATTTCGGGCATCGTGAATGGACGAAGCCGGATCCGACGATCACGCCGGGCGAGGCCTCTTTTGATGTGGCGGACATGGCCGGTCAGCGCCTGGCGAACGCCTTGCGCGGAGTCTGGGATATCCGTTTTGAGGGCGCTGACGCGGGCCTTGCAGGCTTGCCGCAGAAAGGTCTGCAGGTGTTTCTCGACATCGGCCATAAAGGCCGGGGCGTGTGCGGTTTTCTCGATACGCCGGAGCGTTTGCGCTCCGGCGAAACACCTCGTTACCGAATTCTCGGTGATCTGGCCAAGGCCGATGCGGCGAAGCTGAGTTGGCGCCTGATCGGCGCTGATGGCCAGATCAGCTATGAGCTGGACATGATCCTCGATGAGGTCTGGGCCGACTTCGGCAATGCCGGCAGTGGCACCCTCAGCGGCAAAGCGCTGCGCCTCGACCGACCGTTGAATTTGCCCGCGCAGGACAACCGCTTCGTCGCGGTCAAGCAGCTGTTTCCCGAAGCCCGCGAACGCACGCCGCTGAACGCGACGCTGCTGGCCTGGCTGATTTCTCCCGAACATCGTCTGTTCCACCAGTTGTGGCATGCGACGCGCGACAAGTGGCACAAGCTTCCCGAGGACAAGCGCGAGGCGCTGCGCGGGATAGGCTGGCAGCCCGGGCCGCGCGACAAGGAGCGTGATGCCCGTGGCCCGCGCAAAGATCGCAATGGTTCCGGCGTGGACTTCTTTTTCATGCACCGGCACATGCTCGGTACGGCGCGTTCCATGCAGGACCTGCCGTCATGGGAGTATTTCCCGCTGCCGCAGCCTGAGTTGATCCGCGATCGCATCGGTTTTGCCCGCTACTTCGACAACCACGACGGCACGGCGTTGCCGCCAACGTGGACGGCGGCGGGTGACGATGAGTTCAGTCAGTGGGTCAGCGATATCAAGACCGCCGAAACCTATGAAAGCAACTTCCAGGTCTGGGAGTCGCAATACCGCGATCCGGCGTATCTGGCCAAACTCACGTTGGGCCAGTTTGGTTCCGAGGTAGAACTGGGGCTGCATGATTGGTTGCACATGCGTTGGGCCTCGGTGCCGCGCGATCCTTCCAATGGGCAACCGGTGCCATTTGCACGGGATCCGGCGGACTTCGCCGCGCGCTGGTACAACGCTGAAAACGACTTCCTCGGTGACCCGTTTTCATCCCACGTCAACCCGGCGTTCTGGCACTTTCATGGCTGGATCGACGATCGCATCGAAGACTGGTTCCGCGCCCATGAGCGTTTTCACCCGGGTGAAGTCAGCCGCCTGCAGGTCAACGGTGTGCAGTGGTTTGCGCCGGGGCGTTGGGTCGAGGTTGATGATCCGTGGTTGGGGCCGATCACCCATGGGTGCAGCACTACGCCGGGATTGCAGGTGGGCAAGTCGGTGGAGATGGACCCGGAAACCATGAAGCTGGCCCTGCGTATCACCTTCATCACCGACGAAGAAAAACTCGCCGGTCTGTTCCGCCGTGTGCCGCAACGACCATGGTATGCGCGCAATCTGAAGGCTAAAACCAGCCCGGCTTGAGGGCTGCGTCGTCGTTCATTCGCGAGCGGGCTCGCTCCCACAGG
>NZ_JSFK01000020.1 GCF_000783395.1 Pseudomonas chlororaphis | reverse complement strand
GGGAAAGGGAGCCGATCTCGGTTGTTCTCAAGACTGAAGTTCGACTCGAGCTTTCAGGTCGATGGATCAAGTCCGAACACCTCGGTCAGTCCCCTCTCCCTCCGGGAGAGGGTTAGGGTGAGGGGCTTTTCAGCGTTATCCGTTTACCAAGTCGATCAGCAATCCCACTCGCCTGCCCATTCTGCTGCTTACCCATCCGCGCCTGCGTAATCAACCCTGGAATCAACTCCCCCTCCGGCAAATTCTTCCAGAACCGCGCCGGCAAATGCCCCTGCATCACTTTCGGATTCAACCGCGCCGGGTTAAAGATGTGGCTGTAATAAGTCAGCCACAAATCTCCATGAGGATCGTCGACGTTCTGCGCCAACTGCTGCCATTCCAGCGGGCATTGACGCTGATGAATCAGTTGTTCGCCATCGTAATAAACCCCATCACGCGGCGTGGCGATCAACCAGCGATGGCGACCCATTCGCCCGATGAAATGCTCACTGGCGCTGTGCAGAATGTCGTGGGCCGGCTCGTGCCAAGCCACATATTGCGGACCCGCGCTGGATGAAGGCCGCTCGATGAAACGCACAAACGCATGCAGATGATGGGCTTCTCGATTCACTTGTTTGATCCGTCGCTGCAACTCACTGCCCAGTTTGTCACCCGCCATCATCGCCGTGCGGTCGCCGTGGCTGACGCGCCACAACACTTCATACAACAGGCTCCAGCGTTGATCGCCGCGATAGCGCGAGGCTTGTTCCAAGGTGTCGATCAGCGCACGTGGGATTCTCGCGGTAAATGGCCCCTGCCCTTCAGGCACCGGATCATCATTGGCAAACAAATCCCCCACACCTTCCGACGCCCAACTCACCAGACTCGGATCGACTTCATGGCTCAGCAGCCAGCGCGCCTGCTGGCGCCAAGTGTCGAATAAATCGTCGCAATCAAGATTGATCATCCCCACAGCCCCATCTGCTGCGGCATCGGCCGGTCGCGCAGTTGCTGATAGAGCAAATGGCTGGTGACCTCGGCCTGCTGCGGGTGATAGTCGCTGGTGATGATGAACGGCTTGGCCTTGGCCAGCACACAGCGCATACGCGCGACGTCTTCGTAGCGGATTCGCCGCTGGCGGCGTAGCTCGACCAGACGTTCAGTGGTGCGCAGGCCGATACCGGGAATACGCGCGATCAGGGACGCTTCGGCACGGTTCAGATCCAGCGGGAACACTTCACGATTCTGCAACGCCCAGGCCAGTTTCGGGTCGATGTCCAGCGCCAGATTGCCCGGGCCCTTGAGCAATTCATCAGCGCTGTAGCCGTAGCTGCGCAGGAGAAAATCGGCCTGATACAAACGGTGTTCGCGCATCAGCGGCGGAGCGGCCAGCGGTACGCTTTTCGGGCTGTCGGGAATCGGGCTGAAGGCCGAATAGTAGACCCGGCGCAGTCGGAAATTACCGTACAAGGCCTGGGCGCTGTGAAGGATGGTGCTGTCGTCGGTGTCGTCGGCGCCGACAATCAACTGTGTACTCTGCCCGGCCGGGGCGAACTTCGCCGAACGCGGTTCGTTCAACACGGTCTGCACGCCGGTGTAGATGGTGTTCATCGCCTGCTTGATCGACTTGATGTCTTTCTCCGGCGCCAGCACTTGCAGGCTGGCATCGGTCGGCAGTTCGATGTTGACGCTCAGGCGATCGGCGTAGCGCCCCGCCTCCTCGATCAATGCCGGATCGGCTTCGGGAATGGTCTTGAGATGGATGTAACCGCGAAACTCATGCTCTTCGCGCAGCAGCTTCGCCACCCGCACCAATTGCTCCATGGTGTAGTCCGCCGAACGAATGATCCCCGAACTGAGAAACAGCCCGCTGACGCAATTGCGCCGGTAGAAATCCATGGTCAGCGCCACGACCTCTTCGGGGGTGAAACGGGCACGCGGGACATCGCTGGAACGGCGGTTGACGCAGTACTGGCAATCGTAAAGACAGAAATTGGTCAGCAGAATCTTCAACAACGACACGCAACGGCCGTCCGGCGTGTAGCTGTGGCAAATGCCCATGCCATCGGTCGAGCCCAACCCGCTCTTGCCCTCGGAGCTGCGCTTGGGCGCACCGCTGCTCGCGCAGGAGGCGTCGTACTTGGCGGCGTCGGCGAGGATGCTCAGCTTGTCGATGATTTGCATGGCGCGGGCTCTATACTGTTTGCATATACAGTATAGAGTCGTCTGCGGTGATACAAGGTGGCAGATGCGCCCCTCGTCGGTCAGATGCGCAAAATCAAAAAATCGCAGCCTTCGGCAGCTACAGGGATTCGGAACGATCGGTTTTGACCGGGTGTGCACGCTTTACCTCAGGCAGCGATCTTTTGATCTGCGGTTCCGCCGAAAGCTCAATCCCGAACCGCGCGCTGATCTCCTTGCGCCCCACCGCCGTCAACGCCAGCGCCCGACTGTCCAGATCCTGCGTCACCCATTTGCGCTTCAACGCCGCTTGCAACAAAGCCGCACCCAGCGAACCACCGAGATGCGGCCGGCGCATGCTCCAGTCCAGGCACGGGCAGGCAAATTTGCGGCGCAGCGTCGTCAAATCCTGCACCTCTATTCCCAAACCGAGAAACAACGCCTCGCCACTGTCACTCAAGCGATACGCCTGCTCGTCGGTTTGCACCAGCCAACCGCCTGCGATCAAGCGGTCATGCAGCAACACCGCCAGCGTCCCGGCCATGTGGTCGTAGCAGGTGCGGGCGAATTGCAGACGATCCGGGGTGTGCGGTTTGAACGTCGGCGCGGCGTTCTGGCCAATCACCATCAACGCTTCCAGCGCCTGCGCCACGCGCTGATCGGCGAGGCTGTAATAGCGATGGCGGCCCTGCACATGCAGGCGCACCAGGGCCAGGTCCTTGAGTTTCGCCAAGTGAACACTGGCGGTCGAGGCGCTGACCTCGGCGATCGTCGCAAGCTCCGTGCTGGTACGGGCGTGGCCGTCCATCAGCGAGCAGAGGATTTTTGTCCGCGCCGGCTCAGCGATGGCGGCGGCCACCAGCGATACGCCGATGTCTTGATGTTCTGCGTGCATAGTTCGCTCCCGGACGAATCGTCGTCGTTGCGCAGTGGAGATAGTAGCAACACTTTCCCCGCCGACAAGGATGCAAACCATGAACCCGATCAGCGCGGCAACGCATGTCGATCCTTATCCCTACTACGCCGAACTGCGCGCGGAAGGTGGGCTGACGTTTCATCCTGAGTTGAAACTGTGGGTCGCCAGCAGCGCCCGCGCGGTGTGTGCGGTGTTGGCCCACGCCGATTGTCGGGTGCGTCCGGCGCAAGAGCCGGTACCCAAGGCAATTGCCGGGGGCATTGCCGGCAAAGTCTTTAGCCATCTGATGCGCATGAATGACGGCGAACGCCAGCGCTGCCCGCGTTCGGCAATCGAGCCTGAGCTGGCAGCGCTGGACCTTGAGACGATCAATGCTTTGGTCGCCGCACGGCTGATCACAGCGGACGCCGACGGTGTGTACAAGGCAATGTTTCGTGGCCCGGTGTGCGTGGTCGCGGCGCTGCTGGGATTCACGCCAGCTCAGGCCCGGGCAGTCAGTGAACTGACGGCGGACTTCGTCGCCTGCCTGTCGCCGTTGAGCAATGACCTGCAATTGGCCGCAGCGGACGCGGCGGCCGAACACCTGCGCGGCTACTTCGTCGAGCTGCTCGCCGAATCCGCCAGCGACTTCCTCAACGCGATCCAACAGCGCTTTGCCGGCGATGAAGACACCCTGATCGCCAACCTGATCGGCCTCTGTTCGCAGACGTTCGAAGCCTGCGCCGGCCTGATCGGCAACACGTTGTTGGCGCTACGTCGTCAGCCGGCTTTGCGCGGCGAATCTGTCGAAGCGCTGCTCAACGAAGTCCAGCGCTTCGACCCGCCAGTACAGAACACCCGGCGCTTTGTCGCCGCGTCCTGTGAGATTGCCGGTGTGCGGGTCGAAGCAGGCGATGTGATTCTGGTGCTACTGGCCTCGGCCAATCGTGATCCGGCGCTTAACGAACGACCGGAGGAATTTGTGCCACAGCGCGCCAACCGCCGCAGTTTCAGTTTTGGCAGTGGTCGGCATCAGTGTCCGGGGCAAGCGTTGGCGATGAATATCGCCGGGGCGACGGTGCGGGAAATACTCGGGCGTGGCATTGATCTGAATCGTTTGAGCTGGCACTACCGGCCTTCGCTCAATGGGCGCGTTCCAATATTTAGCGATGTCGGTGCCTGATACTCCGCCTTCGCGAGCAAGCTCGCTCCCACATTAGTTATCGGTTGATCACAACCCTGTGGGAGCGAGCCTGCTCGCGAAGTGGCCGG
The DNA here is from genome assembly GCF_000783395.1 of Pseudomonas chlororaphis. GTDB lineage: Bacteria > Pseudomonadota > Gammaproteobacteria > Pseudomonadales > Pseudomonadaceae > Aquipseudomonas > Aquipseudomonas chlororaphis_H. The sequence goes on along the minus strand of NZ_JSFK01000020.1, from coordinate 62,943 downwards.
CCCAGTCACTGCAAAATATGGCTCAAGCCGCCCACTGCAAAATCAGCCAGCTGTTAGCGCCACTGATCACCACAAACAATCCCCACGCCAACACCCGTGTCGGCCAGCGATTCACAAACGGCCCCATCAGCTTTTTATCATTGGTCATGCGGATCAATGGATACAGGGCAAACGGCAATTGCAGACTCAACACCACCTGACTCAACACCAGCAATTTGCCGATCGCGTTATCGCCCATCAGCCACACGCCAATAAACGCCGGAATCAACGCCAGTCCGCGAGTGATCAAGCGGCGCTGCCAGCACGGAATCCGCAGGTTCAGGTAACCCTCCATGATCACCTGGCCAGCGATGGTACCGGTGAAGGTCGAACTCTGCCCCGACGCGAGCAACGCCACGCCGAACAACACACTGGCCAGCGCACCGCCGACCAGCGGATCGAGCAGGTGGTAGGCGTCCTGAATGTCCACCACCTCGGTGTGCCCGGACTGGTGAAACGCCGCTGCCGCAAGAATCAGGATCGCCGCGTTGACCAGCAACGCCAGCGCCAGCGAACCGATGGTGTCGATACGCGCCAGTTTCACCGCGTCCTGCTTGCTCGCCAGATCCTTGCCGATCATCCGTGTCTGCACGATCGAGGTATGCAGATACAGGTTATGCGGCATCACCGTCGCGCCGAGAATACCGATCGCCAGGTACAACGGCGCCGCCTCGCCAATCGCCGCCAGCGACGGTTTGAAACCCTGGGCGACGTCCGGCCAGTACGGTTTGATCAGCAGCAGTTCAACGAAAAAACACACGCCGATGGTTGCAACCAGCACCAGCATGATCGCTTCAAGCCGGCGGAAACCACGGTTTTGCAGGGCCAGCACCAGCAAGGTGTCGAACGCCGTCAGGGCGATGCCGAAGGTCAACGAACAACCGAGCAACAAGTGAAACGCCAGCGCGCAACCGAGCACTTCGGCCAGATCGGTGGCGATGATCGAGATTTCCGCCAACACCCACTGCAGCCGTGCGGTCGGTGTGCTGTAGCGCTCGCGGGACAGCTGCGCCAGATCGCGCCCGGTGGCGATGCCCAGTCGCGAGCACAGGCATTGCACAACCATGCCCGCCAGACTCGCCAGCAACACCACAAACAACAGGCTGTAACCGAAGCGTGAACCGGCCTCGATGGCGGTGGCCCAGTTGCCAGGATCCATGTAGCCGATCGACACCAGCAAACCGGGGCCGGCGAAACGCAGCACGCGTTTGAAGAACGACGCATTGGGATCAACCGCAACACTGCCAGCCACTTCCGGCGGGCAAAACGGCGCGGTGGCGATTTTGGGCAAGCTGAATTTCACGCACACATCCAGAAACAAGTCGAAAGACGCAGCTTAGACGTTTCAGCCGAAGCCTAGAAGATCAAAAAAATCTATCGACTCCCCCCCAACAACTGCTCGCGCAGCTCAGGATTGCGCGTGCGCGGATCCAGCCAAATACCGAAAAACGCCCGGGCAAACAGCGGGTCATCGATCTCATGCTGCAACTGCTGGCCGACAAAGAACCGCGCCCCCTGCCCCGGCAGATACACGCCGGTAATCCGCGTGCCGGCCTGCACATCGACGAACGATTGCTGCATCTGTACCTGCCAACCGGCCAATTGCGCCGGACTGACGCGAGTACCGGCCAGGCGTTTGATTTCATCGACGCTGGCCTTGACCAGATCGTCGCGGGAAATGTTGCGACGGTAAATCAACTCCAGCGCAAACGGCTGACCGTCGACCAAGGGCCGCGCGGCACTCCACAGGCGCGCGTTATAGACATCGAAACCGAACACGCTGAAATCACCAGTGCCGATGATTTGCGCGCCGGGCACCGCGTCCTGCCAATTGGCCCAGGTCGGCGTCAGCAACAGCGCCCACAAACCGATGCCGCAGCATCCCCGCAACACCTTCGGTGTTCTGTTCATCGCGGCATCGACTCCGGCAAGCCCTGATAATCAGAGCATAGCCGGATATCGTCGCCGGCACTTTGTATACAAAATCTGCGCACATAGGCAGCAATCGCCGATCGACAATGCTAACGTGGCGCACCTTCAACGGATGGAGACTCCTGCGTGCTGATCCTCAAACTGCTGCTGATTCCCGGTTTTCTGCTGCTGATTTCCCTGGCGGGCAAACGCTGGGGGCCGAGCGTGGCCGGGTGGCTGTCGGGGTTGCCAGTGGTGGTCGGGCCGATTCTGTTTTTCCTCGCCATCGAGCAGGGTCCGGCGTTTGCAGCGCAATCAGCAGTGGCGGCGTTATCGGCGATGTTCGCGATGATTGCGTTCTGCATTACCTACGCGCAGGTCGCGCAACGGGCGAACTGGCCGTTGGCGTTGGCGGCGTCGCTGTCGGTGTGGGCCGTGATCGCTTGGGTGTTGTCGCTGATCCCGGCGTCGCTGCCGTTTTCGGTGGCGGCGGCAGCAATTGCGCTGCTGGCATCGCCATACCTGTTTCCCACGGTGCAACCGGTGCTCAACGGCCAGGCGCCGAAGCCGGACAAACTGATCTGGCGGATGATCGCCGGCGCCGCGTTGACCCTGGTGGTGACGATGCTCGCCAGCACCGTCGGCGAGCGCTGGAGCGGTTTGCTCGCGGTGTTCCCGGTGCTCGGCAGCGTAATGGCAGTGTTCTCGCAACAGACGCGCGGCCCGGCGTTTACCGCCGCATTGTTACGGGCGACGGCGACCGGCATGTATTCGTTTTCGGCGTTTTGTCTGGTCTCGGCGGTGACCTTGCCAAGCATGGGCCTGAGTGGATTTGCCGTCGGCGTTGCGGTGTCGGTGGCCATGCTCGGCGTGACCAAACGCCTGCTGGCCCGTCCACTGGCGAAAGCGCAGCCGCAGTAACCGCTCGGATGATTCGCGCTGGAACGCCCGCCCTCCTCCGTGGGATGATCGCCCGCCTCGCGCGACCATCCACCGGAGATTCACATGTCATTGTTGAGCAAAAAAACCGTCGTCCTGCTGGTGGCGGCCCTCGCCGGTTTCGGCGCCCTCCACGCGCAAGCGGCCAAGAAAAATGCCGGCACCGAGAAAGTCTCGATGCTCGAGGGCAAGTTCACCTTTGTGCTGCCAAAAGGTTTCGTCGCCGACCCGCTGCCGACCAGCCCGAGCGGGACCACGGGCACGATGTACACCAACGAGGCCACAAAAACCGTGGTCATTACCGCTGAAAACAAGATCCCCGAAGGCCAGCACGTCAAGGACAACGACGGGCAGTTCCTCGACGGCAGCGTGTCGAGTTTCATCGAAGACCAACGCAAAGCGCTGCCGGATTTCAACAAACTCAGCGAAAAAAGCCTGACCCAGAAAGGCACCGGCCTTGGCCTGCGTCAGGTCGACAGCACCGCCACCCAGGGCGGTGGCCAGACCCTCAACACCACGCTGATGGCTGGCTCCGGCACGAAGATGGCGCTGGTGCAGGTGATCTCCCGCGCCAGCGACAAGAAGGGTCACGATGACCTGGTGAAAACCATCCTCAAGGATTGAGCTGCTGCAACCAGCCGTCCAAGTCGCGCAGCTCGGCCGCACTGATACTGTGGCCGACGCCGGGATAGGCATGGAACTGCGGTTTATAACCGAGTTTCTGTAACTGAGCGTTGGCCTCGGTGCCGTTCTTATACGGCACCGGATCATCGGCGGTGCCGTGGCCGATAAAGATGTTCAGCGGCAACGGCTGCTGTTCGCTTTTAAGTTCAGCCTTCAACACTGGCAATAAACGCCCGCTCAACGCCGCAATCCCGCCGACCGCCACTGGCGGCCGCAGCCCCACTTCGTAGGTCATCATCGCGCCCTGGCTGAAACCGATCAGGTACACCTTGTCCGGTGTGGTGTGATATTTCTTCGCTGCTTGCGCGATAAAGTCGCGCAGCTTCTGGCCGCTGACCTTCAGATCATCGGTCTCGCCGTTGTAGGCGCCTTCGCCTTTCTTGCGAAACCACTGGAAACGCCCTTCACCGAGCGCCAACGGCGCCTGCACCGACAGGTAGTTGTACTGCGCCGGCAGCTGAAATTTCATGCCGATCAGATCGGCTTCGTTACTGCCGTAGCCGTGCAGGAAAATCACCAGCGGACGCGGTTCGGCATCGGCGTGAACCAGTTCGAGGTACTTGAGCGGCAGATCGGATTGCAGCGTGGTTTGCGCCTGCACGGCGGTGGACGCCAGCAGGGTCAAAAGAGCAAAGACCTTCAACATAGAGCCTTCCTTCACGGAGTGTCGGGTTCGGGGGGGAGCCTAACATCCTGCGGCGAGGATCCAAATTCGTTGGTGCTGTCGATGCCGCCATCGCTGGCAAGCCAGCTCCCACAGGATTTGTGTGAACACAATGTTTGTGAACACCTTCAATCACTGTGGGAGCTGGCTTGCCAGCGATGAGGCCAGCCCCCCAATGAAGGTTTATATATTGGGTTTGCTGATGGCCCCTTCGCGAGCAGGCTCGCTCCCACAGAGGGAATGCATTTCCAGGGTGGGAGCGAGCCTGCTCGCGAAAGGGCCCGTGGATCCCGTGAAGATCCGTCAGTCGTTGGTCAACTTACCCGTCCGAAACGCCACCCGCCCCGCCACTTTCGCCTGCCAGATCCCCGGCTCGGTATAGCGCCCGCGATCCAGCGCAAACAACACGCCACTGGTGCCGGCACGAACAGTGGTCACGCGATCCTGCAACGGATCCACCACTTCAAACAACGCATCACCCTTCTCCACCCACTCGCCAGCATTGCGCAGAAAACTCACCACACCATGGTGCGGCGCGAACAGGTATTCGGTGCCCTCGAACGGTAGGCCTTCACAGCACTCGCTCGGCGCCGCCGGCCATTCGCCGCTGATGAAACCCTGCTCCGCGAGGAAACCGAGAATCGCCTCACAATTGGCTTGAGCCTGATCAACCCGGGTGTCGCCCATGCTGCCCAGTTCCAGCGTGGTCGCCAGATTCGCCGCTGGAATCGCAGCATTCGGGAACGCCCGCGCCAGACGCAGCCACGGCGTCGAGCAGGATTCATCGAACGAGCTGCCGCCGGAATCTTCACACAGCAGCGCCACGCCGGCCTGCAAACGTGCCGCCAATGATTGCCACTGTGGCCAGTGTTGCGGCAGCGCGTACAAATGAATCGCCGCGTCGAAATCGCAATGCAGATCGAGTGTGATGTCGGCATCGCAGGCATGGCGCAACAACAAGCGATGCAAGGCCTCCAGTTGCGAGGCCGGGGCCGGCAGCTCATCGAACACCTGGCCCATGGTTTGGCGGATCAGTGCAACGTTGGCCTCGGCGTCAGTGCCCAGACGCTCACCGATCAACGCCCCGACCGGCGCGCTGAGTTCGACGAAGGCACGGTTGAAGTTCTTGCCGCTGCCCAGCTCGAAGCGGCCCATGTGCGCACCTTGCACATGTTGATCGAGGCCGATCGGGTTGGCTACCGGCACCAGCTCGATCACGCCCTGCAAACGGCCTTGCTGTTCCAGCGAATTGAGGCGTTGCTTGAGTTCCCACGCGGTGCGCATGCCCGGCAGTTCATCGGCGTGCAGGCTGGCCTGGATGTACACCTTGCGGGTGCCCGCGCCATAGCGAAACACGCTGAGTGAGCGCTCGCTGCCCAAGTGGCTCCAGGGCAGAACATGGTCGATGCGTTGCATGGGAAAATCTCCTCAATTTCCGGATCACACTGATCCCCTGTGGGAGCGAGCCTGCTCGCGAAGGCGATATGCCAGACAACAAAGATGTTGAATGTTAAACCGCTTTCGCGAGCAGGCTCGCTCCCACAAGGTTCTGTGGTTTTATCAGAGCGCAAAAAAAGTGGCCACCGCGCAAACGGGGCCACTTTTTTCTACGGCGTATTAATGGCCGTACACATCAAAGTCGAAGTACTTGTCCTGGACTTTCTTGTACTCGCCATTGGCGCGGATTTCGGTAATGGCCTTGTTGAATTGCTCGGCCAGCGCGGTATCGCCCTTGCGCACCGCGATGCCGGCGCCGCCGCCGAAGTACTTGGCGTCTTCGTAGGTCGGGCCAACGAATTCAAAACCTTTACCCGCGTCGGTTTTCAGGAAACCATCGCTGAGGTTGACCGAATCGGCCAGCATCGCGTCGATACGCCCGGAGACCATGTCGAGGTTGGCTTCCTGTTGCGAGCCGTAACGCACCAGGTCGATACCGGCCGGCACCAGTACTTCGGTGGCGTAACGGTCATGGGTACTGGCACGCAGCACGCCGACTTTCTTGCCTTTGAGCTCGGTCAGCGGGTCTTTGACACCGGAGCCTTCCTTCATCACGAAGCGCGCCGGGGTGTGGTAGTACTTGATGGTGAAATCGACGTTCTTCTTGCGATCATCGGTGATGGTCATCGACGACAGGATCGCGTCTATTTTCTTCACTTTCAGCGCCGGGATCAGGCCATCGAATTCCTGCTCGACCCAAGTGCATTTGACTTTCATCTGCGCGCACAGCGCATCGCCGATATCGACGTCGAAACCGGCGAGTTTGCCGTCAGGGGTTTTCATCGAGAATGGCGGGTAACCGGCTTCGATACCGATGCGGATCGGCTTGGCGTCTTCGGCCACGGCGGTCAGGGACAACATCGACAGTGCCAGGGCACCGAACATCACTAGCTTCTTCATTTATAACTCCTGTGTGCGGAGGCTTTTATTGGCAGCTTTCGATTCAGCGTTCGGTCATGGCCAATTGGCTACAAACACCGAAGTGGCCGGCAGTCTATGGCGGCGCGCACAGGGTAAATTGTGTTTAAGCGACAAATACTTATGAAAGATCGGCGCACCGATTGACCGGGGTCAACGGGTGCGCCGTCGTGGTGCAAGGGCTGTAGGACAAGCGCTTTTTTTGCTCAGGAATTCTCTTAAAAGAACGTCAGCATTCGCAACCGATGGCGGTTTTGGCGACTTGCTCAACGCTCAGTTGAAAACCCTCATCGAGCCAACCGGTAACACCGCCGATCATCTCCTTGACCGGATAACCCAGCGCCGCCAGCTTCACCGCCGCCTTGTTCGCGCCGTTGCAGTGCGGGCCGGCGCAATAGACCACGAACAGCGTGGTTTTCGGGTAGTTCGCCAGTTCTGCCGCCGTCAGCAACCGGTTCGGGATATTGATCGCCCCCGGCACGTGCCCGCGCTCATAGGCCAGCGGCCCACGAACGTCGACCAGGACAAAATCGATCTCGCCAGCCTCCTGGCTGCTGAAGACGTCGGAACAATCGGTTTCAAAGGTCAGACGATTGCTGAAGTGCATCAGGGCGATCGCCGACGGGGCTGCGGGGATGTCGCGAACGAGGCTGGTCATGGGTGTTGCTCCTTTATCTGAACGGGTGTGAACAGACTTTATCGAGCGGCCGCTTGCGGCTACAGTGGCGCATAAGACACTCACCGGGAATTTTCCGCCAAATGCCGACATCACCAGGTCTGGTCGCGATTCTGGCCTACGACGGCCTCTGCACATTCGAGTTCGGCATCGCCGTGGAGGTCTTCGGCCTGACCCGGCCGGAGTTCGATTTCCCGTGGTACACCCACGCCATCGCGGCGGTCGATCAAGGCCCGATGCGCGCCTTGGGCGGGATTCAGGTATTGGCCGATGGCGGTCTGGAATTATTGGCCGAGGCGCGCACCATCATCATTCCCGGCTGGCGCGATCGCAACGCGGCGGTGCCTCCAGCATTGATCGACGCGCTGTGCCAGGCTCACGCCCGGGGTGCGCGATTACTGTCGATCTGCTCCGGTGTATTTGTGCTGGCGGCCACCGGCCTGCTCGACGGCCACGGCGCCACCACCCATTGGCGTTACACGGCGGAACTGGCTCAGCGCTTCCCGGCGATTGCCGTCGATGCCGATGTGCTTTACGTCGATTCCGGTCAGTTGATCACCTCGGCCGGCAGCGCTGCCGGGATTGACGCCTGCCTGCATCTGGTGGCGCGGGACTTCGGCACGCAGGTTGCCAACTCGGTGGCGCGGCGACTGGTGATGTCGCCGCAGCGTACTGGCGGTCAGGCGCAGTTCATTCCGACACCGGTCAGCCCGACGCCGCGCAACGATCTGTCGCGGGTGATGCAATGGGCGCGCGAGCGTTTGCATGAACCGCTGGAAGTGCGTGATCTGGCCAGTGAAGCAGCGATGAGTGAGCGCACGTTTCTGCGGCGGTTTACCGAGGCCAGTGGGCAGTCGCCGAAGGCGTGGTTGCAGCACGAACGCTTGGCGCGGGCGCGGGAGTTGCTGGAGAGTACGCCGCATAACACTGAGCAGATTGCCGAGCGTTGCGGTTATCGGTCGGTGGAGAGTTTTCGTGTGGCGTTTCGCGGCGTGGTGGGGGTTCCGCCTTCGGTGTATCGGGAGCGGTTTGGGCGGGGCGTGAGGGCTGAATCCTGAGGTGATTTTGAAGACGCCTTCGGGAGCAAGCTCGCTCCCACAGGGGGTACGCATTTCAAAGGTGGGAGCGAGCCTGCTCGCGAAGTCGCCCAGTCAAACGCAGCATCATTTAGACATCAGCCACAAGGCTACAGCGCCTTGCGCCTTTGCCTACAACTACGCCAGAATCCGCCGGCTTGTGCGGCTTGGGGGCTGCCGGTAACTTGGTTCGCGTCACTGAATGTTCAGTGATCGGGTTTAGTCGCTCGGTGTCATCTCTAGCTTGCAAGCTGTTATTCAGTCTGGCATCTCCATGCCTGCACTCAATGGCGGCTATGCGTAGGGCGCTTTCGAGCGCGCCGGTTTAGCTAGGAGTCCGGTCGACTAACCTGCGTATAGCTGCCACCCAATGTTTAGTCGCAAACGGTGTCAGCCTCATTGAGGTTTCCTAGCATATGTTCAAAATCACTCCGAATCCGCCCGAAACAGAAGCGGAAATAGATCCAAATCCAACGTCCCCCTACTCCGCACCGGGCTCCAGAAAACTCCACGAAGCCGCCGAACGCGCCCTCGATCACTACCTGAAACCCACACCGCCTTCACCACCGCGCAGACCCAGCACCATGTTCCTTGTCGACCCCAACACCGGCGCCGAAGACCTCATGGCTCACGCCTGCGAATCCATGGCCTCGGCCAGCGTCATGCTCAGCGACTTCGCCGCCCTGCTCGACTCGCCCTACCGCAACACCGTGCTCGGCATCCAGCAAGTGGTCATGCTCGGCGAACTCGCGGTCAACCGCGCCCTCGACAAAATCGAACCCGCACTGAGGCAATAAACATGTCCATCAAAACAGATGCACAAGTCGTCGCGGCACTGGTGGCCATGGGCTTCAACGAACGGGACGGACGCTGGGCACAGAACGCCTGCCTGGTGCTGTTCGAAAGCGAACGCGAATCCATCGTCGCCTCCGCCGTCACCGTCCTTCCCCAACTCGATGAACTGGAAATCGACGCCGTGCTACCCGCACTGCGCCGCGTCACCCGCCGGTTCCCCTCACTGCAAAAAACCGTGGCCGACACACTGGCCGAGATGGCGCACGCAGCCTGATTGACCGCGTGATCGTTCTTCGCGAGCAAGCTCGCTCCCACAGGTGTTCGCGGTTACTCGCAGCATTCGAGTACACCGCCGACCCAATGTGGGAGCGAGCCTGCTCGCGAAAGCGTTCTTTCTACTGACGAATATCTAAAAGCCAAAACCCAGGAAGGCTTAAACCATGAAGGAACATCACCCCCAATTCCAAAGCTTCTCTTGTGTCTGGGATGCACTGGAAGACACACCGCAGGACGCCGCCAATATGCGCCTGCTGGCCAAGTTGAGGCGAACGCTTTCAAGAGAGAACTCTCCCGTCATACCAGCCACTCCAATGGGTGAGGCAGACAGGAAGCTACAGATGTTTTTATGGATTAGCGGTTTCTCAAAAGGTGACGGCGAAGACGACACCTTAAAATACGAACTTACAGTTGGGCCGAAATTTGAACCTGCAGTCTTGGCTGCAATGGGTTGGAAAAGCCTTGCTGAAAGTCCCGACGGCGAATGGCTGCTGACCTTGGATCAAGCTCAAAAAATCGGCATGGCGGTTAACGAAAAAACTGCCATCGGAACTCGATCTTTTTATCGGCATCAGGGGTTAACTTTGCCAATGAGCCTCATCTATCAAGACCCATCCATAAGCCATGACGAGGCTATAAGACTCCTTGCCAGCGACATCGATGCAAACGTAAACGCCGCACTTGTATCCATTGGCCTGAATGAAACCGATAGAAATTGGGCTCAGGACATCTGCCTGAAATACCTCACGTGCAAAACCGAAGCAATTGTGGCCGCTGCGGCTACTGCACTCGGGCACATCGCTCGCCGACATGGCGAACTGGATACTGAAACAGTTTTTGCGGCACTCGAATCAGCCAAGCAAACGCACCCTTCACTGCAAGGGATCATCGAAGACACGCTCGACGATATAGACGTATTCACCTGATCCATCCTGACGGCATTTGGATGAAGTAACGAACTTCATCCAAATCGACACCCCCAATCTCAATCCTCCCGCGTCAGCACTTCCAACAACTCAATCTCAAACACCAGATTCGAATTCGGCGGAATCTTGCCCATCGTCCGCTCGCCATACCCCAGATGCGCCGGCACCAGCAATTTACGTTTGCCCCCCACCTGCATGCCCATCAAGCCCTGATCCCAACCCTTGATCACCCGCCCGGTGCCAATCACGCACTGAAAAGGTTTGCCACGGCTGTAGGAAGAATCGAACTCGCTGCCGTCTTCCAGCCAGCCCCTGTATTGGGTGGTGATCAGCGCACCTTTGACAGCGGCTTTGCCTTCGCCGACCTGAAGATCGATTACCTGCAGTTCATCATTCATAACATTCACTCTATTGTTCAGCCGGCCGCCGTTTTCCCAGAAATGCCGGTGATTGGCAACCTGCCAGCGCAGATCAACGTGGTATCCGAACAGAGTATTGAAGCATTAACATAGCCAACCGCCACTACTCCACGGATCGACCCGCCATGCTGGCAGCGCCCGAATGACTCTGTTCTGGATCAGCCTTGCCGTCGGCGTGATCTTGCTCGCCATCATCGCTCTGCTGCTGTGGCGCGAACGCGATTTGCGCCGGCAGCTCGCACAGTATCGGGATCTGCTGAGACGGGCCGCCGATGGCCAACACATTCAGCAGGACGGCGACGTCGAGCGCTTTAAACGCAGCCAGTACTTTGCGCGCATCGGCACTTGGGACTGGGAAGTCGACACGGATCGGCTGTACTGGTCGGATGCGATTTACGGCATGTTCGGGTTCAAGATCGGTGAAATCACACCGTCCTATGCGTTGTTCTGTTCCTGTGTCCATCCGGATGACCGCACCAAGGTGCGCGAAGGCGAACTGCGTTGCCTGGAGACCGGCGAAAACCATGATGAGGAATACCGCGTGGTGTGGCCCGACGGCACGATTCGCTGGCTACGGGAAACCGGCAACGTGGTGCGCAACGACCACGACGCGGTGGTGAAAATGATGGGCGTGGTGCGCGACATCACCGAAGAAAAAGCTTCGGCCAGCTACCTGCAACACCTCGCTCACTTCGATCCGCTGACTGGCCTGCCCAATCGCCTGGTACTGGAACAACGCTTGTCGGAAGCGCTGGTTCACGCGCGGCAGACCGAGACCCGCGTCGCACTGGTATTCGTCGATCTCAACGGCTTCAAAACCATCAACGACCGCTACGGCCATGCCGCCGGCGACCGGGTGCTGATCACCATGGCCACGCGGCTGAAACGCATCCTGCGTGCCACCGACACCGTCGCGCGCATTGGCGGCGATGAGTTTGTGGTGATCCTGCAAGGCCTGGCGCCGAGCCTGAGTTTGCAGGACGAAGCCCGCAGCATCTGCCAGAAAATTTTCATCGAACTGTCGCCCCCGATCAGCATCGGCAACGACCAGCGCCACATCGGCACCAGCCTTGGCGTGGCGGTGTTTCCGGATCATGCGACGGCCATGGATCGCTTGCTGCACATTGCCGATCTGGCAATGTATGAGGCCAAGCGCAGTGGCAATAATCAGTATCGGTTGGGGGGTGGGCAGGTGATGAATCAGGTTCGGGTCGAGTAGCTCGATCAGTCCGCAGGCAGGCCAAACGGAACGCCGTTGAAGGTATGCGTGCAGCAACGGCAATGAGGTTTCATATCTTCGGCAGTCAGCTGCGGGTTGACGATTTGCAGCTGCTTTTGCCCATCGACAAACAGGCCGTTGAAGTAGGCCGACTCGCCCAGTCGCACAATGTCCTCGCGATCCTCTTCGTGGATGGCAACCATCCAGAACACCGGCTCTGGCCGATCAAGGCGAGATACCGCTTCGCTGAAAATCTCGTCCCAATGACCGCCGACGCGGGATAACAGAAAACGAAACAACGGCGTGTAGTCGTAGCCGTGGTGTTTGATGCCATGCATGGAGCCGCGCGTGGCCTCGCTGCGGCTTTGCGCTTTGGTGTTTCGTTGATCACGGTAGTGCCCGCCTGGGTTGTTGCGCCAGACATTGTGGGCGGTGGTGTTTTCTTTGCGATACAGCGGTTTCTTTTCCAACGTGTTGCTCCTGACTTCCCTTCACTCGAAACGCCCCACGGGTTTTACCCGAACGGCGCTCGATTGCAATCAACCGTCCATGGCTGATTATTGCCGGAGATTTAACGCGGGACCGGTTTCATCTCGACAATCGTCCCGTTGGTGATCATCACCATGACGTACTGGTCATTGATCTGTACCCATTGCGCCTGATCAACAGGCTTTTTCAGGCCCTTGGTTTTCCAGTCGATGGCTTTTTCACTGCGCTGATAAATATCCGGGGCGCGGTCGTTGACCTTCAGTTCGCGATCGCTGACCGGGGATTGCACGGCCTGTCCATTCGAGGTTTGCGCCGCTTGAACAAGTGGGCTGATCCCGGCAATGCCGGCGACGAGGGCCAGGCTGGCGATTAGGGTTTTGCTGTTCATCGGTGAACCTCCTGTGGTGTGTGCTACCTGAACTCGGACTGCCGGGTTCGGGAATCATTCCTTGTTTTTTCCGTGAGCAGGCTGGGGGATTGTAGTTGTCTGTGAGGCCGCCATCGCTGGCAAGCCAGCTCCCACAGGGTTTCTTGGTGTTGCAGAAACAGTAGGTACACCGCAAAAACTGTGGGAGCTGGCTTGCCAGCGATGGCGTCGGCACATTCAACACCTTCATTGACTGACAAACCGCTATCGCCAGCAGGCTGGCTCCCCAGGTTTATCAATAACCTGAAAGGATTGATCCACTTTGCACATCAATCCATGCCAACAATGCAATTAACAGATTGTTACATCTGCGCCACCATCCGCCTCAATAAAAACCGTGCGCCGCCCTCCCGTCGCGCACGTCATAAAAGCGGTGGAGTACTTTTCTATGACAGCCTCAATCCCACACAACGGCTCGCGGGCCGGCGCCATTTTCCGGGTGACCTCGGGCAACTTCCTCGAACAGTTCGACTTCTTCCTGTTCGGCTTCTACGCCACGCAGATCGCGGCGGTGTTCTTTCCGGCGAGCAGTGAGTTCGCTTCCCTGATGATGACCTTTGCGGTGTTCGGCGCAGGCTTTTTGATGCGTCCGCTGGGCGCCATCGTGCTCGGTGCGTACATCGATGATGTCGGTCGGCGCAAAGGGTTGATCGTCACGCTGTCGATCATGGCCAGCGGCACGATATTGATTGTGCTGGTGCCCGGTTACGAAAGCATCGGCCTGTTTGCGCCGGCTCTGGTGTTAATCGGACGCTTGCTGCAAGGCTTCTCGGCCGGTGCGGAATTGGGCGGTGTGTCGGTGTATCTCGCCGAGATCGCCACCCCGGGTCGCAAAGGTTTCTTCACCGCTTGGCAGTCGGCCAGTCAGCAAGTGGCGATCATTGTCGCCGCCGCGTTGGGCTACGCCCTGAACGCATGGATGGCGCCGGAGGTGGTGGCCGATTGGGGCTGGCGGATTCCGTTTTTCGTCGGCTGCATGATCGTGCCGTTCATCTTTTTCCTGCGCCGTAACCTGGCGGAAACCGAAGAGTTCGCCGCGCGCAAACACCGCCCGAGCATGGGCGAAGTGTTCCGCACCCTCGGTCAGAACTGGGGCGTGGTCCTCGGCGGCATGTTGATGGTCGCGCTGACCACCACCGCGTTTTACCTGATCACCGTGTACGCGCCGACCTTCGGCAAAACCGTGCTGCACCTGAGCACCTCCGACGCACTGTTGGTGACGCTGCTGGTCGGTGTGTCGAACTTCTTCTGGTTGCCGATTGGCGGCCTGTTGTCCGACCGCATCGGCCGTCGTCCGGTGCTGATCGCCATGTCGCTGCTGGCCCTGGCCACGACCTATCCGGCGCTGTCGTACCTGGTGCAGGCGCCGAGCTTCAGCCACATGCTGCTGTCGCTGTTGTGGCTGTCGTTTATCTACGGCTTGTACAACGGCGCAATGATTCCAGCGCTCACCGAGATCATGTCGGTTGAAGTGCGGGTTGCCGGTTTCTCCCTCGCCTACAGCCTAGCCACGGCGATTTTCGGTGGTTTCACCCCGGCGATGTCGACTTTCCTGATCCAGTACACCGGCGACAAAGCCGCGCCGGGTTACTGGATGAGCATCGGTGCGCTGTGTGCCTTGTGCGCCACTCTTTATCTGTACCGCCGTGCCGGTGGTCGTCTGCAACCTGTCGCGGCCTGAGGAAAACTCGCCATGAAAAAACTGTTTACTGTCACCGCCCTGCTCGCCGGTCTCGCGTTCAACCTCGCGGCCCAGGCCGAAGAATTGAGCGTGATGACCTCCGGGGGCTTCACTGCCGCCTACAAGATTCTCGGGCCGAAATTCGCCGCCGCCAGCGGCAACACACTGACCACCAGCCTCGGCCCGTCGATGGGCAAAGCACCCGAGGCGATTCCCAATCGCCTCGCGCGCGGCGAGCACGCTGACGTGGTGATCATGGTCGGTTACGCCCTCGATGACCTGATCAAGCAAGGCAAAGTCGACCCGGCCTCGCGCGTTGAGCTGGCCGATTCGCGGATCGGCCTGGTGGTGCGTGAAGGCGCGCCGAAACCGGACATCAGCAGCGTCGACGCCTTGAAGAAAACCCTGCTCGACGCGCAGTCAGTGGCCTACTCCGACAGCGCCAGCGGCGTGTACATCGAGCAGCAATTGTTCAAGAAACTGGGCATCGAAGACCAGTTGAAACCGAAGTCCAAAATGATTCCGAAAATCCCGGTCGGCTCGGTGGTTGCCACCGGCGACTATCAATTGGGCTTCCAGCAGGTCAGCGAATTGCTGCCGGTGCCGGGCGTGAGTTTCGTCGCGAAGATTCCGGAATCGGTGCAGTCGGTGACGCGTTTTGCTGCCGGGATTCCGGTCGGTGCACAGCATCCGAAAGAAGCCAAAGCGCTGCTCGCTTATCTCGCCGCGCCGGCCGCGCAAGCTGACGTGCAGGCCACCGGACTGGACTCGGTCAAGCGCTGACAATCGGCGGCTGGACTTTCATTTCCACCACCAGCCGCTCCAGTTCCAGTGCCGCCGGGGTCAACGTACGACCCCGGCGCTTGATGATGCCGACACTGCGCATCACTTGCGGATCGGTCAGCGGCACCCGCGTCAGGATCGGATGATCCGGCCCCGGCATCGCCATCAGCGGCACCGCCGCCACGCCCAACCCCGCCTCCACCAGACCGATCATCGTCGTCACATGGCGGGTTTCGCAGATGCTCGAACGCTGCGGCACCACCGTGCTCAACGCCTGATCAAGCAGAAAGCGGTTGCCGGAGGTCTTGTCGAGCGAGATGTAATCCTGCTGATAGAACTCGTCCCAGCTCACGCTGCTGCGCCCGGCCAACGGATGATCGCGGCGACAAGCGACGACGTAGCACTCCTGCACAAGCGGTTCGAACTCGACTTTGGCATCCTGCGTGCCAAGAAAACTCAAGCCGAAATCCGCCTCGCCATTGACCACCGCACTCAAGACATCGTGCGCGCTGGAGTCGAGCACTTTGACTTTGATCCGTGGGAATTGCTGGTGATACCGCGCCACGACTCGGGGCATGAAGTAGTACGCCGCCGACGGCACACAAGCGACGGTGACATGGCCCAGTCGCGTCGAAGCGACCTCGCTGATGCCCAATAACGCGACGTCGAGATCATCGAGCAAACGCTCGACGCTGGGCATGAAACCGCGTCCGGCCTGGGTCAGGCTGACCTTGCGTGTGGTGCGTTCGAAGAGTTTGACGCCGAGGGCGTCCTCGAGCTTTTCGATGCGCCGGCTCAACGCCGGTTGCGACAGGCGCACAGTGTCGGCGGCCTTGCGAAAACTGCCCTGCTCGACCACGGCGCGAAAGGCTTGCAGGTCGTTGAGGTCGAAGTTGATAGCCATGGCGGGACTCGGGAGATTGATTCGCTTAGGCTATAAATGTAACCAATTGATGCAAATTATTACAGGTTAAAACCAAGATCCCTGTGGGAGCGAGCCTGCTCGCGAATGCGTTCTGTCAGTGACAACTATGCTGGCTGACACTCCGCATTCGCGAGCAGGCTCGCTCCCACAGGGATCTTCGGTGGATGAAAAGTCGCTGTAGCCCTTATCCTTGTCACCCCCGCCGTACCGTTGTCAGGAGTAACCCCCCATGCCCCATGAAGGCAATCTGTTGCAAGCCGCCGTCGTCTTTCTGTTCGCGGCCGTGCTCACCGTGCCTTTGGCCAAACGTCTGCAACTGGGCGCCGTGCTCGGTTATCTGTTTGCCGGGGTGATCATCGGCCCGTCGGTTTTGGGTCTGATCGGCAACCCGCAAAGCGTCGCGCATATTTCCGAACTGGGCGTGGTGTTGCTGCTGTTCATCATTGGTCTTGAGCTGTCGCCACGACGTTTGTGGGTGATGCGCAAATCGGTGTTCGGCGTCGGTCTGGCGCAGGTGCTGCTGACCGCTTCGGTGATTGGCGTGTTGGCGCTGTCGGTATTTGGCCAACCGCTGAACAGTGCGATTGTGCTGGGCCTAGGTCTGGCGCTGTCCTCGACGGCATTCGGTCTGCAAAGTCTGGCCGAGCGTAAGGAACTGACCAGCCCCCACGGGCGTCTGGCGTTTGCGATTCTGCTGTTCCAGGACATCGCCGCGATCCCGTTGATTGCACTGGTGCCGATGCTTGCCGGTGGTGTTCAGGACACCAGCAATGCCGAGGGCCTGAATCACGCCTTGCAAGTGCTCGGCGGTATCGCCGTGGTCGTGGTCGGTGGGCGCTATCTGCTGCGTCCGGTGTTCCGCGTGGTGGCGAAAACCGGTCTGCCGGAAGTGTCGACGGCCACGGCGTTGCTGGTGGTGATCGGCACGGCGTGGTTGATGGATCTGGTCGGTGTGTCGATGGCGCTGGGCGCGTTTCTTGCCGGTTTGCTGTTGGCGGATTCGGAATATCGCCATGAGCTGGAAGCGCAGATCGAGCCGTTCAAAGGTCTGCTGCTCGGGCTGTTTTTCATCAGTGTCGGCATGGGCGCCAACCTCAGTTTGCTGCTGAGTGCGCCGATCACTGTGTTGGGGCTGACGCTGCTGTTGATCGGTCTGAAATTACCGTTGCTATTCGTCGTCGGGCGTCTGACTGGCGGTTTGAACAAGGTCAGTGCAATTCGTCTCGGTATCGTCTTGGCGGCGGGTGGTGAATTCGCCTTTGTGGTGTTCAAGATTGGTCGCGATCAGGGACTGTTTGAGCCGCGTTTGTATGACTTGCTGGTGTTGACCATCACCCTGTCGATGGCGGTGACGCCGTTGTTGCTGTTGATCTGCGCGCGGCTGGTCAGCCCGAAAGTGCAGCCAGTGGAAGTGCCGGAGAAATACCGTGAGATCGACACTGACACCCCGCGCGTGGTGATCGCCGGCATGGGCCGGATGGGGCAGATTGTGGCGCGGATTCTGCGTGCGCAGAACATCAAGTTCGTCGCGCTGGACACCTCGGTGGAAACCATCGAACTGTCGCGCAGTTTTGGCGGTGTGCCGGTGTTCTACGGCGACCCGATGCGCCCGGAAATCCTCAATGCGGCCAAGGTCGGCGAGGCGGAATACTTCGTGATTGCCACGGACGATCCAGACACCAACATCAAGACGGCTGAGGTGGTGCGCAAGCTGTATCCGCACATGAAAATCATCGCCCGGGCGCGTAACCGTCAGCACGTACACCGCTTGGTCGATGTGGGCGCGGAGGCGATTCGGGAGACTTATTATTCGAGTCTGGAAATGAGTCGACGCACCTTGGTAGGACTCGGTTTGACCCAGGCCCAGGCCGATGCGCGGATCAAGCGCTTCAAGCATCACGACGAACAGGTGCTGGAGGCGCAGCACGCGATCTACGACGACGCCGCCAAAGTCCTGCAAACCGCCCAGGAAGCCCGGGCGGAACTGGCGCGATTGTTCGAGTCCGACCAACTGGAAGAAGAATCCCGCAAATCCTGAGCCACACCCGATTGTTCCCACGCTCCGCGTGGGAATACAGCCCGGGACGCTCTGCGTTCCAATTCGCAAGCTGGAACGCGGAGCGTCCCTTGAGGCATTCCCACGCGGAGCGTGGGAACGATCATCTTGCCAAGGTCAGACCAGTTCCAGTTCCAGCTCCTGTTTGACCGTTACCACTTCAAATCGATCCGCCAGAAACGGTGTGATATCCAGCGGCAGCGGTTCATCGTTGACCAGTTTGTCCAGCAGCACGCCGGTAATCGCCGACGTCAGAATCCCGGTGCGGAAATGCCCGCAGGCATTCAGATAACCCTCCACCCCGCGCATCGGCCCGAGAATCGGCAACTCATCCGGCGAACCCGGACGCAACCCCGCCCACGTGCGTTTCAGGTTGATGTCTTTCAGCTCCGGCAGACACCGCACCGCGCCCTGCACCAACCCAGCGATTTCCGGGTAGGTGGTGGTGACGTCGAAGCCTTTGTCTTCGGTGGTGCTGCCGATCAGGATCTCGCCGTTGTCCTTCTGCGCCACGTAGCAGTCGCTGGTGGTGAGGCAGCCGTTGAGAATCTTCGGCATGCGCTCGGTCAACAGAATCTGGCCTTTCACCGGTTTCACCGGGATGCGAATGCCCGTCGCCCATTCACTCAAGTCCGCCGCCCAGGCACCGCCGGCGTTGATCAGCGTCTTGCAGTGGAACACGCCCTCCTCGGCCGTCTGCACACCGGTGACGCGACTGCCGTGATGCAACACGCCGGTGACGTTGGTGTTGACGAAGATGTCGACGCCGTTCTGCCGCGCGCCTTCCATGTAGGCATCGGCGAGGCGGAACGGGCTGACCTGGTGATCGCAGAGAAACTCCAGCGCCCCGCGTGCTTCATGGCTGACGCTCGGCTCGGACTCGCGCAGCGCCGCCTGATCGAGCCAGCGCACCTGGTCGGCCAGGTGCGGAATGCAGCCGACGATATGCTCGGCGTAGAGCCGGTCTTCATCGTCATAGATGACGAATTTCAGCCCGGTCTTTTCGAACTTGAAATCCATGCCGTGATTGTCTTTCAGCTCTCGGTGCAACGCCGGGTACAACGCGTTGGACTGCAAAGCAAAATCGAAAAACGACTCCGGCAGAATGTGCGGCGTGCTCGCATCCACGGCCACCGCTGCGCCCTGGGTTTCGCGCTTGCGGTTGGCCGACATCATGCGGAAAAAAATCACCCCGCAGCCGAGGCCGACCGACTCACCGATCGCCCACAAACCACCGGCCGAAGCACGCGTCGCGTTGCCGGGACGCTTGGCGTCGATCAGCGCCACTTTGAGGTTTTTGCGTTTGGACAGTTGATAGGCGCAGGACGCCCCGATCACGCCGCCACCGGCAATGATCACGTCGTAGAACTTACTCATGTGCAGCGGCCTCCGTGCCGACAGACTGGAACGCGGAAAAAGGAATGGGATCGATCGGGAAACGCGGGCGCAGCCAGCCGACATCCTTGCGGCCGGTCGCTTGACGCAGGCGATCGCTGCAGTAGCCGACGCACATCCGTCCCTGACAATCGCCCATGCTCACGCGGGTACGCATTTTCAGGCTGGCGATGTCTTGCACGCCCTGCTCCAGCGCCAGGTCGATGTCAGCGCGGGTCGCGTGTTCGCAACGGCAAATGACCGTGTCGGCGGCAGGCAATGCGGTCTGGCCAACGCCGCGTTCGGTGTAGCGATCCACGGCAGCGCGGAAACGCACGATGGCTTTGAGCTTGCTCAGGTAACGGTCGCGGCGAACCCGCGCCAGCTCTTCTTCGAGCACGCCGCGTTGCAGCAGAATCGAGGTCGCCGCGATCTTGCCGGCGAGCATCGCTGCTTCACCGCCGCGAATCCCGCCCATGTCGCCGGCCAGATGCACGTGCGGTTCATTGCTTTGCTGCCAGAGGTTGGCGTTGGCGCGCAGATAACCGTCGTCGCTGAAGCCATGATCCAGGCCCATCTGCTGGCTCAGTTGCGTGCGCGGAATGAAGCCGTAACCGACCGCGAGGGTCTTGGCTTCGAAGCGCTCGACGCGGGACATGTCCGGCTCCCAAGTTGCCGAGTACGGCGCGACGCTGACGCTTTTCAGCTCGCCCTCGCCGTGCGCTTCGACCACGCCCCAGCCGTAGTTCATCGGGATGCCGTGCAGTTTCAGGTAGGCGAGCATGCTCAAGCCGTCGAGAAACAGCTGCGGCTTGTTCAGCAGCGCCAGACTTTCACGGGCGATCTTGCCGAATGCACAAGCCTCATACACGCCCGCGACGCTGACGCCCGAGGCATGCAACTGCGTCGCCACCAGCGGCAGCAGCGGCCCGGTGCCGGCGATGATCACCGGCCCTTGCGGCTTGACCACACCGCTTTTGATTTGCAGTTGCAGACCGCCGAGCATGATCACCCCCGGCAAGGTCCAGCCCGGAAACGGCACGCTGCGCTCATGGCAACCGGCGGCCAAGAGCACTTGCGGATACTCGATTTCGTGCAGTTGCTCGTCGCCATCCAGCACCACCAAGGCGCGGGTGCCTTCGGCGCCGACCACGCGATGGTTGAGGCGCACATCGATCAGCCCGGCCTGCTCCTGAAAATCACCGTGCAGTTTGCCCAGTGCTTCGGAGTAACGCGGGCCGAGATAATCCAGTTGCACGCCATCACGCAGCGGCCCGCGATAGACCACCCCGCCGAGGCGCGAAGCTTCTTCGAGCAAGGTGCAGCGCACACCGTGGCGCGCCAGTTCGATGGCTGCTGCCATCCCCGCCGGGCCGCCGCCGACGATCACCGGTTGCAGGCTCATACGACCACCTCCTGCGCGGTGATGCGGTTGACCTGGGTTTCGATCAGCATGCCGTCGCGCACCACGGTCTGACAGGCACGGCGTTTGTGCCGGCCATTGATTTTCACCAGGCAGCACTGGCACACGCCCATGCCGCAGTAGGCGCCCGTGATCTGGTTGTGATCGTTGCGGGCAATCTGGCGTACGCCGAGGGATTGAATAACGCTGAGCACGGTTTCGCCGATAGCAGCGGTGACCGCTTGGCCGTTGATATGGACGGTCATATCCGCCTGCGCCAACGGCTGGATATCGAAGGTTCGTTCTAGGCAGTGCATTGCAATGATCTTCCGTGAAATTTCAGTGGAGTTTTGCGCCAGCTCCTTGCTGCACTACACCGTAGTCGACCCGTTTTTCTAATGCATTTTGAGGGCCGGACTGCGGTACTCCGTCAGCGCAACCGGGTGCGCGTGCAGGTAATGTAGTCGATCCCGCGGCAAGTGCTTGGATCTTTTAAGGTAGGGGATATCGCCGCGGGAAATATTGATCCAGGCCAGTGAAAGCGGTTGGATTGTCCAACGATCAGTTGGAGAAGACGAACTGCCCTTTGATCTTCTTCGCACCGATGAAACCGAGGTCCGGGAACAGCAGGGATTTGATCCAGGCGGCGTAGAACACAATGGCCAGAGTGATGCCGACGGCAATCACGGTCGACAGCGGATCTTCCTCATAGCCCTTGAACATGCGTGAAACCTGACTGATGGTGAGCAGGACGTAAACGGTGTAAGCCGCTGCCACATTCTTGTAGAAGCCCCATGCAAACAACAACGGAATGCCGCCAGCGATCAGCAGCATGGTCAGTGCCAGGCCGGCGCTTGCGTCATAGAAGAGGAAGAAACCGAAAACGGCGCCGATCAATGCCTGAATGCAGGTCAACACGATCAGCAGGGTGACTTTGAGTGAATGCTTTTCTCTGAGGGCCGGATCCGGGCGCCCCCCGATCCAGGCCGCCAACACGCGATCTTTGACCGCACCGCCCGACAACGCTTTGAACGTTTCGGTTTTCGAGCGCCCGGCTTCGAGCATTTCCACCAACTGGCGTTTGATTTCCTTCTTGTCCAACGTGTTCATCCTTAAAAAGAGGTTAAGCGGCCAATCCACTCCCGGCGGCGATTCTCGCTTTTGCCCCCGCAGAAAGCAAAAAGCCGCTTCCACCCAAGGGTGGAAGCGGCCGAGGCATGGGCCTCAATGGAGCAATCAGTGCACGAACAGGGCGATCAGGATGATGATCGGAATCGGTACGCCGAGGAAAAACAGCAGTAATGAGCGCATGGTCATGCTCCTTGTTTAACGGACTGGAGTGGTCGTGGTGTAGGTGTCGACTTCTACGTACTCGACGGCATCCCGACGACGACCGCCATAGGTAGCGGCGAGGCTGGCGAAGAACGCACCGGCCAGCAGCGAGATGAACATCCACAGCGAGGTCCAGGCAGCGACCTTCGCAGCGGTGTCGGCGGCTTGTTGAGTTTTCAACTTGGCGTCGGCCAGGGCTTTCTGGGTGCGGGCGTAAATCTCATCAACACGACGTTCAGCGTCGGCCTGAGTCAGGTTGGTGCGTTGTGCCACCAGTTGCGCGAGGTAGGTACGGTCTTCGGCACTCAGCTGACCATTGGCCAGACTTTGCGCAAAGATCCGGGCCACCGCGCCATGCGCCGCGTCATCGCTGACCGAGGCTGGACGGTCATCGCGGAACAGACTATCGATGTAGTAACCGTACTGGTTGCTGTCGGTGTTCGCCGCAGCAGAACCGGCGGCTTGGGTCATTGCGCTGGCAGCACCGCCAGCAACACTGGCACCGGCCTGTACACCACCACTGATGACACTGCTGACCGAACCGACCACCAGCACAGCGGTAACCAAAGTAGCCACGCACCAAGCGAGGAAGCCATGCGCGGTGTCGCGGAAATACACCTCGTCACCGTGCATGTTCGCCCACTTCACCCGCAGGCGACCGGCGATGTAGCCACCCATGCCGGAAGCGATGATCTGCGTCGCCGCCAGCCAGACGATTGTCGAAATGCCCAGGCCCTTGGCGCTGACGCCCTCTCCGGCCCACGGTGAAACGGCAGAGAAACCCAAACCGAACCCGAGCAGGACCAAAATCATCGACAGCGCTGCGGCAGCCGCAGCACCGGCGAAAATCGCGCCCCAGGACACGCCCGAAACGCTGCTCGACTCTTCAACGGCGGGATAAAACCCATCAGGGGATCTATTCATTGTTGTTCTGCTCCAGGCATGAAAAATGGTGTTACAACTCGTCAGCAGAGGAATTGCAGCGACCGTGCCATTCGCGAGAATTAATTAAGTCCTTTAATTTCAGCTAGTTATAAAGAATGAACTTCCGAAAACCTTGCAAATTGCAACAACTGCCGGATAACAGCGGGTTTTATGCATTGGCACAAATGCCAGTTATTTGCGTTTGTAGCTCTTGTTACCGCTGGGCGTCAGGCAATACACCCCGCCACGTGGGCCAGTGCAAAACGAACCCGTGCCGCAGGCGCAGCCATCATCACTTTGCAGGAAGTTTTGCGGACGGGCCTGCTGGCGCTCGCCAAACATCGCCGCGCAGCTTTTCTTCGAGCCGCTGATGGAGCCGTCATTGCACAGGAACAGGTCACCATCGCAGCGGGCAATCCCGCCCTTCTTCCCGGAACACGGGGTGTTGGCCGCCCATGCCGTAGCACTGAACAGCACCAGCAACAGACCGGTGATCGGCATCCAGCCACGGCGAATCGAAAGACGCACGGAACCACTCCTGATTGATTTTATGGCCAGATGATATCAACGTTGCGGCAAATAAATCGCCAAGGCTCGCAAACGACAGCTACAACATGAAAGTTAATTTAAAGCGTCGTCGGATTTTCTTGGCAAAATGCTGCCATTCCGTTTGAACCGATCAGCAGGCCTGCCTATGACTCGTATCTTGACCATCGAAGACGACGCCGTGACAGCGCGGGAAATCGTCGCCGAACTGAGCAGCCACGGGCTGGAAGTCGACTGGGTCGACAATGGCCGCGAAGGCCTCGATCGCGCCGTGAGCGGCAACTACGACCTGATTACCCTCGACCGCATGCTGCCCGAACTCGATGGTCTGGCCATCGTCACCACCCTGCGCACCATGGGCGTGGCCACACCGATTCTGATGATCAGCGCCCTCTCCGATGTCGATGAGCGCGTGCGCGGCCTGCGCGCCGGCGGTGATGATTACCTGACCAAACCGTTCGCCACCGATGAAATGGCCGCACGGGTTGAAGTGTTGCTGCGTCGGCAGAACAGCGGCGCCACCCAGGCAACGACGTTGCAGGTGGCCGACCTCGAACTCGACTTGATCAGCCACGAAGCGCGCCGTGCCGGGCAGGTGCTGACACTCCTGCCAACCGAGTACAAACTGCTCGAATTCCTGATGCGCAACAGCGGCCAGATCCTCTCGCGGATGATGATTTTCGAAGAGGTCTGGGGCTATCACTTCGACCCTGGCACCAACCTGATCGACGTGCACATCGGCCGTCTGCGCAAGAAGATCGACGCCGCCGGCCATGTGCCGCTGATCCGCACCGTACGGGGCTCGGGTTATGTCATTGCCGAACCCGTCTGACGGCTGGCGCTCCTCCAGCAGCCGCTTGCTGGCGCTGTACAGTTCGCTGTTCGTGGCGTGGAGCGCGATCCTTATGGGGGTCATGTATTACGAGGTCTCCGGCTACCTCGACAACCTCGCCAAACATTCGCTGATGCAACGTCAGCACCTGTTTTCGCACTTTCGCGGCGAACAACTGGAAGACGCCCTCGCCGCCAGCATGACCTTCGACATTCGTGGCATCGACGCCTATGGCTTGTTCGACGCCGACGGCATTTACCTCGGCGGCGCGTTGCAGCAGATCCCCGAAGGCCTGCCGCTGGACGGCAAGATCCACATGCTTGCCGAATGCGCCGACTCCGACGACCCGACCCTGCCCAATGACAGCTGCGACGCGGTGGCCACGCAAACCCGCGACGGCCGCTGGCTGGTGCTGCTGCGCGACAACGGTTCGCTGTTCGCGGTGACGCGGATCATTTTGCATGCGTTGTTCTGGGGCGTGTCGCTGACGATTCTGCCGGGGATTGCCGGTTGGCATTTGCTGCGGCGTCGGCCGTTGCGGCGCATCCGGGCGATTCAGGACAGCGCCCAGGCGATTGTCGCCGGCGACCTGACCCACCGTTTGCCACTGTCCAATCGCCGCGATGAACTGGACATGCTCGCGGCCATCGTCAACGCGATGCTGGAGCGCATCGAGCGCTTGATGAATGAAGTCAAAGGCGTCTGCGACAACATCGCCCATGATTTGCGCACGCCGCTGACACGCCTGCGCGCGCAGTTGTATCGCATGCAGCAGCAGGCCGGCGAAGGCTCGCAGGAAGCGGCGCAACTGGATCTGGTGCTGGCCGAAGCAGACACGCTGATGGCACGGTTTCGCGGGTTGCTGCGGATTTCCGAACTGGAAGATCGCCAGCGCCGTTCAGGTTTTGTCGAACTCGACCCAGTGCAACTGCTGGAAGAACTGCACGAGTTTTATTTGCCATTGGCTGAGGAAGGCGAGCTGCGTTTCGAGCTGAACATGCCGGAGACGCTGCCGCCGCTCAATGGTGATCGGGCGTTGTTATTCGAGGCGCTGGCGAATCTGCTCAGCAACTCGATCAAGTTCACCCCGGTCGGCGGCACGGTGATGTTGCGTGGAGTCAACGCGGGTGGGCAGACGCGGATTGAAGTGCACGACTCAGGGCCGGGGATTCCCGAGGCCGAGCGTGAGGCGGTGTTTCAGCGCTTTTATCGTGCCGAGGGTGGGCAGCCGCAGGGTGGGTTTGGCTTGGGGTTGTCGATTGTCGCGGCGATTGTCAGCTTGCATGGCTTCAGTCTTGAAGTCGGCAGCAGTGATCTGGGTGGGGCGAAACTGGTGCTCGATTGTCGGCAGAGCCTGATCGAAAACTCCTGACTCCCGAAATGATCGCTCCCACGCTCTGCGTGGGAATGCCTCAAGGGACGCTCCGCGTTCCAGCTTGCGAAAGGGACGCGGAGCGCCCCGGGCTGCATTCCCACGCAGAGCGTGGGAACGATCATCATCTCAGGTTGGGTAGTTGGCTCGAAGAGCCTCTAGGCCACCCTGATAAATGCCACTGAACAACGCCACCACTTCCTCATCGCTCACGCCTTTGGCGTTGAAACGCCCCGACCACGTCACGCGCGCGCCCTGCCCCTGGGCTTCGACCTTGATCGTCGCCAGATAATCAGTCGCCGGGAACGGCGCCTGTTCAATCGAATAGCTGTAAGTCTTCGCCGCGTTATCGAACACTTGCAGACGCTCGATTACCACAGCGCCGTCAGCGGTCTGCAAGGTGCGCACGCGGCCGCCGTCGCTCAGTTCACTGTTAGGAATGAAGGGCAGCCAATCGGGCAGCGTGTCAAAACCGCCGATCAATTGCCAGACCTGATCGGCCGAGGCCGGGATGTCGATGGTTGCGGATGCTGTTGGCATAAATAAACGTCTCTCCAGAATTCAAATGGTCAGGCTGTCGACCACGCCGCCATCGACGCGCAACGCGGCGCCAGTGGTGGCCGACGACAGCGGCGAAGCAATGTAGGTCACCAGATGCGCGACCTCTTCAACATCCGCCACGCGCTGGATGATCGAGGTCGGGCGGGCCTTGCGTACAAAGGCGTCGGCTTCATCGCGCAGGTTACGCCCGGATTCAGCGGCGGCATCCTTGAGCATGTCTTCAAGGCCATCGGTGAAGGTCGGCCCCGGCAGGATCGCATTGACCGTCACCCCGGTGCCAGCCAGACGTTTGGCCAGACCGTGGGACACCGCCAGATTGGCGCTTTTGGTCACGCCGTAATTGATCATGTCGGCCGGTGTGGCGACGCCGGATTCCGAGGACAGGAAAATCACCCGCCCCCAACCCTGCTCGACCATCGCCGGCACGTAATGCCGAGACAGGCGCACGCCGGAAATCACGTTGACCTCATAGAAACGCGTCCACTCGCTGTCCGGCGCTTCGAAGAAATCCACGGCGTCGAAGATGCCGAGATTGTTCACCAGAATGTCCGCGCGCGGTTCGGCGGCGAACAGTTTCTGCGCGCCTTCGGCGGTGCCCAGATCGGCCGTCAAGCCGCGCAATTGCGCGCCCGGCACCTTCTCGCGAATGCTCGCCAGCGCCTGCTCGACCTTGGCGGCATCGCGACCGATCACCACCACTGTGGCGCCGGATTCAGCCAGCGACTGGCTGATGCCCAGACCAATGCCGGCGGTGCTGCCGCTGACGATGGCCAGTTTTCCACTCAGATCAATCTTCATGCTTTCACCTCATCGATTGGCAATGGTGCACGCTCGGAAACCAGTCGGGCGTCGCGCATCGCCTGCCAGAAACCGGCAGGAATGGTCGCCGACAACGCCGCGACATCTTCAGCGATACGACCGGGTTTGCTCGCGCCGGGAATCACCGCAGCGACCGCTGGATTGGCCAGCGAGAACTGTAGCGCAGCGGCTTTGATATCGACGTTGTAAGCGGCGGCGATGCGCTTGATCTGCTCGACCTTGGCGATGATCTCAGGGCTGGCCTGCTGGTATTCGAAGTGCGAGCCACCGGCCAGAATTCCTGAGCTATAAGGGCCACCGACGACGATCTCAACGTTCTGCGCCAGCGCCGAATCCATCAAGCGTTGCAGCGGGCGTTCGTGATCCAGCAGCGTGTAGCGACCGGCCAACAGGAAACCATCCGGCTGCGCTTCGCTGAGATCAAGGGTCAATTCACATGGCTCGACTTTGTTCACGCCCAAGCCCCAGCCTTTGATCACGCCTTCTTCACGCAAGCGGGTCAGTACTTTGAATGCGCCGGTGCGGGCCTGGTTGAAGTACTCCAGCCATTGATCACCGTAGAAATCCTGCGCGATGTCGTGCACCCAGACGATGTCGAGGCGATCGGTTTGCAGGCGTTTGAGGCTGTCCTCAATGGAGCGCAGGGTTGCGTCGGCGCTGTAGTCGTTGACGATCTTGTTCGGGCGACCGTGTTCGAACACGCCGCTTTTCTCGCCGAGATCACGGGCAGCGGCGTCTTCGACTTCATCGAGAATCACTCGGCCGACCTTGCTGCTCAGCACGTAGTCGTCGCGCTTGTACTGCTTCAGTGCTTCGCCGAGGCGGATCTCCGACAGACCGGAGCCGTAAAAAGGCGCGGTATCGAAGTAACGCACGCCGGCATCCCACGCGGCATGCACGGTGGCCTGCGCTTCTTCTTCGGGGATCGCGCGGAACATGTTGCCCAGTGGTGCGGTGCCGAAGCCCAGTTGGCCGGGCAGTTTGTCTTTCAAGCTCATGGGTTTTTCCTCAATAGGTTCTGGGTCTGTGTGACCGTTGAGCAGATCCTAGATTGCGACACCGAGACCGTCCAAGACATAATACGCAGCACTTGAGTCCCTATAGGTCTGATATGATCGATATCCGCCAATTGCGCTACTTCGTTGTAGTCGCCGAGGAAGAACACGTCGGCCGCGCCGCCGAACGGCTGCATATTTCCCAGTCGCCACTGAGCCGGCAGATCGCCCAGCTCGAAGAACGGCTGGGCCTGACGCTGTTCGAGCGCAGCCAGCAACGCATTCGCCTGACCCGCGACGGCCAGACTTTTCTTGCCGAAACCCGCGCCCTGCTGACCCACGCCAATCGCCTCGAATCCCTCGGCAAACGCCTGGGCCGTGGCGAAGAAGGTGGCTTGTGCATCGGCTATATCGAGAACGCCATGCACGCCGGCGTCCTGCCCAATGCCTTGCGCGTGTTGCGCGCGGATCGTCCCAACGTGCACGTCGCGCTGTACAACCTCAGTTCCGCGGAGCAATTGGAGGGCCTGCGTCAGCGTAGCCTCGATATTGCCTTGGTGAGTGAGCCGCCGACCGATGACGATGCGGATCTGTTGAGTTTCCAGGTGCTGAATGAGCCGATGCTGCTGGCGTTGCCGGAACCTCATCCGCTGGCCCAGCAAGTGGCATTGAGTCCTGAGGATCTGGCCAATCAGGAATGGATCGGCGTGCAGCCACGCCAGGATGCCAACGATGAGTTTGTCAGCGCCTGCATCCGCGCTGGCTTCACCCCGGATGTGCGCATGCAGGCGAGCGAGCCGTTTACTGCATTGGGGTTGGTGGCGTCGGGGCTGGGGATTGCGATGATTCAGAAAGGCCTCAGTCATAACGCGCCGCCGGGGGTGGTGTTGCGTGAACTGCCGTGGCTGACATTGACCACGCCGTTGTGGGCGGCGTGGCACCGGATAAATTTGCGGCCGTTGGTCGAGACTTTCCGCACCGTTTTGACAGGTAATGAGATTTCCGCTGACTGAACGGGCCTCATCGCGGGCAAGCCCGCTCCCACTGGTTCATGGGTGAGCCTGAACTTTGTGTACGCCGCAAATCCCTGTGGGAGCGGGCTTGCCCGCGATGAGGCCAGCGCCACAACCATTACCCTCGGGCGTTCTACACTCAACGGATACGCACCCAGCCGTGAGTTGACCATGAAAATGTCTGCGCAAATGACCGTCGTCGCGGTACTCGCCACACTTGCCTACCTCGGCCTGGCCGTGTGGGGCATTGGCGGTGTGGCGATGTTCTTTTCCCACGGTTCGCTGGTGATCGTGGCATTGGCGACGGTGGCGATGGTGATTGCTTCGCTGTTCAGTGAGGTCAACCTGAGTGCTGGCGAGCGTGAAGACCGCGCCAATCGCTGGGTGATTCCAGCGTTTGGAGTGATCGGGCTGGTCAGTGGTTTCTTGCCGGCCTATTGCGACCGGGTGAATTTCTGGACGGTAGGCGGTGAAGGCGTGCGCTGGCTCGGCGCGTTGCTGTTTATCATCGGCGGCGCGCTACGATTGTGGCCGGTGTTTGTGCTGGGGCGGCGGTTCAGTGGATTGGTGGCGATTCAGCCGGGGCACCGGTTGGTCACCGATGGCATCTATCAACATCTGCGTAATCCGAGTTATCTGGGGTTGGTGATCAATGCCGTGGGCTGGGCGCTGGCGTTTCGTTCGGTAGTCGGACTGATGCTGGCGGCGCTGACGTTGATCCCGTTGATTGCCCGGATTCACTCGGAAGAAGCCCTGCTGCGGGCGCAGTTTGGGGCGGAGTATGACGCTTACTGTGCGCGGAGTTGGCGGTTGCTGCCGGGGGTTTACTGACCACAGGGCAACACTTAACCCTGTGAGAGCTGGCTTGCCAGCGATAGCGGTAGTTCAGTCAAATTTATAGTGACTGACAGGGCCTCATCGCTGGCAAGCCAGCTCCCACAGGGACTGTGTTATGTCAGTTTTTTTGCAGGTGAAGTTCGCCGTCGTTGTCGACCTTGACCTGCACCGCAGCATAACTGGCCAACGTCGCATGGGCCGTTTCCAGCGGATGCTGATGCGTCGTGGTGATGATCATCAACGGCGCACCGGCGGCTTCGGCAGCCTGAATACCCACCGTAGCGTCTTCGAAGATCAGGCAATCACGCGCTTCCAGACCAAGACGTTTGGCTGCCAGTAAATAGCCGGCCGGATCAGGTTTACCCGCCTTTACATCTTCAGCGGTGATCATCACCGCAGGCTCTGGAATCCCCGCCGCCGCCATCCGCCGCAAGGCCAGATCCCGTGGCGCCGAGGTCACCATCGCCCAGCGATCTTTGGGCAGGCTGTTGAGAAACTTCGCCGCGCCCGGGATCTCGACAATGCCTTCGACGTCGTCGATTTCAGCCTCGGTGATGAATGCCGCTTGCGCCTCGGCATCCACCCCTGGCAGGTTCAGACGGGTGATGGTGTCGATGGCGCGCACGCCATGAATGGTCGGCAAAAAGGTGTCCACATCGATGCCATGGCGCACGGCCCAGGCTGACCAGATGCGCTCGGCGGCGGCAATGGAGTTGAGGACAGTGCCGTCCATGTCGAACAGAAACGCGCCGAACGCGCGATCGAATACAGCATCGTGAGCAGACAAAAGGTCGCATCCTCTGGCAAAAGACCGGGCGGGCAATGTAGCACTTGCCCGGTCGATTCACCCAGCGTGTCAGTGCAGGCGCGGTGCCTTGGATTTGAAGGCGCTGTCGACGCAGTCGAGCAACTGCCCAATGGCCCACGGTTTCTTGATGAACGCCACCGGATGCTTGACCCCGGAGGTCTCGGGCGTTTCATAACCGGACATGACCATCACCGGTTTGTCTGGCCAGCGGTCGCCGACCAGATTGGCCAGATCAGCACCATTGAGGGTGCCGGGCATGGTGATGTCAGTCAGTAGCAACGCCACGTTCGGGGCGTTCTGCTCAAGGTAAATTGATGCGGCGTCGGCACTGGTCTGCGGCTCGACCTTGAAACCTTCCTCCTGAAGAATTTCGCAGAGAAACTCCAGAATCAACGGATCGTCCTCAACCACCAGAATCAATCCGTCAGGAAGGTGCGCGCTCGCCGTAGGTGTTGGGCACATGGAACTGCACTCCCTGAATTGCATTAACGATTTAGCGGCTTGAATCCGCTGCTTAACTGGTATGAGCAGCGGGCTCTGCAGAAATTCATTTTTGATACAGGTCTTTTGCGAAAGGCCATTTTTGCCCGTCGCCGGCAATCGTTCGCGACGGCGTATTTGTGGTTAAAATGCCGGCCCTTTTGCTTGCCGATCCTGACCGATGAACCCTGAAGCCCTCGCCACCCTCCACGCCCATCTGCTGCCGGCCCTCGCGGCCGCACCGAGCGAAACCCGTCGCCTGTTCCACGGGCGCGGACGCTGCTGGGCCGGGCTGGAGCAGTTGACCGTGGACTGGCTGCAAGGCGTGGTGCTGGTGTCGCTGTTCAAGGAACCGGCGCCTGAGCAACTGGACAATCTCAAGGCGTTGCTGCTGGAGCTCACCGGTTCCGCCGAATGGAAACAGTCTGGCGCGCACACCTTGCTGATCCAGCATCGCTATTTGCCGCAGAGCACCGCCGAGTGGTTGCTAGGCGATGAAATCGACGAAATGACCATCGTTGAAGGCGGCTTGCAGTACCGCGTCGACCTGGGACGCAAACAGAACGCCGGGCTGTTTCTCGATATGCGCTATGGACGCAACTGGGTGCGCGAACAGGCCAACGGCAAACGCGTGTTGAACCTGTTTGCCTACACCTGCGGTTTTTCCGTGGCCGCCATCGAGGGTGGCGCCAGCCATGTGGTCAACCTGGACATGTCCCGCGCGGCCCTGAGCCGTGGCCGCGACAACCATCGCTTGAACGGCCATGACCTGAGCAAAGTCAGTTTCCTCGGCCACGACCTGTTCAAGTCCTGGGGCAAGGTGATCAACAGCGGCCCGTATGATCTGGTGATCATCGATCCGCCGTCGTTCCAGAAAGGCAGTTTCCTGCTGACCAAGGATTACCAGCGCGTGCTGCGCCGCCTGCCGGAATTGCTTACGGCGCAAGGTACCGTGCTGGCGTGCATGAATGATCCGGCGTTTGGTTCGGACTTTCTGATTGATGGCGTGACCCAGGAAGCGCCGAGTCTGCGTTTTGTAGAGCGACTGGAGAATCCCCCGGAGTTTCCGGACATTGATCCAGAAAGCGGACTCAAGGCTTTAGTCTTCCAGCGCACCCCCTGACACCCCGCCATCGCGCAAACACCACGGCCCCCTGTGGGAGCTGGCTTGCCAGCGATGAGGACGGCGCAGTCGACATCTTCATCGCCCGACATACCGCCATCGCTGGCAAGCCAGCTCCCACAGGTTTTGCGGTGAATCAGGGAGTTGGTGGGCGCAACACCAACGCAAACAACTCACCATGCCCGGTGACATTGAGCTTGTGATACAGATTGCGCCGATGCACCTTGACCGTCTCCGGCGAGATGCCCATCTGCTGGGCCATCGCTTTACTGGAGAAGCCCTGCAAGATCAGCCGCGCCGTATCGACCTCACGCACCGTCAGCCGCGCATCGAAGCGGTCGAGCAACGCCGCCAAATCACCGACCGGCGTTTCCGCCACCGTGCCCTGCGGCGGTAGCAACTGCACATGCCGACGCATTGCCGCCAACACCCAGTCACGCACGCACAGCAGTCTGCCCTGCTCGGCCATGTCGAACGGCGTCGAACGACCCAATGACAAACCGAGCACGCCGCCCTCGACGTTGATCATGAACTGCAACTCGTCCTCGCCGACCACCGAACGAAAATAGCTCTGGTAATACTCGCTGTGCAGAAACTGGTCCGGCGCCACCGAGGCGAGGCTGTGCAAGCCGTCGGCAATACCGGTCGAGGCGGTTTGATAGAACGGATCGAGCAGGTACATCCCGGCGCTGTAACCGGCCAGTTCCTCTTGCTCGTCCGCGTGGCCCTTGCTGTCGAAGTCGATCAGCAATTGCGGCGCCTGCCCGGCTTTCATCAACGCCACCAGCGCGTTGTCCAGCGGCACCAGCAGCCGCAACGTGTCTACCAGCGCACGCCAGAAACCGTCCTGACCGACACCGGCAAATACCCGCGCCAGGCTTTGATGCACCGGCAGTTCCTGCAACAACGCGTCCACGCACTACCCCTTTTGAGTAACCCATGATGGGAATGGGTCAGGCGTGACCGGCCCGATAGGCTGAGCACTCCTGTTCATCACCGGCCTGCACAGGCCAGGAGTGCCGCATCATGCGTCGTCACCGTGGCTGTATCAACCTCAGCATAAAACTGGGCCTGCTGGCCGGTCTCAGCGCCAGCTCAATTGCCATGGCCGTCGACGCGCCGAGCGTGCACGTCTACAACTGGTACGACTACATCGGCCCGAACACCCTGCACGATTTCCAGCGCGACAGCGGTATCCAGCCGGTCTACGACACCTTCGACAGTGCCGAAGTCCTCGAAGGCAAATTGATGACCAGCCGCAGCGGCTACGACGTGGTGGTGGCGAGCAACTTCAGCCTGCCGACGCTGATCAAGGCCGGCGCCCTCGCCCCGCTGCCACGCGATCAACTGCCGGGCTGGAAGAATCTCGATGCCGACCTGCTGGCGAAACTGGCCTACAACGATCCCGGCAATCAATACGCCGTGCCGTACCTGTGGGGCACCAACGGCATTGGCTACAACGTCGACAAAGTGCGTGCGGCGCTCGGCGAGAATGCGCCGGTGGATTCGTGGGACCTGGTGTTCAACGAAGACAACCTCGCCAAACTCGGCCAGTGCGGCGTGGCGATGCTCGATTCGCCATCGGAGATGCTGCCGGTCGCCCTGCATTATCTGGGGCTGCCACCCAACAGCACCGATCCTGAAGACTATAAAAAGGCCGAAGCGCTGCTGCTGAAACTGCGCCCGCACATCGCTTACTTCAACTCGTCGAAATTCATCAGCGACCTGTCCAACGGCAACATTTGCGTGGCGGTGGGCTGGTCGGGCGCGATGCTCGAAGCCAAGACCAATGCCGAGCAAGCCAACAACGGCGTGAAAATCGCCTACAGCCTGCCCAAGGAAGGCGCCCCGGTGTGGTTCGACACGCTGGTGCTGCTCAAAGACGCGCCGAATCGTCCTCAGGGTCTGGCCTTTATTGACTATCTGCTGCGCCCCGAAGTGATCGCGCCGGTCAGTGATCATCTGTCGTACCCCAATGGCAATCGCGCGGCGACAGCGCTGGTGGCCGCCGCCACGCGGGACAACCCGGCGGTTTATCCATCGGCCCCGGCAATGGCCACGCTGTACACCCTTGAGCCGTTGCCGAAAGCCACCGAGCGCGTGCGCACGCGAGTGTGGAGCAAGGTCAAGAACGGCCAGTAACCCGTTTTTGAACATTTCACAAAACCCTGTGGGAGCGAGCCTGCTCGCGAATGCGGTGGCTCAGTCGACATCAATGTTGAATGTTGGACTGCCTTCGCGAGCAAGCTCGCTCCCACCGGGGTCGGCGAACATCCCAGCATTTTTTTGAGAGACAGAAACCAATGAAACCTCGTGCCCGTGACCTCAACATCCGCATTGGCCAACTGCATCCCGGCCCGCTCAACGCCATTACCGATGTGCCCGGCGTGCGCGTCGGCTACAGCAATGTGCGCGGCCGCAGCAGCGCCGGGCGCGACATCTGCACCGGCGTCACACTGATCGAACCGCGCCCGGGCTCGACCAATCAGCAACCGTGTTTTGCCGGCGTGCATGTGCTCAACGGCAATGGCGACGCCACTGGACTTGAGTGGATTCGCGAGGCCGGCCTGCTGACCAGCCCGATTGCGTTCACCAACACCCACAGCCTCGGCGTGGTGCGCGATGCCTTGATTGCACTGGACCGCCAGCAGCAACCCGACGACGGTCGCCTCTACTGGAACATGCCGGTGGTGCTGGAAACCTTTGACGGTTTGCTCAATGACATCAACGGCTTTCACGTCCAGCCAGAGCACGTCGCCGAGGCATTGAGCACAGCCGTTAACGGTCCCGTCGTGGAAGGTGCTATCGGCGGTGGCAGCGGCATGATCTGCCATGAATTCAAGGGGGGCATTGGCAGTTCGTCGCGGCGCTTGAACGCTGCCCAGGGCGGCTGGACTGTGGGCGCGATCGTGCAGGCCAATCACGGCATTCGCAACGAGTTGCGGGTCGATGGCTACCCGGTCGGGCGCTACATGGAGCAGAAAGATTCGCCGTTCTTGCGGGCATCGTTGCCGCATCCGGGCATGGGCTCGATCGTCGTCTGCCTGGCCACCGACGCGCCGCTGTTGCCGCACCAATGCACGCGCCTGGCACAACGCGCGAGCCTCGGTCTGGCGCGAACCGGCGGCGGCAACGAGGATCACAGCGGCGACATTTTCATCGCCTTCGCCACCGGCAACGCTCACGTGCCGCCCGCGGCCTACGAAGGCAAAGGCGCGCCGACCTGCGACGGCTTGCGCATGGTCAACAATGACCACATCAGCGAGCTGTTTCTGGCCGCGACCGAGGCGGTTGAAGAAGCGATCATCAATGCGTTGCTGGCCAGTGACAGCACCGAAGGTAATGGGCATTCCGTACCGGGACTGGATGCGCAAACCCTGCTCGCAGCCCTCGAAAAATCAGGCTGGCCCGGATCGCGCTAACATCCGAGTTCGCCTGTGGGAGCGAGCTTGCTCGCTCCCACAAAGGATCACGTCAGTATTTGTGTACCAGGTTCGCGCCGTCGCCCGTGCGACTGGCGGTACTTGAGCCGCCACTTGCACACTCCTAGGATGGAATCACGCAGTGGCTCCGCTCTTCGAGCACTGCGTAGGCGCGGGTGCTCTGAACCCCAATCAAGCCCGCGCTTTGCTTCATGCGCATCTTGAGCCTCGAGGGCTCTACTTCCTCCCCATCAAAGAGCTTTGAGGCTCTTTTTTTGTCTGCGTAAATCAGCAGTCCAACAGCGAATCGATGCGGATCGAGCGCCACGCCGCTTGTGCGAGCAACTCGCGATAATCCGCCGGGCTGCCCTTCACTCGTCCGGCCAACCAGGCGCGGCAATAACTGTCGGCCTGACCAATGATCAACGACGGCAACAGTTCGGCGGGCAGCGCCTTGAGTTCGGCAGCGCGCCCCGATTCGGCCAGCCAGTCGCGCAGACGCACATTGCGCGTTTTGTTGCGCTCGGCCAGTTCGTCCTTGAACGGCCCTTTAGTCACGGCAAACCGCGCGTGGTACTGGAAGCGCGCCCACTGCGGTTGACGTTCGACCCAATCGACGTAGCTGAACACCAGCGCCTGCACGCCTTCCTCGGTGGTTTGCGCCGCCTCCAGATAGGTATCGCGCAACCTCGCCTGATCCTCCAGCGCGGTGAAAAACAATGCGGCGACCAAGCCCTCCTTGTTGCCGAAATGGTGATAGATCGCCCCGACGCTGGTATCGCACTCAGCGCGAATCATCTCGATGGTGGTGGCCTCGATCCCCTGCTCGTTGAACAGGCTTAGCGCCTTGCGAAAGATATCGCGCTTGAGTTCGGCGCGGCGGCCGGGGTAGCTGCGTTCAAGTAGATCTGCGGTGTCCATGCGGCTCACTGCCTGAAAATCGGGATTGAAAGGCACACGTCGTGCCCATGAAAAAAACACGCACAGGTTGACAGATTTCCCGCAGACCGAATACCGTTCCGTTACAGAATATTATTCTGTAACGGAACATAATTCTGCAAAATCACTTTCCACGAGGCGTTTCCATGAGTCAGTTTCTCAGCATGTTCAACAGCGCAGGTCCGCAAGCCTTCAGCCAGATGGCCTGCCAGGTCGCGCCGTACTTCAGCACCATCAACCCACTGGTGACCGAGTTGCGCGCCAATACGGCGACGGTGGAGGTACCGTTCCGCCGTGAGATCACCAACCACCTCGGCACCGTGCATGCGATTGCCATGTGCAACGCCGCAGAACTCGCCGCCGGGATGATGACCGATGTGTCGATCCCGGCCGGCGCACGCTGGATCCCCAAAGGCATGACCGTGGAATATCTGGCCAAGGCGAAAACTGATGTAACGGCGGTGGCCAGTGGTGAGGGTGTGGATTGGCAGAGCGAGGGCGACAAGATCGTCAACGTAGATATTCACGATACCGAGGGCAAAAAAGTGTTCACCGCGCGCATCACCATGAACGTCAAACTCGGCTGAATGACGCGCACAAAAAAGCCCTTGCTGCGGAATGCACAGCAAGGGCTTTTTATCGAGGCGAGATCAATGCACGGTCAGGCGCTGGCGGACAAATTCTTCGGTGTGGCGGCTGGTCTGGTCGAGGTGTCGGTCGCGCTGTTTCTCGGCGTCGAGCATCGCCCGCTTGCCGTTTTTCTGCAGCAGATAGGTGTGAATCTGCTGCACTTCCAGCGACCGGTAGATCGGCGTGGTGTCGATAAATCCGCGCAGGCCGTTGCTGCGGTAATGCCGGGTGCTCATCAACACCTGAGTTTCACGCTGGCCAATCACCTCAAAGCCCAACGCTTCGAAGTACGGGACTTTGCCGACCGTGCAGGCCAGTTCCGCGTGGGGATAACGCCCGAGCATTTCGCCGATCATCGCCCGCGCCACACCCTGACGCCGATGCCCTTCGCGCACCGCCATATAGGCGACGCTGCACGCTTCCCAATCGCCCTGCACCGGCAGGTACAACAGAAAGCCGATCACTCGCTCAGGATCATCCTCGTCGGTGGCCACCAGCAACTCGACGTCGGTGCCCTTCTCGCCATTCAACGCTTCCAGATACAGATGCACCTCATAGCCGACCGCGTACTGATAGACGTTGTACAGCAGGTTGCTCGGGCCGAGGCCGACCGCGCTGATGTCGGTCAGGTAATCGACGACCAGTTGCAGAATCTGGCTGTTGACGCCTTCGGGACATGGGGTTTTGTAGTGGGTGATGCGTGGCATGACGAACTCCGACGGTAAAAAGCGTTGCCGACAGCCGCAGCGGTCGACGAGCCGCGACATCATACCGTGACCGACCCGGC
This sequence comes from Pseudomonas chlororaphis, assembly GCF_000783395.1. Taxonomy (GTDB): domain Bacteria; phylum Pseudomonadota; class Gammaproteobacteria; order Pseudomonadales; family Pseudomonadaceae; genus Aquipseudomonas; species Aquipseudomonas chlororaphis_H. Next base: position 24,347 of record NZ_JSFK01000020.1, on the reverse strand, counting down.
GGACGTCTAAAGTTCCTTTTCCGAGCGCCGATGTAACGGTCTCCTACTAATGTCATCACCAGGGATCGGCCATGTACTACCCGCGCGAAGCTGCCAAGGATCACCTCTACAACCGTATCGTCATGCTGACCGTCGCTTGCTGCGTAGTGCTGCTGCTTGCTGCAATGGCTCACAAGTCCGGCATGCTTTATGGGGCGCTGAGTTTCAACGGCGTGGAAACCCGTGGCAGTGTCACGGCACTGGAACAGATTCCAATGAACGCCAATGGCAAGGTCATTCACTATCAATACACCGATGCCCAAGGCCAGCCCCATGAAGGGCAACACGCCGACGAACGCTACGTCGAGCATACCCAGTATGAAGTCAATGGCCCGATCACCCTGCTGGTGTCGCCCTGGATGCCGGATAAAAGCTGCATCGCCAGCCAGTTGCAGAGTTACCGCACGAGCTTCTACATCATGAGCGGCGGCGTGCTGCTCGCGTTGCTGTTTCTGCTGATCTCCGGCAGGACGTTCTGGCAGATTCAGGCGATGAAAGAACAGGACCGGTTTTATTGACTGACGAGGTCACTGCTGTGGCGCCACCACTTTGAATTTGATGGCGATGTCCCTGGACACCACGGTGTCCGCCCACTCCCCCGCGCCGAGGCCAAACTCATCGCGTTGGAGCACCAGTTCACCGTCGAAAATACCGATGTCGCTGTCCGGCTTCAATTCCACCGGTACTTGCACCTCACGGGTGATGCCTTTGAGGGTGAGTTGCCCGTCGATCAGATAGCGATGCTCGGCCACTTGGGTGAAATGGTTTGATTTGAAAACCGCGACGGGGAATTTGGCGGTGTCGAACCACGCCGGTTTCAGCAGCTCGGTGTTGGCGTCCTCACTGCCGGCATCAATGCTGTTGAGATCGATATGCAACGTGGTGCGGGCGTTGGCGAGGTTGTCGGTGTCGAAGTCCAGCGTCGCCTCGAACTTGCCGAAGGTGCCGTACATCCGCGAGCCCATCTGGTTGTAGGTAAAGCTGATCTGACTTGCGCTGGTGTTGACCCGGGTGTATTCGACAGCCTGCGCGGCACAGACGACGCACAGCGAACACGCGGCAGCCAGCAGCAATCGGATCGACATCGAATTCTCCAGGTGGGCTTGCCGTCAAGGGCCTCGATTGACTTAAGCAAACATCCGGGCGTTGCGCCAGCGCCTACACCAGCCGCTCGATTTTCTGATGCTGCCAGACCAGTTTGTAATACAGGGTCTGCAACACCAGCATGCCCAGATACGCCACCGGAAACGCCATCCACACGCCCTGCAAGCCGTATTGCCCGTCCAGCCAGTACGCCGCCGGCAGTTGCACACCGACCACACAAATGATCGCAATGATCACCGGCACCAACACCGTGCCGCTGGCGCGCATGATCCCGCCAATGATGGCCTGGAAGCCGAATACCAGCAGGCTCCACAACATGATGTGCAGCAGATGCTCAGCCATTGCCCGGGTCGAATCCTCGGTCAGGAACAGGCCCAGCAACCAGTGCGACAGCAGATAGCCGAGCACGATCAAGCCGCCGGTCAGGCACACGTTGATCAGCAGCCCGGTGCGCAGAATCGGCCCCATGCGCTCCAGCCGCCCGGCGCCGATGGCCTGTGCACCGAGGATCGACGCGGTTATTGCAATCGACAACGCCGGGAACTGCACATAGTTGACGATCTGCGTCACTGCGCCATACGCCGCCGTCGCTTGCGAGCCGTGCTGGTTGACCAGCGCCAGAATCACCAGCTCCGACAGCGACAGTACAATCATCTGCACGCCGGTCGGCAGGCCGATGCGCAACACCTTGCCGAGAATGACCCCGTCGAGGCGCAGCGCAGCAAAGAAATCGCGGTCCGGCGCCAGCGGATGGCCCTTGCGAATCAGGCGCCACGCCAGCCACGCCATCGCCGCCAGGTTGCCGGCCAGCCCCGCGTACGCCGCGCTCTGAATGCCCAGTTGCGGCAAGCCGAACCAGCCGCGAATCAGCGCTGGCGTCAATGCCAGCCCGACAGCGGTCGATACGATCAACGCCAGTAACGGCGACAGCGTATCGCTGACCCCGCGCAACAGTTGGGTGAACAACACAAACACCAGCAACGACGGCAAGATCCACATCATCACATGGGCATACGCCACTGCATCGTCGAGCACATCCGCCGGCGTCCCCAGCCCGGTCAGCGCCTGTCGCGCGAACACGCTGCCCAGCACCGCAGCCACCAGACCGATCAACACGCCCAGTAACAGCGTGGCCCCGGCAATCGCCTTGACCATGTGCGACTCACGCGCGCCCCAGGCCTGACCGATCAACACACCGGCGCCTGCGCCAAGGCCGATCACCAGTGCGATAAAGAAGAACACGATGGGAAACATCCCCGACACCGCTGCCAGCGCCTGGGTCCCGAGCATCTGGCCGATGTAGATGCTGTTGACCGTGCCCGACATCGATTGCAGAAAATTGGACAGCACCATCGGCGCGAGGAACAGCAGGTAGGTGTGCCAGAGTGGGCGTTGGGCGGCGGCTTGCATTGAATAGAGGTCCATCTCGAACGGCGGGAGGGCTGATGGAGGATAGCTTCGGCGAGTTGCACGCGGGGCGCAATTAACATTTCAAATCGGTGTTTATTGCCGGTGCCCACGCCTGTGTAATTGCCCCGGATCTGTAGGTGTCAGTGCCCGGCTGTGGTACACAACTGCCCACTCCCATTTCTCCCATTGAGGCTCTGTTCATGCCGCACTTTGCCAACCTGTTGACCGGCACTCTCCTTGCCCTGCTCGCCACCAGCGCTCACGCCGCCGCGCCCGCCGAAACGTTGAAGCCGTTGCTGGAAACACTCAACGAACGCCTGAACATCGGCGACCTCGTCGCGCTGACCAAATGGGACAGCGGCAAACCGATTCAGGACAGCCCGCGTGAGGCGCAGGTCATCGCCAATGCCCGTACGCTGGCCACCGAGCGCCAATTGAACCCGGAGGACGTGGCGCAACTGATAGCTGCGCAAATGGAAGCGAACAAACTGGTGCAGTACGGTTTGCTCGCACAGTGGCAAGCGGCCGGTGCCGCGCCGGACACTCCGCGCCCCGACCTGGGCAAGCAGATCCGCCCGCGTCTGGATGAATTGCAAACCCGGCTGTTGCAGCAATACGCCGATTTTGCGCCGTATCGCCATGATGCGAATTGCCCAGTGTGGCTGGCCAAGGCGCGCAGTGGCCTGACCCACGATGCGCTGCATGAATTGGCTTTGACGCGGGCGACCGGTGAACTGTGTGTTCGGGCGGCGAAGTCGCTCTGAGAAAGATCAAAGGATCGCAGCCTGTGGTGGCTCCTGCAGGGGATTAGTGAACCATCATTGCGGTCGATGTTCACCATCACGGCAATGAAGTTCTCATAAAAAATCCACGGCGTAACATCGGCTCCAGACAAACCAACAACACCCCGGAGCATACGATCATGAAACGTCAGACCCTTCTCAGCATCGCTTTCTCGGTTTTCGCCATTAACGCTTTTGCCGCCACCCCGGCACACACCCAGGTCGCTGAAGGCGGCTCGGACAAGTTGATTGAAAGTCGTGTTGCTGAGGGCGGTTCCGATCGTCTGATCGAACGCCGTGTTGCCGAAGGTGGTTCCGATCGTCTGATCGAACGCCGCGTTGCTGAAGGTGGTTCCGATCGTCTGCTCGAACGCCGCGTCGCCGAAGGCGGTTCAGATCGCCTGATCGAACGCCGCGTTGCCGAAGGCGGTTCCGATCGTCTGATCGAACGCCGCGTGGCATAACTCAACGGTTTCACCGCAATCCCAAGAAAAAGCCCGGCCTGATCAGCCGGGCTTTTTCCTGCCCGCTACCATCCATTCCCCGACTGGCCACCCACCGCCGATTGCGCATACCATGCGGCCACAACTCCAAAACAGACCTCGCCTGCCCATGCTCAAAGCCAGTCTGCGTAGCCACCTCACCCTTTGGTTTGCCGGTTTATCTCTGCTGACGCTGCTCAGCGTGGGCTTCTATGTGGGTCACATCGCCACTGAACAAATGAAGCAGGCCAGCGGTAATGCGCTGCTCAACACGGCGCGCTCGGCGGCATCGTTGCTGGGTGAACAACTGCGCGAACGCCAGTTGGAGGTTTATCTGCTCAGCCGCGCGCCGCATCTGGAGCGTGGCGATCTGGACAACCCGGCCATTCTCAAATCGATGCAACTGCGCACCCAGGCGCGCACTGAGTACGCGTGGATGGGCGTCACCGATGCCGAGGGCAAGGTGCATCAAGCGGTGAACGACTTGCTGGTCGGCCTATCGGTGCAACAACGGCCGTGGTTCCAGGCCGGGTTACGCAGTGAGTACACCGGCGACCCTCACGAAGCAGTGCTGCTGGCGAAAATGCTGCCGGGGCTGCCGAACGGTGAACCGCTGCGTTTCATCGATTTCGCCGCACCGATCCACAACGCCGACGGTCAGGTGATTGGCGTACTGGGTGCCCATGCACATTGGAGTTGGGTGACGCGCATTGTTGAGTCGGCGGCGTTTTCGCATAAAAACTCAATGCCGGATATCGAGGCGTTGATCATCGATCACGATGGCAAGATTCTCTATCCCGAAGCACTGATGGGGCAGCAACTGGCAACTGACGCCAAGGCGCAAAGCTGGACCGCCGACAATGGGTTCCTCACCAGCGTGGTCAACGTGCCGACGCCGTCGAGCACCGCGCTGTCGTGGTCGATTGCCGTGCGCCAGCCACTGGAAACCGCGCTGCAACCGGCGCGCCTGCTGATGTACAAATTGCTGATCCTGGGTGTGGTCGCGGCGGTGCTGTTCGGTTTGGTCGCTTACTACCTGGCGCTCTACCTGAGCCGTCCGATCGAACAACTCGCGCGCTCCGCCCGACAGGTGCAAAACCAACAGCCCGGCGCGCAATTCCCACTGCAGCACCCGGTGCTGGAAATTGCCCAGCTCGGGCAATCCATTGATGCGATGACGCAATCGCTGCTCGGTAAAGAGCGCGAACTGCAAGAGGCCAATGCCTCGCTGGAAGCCACCGTGGCACAACGCACCGCAGCCCTGACACTGGCCAACGCCGAACTGCTGAATCTGGCGACCCACGATGGCTTGACCGGCGTATACAACCGTCGCCGTTTCGATGAGAAGCTCACCGAGTACACGCTGCTGTTCCGCCGCACTGGACGCCCGTTTTCCCTGCTGCTGATCGATGCCGATCACTTCAAACGAATCAATGACACGCACGGTCACGCGGTGGGGGATGAGGTACTACAGCAGTTGGCGCAACTGATTCAGAGCAGCCTGCGCACCACCGATTTCGTCGCCCGCTACGGCGGCGAAGAGTTCGCTGTGCTGTTGCCGGAAATCGCCAAACCCGACACCCCGGAAGTTGTCGCCGAGAAAATTCGCGCGGCGGTTGCCGAGGCCGATTTTCCTGTGGTCGGGAATGTGACGGTGAGCATCGGCGTCGGCCTGGCGGATCCGGCCGACAACAGCCACAGCGCGCTGATCAAACGCACCGATCAGCAGCTGTATCAGGCCAAGGCGGCGGGCCGTAACCAAGTGGCGTGATCAGCCCTTCTTCACTTCGCAAATCCCGTTGGCCTTATTCTTCCCTGTGTAGGACACAGCAGGCGAACCATCGGGATTAATACTCAGGGAAATGGTCACGCCCGCGCCTTTGGCTTCGTAGTAGTTGTCGTTGAATTTCTTCAACTGGCCTTCCTTGCCATTGATGTAGATCGGCCCGCCCTCATCGGCGTGCACTTCGATCTTGCCCGGACACGTAGCGTTGAGCAGGGGGATGCCAGCGTGGGCCAGTCCGGTGGCAAGCAACAGCGGCGCTGCCAATAGCAAAGATTTCATGGTGGGTTCCTTGAAGGCGGCAAAAACGCAGAATAGCTTTTTCATGTCATTTTTCAATCAGGGACTTGGGTGCCCGGCATATCACCCGAACACACCAACTTGAATCGCGAACAAGGCGTGACCGTGACGGTTATGACCCCTGTCGGCTGCATTCCCACGCAGAGCGATGGGAACGATCAATCGCAGCCTACGCCAGCTCCTACCGTTATTGCGTGAAGGTCTGGAGATATGCCAGCAGATTGTCGAGTTTCTCTTCATCACTCAGCCCCCAGAAAATCATCCGCGTACCCGGCACCACACCTTTCGGATCCTTCAGATAGGCGATCAGCGTTTCGCGATCCCAGGTCACCCCCGAGTTCTTCATCGCATCCGAATACACATAGTTGGCCGACGTCCCGGCAGGCCGACCAATGATGCCATTGAGCTGCGGGCCAAAACCCGGGCGGGCCGATTCGCCGACCTGATGGCAGCCGCCACACAAACGCGGGAAGATTTTCGCGCCGGCTTCGGGGTCGCCTGCGGCATGGCTGAACGTAGTAAACAGGCCGGTGACGAGCATCAGCGCGAGTGACAGTGCAGCGGTGTTTTTCATCGAGGGTTCCGGGTCGGTCTGCATCGGGCGCCGCAAGGGTAGCATTTTGTTTTTACCGGTAAGCGCCAATGATCCTGCTGATTTTGATCAATGCCTGGTGCAACACCTCCATGTCGACCGAGCCCAACGCCAGGCGAATCGCATGCGGTACATGGCCCGACACCGAAAACGGCTCGGCGGTGGTGACGGAAATCTGCTCGTGCATCAGCTCCACGACAATCTGATCGGCGCGCACGTCTTCCGGCAACGGTAGCCACAAGAAATACGACGCCGGATGGCCAATGCTCGGCAGCCCTTTCAACACTTCCGCCGCCAGCGCTTGCCGCGCCTTGGCGTCGTTGCGTTTCTGCTCCTCGAGCAGCGTCACTGTGCCGTCGTCGAGCCAGCCACAGGCAATGGCGGTCATGACGCCCGGGGTGTTCCAGGTCGTGGCGCGGATGATGCGTTCCAGCGCCGGCACGGTCTCTGTCGGTGCAGCGATGAAACCGACGCGCAGGCCTGTGGCGATGTTTTTCGACAGGCCCGAGACGTACACCGTGCGCTCCGGCGCCAGATCGATCAACGTGCGGGGTGGGTTGTCCACCAGAAATGCGTAGGCTGCGTCCTCAATGATCGTCAGATCATGCCGACGAGCAATCGCCACCAACTGCTCCCGTTGTGCCAAGGGCATCACCCAACCCAGCGGATTGTGCAAGGTCGGCATGCTGTACACGGCGCGCACCGAACGGCTGCGACAGAGTTTTTCCAGCGCCGCGAGATCCGGCCCCTGCGCGCTGAACGGAATCGCCACGACTTCCAGATGCAGCGCTTCGGCCAGCACTTTGAAGCCGGAATAGGTCAGCGCGTCGGCAGCAATCACATCACCGGGTTTGAGCAGCGCCATCAGCGTCACCGCCAGCCCTTGCTGGGCGCCATTGACGATCAGCACCTGCTCGGCCTCGACGTTCACCCCGCGCGTCAGCAGATGCCGAGCAACCGAAGTGCGCTCATGGGCGCGGCCTGCGTGCGGTTGATAACGCAGCAACGCCTCCAGATCACCGGACAATGCCAATTGGCGCAACGCGCTGCGCAACAAATCCGCCTGACCGGGCAATGACGGGTAATTGAAATTGAGGTCGATCATGCCGACCGCCACGTCTTTCTGATCGATACCCTGCCCCGGCGCCAGCGAAGTTTCGCGGACAAACGTGCCACGGCCGGTCTCGCCGCTGACCAGGCCCATGGCCTCCAGCTCCGCGTACACCCGCGAAGCCGTGACCAGCGCCAGCCCTTCCTCAGCAGCCAGTTGCCGGTGAGTTGGCAGCCGCGTACCCGGCGGCAACTGCCCCGACCGAATGTCGGCCGCATAGGCATCGACGATTGTCTTGTAGCGCGAACGTGGCATGCCGGATGTATCCATGACAATTCTTTGATTGTGCTGATTCTCGGCTCTAGCATGGCCGCAATGCAACCCACTTCTGAGCGTGATCTGCTATGGAACGGACTTCGAATCTGACGACCCCGGCACTGGAAAAAACCAGCGGCTGGATCAACGGTTTTATCGGCGTGGTGATCTTCAGCGGTTCGCTGCCGGCCACGCGTCTGGCGGTGCTGGAGTTCGATCCGGTGTTTCTCACCGTGGTCCGCGCTGCCATCGCCGGGGTGTTGGCGGTGGCGCTGTTGTGGGTGTTTCGCGAACGGCGCCCGGCGCGCAATCAGTGGCTGCCGCTGTTTATCGTCGCAATGGGCGTGGTGCTCGGCTTTCCGCTGCTGACCGCCCTGGCGCTGCAACACGTGACGTCAGCACATTCGATTGTGTTTGTCGGATTGCTGCCACTGGCCACGGCGATTTTTGCCGTGCTGCGCGGCGGTGAGCGGCCGAAACCGGTGTTCTGGATGTTCTCGATTCTCGGCAGCGCACTGGTGGTCGGCTTCGCCCTCGCGCAAGGGCTGACGGCCTCGCCCACCGGTGACCTGCTGATGCTGGCGGCCATTCTGGCCTGCGGCCTCGGTTATGCCGAAGGCGCGAAACTGTCGCGAACCCTCGGCGGCTGGCAAGTGATTTGTTGGGCACTGGTGCTGTCGCTACCACTCATGGCGGTGTTGAGTGTGTGGCTGGCGCCTGCCTCGTTCGGCACGATCAGTCTGTCGGCGTGGCTGTGTCTGGGCTATGTGTCGCTGTTCAGCATGCTGATCGGTTTTGTGTTCTGGTATCGCGGCCTGGCCCAGGGCGGGATTGCCGCGGTCGGTCAGTTGCAATTACTGCAGCCGTTTTTTGGTCTGGCGCTGGCGGCGACGCTGCTGCATGAACACGTCAGCGTCGGCATGCTCGCTGTGACATTGGGCGTGATTCTGTGTGTGGCCGGGGCGAAGAAATTCGCCAAATGACCCTCAGACGCCCGCCTTCCACTCCCGCGGACTGAGCCCGGTCTTGCGCCGAAACGCCCGGGCCAGCGCCGAAGGACTTTCGTAACCGACCTCCTCGGCAATCAGCGCAATCGGTTTGCCTTCGCGCAAGCGTTTCTGCGCCAGACTGACGCGCCAGCTCAGCAGATAATCGGCAGGCGTCTGCCCGACAACGCGGCGAAACTGCTCGGCGAACCCGGCCCGGGACAGGTTGGCGACAGCGGCCAGATCCGCCACGCTCCATGGCTTTTGCGGTTGCTCATGCATCAGGTTCAAGGCACGCGACAGACGTGGATCGGCTAGCCCGGCGATCATCCCCGGTTGTTGTTCGCGGCTGCTGATCAGGTGCCGCAGCAACAAAATCACCAGCAGTTCGAACAGTCGATCCATCACCGCCACGCGCCCGCAATGACCTTCGAACGCTTCCTTGAACAGCCACTCCACGGTGTTGCCCAGCTCAGGAATTTCCGTCAGTTTCAGCACCAGATAATCCGGCAGTGCCGCCGCCAGCGCATTGCCGGAACCGCCGTCAAACGTCAGCGTGGCGCAGACCACTTGGGTATCCATCGCCTCGTCGGCGAACATGCGATGGGCAAAGGGTCGGGGGAAGAAAATCAGCGACGGCTCACTGAGGCGAATCTCGCGTTCGCTGCCCGGTTTGAGCAGCAACTCGCCGGCCTGCAACAAATGAACATGGCCGAATGGCTCGCCGTCGTGAACGCTGAGGCCGCAAAACGTGCCGCTGTGAAAGGTCCCGGCAGACACGCCGAAATGGCTGAGCAACGTGGAAAGGCGATCCATGGACGACTCCAAGGGTAAGTCTGGACGATCTGCCGCATATCCTCGACGATTTGCCGCCAATCCACCAGCCTCACTCAATAACATGACCTCCATCCCCGGCGCACTTCGCACCGGACTTTCGGAGAATCACCATGAGCCGCATCCACGCTATCAGCCTCGAAACCGCCGCCGACACCAGCCGCCCCGTGCTGGAAGGTGTGAAAAAGAAAATCGGTTTCCTGCCCAATGTCTTCACCACCCTGGCCAAAGCGCCGGTGGCCCTCGAAACCTACGTGCAAGCCTCGGCAATCCTCGGCAAAACCTCGCTGAGCGCCCAGGAAAAAGAAGCGGTATACCTCGCCACCTCACAGGTCAACGGTTGCGACTACTGCCTGGCGGCGCACACCTTGTTTGCCGGCAAGGCCGGGCTCTCGGCACAAGACATCGTCGCCGCCCGCCAAGGCGAACTCAACGCGTATGCCGCCCTCGCCCGTCAGTTGACCGAAAGCCGCGGCCATTTGAGTGACGAACAGATCACCGCCGCCCGCACTGCCGGTATCGACGATGTGAAGATCATTGAAGTAATTGCGCTGGTGGCCGTGCAGAGCCTGACCAACTACCTGAACAACGCGGCGCTGACGGATATCGATTTCCCGGCCATCGATGCCTGATCAAAAGGTAAAAAACAGCTGTGGCGAGGGAGCTTGCTCCTGCCGGGATGCGCAGCAGCCGCCCAATATTTTCCGGGCGCTTCGCTTCCGGCGGGAGCCGGCATCCTTGTCACACATCGTTTTTGTCTCACGCATCGTGCAATGATGTGCACAGACCTGAGGACGACAGTTTCACTGCGAGCGCGCGTACTGAAACCAAACACCGCGCGCAAAGGTCTTTCTTCACACGCAGACGCCCGGAAAGATACGATTCCCATGACAGACTGGTTGCAAGACAACGGTGAGATGGCCGAGCAGATTCGACGCCATGATTGGGCAAGCACCCCGCTGGGTCCGTTGCAAAACTGGCCCGATGTGCTCAAGACCACGGTCTCGCTCAGCCTTGCCTCGCACTTTCCTCAAGCCATCGTTTGGGGGCCAGAACTGATCACCTTGTTCAACGACGCCTTCCTGCCGATTCTCGGCGCTAAACCGAACGCTCTGGGAAGACCTTTCAGCAAGATCTGGGAAGAAGCCTGGAGCGAGATCAGCCCGATTGCCGATGCGGCGTACGCCGGGCAAGCCACTTACATCGAAAACTTTGCACTGACCATCGAGCGAGGCAGCGGACCGGAGCAGGCGTTTTTTACCTTCTGCTACAGCCCGATCCGCGATTCGCTCGGCAACGTGGTCGGCATGCTCGATACCGTTACGGAAACCACCCAGACGGTTTTTCTCAACCAGCGTCTGGCCGTGCTTGAGGCGCTCGGCAACGCCGTTGCCAGCGCGACCGATGCCCAAGCCATTCTCGCCATCACCACGCGTCTGATGGTCGAACATTTGCAGCTGTCAAACTGTGCCTACGCCGACATGGACGCCGATGAGGACGGTTTCACCATTCGCGGCGATTGGGCGGCGCCCGGCTCGCCAAGCATCGTCGGCCACTATCGACTGCGCGACTTCGGTGAGAAAGCCGTGACCTTGCTGCGTGCCGGCGAGCCGCTGATCATCCATGACAACCGCAGCGAACTCGCCCCTGAAGAATCGGCAACCTTCCAGGCCATCGGCATCACTGCAACCATTTGCGTGCCGTTGATCAAGCAAGGACGACTGACCGCATTGATGGCGGTGCACGACAATGTGCCGCGAGTCTGGTCGCGCTTCGAACAGTCACTGCTGAGCGAAGTCACCGAGCGTTGCTGGGCGCACATCGAACGGGTCCGCGCCGATGCCAACGTGCGTGAAGGCCTGCTGGCGCTGGCGGAACTGAATGCCACGCTGGAACAACGGGTCGAGGAACGCAGCTTGCGTCTGGCCGAAACGGAGTCGGCGCTGCGCCAGTCACAAAAGCTTGAAGCCATCGGCCAGTTGACCGGCGGTGTGGCCCATGATTTCAACAATCTGCTGACCATCATTCGCTCGTCAGTGGATTTCCTGCGCCAGCCCAACCTGCCGCAGGAGCGTCGTCAGCGCTATATGCGCGCGGTTTCCGACACCGTCGAGCGCGCCTCCAGGCTGACCAGCCAATTACTTGCTTTTGCCCGGCGTCAGCCGCTCAACCCGCAAGTGGTCGATGCGGGCGAACGGTTGGCGAACATCGGTGAAATGCTCGAGTCTGTCACGGGCGCGCAAATTCATGTCAGCGTCGAACGGCCGGACCAACCCTGCTACATCCGCGTCGATCTGAGTCAGTTCGAAACCGCAGTGATCAATATCGCGCTCAACGCCCGTGACGCGATGAATGGCCAAGGCCTGCTGAAATTGCGCCTTGAGTGCGACAAACCACTGCCAGCGATTCGCGGTCATGGCGGCGCCAGCGGCCCGTTTGTGTCCATCGCACTGACGGACACCGGCGGCGGTATCGATGCGCACACTCTTGAGCATATTTTCGAACCGTTCTTCACCACTAAAGATGTCGGCAAAGGCACAGGGCTCGGGTTATCGCAAGTGTTCGGCTTTGCCAAGCAATCGGGCGGTAATGTCGATGTGTCCAGCCTGGTCGGTCACGGAACGGAGTTTACGCTGTACCTGCCCCAGGTACCGGCGGTTGCGCCGCAGGCCAGCGAGACGTCGGACGAAGGCGAACTGCAGGCGCCGCATGAAAAGCGCCGGGTGCTGGTGGTCGAGGACAATCTGGACGTTGGCCGCTTCGCCAATCAGATCCTGCAGGATCTGGGCTATGACACGACGTGGGCTACCAACGCCGAAGAAGCCTTGAAGTTGGCAGGCGAAGACGCAAGGGCTTTCGACGCAGTGTTTTCCGATGTCGTCATGCCCGGTATCACGGGAGTCGCGCTCGCCAGGGAACTGCGCCGTCGCCGCCCGGATCTGCCCGTGATACTGACCTCCGGCTACAGCGAAGAACTGGCGCGCTACGGTCACGAGGGTTTCGAGTTTCTCGCCAAGCCCTACTCGGCCGATCAGGTCTCGCGGATTCTCGGCAAGACCTGGGCGCCTTCAGTCGTGGTCGACACCGGCGCGCTTGAGTAATTTTTTGCAGCGCTCAGACAAATGAAACACCTGCAAATGCTTGCCCGCCTTGGCATAGCGCTCCCGCAGAGTCTTCAACGCCGCAATCGCCGAGTAATCGACAAAACTCAAATGCCGACAATCCAAAGTCACCCGGGCCGGATCATTGGCCGGATCGAACTGATTGAGGAACGGCGTGGTCGAGGCGAAAAACAGCGTGCCGTGCAGACGATAGAGCTTGCTGCCGTCAGCCTCCAGATGCTCATCGGCATACAACTCACGAGCCTGCTGCCAGGCAAAGTTGAGCGCGGCGATGATGATGCCGCACAGCACCGCAGTGGCCAGATCGGTAAACACAGTGATGGTGGTCACGGCGATGATCACCAGCACATCATTGAGCGGCACTTTATTCACCACCCGCAATGACGCCCAGGCGAAGGTCTGCTGCGACACCACGAACATCACACCGACCAGCGCCGCCAGCGGAATACGCTCGATCAGCGGCGACAGAAACAGGATAAACAACAGAATCAGCACGCCAGCGACCACACCGGACAAGCGCCCGCGCCCGCCGGAACTGAGGTTGATCACGGTCTGGCCGATCATCGCGCACCCGCCCATACCGCCGAATGCGCCCGAGACCATATTGGCCGCGCCGAGCGCCACGCACTCGCGATCCGGGTAGCCACGGGTTTCGGTGATTTCGTCGGTGAGGTTCAACGTCAGCAGGGTTTCCAGCAGACCGACCAGCGCCATCAAAATCGCGTAAGGCGCAATGATGCGCAGGGTTTCGACATTCCACGGGATATCCGGCAAAGCGAAGCTCGGCAAGCCGCCAGCGATGTGCGCCATGTCGCCGAGGGTGCGGGTCGGCAGACCGAACAGGTACACCAGCAGGCCGACGCCGAGAATCGCCACCAGTGCCGGCGGCACCGCGCGGGTCAGACGCGGCAGAATGTAGACGATGGCCATGGTCAGCAGCACCAGCCCGGTCATCAGGTACAGCGGCGTACCGCTGAGCCAGTCCTCACCGCTCTTGAAATGCTCCAGTTGCGCCAGCGCAATGATGATCGCCAGGCCGTTGACGAAGCCGAGCATCACCGGGTGCGGCACCATGCGCACCAGTTTGCCCAGGCGCAGCAGCCCGAACGCCATCATGATCAGACCGCCGAGCAACACCGTCGCCAACAAATACTGCACGCCGTGCTGCACCACCAGCGCAACGATGACCACAGCCATCGAACCCGCCGCGCCGGAGACCATGCCCGGCCGGCCGCCGAACAACGCCGTCAGCGTGCAGATAATGAAGGCGCCGTACAGGCCCATCAGCGGATTGAGGTGCGCCACCAGCGCGAACGCAATGCATTCGGGCAACAGGGCAAACGAGGTGGTGAGTCCGGCCAGGACATCGGCGCGCAGACGAATCGGTTTCATGGCTTACCTGATTGAGCGGCCGTCGAGCGCGGCTGCAGGTGTTCGGAGAAAAGAGGGTTGCGGATGTTACGGAATTGTCCGGGATCGGGCCAGTGAACGCTGACACTTGTCGACTCGGGCTTTATGCTGGCGCGTTCCTGTATCCATTGAGTTGAACATGTCTGCATTTCTGAGCGCCCGCGAGGTGTGCCAGCGTTTGCGTGAAGCGGCGCTGGGTGTCCTCACTTTCAAAGTCTGCGAGATGCCTGACGAGGCGGGACGGGTCGCGGTCGATATCGAGGGCTGGCACCTGCTGCTGGACTTTGAAGGTAGCCGGTTACATCACTGTGAATTCGCCCGCAATGCTGATGGGCAAGAAGGCGCGCTGGACAGTTGGCAGCGTTACGGTACCGACCCGGTGAGCCTGCTCAGTACCTGGGAATTGGCGCAGATCGAACAATTGCTCAAAGGGCAAACGAACAAGGTTGCTCAATGATGGCACTCTGCCCATAATTCGCGCCCTCCTCTATTCCCACGCAAGGAACTGCCGTGAAGAAGTCGCTGTTGTTGATCCCGATGCTGGCCCTGCTACTGCAAGGTTGTGGCATGACCATGACTCGCTACGAGCCGAGCTTCGAGAACGTGCAGAAGCTCAAGCAAACCCCGCCGCTGCATGCGATCAGCAATCCTCAGGTTACCGCCGAATCCGGTGAAGGTTCGCTGGTGGTTCGCGCCAACCCGGTGCGCTCGCCGTCCGGCAGCATCCCGGCGCACATTCAGGACGCGATCACTGAAGAACTGCGCAAGGCCGGCCTGCTCGATCCGCAGGCGCAGCGTCAGTTGAAAGTGTTGGTGGTGAAGAACGAACTGTCCGCCGGCATGGGCACGGGCGACGGCAAACTCGCCGCTCGCTTCACCCTGCTCAACGGTAACGATGTGGTGTACGACGCCACCAAGAATGTCAGCAGCCAGTGGAGCAGCAGCTTCTTCGGTTTCATTGCGATTCCGAATGCGGTCAACGCTTACAACCCGATGGTGCGTGACTTGCTGAAAGAACTGTACAGCGATCCACAGTTCATTCAGGCCCTTAAGTAAGGGCAAAAAAAGAGCCGCAATTGCGGCTCTTTTTTTTCGCTTCAGGCCCGAGGAATACGAGTTTCGAGTGCTGAGTACTTCAGGTTCTTGCTATCGACCATTTGCTTGAGCAGCGCGTTGACCTGACGAGTGAACGTGTCATTCACCGCTTCTTTAGGCGTGTTGGCCATCAGCGGGATAAACCAGATGCCGAACCAGGTGCCGACCGCATCGTGATTGCTCGCGGTGGTCAGGGCCTGACCTTGGCCATCCATGCCTTCCAGGCTCAAGGTGTACTGATCGGTGCCATACGCCGGGATCACCATCATGCTGAAGCCGCTGATGAAGGCCAGCACCATGGAACCGGCATTCGGCGGATGGTTGTACATTTTCAGACGCAGGCTGTAGTCGCCCGGCTGCTTCTGGAACTCATCCAGGGTGACACGGCCGAACAGGCCCGAATCGGTGAGAATTTTTTGCAGCTGTGGTTTCAGCTGATCGCGCGCTTGTGGCACTTCCACGGCGGAGCCGCTTTTCGGTTCGCCCTGATAAAAATCGAAATCCACGTAGACGTTTGGCTTGTTGGCATAGTTGGCCATCGACGGCATGGTGACCGGCGCTACTTCGTCTTTGGTGAAACTGGCACAACCGCCCAGCGCGAGTACCAACCCCAGCGCCAGAATTTTCCCGAATTGCATGATGTCCGTCCCTATGTGTACAAGACCAGATGATGGCATTGAGCCTTCATTGCGAAGGCCGGGCGGATTCTAGAGAGAGCAGCCCTCGGGCGAAAGCCTGAATTGGGGAAATCGGAAAAAAACTTGCTCAGCCCTGCCGCAAGTCGAGGATGTAGGTGTAATAACCGCTGTCGCGTACGTAGCCGAGGGATTCGTACAAGCCTTGCGCCGTAAGGTTGTCGGTAGCGGTCTCGAGCACCAGCCCCTTCGCACCGCTCGCCACGGCAAAATCACGCGCCGTGTTCATTAACAGTCGGCCAACGCCACGCCCACGTGCGGCGGGCGTGGTGAACAGATCGCTGAGCAGCCAGGCGCGGTGGGCATCGATGGACGAGAACGTCGGATACAGCTGCACGAAACCCAGCGCTTCACCGTGTTCATCCTGAGCAAGAAAAATCGCCGATTCGCTGGCAGCCATGCGTTCGGCGATGAAGGTTCGCGATTGCACAAGGTTCGACGGCTGCTGGTAAAAACCTCGATAAGCGTCGAACAACGCCGCCACCGCATCCAGATGAGTCGCGTCGGCTCGCACTGCCTGAAGAGTCATGTTTCTGCTCCGTGTCCAATCATTGATCGAAACAGCATAGCGCTGCCCTTCGAGTATGCTGGCCTCCTCGCTATATAGCTTTGTATATTGCGAAACCGAAATCGCCAGAACCTTTCCATGCCGTCCAGCCAACCTGTATTGCCATGAGTGCTATCCGCGTACGCAACGAGCAGTTGATCCTCGCCGCTGCCAGCGAAGAATTCGCCGCCAACGGCTTCGACGCCACCCAGACTCGCGACATCGCGGCGCGTGCCGGGCTGCCCAAAGCCAATCTGTATTACTACTTCCAGAGCAAGGAAAACCTCTACGGCAAAGTGCTGCTGGGGTTTGTCGAACCGCTGCTGGAGGCCTCGGCAATGCTGCGTGAAAGCGATGATCCGCTGACGGGGCTGCGTGCTTACGTTGCCGCGCGGATTCGTATTGCTCGCGAACATCCGGCGATTGCCAAGGTCTTCAGCGGCGAGTTGCTGCTCGGTGGTCGCCAGTTGCCGGATGAGTGCCGCGATCTGTTGCAGGCCGAAGCGCGGCGCAACGTTGAATGTTTACGCAGCTGGATAGAACGCGGTTTGCTGGCGCCGGTGGATCCTGAGCATTTGATGCTGTTCATCTGGTCGGCGACGCGCACGTACACCAACATTGGCTGGCAGATGGGCCAGATCATGGGGCGCGAAGTGCCGCAGGATGAGGATTATCAAACGGCGGCGCAGACGATTACGCGCATGGTGCTGGAGGGCGTGATGGTGGCGCCGCGGGTGGGTGAGATTCGTGGGGTTTTGTTTGCGACGTGAGCAGTCTGGAATCAGGGCATGGAATCCAGAGTGATCGAGCGATTTCCATTTGTGCGTTGGTACCAGGCTTGCAGAACATCGGGTAGACGTCCTTTCCATTTCACCGCGTTGGTGTAATAGCGCGCCCGCTGATGACCTTGCCCATCGTAGGTCAGCAGGATGATCCAGAAACGCTGGTCGGTTGTGCTCATGATGATGCCGGTGCCCCCCAAGCCACGCATCCACATTTCCACGACCTGACTGCCCGGCACGTCGGCTGAGGGATCGCCGACTTGCAAAGTGCCCGAAAGCTCAACGAGTCTTTCATAATCGTCCTTGAGCAATCCATGCAGGGCCTGGTTTTCCTCTGGTGTTCGCGCCAAGCCAAGACTGAGCATGTCGTAATCAAGCGTCAACGGTTGTTCCGAGGCGACATAAGTGCCGGCGTAATACACGCCCATACCGCCACCACAATCGGCATCTGCGCCGACTTGCGAGATATGCAGAACGCCATTGATGGGGGTGAACGTCAACGTGCACTCTCCCTCTGCGTAATGCGCTTCTTTGCCTTCAAATACGGCGACACCCTCGAGATTTCCCGAGTTGGCACCCTCGCCCGCTGCAATATCAAAAGTGATGTGCGCTGAATCGCGACGATGGGTTGTCACCGTTGCCGCCGTTGAAGTACTCGGAGGAATGAGCTGCCAGGTCGCGTCCCAACTGAAGGGCTGAGTAGCGTGCTCCAGTTCGGCCAGACGCATCAGATACTGGCGGCGCAAACAGGCCGTGAGGGCGCCACAGGCGTTACGACTTTTCAGCCATTGCCGTTGATCGGTCTTGAGAGCCTTGGGATCGGGAACGTTGGCGAGGGTCGAGCGCCAACGCTCTGCAAGCTGCTCATCAAGGCGCGAAAGATACGGATCTGCACAAATGGCTCTTTCAGTTTTGCTGGCAGCGCTGGCGCAATCGAAACTGCTGGCTTGGGTAACAGCGGCGAACGCAAGGGACGTCAGCAACAAGGCTTGGCGCAGGGAGAGCGCGAACATCGAGAGATTCCATTCTTCGGATGGCGCGCAGTATGCCAGTGCTGCCCGCGGAAATCCCCGATGGTCACAGCAATCCGTTTCCTTCAATCACTGTGGGAGCGAGCCTGCTCGCGAAAGCGGTGGATCAGCCACTATCAATATCGACTGACACACTGCCTTCGCGAGCAGGCTCGCTCCCACAAGGTTTTGTGTACGCTTCAGAACGTGATGTCGGCGGCGGGTTTGACGTCGATGCGCGCCACAGAGCCGGTCAGGTGCGCCAGATCCTTGTTGTGCTCGGTGATGATGTCTTCGGCGCTCATGTTGCCGTTGTCGACAGTGGAATGCGCGTCGGCCACAAGCACTACGTCATAACCCAGTTGATGGGCCTGACGCACGGTGGCGTTGACGCAGTAATCGGTTTGCAGACCGCAGATGACCAGTTTTTCGAAATCTTCGCTCGGCAGCAGTTTGCGCAGGTCTGTCTGGTAGAACGAATCCGGCGTGGTCTTGCGTACGCGCAAGTCCTCAGGCGATGTCTCAAGCCCTTCGGCCAGTTGCCAGCCTTCGGCGCCATGGGCCAACGGACTGTCCTTTTCTTCATGCTGGATCAGCACCACCGGCACGCCAGCCTTGCGCGCGCGGGTGCTGAGACCATTGATGGTGTCGATCACGCGGTGAATGTCATGGCACTGGTATTCGCCCGAACAGAGGGCGCGCTGGACGTCGATGATCAGTAATGCGGTGGTCATGATGAGCCTTCCTTGATCAGTCCTTGAGACAGGGGCGGACCTGAGCCCGCCCCCTTTTTACGCCCCTCAGTAACCCAGTGACAAGCCAGTATTGCGACGTGGATCGTTAGCGCCGTAGAAGCGGTTTTTGCCGACAGGCTTACCGCCCAGCGACGGTGCGCCGACCAGAATCGCGGCGATGTGGTTGGCGTCCTGCGGCCCGGCGAACTTGTGCCCCCAGCTCTCGAGAATCTTCTTCGTGTCTGGGCTGGCGGCGAAGTCTTCGAGGTTGGTTTCCTCCGGCATCCATTGCTGGTGGAAGCGTGGCGCATCGACCGCCTCCTGAAGGCCCATGCCGTAGTCGATAACGTTGAGCATGGTCAGCAAAGTCGCCGTGATGATGCGGCTGCCGCCCGGTGTGCCGACAACCATCACCACTTTGCCGTCCTTGGTGACAATGGTCGGGCTCATCGACGACAACGGTGCCTTGCCCGGAGCAATGGCATTGGCTTCGCCCTGCACCAGACCGTACATATTCGGCACGCCGACCTTGGAGGTGAAGTCGTCCATTTCATCGTTGAGGATCACCCCGGTCTTGCTCGCCATCACGCCCGCGCCGAACCAGTCGTTGAGGGTGTAGGTGACCGACACCGCATTGCCCCACTTGTCGACGATCGAATAGTGGGTGGTGTTGCTGCCTTCATGGGGCGCCACACCGGGCTTGAGTTCAGCCGACACGCCGGCCTTGTTCGGCTGGATGGCGTCGCGCAGTTTGGTCGCGTAGTTCTTGTCCAGCAGATGCTCGATCGGATTTTTGACGAAATCCGGATCGCCGAGGTAGCTGTTGCGATCGACATAGGCGTGGCGCATCGCTTCGATCTGGTAGTGCATGCCCTGAGCCGAATGGAAGCCCAGGTCCTTCATCGGATAGCCTTCGAGGATGTTCATGATCTGGCAGATCACCACGCCGCCGGAGCTTGGCGGTGGCGCCGAGACCACGTGGTAACCCCGGTAATCGCACTCCACCGGAGCCAGTTCGCGGGTCTTGTATTTGTCGAGGTCGGCCTGGGTGATGATGCCTTTGTTGGCCTGACTGGAGGTCACGATGGCATCGGCGACCCAGCCTTTATAGAAGCCGTCGGCGCCTTTTTCGGAAATGGTCCGCAGGGTCTTGCCGAGGTCCTTTTGCACCAGTTTCTGCCCGACCTGCATCGGCTCGCCGTTGTGCAGGAAGATCGACCCGGAATCGCGCATGTCCTTCTTGAACACGTCGGTGGCGTACTCCAGCAGCTCGACGTCCCCCTGCTCCAGCGCAAAACCGTCTTCCGCCAGTTTGATCGCCGGGGCAATCATTTCCTTGCGCGGTTTGGTCCCGTATTTGCTCAGTGCCAGTTCCATGCCCGAAACCGTGCCCGGCACGCCCACCGCCAGGTGACCACGCGTACTCAAGTCAGGAATAACGTTGCCTTCCTTGTCGAGGTACATGTTGGCCGTCGCCGCTAACGGGGCCTTTTCGCGGAAATCGAGGAAAGTCTTGCGCCCGTCCGCCAGTTGAATGGTCATGAAGCCGCCACCGCCGAGGTTGCCTGCTGCGGGATAAACCACCGCCAGCGCGTAACCCACGGCGACCGCCGCATCGACGGCATTGCCGCCACTTTTCAATACGTCGACGCCCACATGGGTCGCCAGATGTTGCGCAGTGACCACCATGCCGTTTTCGGCGGCAACCGGTGCGACTGACGCCGCGTGAGCCATGAGACAGCTGAGTGCCAGTGAGGTCGCTATCAGCGATTTGGCCAAAGGTTCGTACTTCATGAGTCGATCTCTTTTTTTGTTTTCAGGGTCTGTGCAAAACAGAGGGGGGAACGCTTCAAGAGCACCAAGCAGTATGGTCGGCTTTGCGTATTGCGCCTCCCCGATCAGGCAGTATGCTGGGCGCTGTTGCCGCCCTGATCCGGAGTCTGCCGTCATGTCTTACACGTTCATCACCCTGCCCTCGCCCGTCGGCGAGCTGAAGCTGGTCGCGAACGGCTCACGACTGGCGGCCATCCTCTGGGAAAACGACAAACCGAACCGCGTGCGCCTCGGGCCGATGAGTGAGGCCCCCGACAATCCGATCCTGATTCGAACCGCTCGACAACTTGAAGAATATTTTTCCGGGACGCGTGACTGTTTTGATCTGGAACTGGATTTCGCTGGCACCGACTTTCAGAAAAAGGTCTGGACGGCGCTGCTGACCATTCCATTCGGCGAGACGCGGACCTACAGCCAGATTGCCGAACAGATAGGCAATCCCAGCGCCGTGCGGGCAGTGGGCGCAGCGAACGGACGCAACCCGATCTCCATTGTCGCGCCGTGTCATCGGGTGATCGGCGCGTCAGGGAAGCTGACCGGGTTTGCCGGTGGGCTGGAGGCGAAAGAGCGCTTGCTGACCCTGGAGGGTGGTCAGTGGTCGCAAATTGGCAAAACCGGCGAGCTGTTCTGAATCAAGCGCCAAACAGGTTATTCATCGCCGCATATTGCAACAGCATGATGGTCTTGGCGTCGCAGATCTCGCCGCGCTGAAACGCCGCCAACGCGTCATCGAATCGCCACTCCAGCACTTCCAGTTCTTCGGTCTCCTCTTCCAGACCACCACCGTCGCTAACCTTCGATGCGGCGTCGTATTCGGCAATGAAAAAGTGCAGCTTCTCGGTCACCGAGCCAGGACTCATGTAGGCCTCGAATACCTTCTTCACATCGTGCACGCGATAACCGGTTTCCTCTTCGGCTTCATCGCGAATCCGCTGCTCCGGTGCAGCGCCTTCAAGCAACCCGGCAGCCACCTCGATCAGCAAACCATCATGGCCATTGACGAATACCGGCAAACGA
Source organism: Pseudomonas chlororaphis (assembly GCF_000783395.1). Taxonomy (GTDB): domain Bacteria; phylum Pseudomonadota; class Gammaproteobacteria; order Pseudomonadales; family Pseudomonadaceae; genus Aquipseudomonas; species Aquipseudomonas chlororaphis_H. The sequence continues at coordinate 2,424 of NZ_JSFK01000020.1, read as the reverse complement.
AACTGCCGGGTCAGTACCACCGTGCGTTGCTCTCGGTTGAACAACAGAATCGCAGCGCCATTGCCACGGTCGTAAACCTCACGGGTCTGACGCTGCCACTCGCCGTTGTTGCGGTGATAGTCGAAGGTGATTTTCTTCAGCAGATACCAGTCATGGGACAACACCTGAGTGTCGACGATGTTGACCCGCTCGGCTGTGTTGGACATGACGCTTGATCCTTTTGTCATTGAAGGTACCTGGGCAGGTAAAAGCCCTCTTTTGTGAACGAAAAAACGAAACCCTATACCGCCTTACAAACCATGTCGAAACATCCTACAGACATCGCCTACTCGCCCGACTTCTTTCCTGATTGATCCCCCGCAAAGTCCCCGCACCTTTTTGATGTGCGCGAGAGACTGCGAATGCTTCCAACCGATCGGCTTCTGGCCCTGAACAACAGCATCGGCCTGCTCGTTGTTGCTGCTTTGAATCCCGACGAGCCGGACTTCGAACACCTGATCCGCGAATTCCGCCTGTGTCTGAACCACTACGACGCCTGGGCCGAGCAGTTCTGGACAGGCACCGCGCTGGATGTCGAGCAGGTCTTCACCGTCGGCAACGACGTTCGCCTCAGCGCGCCGATCAAGTCGCGCCAACCGCTCAGTTCATCGGTGGTCATGTGCTCGGCCAGCGGGTCGCTGACGCTGGTGCATATGTTCGAGGCCGCGAGATTTGTGCCGATTGGCAACACCCCGGTGACCCTTGAACCGGTGATTGCCGATGTCGGCGGTGTGCTGACTTTCGGTGAACCGCTTCACCACACCATCGGCCCCAGCGGCATTCTGCAAGTGACCGATTGCGATCGGGGCCAGCGTTATCGCATCACCTTCTTTCCCGATGTGTCCACCGACCATGTGCGTGCTCTGTATGCCTCTTATGAAGGTGCCATTGCAGGCCTGGAAGGCTGGCTGCGCGCTGAGTGGGCAGGGTTTCAACCACAGTGGACGGAGTTTTCCAGCGCTGGATTTCTTGAGCGTTACGGTCAGTTGCAACAGGCCGATTGGCGTGGATTCGAGAAAGCCCTGAACGGCGTTTGGGATGACATCAAACAGGTATTTGCCCTGCTCGCCGACTTGCAGGCCAACAGTGAAAAATTGCTGGAGTACCTCAGCGAGGCCGAGCTTGAGGCGTTGTTGAATGCCTCCAGCGACGCCATTGCCAACGGCTTGCTGGTCCTCAGTGACGAACCGTTGCTGTTCATTCATCTGGCCGCGTTTAGCAGTTGGCTGAAGATGCTGCCGCCGCAGTATCTGGCCGAAGTGGTGGCCGAGGTTCGGGCTGAACTGCTGATCGGTTTTCTGCTGACGGCGTTGTCGGGTGGCGTCGGCGTGCCGGTGCGCCTGAGCAGCAAAGTGCTGGCGAAGGTCAAGTCACCACGCGCTCGGGAGTGGTTGGCGGCTTCGGCTTTGCGCTTGGCCGAACTGACGTCCTCGGCGGATTTGACGCGGCATGCCAGCGTTTTGAAGCCGCTGATGCTCAATGTGCGTGACGTTGAGTTGAAAGCGACACCGTCGATACCGCTGAACATTCGTCAGGCCGATTCGCTGGTGTTGACGGTGCCGAATCCGGCGCCTGTTGTGCGGGACAAGTCTGGCGCTTCGAGCCGGTTGGAACGGCATGAGCCTCACGACGATTCGCCGGATCAGGCGAGAAATCCCAACGGCGACAGCGCCGATTGCGTGCCCTTCACCTGCACCAATGGTTGCCCGGTGTCGATGGTCACCGGTGAAGAACTGCTGACCCTCACCGATGCGGTGCTCGATGGGGTGTTGCCGTTCGAGTTCACACGGTTGTATCGCAGCAGTGCCGCCGAAATCGATGTTGGGTTGGGGTTTGGTTGGAGTCATTCGCTGGCGCATCGGCTGGCGTTTGAAGGCGACTTTGTGGTCTGGGTCGACCATGAAAACCGGCGTACCCGTTTTCCGCTGCCCAGTGCTGCACGGCCGGCGATTCACAACAGCCTGTCTCGGGCGGCGATCTTTCTGGGCGATGAGCCGGAAGAGCTGATCCTTGCGCTGGCCGGGGAAACGGCGCGGTTTTATCACTTTCGTGCGGGACGGCTGACGGCGATCAGCGATGCCTATGGCAATCGTCTGACGGTGCAGCGCGATCGATCTGACCGGGTGCAGCGACTGGACAACGGCGCCGGGCGTTCGCTGTTGTTGCGCTATGACCGCGCGCAGTTGCTCGGTGTGGATTACCAGGTGTTTCACGACGGTGCCTGGAGCACCGAACAGGCGCTGGTCAGTTACCGCTACGACGCTTATCAGCACCTGATCGAAGCGACCAACGCCGTCGGTGACAGCGAGCGTTACGACTACGACGACGCTCACGTTATCTTGCAGCGGCAACTGGCCGGTGGGGCGAGTTTCTTTTGGGAGTGGG